>JBBQKJ010000007.1:0-87014 GCA_038326775.1 Candidatus Geothermincolia bacterium
AGCCTCCTCGCGTGACCGGCCCTAGACATAAGAACCCCCGGTTGAGCAGGCAGGTCATGCTGGGGACCCCGAAGCCCGGGTGATGGCTCCATGCCTTTACGGCTTTGTGTTCAACGCCCCGGGAGCACTCGGAGCAGACAGTTCCGTCGAAGCTCGCGTGGCTGTAACTCTCGAGGACAGATTTCAAGGCTTCAAAAATGAGGTTCGGCGGCGGCGGGCAGCCCGGAAGGTAGACCTCGACCTCCATGAGGCTGTCGATGGGCAGCACCGAGTCAAGCATCCGCGGCAGCTCGGCGTCTTTTTCGCCGCCGGGCGGGCGCGAGGCCGTCTCCAGCCCGGGCACGCCCCCGTAGACGGCGCAGGAGCCTACCGCTATCACCTTACGCGTTACCCTTGCTACCTCACCGGCTATCGCGAGCTCTTCCTGGTTCCTTGCGCACCCGGTCACGAGGACGACGTCCGACGGGGAGACGGCGCCCTGGTCCACCATGTAAGTGGAGAACGAGATATTGTGGTCGCAGAGAAGGGCTATCAGCGGTTCGCCGGTGAGAAAAAGGGCGTTGTGACAGCCCCCGCATGAGCTGAGCGAGACGGATGCCACGTACATCAGGGCCTCAACTCCACCAGTATCTTGCATGCGCGCGGGCCGCAGTGGCCGACCTTCATGTCCGCACGCCGCCCGAGCATGCTCTCCATCGAGCCGGCGATGTACCCGTGAAGCGCCTGGCAGAGCATGCCCCCGAGGTTGGACCCGGCACTGCGCGCGAGGCTCAACAACGGGCATCGCCTGAAGATGACCCAGGTGTAGGTACGGTCTTTGTCCTCTATCCAGAGGCCGTCGCTGCCCGGTTCCCGCCAGCGCTCGACCTGCCAGACCTCGCCCCCCTCGTTCAACGCCAGCCGGAGGGCCTCCTCTTCATCACCTGCGCGGCCGAGCGTGTCCAGCCTCGCGCACCCGGCGTCGCGGCCGGCCTGGTACATCATCGCGGGCGCACCCTTGCCGAGCAAAACCTCGCCGGCGGTGTCGAAAACCAGTGTCAGCTTCATCAGAGTCTTGAGTTGCGCTTCGCTGCTCGAGTCGTTTGACAATCGAAAACTCCCGGTCTCGGGGTGGTCCTACTGCTTCTTGCTCCGTTCGTCTTTCCAGCGGATGAACTGCTGGTAGTCAGCCGTGAAGCTGTGCTTCCCGTCCGCGCCGGTCAGGATGTAGTAGATGTAATCGGTTGATGCCGGGTAGAGAGCCGCCCTGATGGACTCGAACCCGGGGCTGCATATTGGAGCGGGCGGCAGCCCTTTGTTCTTGTAAGTGTTGTACGGTGAGTCGACCTCGAGGTCCTTGTTGGTCAGGACGGGCTTGGACTGCCCGATGGCGTACTGCACGGTTGCGCATATACCTAGAAACATGTTGTTCCTGAGCCTGTTGTAGATGACCGACGCGATGAGCGGCCTGTCTTCAGGTAGCTTCGCCTCTCTCTCTATCATGGACGCTATTATCACGACCTGGTAGGGAGTTACCCCGAGAGACCGCGCACGACTCCACTCGAGCTTCCCGGTCTCGACCTGGAACTGCTTTAACAGCATCCGGACCACGGAACGGGCCGACGCCCGGGAGGTGACCACGTAGGTCTTCGGGAAAAGGTACCCTTCAAGGTTTCCGTTTGTGCCCGCGAGGAAACCGTAATCGTAGCCGCCTTTTCCGGTCGCCGCCTCGAACTCGCTCTCTGATATGTTCCCCTCGGTGGCCTCCACGACCTTCTGCCCGGTCTGAACCAGTGTAAGGCCTTCGGGGATGGTGATCTTGAAAACTTCCGCGGGCGGCGGGCGGCTCGCCTTGAGCTTCCCATACGCGTACCAGCCGGCGAAACCCAGGCCGGCCAGGATGACCAGGCAGAGGACCGATACGATTATGAAGTTGCGGCGGCGGCGCGCGCGCGTTCTCTCACGCGCGAGCCGCAGGTCGGCCCTCAAATGATGCTCGAATCGGTCAGGCAATGTCACCCCTCCGGAAGGCTGTCGATGTAGGTCCGTAGGATGAGTGACGCCGCCAACCTGTCTGAGGCTTCCCTTTTCTTCTTACGCTTGACACCGCCCAGCACTAGCACGGCCTCGGCTTCCCTGGTGGTCAGCCTTTCGTCGACGTACTCCAGCGGAAGGCCGAGCGTTACGGCGAGCCCTTCGGCGAACTCCCGCACCAGGCGCGCCTGCGCTCCCTCGCTGCCGTCCATCAGCAGTGGAAGCCCGACCACCAGTCGTTCTGCGCCGGTTCCGCGGGTTATCTCGGCCAGACGCTCGACCGTGCGGTCGTCTCTGGTGATGGTCTCCAGGGGTTGGGCTGTCTTACCAAGGGGGTCGCTGACCGCTACGCCTATGCGCCTCTCTCCTACGTCCAGACCGATCACGACCAAGTGATTACCTCGAATCGCATGATGTGGCCCGGTGCGCCTTCACGGGCCCCGCTGATGAGATGATATTTCAAGACGGGCCACCCTCGAGCGTCCGGAGCACGGCCTTCTCAACCTCGTCAAGCGATTCGGCCAGGCCCTCCAGGCGCTGGCCGCCCGCGACGGCCATGTCATCCCGTCCGCCTCCACCGCCCCCGAGCGCCCTGCCTCCGGCTGTCGCTATGTCTCGAGCGCTGAGACCGCGCTCGATAGCGCCCGCGTCAACCTTTACCACCAGGTGGGCCTTCCCGCCCGCCCCCCCGGCGAGCGCCACGACACCGTATGACCCCCTGTTCATTATGATGTCGGCGAGGTCGCGGAGTTCCTTCTGGCCCTGGCCTTCGACCTGTCCCGTGATGAGCGTTACCCCACCTGCCTCGATAGTGCGGCTGCCCTCGATAACATCCTTCGCGGTGACCTCCACGGCCTTCGAGGACTCGCGGGCCGCCGCCCTTTCATTCTCTTTGAGCCTCGAGAGGATATCCTCAACGCGGCCCGGGACCTGCTCTCCCCTTACCTTGAGAAGGCGCTCGGTGCGGCTGATGACCTCCTCGAGGCGCTTGTAGTGACGCAGGGTCTCGAAGCCGCTGGTCGCCTCTATCCTGCGCAGGCCGGACCCGATGCCGCTTTCACTGATGACCCTTATCGGGCCGATGCGCCCGGAGCGCTCGACGTGGAGGCCGCCGCACAGCTCCATGGAGAAATCGCCCATCTGAACGACGCGGACCCGCTCGCCGTACTTCTCGCCGAAAAGCGCTATGGCGCCGTCCGCGGTCGCCTCTTCCCTCGAGGCCTCCACCGTGGACACCGGCACGTCATCCAGCACCCTGGCATTGGCGAGCCGCTCGATCTCCTCGAGCTCGTCGGGGGTCACTGCCTGGAAGTGTGTGAAATCGAATCGCAGCCTCTCCGGGGATACCAGCGAGCCGGACTGCTTCGAGTGGGTGCCCAGGACCTTGCGCAGCGCCCAGTGAAGCAGGTGGGTGGCGCTGTGGTTGCGGCTTATGGCCGCGCGCCTTTCGGCGTTGACCACGGCCGCGACCTCCTCCCCGACCTTCAGCGAACCGCTCAGGCGCCCCCGGTGCACTATCAGCCCCGCAGCGCCGTAATAAGTGTCCTCGACCTCGACAGCGCCGCCGTGCCCCCTGATAGCCCCGGTGTCACCGACCTGCCCTCCGGACTCGGCGTAAAACGGTGTGCTTTCGAGCACCACTTCGACCTCGGGCTCGTCAGCGGCTTGTTCGACCCGGTCCCGGCCGACCAGCAGGGCGGCCACCTTTGAGTCAAAGGCCTCGTGCATGTATCCCTCGAAGCAGGACGCGCCAAGGTCGCGGCAGACCTCGGAGAAGACCCCGGCCTCGGCCTGGGTGTCGTACTCGCGGGAGTGCCGCGCCCGCTCGCGCTGTTCTTCCATCAACCGCTCGAAGCCTTCCCTGTCGATGCTCATGCCCTCGTCGGCGGCTATCTCCTCGGTCACCTCCAGCGGGAAACCGAGGGTGTCGTGAAGGTAGAACACGGTCTTTCCGTCGATGGTGTCCGCGCCGGAGGCGTTGTGGTCGTCTATGACCTCGCGGAGAAGCTCCATGCCCTGCTCCAGCGCCTGGCCGAACCGCTCCTCCTCTGACTTCACAACCCCCCTCACCAGCAAGTGGTGCGCCTTGAGGTCGGGGTAGGCGCCGCCCAGCAGTTCGACCACAACGTCGGCGAGGCCGTCGATGAAGTCCCCCCCGATTCCAAGCAGCCTCCCGTGGCGCACCGCCCTTCGCAAGAGCCTGCGGAGTATATAGCCTCGCCCCTCGTTAGAGGGGATGATGCCGTCGGAGATCAGGAAGGCAGCCGCCCGAGAGTGGTCGGCCACCACCTTGATGGAAACGTCGGTCGACGAGCCATCGCCGAGCTTGACGCCACACAGCGAGCTTATCGCCTCGACCACCGGCAGGATTCCGTCGGTCTCGAATATCGTGGAGACCCCCTGTTTGAGGGCGGCAACCCTCTCCAGGCCCATGCCGGTGTCGATGTTCTTCCTGGGAAGGGGAACAAGCGCCTGGTCGGGCTGACGGTCGTACTGCATGAAGACCAGGTTCCAGAGCTCGAGGAAGCGGTCGCAGTCGCAGCCCGCCTTGCACCCCGGCCCGCAGGCGAACCGCTCGCCGCGGTCGTAAAGTATCTCGGAGCAAGGGCCGCAGGGGCCGGCGGCGCCCATGTCCCAGAAGTTGTCTTCAGCACCCAGCCTGATAATGCGGTCTGGTGGCACGCCGGGAGTGGACTTCCAGATGTCCTCGGCCTCGTCGTCCTCCTCGTAGACGGACATCCACAGGGCGCCGGCGTCGATGCCCAGGACCCCGGTCACGAGTTCCCAGGCCCAGGGGATAACGCTCTCCTTGTAATAGTCGCCGAAAGAAAAGTTTCCCAGCATCTCGAAGAAGGTGTTGTGCCGGGCGGTGACTCCGACCGAGTCGATGTCGGTGGTGCGAAGGCACTTCTGAACCGATGTCGCGCGGGTATACGGAGGCGTTTCCTCGCCGAGGAAGTACGGCTTTAACTGCACCATGCCGGCGTTAGTGAGCAGGAGCGTGGGGTCGTTCGGCACCAGCGACGCGCTGGGCACGACCCTGTGTCCCCTCTCCTCGAAGAACGTTATGAAAGTCTCGCGGATCTCCTCGCTTTTCAAGTACGTTTACCCCCGGTCTTCTTCTCGGCACACAAATAGACAGTTTAACCCAACATCTCATTATAGAGAACGACGGCGGCTAACCTCACCAAGCAAATCCACCTCCCGCGTGGGAGGTGGATGAACGATTCTCAAGCCGGAATCCGGGGGGGTGCGACCTCTTATTTCTTTCTCCACTTGCCGTACGCCTTGCCTGCTCCCGCTCCGACCCCCACGAGCTTCACTATGGGGGATGTGACGACCTCCTGAACGACCTTGGTCGCGGAGTTCGCTTTCTCGGCAATGCCCTCTACAGCGGTGAGGATGCCATCTACCCGCTCGAGCTCGGTGTTGACGTGGTCCATGGTGGTCTGAAGCCTGGTCATCAGCGGGATGGTCTCGACCCTGACCTCGTTCAGAAACTTGTTGGTTATGCCGAGCATCTCGACCAGCTTGAAGAGCACCCATGCCGTGAATACCGCGCTGACGGCAAACGCGATTGCCGCAATCAACCCCGCAACGTTACCCGCGCTCATTCGGCACTCCTTTCGTCTCACATCGTTAACGTGTGATGGTCATTCGAGAACCGGCTGTAGAAACGCCCCGGCGAATAATCGCTGATTAATATATCACAGGCATTATGGCAAGTCGAAACGCAACCGCAACATTGGGGTCAGGTCACTTTCTTGCATTTCATCCCGGGGTCAGGCACCCTGACATGAATTCGTATCCGAGACCCCCGGATGCCGCCGCGAATTCATGTCAGGGTGCCTGACCCCAGGATGAATTCAGACCCCGGGATGAATTCAATCCGAGCTCGCTGAGCTGGCGGGGGTCGACCTCGTCAGGCGCACCGGTCATGAGGTCGGACGCGGACTGGGTCTTGGGAAAGGCGATGACGTCCCGTATGGAGT
Organism: Candidatus Geothermincolia bacterium; assembly: GCA_038326775.1. Lineage (GTDB taxonomy): Bacteria > Actinomycetota > Geothermincolia > Fen-727 > Anoxymicrobiaceae > DYIU01. Next base: position 6,006 of record JBBQKJ010000007.1, read on the forward strand.
CGCGCCCGGCGAGCAGCATGACCAGCCTGTCCAGCCCGAGGGCGATGCCCCCGTGGGGCGGGGCGCCGTACTGCAGGGCCTCCAGCAGGAAGCCGAACTTGGCCCGGTAATCCTGCTCGGTTATCCCCAGCAGGCGAAACATCCGCTCCTGCAGCTCGCGGCGGTGGATTCGGATGGAGCCGCCGCCTATCTCGGTCCCGTTCATGACTATGTCATAGGCGCGCGCCCGCGCGGAGAGCGGATCCTCCTCCATGCCGCGAAGCGAATCCTCGGTGGGGCTGGTAAAGGGGTGGTGCAGCGATTTATAGCGCTTTTCCGCGGTGTCGTACTCCAGCAGTGGGAACTCCACTATCCAGGTCAGCCTGAAGTCGCCCTCCTCGAAGAGCCCGAGCTTGGAGGCCACCCGGCCGCGCAGCTGGTGCATTATGTCGTCACAGGAAGAGCGCTCCCCCGCGAGGATAAACGCCGCGTCGCCGGGCTCGAGCCCGAGCCGCAGAACGAGCCCAACCGATTCTCCCTCGGAGAGGAACTTGGCCACGGGCGAGCGGAGGCCGGCGTCCTCCAGGATGAACCAGACCAGGCCTCCGGCGCCCAGCTCCCGGGCCAGCTTGTTCCAGCCGTCCAGCTCGGAGCGCGACATCGAGGCGCCGCCCTCGACCCTCATGCCGCGGACGCTGCCACCGGAGCCTAACACCTCGGCGAACACCTTGAAACCGGTCTCCTTGAACACTTCGTCGAGGGTGGCCATTCGAAGGCCGCAGCGGAGGTCGGGGCGGTCGCTCCCGAAGCTCTCCATGGCTTGTGCGTAAGTCATTCGCGGGATGGGGGTCGGAAGCTCGCGGCCGAGCGCCGCGCTGTACACCGCGGCCAGCAGGCCGTCGATGACCGATATGATGTCGTCCTCGTCGATGAATGACATCTCGAGGTCCACCTGGGTGAACTCGGGCTGCCTGTCGGCGCGAAGGTCCTCGTCGCGGAAGCAGCGCGCTATCTGGTAGTAGCGGTCGAAGCCGGCGACCATCAGCACCTGCTTGAAGAGCTGGGGGGACTGTGGAAGGGCGTAGAATCGCCCCGGCTGAACGCGGCTGGGCACCAGGTAATCGCGCGCGCCTTCCGGAGTGCTCTTGCACAGCTGGGGAGTCTCGATCTCGGTGAACCTCTGGGCGTCGAGGTATGCGTGAGTGGCGTTCACGATGCGGTGGCGGAGCTTGAAGACCTGGTGCATCTCGTCGCGGCGCAGGTCGAGGTAGCGGTACTCGAGCCGCACCCGCTCGTCCACCTTCGTCTCGCCTCTTATCTCGAATGGCGGTGTGAGGGAGGTGTTCAGCACCTCTATCTCACGCGCCAGCACCTCGACTTCGCCCGTCTCCATGTCCGGGTTCTCGGTTCCCTCGGGGCGCCTTCGCACCTCTCCCTTTATGCCGAGCACGAATTCCGGGCGGGCTTCCTCGGCTGCACGGTGCGACTCCTCCGACGCGCGTGGGTCGAACACCACCTGCACCACGCCGCTGGTGTCGCGCAGGTCTATGAATATGAGGCCTCCGTGGTCGCGCCGCCCGGCCACCCATCCGTCGATGACGACACCGCGTCCAACGCTGGACGCGTCGAGCTCACCGCACAAATCGGTGCGCTTCAGCCTGAATGAAGCCTTCAGCTCTTCACCGCTATCAGCCATTGGATCTCCTGCTTTCGAGAAAGCTCCTCAGCTCGGACATCATCGTCGCCAGCGAGACATGCCACTGGCGAGACTCGTCGAGGTCTCGGAACGTGACCTCGCCCCGCTCGAGCTCGTCCTTTCCTATTATGAGCGCCAGGCGCGCCCTCAGCCGGTCGGCCTGTTTCATCTGCGCCTTGAGCCCGCGCTCCATGAAATCGGTGTCGGTGCTTATGCCGGCGTTGCGCAGCGCGGTCATGATGTCGAGCAGCCTGCCGCGGTCGGCCCCGGGGGCCCCCGCCACGAAGACGTCCAACCTGCCGGGCGAGAACGGTTCCAACCCCTGGGAGGCTAACGCCATCAGCAGGCGCTCCACCCCCATGCTGAACCCGACGCCCGGCGTCGCCGGCCCGCCCAACTGCTCGGCGAGGTAATCGTAGCGTCCGCCCGCGGACACCGTGTTCTGGGCGCCGAGCCCTTCGAACTGGAACTCGAACGTGGTGTTGGTGTAGTAGTCGAGACCGCGGACCATCCGCTCGTCCACCGTGCAAGGCATGCCCAGCCGGTCGAGGTGGCTCGTAGTCGCGTCGAAGTGCTCGCGGCAGGCCCCGCAGAGTTGCCCTCCTATAGCCGGCGCCCCGGAGAGGGCTTCGCGGCAGCGTTCGTTCTTGCAGTCGAAGACGCGCAGGGGGTTCTCGCGCGAGCGGCGCCTGCACTCCTCGCAGAGCTGCTGTGATATCCCCTCCAGGAAACCGCTCAGCATGCGGATGTAGCTCGGCCGGCAATCAGCGCATCCAACGCTGTTGACCACCAGCTCGTAGCGCCCCAGGCCCAGCCTCTTGAAGAGGGCGTCCGATATCGAGATAATCTCCGCGTCCAGGAACGGGTCCTTGCTGCCGATCGCCTCCGCGCCTACCTGGTGGAACTGCCTGAACCTCCCCGCCTGGGGCCTCTCCCTGCGGAACATCGGCCCGTAGTAGAAGAGCTTCTGCGGCAGTCCGCGCGACTGCAGGGACTTCTCCAGGAACGCCCTCATCACCGGGGCGGTGCCCTCGGGTCTGAGTGTCAGGAACTCGCCGCCCTGGTCCTCGAAGGTGTACATCTCCTTGGTGACGATATCGGTGGCCTCGCCGATGCTCCTCCTGAACAGGTCAGTGCTCTCCAGTATCGGGGTGCTGATCCTCTGGTAACCGCGGAGCGTCAGCACGTCGGCGGCGGCCTGTAGCAAGCGCTCGACCTTGTCCGACTCGGGGTAGATGAGGTCGGAGGTGCCACGCGGCGCTTTGTATTTAAGGGCCAAGGTTATGCGCCTCCCGCCAGGTCGCGCAGGAACGGGTTTCGGGCCCTCTCCGCGCCGACCGTCGTCGCGGGTCCGTGCCCCGGGAAGATGCGCGCGTCGTCCGGCAGCACCAGGACGTGCCTGCCGACGGCGTCGAGCAGTTGCTCGAGGGAGCCGCCCTTGAGGTCGGTCCGCCCGATGGAGCCCTGGAAGACCAGGTCTCCGCAGAAAAGGTTGTCCTCGCAAAGGAAGCTCAGGGAGCCCGGGGTGTGCCCCGGCGTTTGCAGCACCTCGAGCGAGTGGGCGCCGAAGTCGAGCCTGTCGCCCTCCACCAGGAACTCGAAGCCCTTCGGCTTTGAGACGACCAGCGAGCCGAGCCTGGCGGCGAGCCCGGCGCCCGAACCGGACAGGGCGCCGGAGTCGGTCTCGGATATGTAGACCGTGGCTCCGGCCGCCTCGGCCACCTTGCCGACGGCGCCGATGTGGTCCATGTGCCCGTGCGTGCACAGTACGCCCCGGCACTCGAGGCCCATGCCCTTCGCGGCGCCCGCCACCTTTCCGGCCTCGCCGCCGGGGTCGATTATGTAGCCTTCGCTGGTCTCCTCGTCCATGACTATGTAGCAGTTGGTCCCGAGCATACCTACCGCCAGCGTTTTGATGCGAAGCTTTCCCACGGTCGTCCTTCCTTAAGAATACTTGAAGAATAATACCATTAAGGATTGCCGGATGCTTTGTGAGTAACCTGCACGTCAGTGCTCCGCGCGGAGCCGGGGGAAGCGCGTTTTTTCAGACAGGACTGTCTATGAGGAGGGTCACCGGGCCCCAGTTCTCCAGTCGAACCATCATCATCGCCCCGAAGGCGCCGGTAGAAACCTTCAGCCCGGATGCGCCGAGCCTGGCGGCGAAACGCTCGTAGAGTTCCTTCGCCGGGACCGGGTCCTCGGCGTCGACAAACGATGGGCGCCTTCCTTTTCTGCAGTCTGCCAGCAAAGTGAACTGGCTGACCACCATGAGCTCGCCGCCCGTGTCCAGCACCGAGAGGTTCATCTTGCCTTCGTCGTCAGGAAACACACGCAGGTTCAGCACCTTGTCGGCCACGAAAGCGATCTCGTTTTTGCCGTCGCCCCGGGCGATACCCAACAGCACCAGCAGGCCCGGGCCTGTCCGGGCGATCACTTCTCCATCGACCGAGACGCCGCACTCTTTGACTCTCTGGATGACCGCTCTCATTTTGCCTCTTCGTCGGAAGAGACCTCGAAGACGTCGATGACAGAGTCTATCTTCTTGAGGTCCCCCAATATCCCCTCGAGGTGCACGTCCGAGCCGGTCTCGAAAACGAAGTAGCTCCTGGAGAGGTGCTGGGGGTCAGAGGAGAAAGACGCGGACAGCAGGTTTATGTGCTGGTCGCCGAGGACGGTGGTGATGTCGCGCACCAGCTTGGGGCGGTCCCACGCCTCGACACAGATCTCCGCCACCCTGACCGCGGGCTCGGGCTTCGACCAGCTGACCTCTATCATGCGGTCCGACTCGCGTGAGAGGCCCTGCACGTTACTGCAGTTCTCGCGGTGCACGGATACCCCACGGCCCCGGGTCACGAAGCCCACGATGGGATCTCCGGGCGCGGGGTGGCAGCAGCGCGCGACCTGCACCAGCGCGTTCTCGATGCCATGTACCTTGATACGCTGGCCGAGCCTTCGCTCCTCGGCTTCCGCCTCCGGCCGAGGCCGCGCCGGCAGCTCGCTTTCCGGCACAATAACCGCCTCGTCCTTCCCGGGCGGCTCCAGGTACTGCGCGACCTTGTTGGCCACCTGGTTCGGCGAGATGTTGCCCGCGCCGATGATGCGGTAGAGGTCCTCCAACTTGGAGCAGTGGTTATCCTCGGCTACCTGGACCAGTATCCGCGAGACCTCCTTTCGCTGGAAAGGGATGCCGCGCTTGCGCATCGCGCGGTCGAGTTCCTCCTTGCCCTCCTGGATCTCGTCCTCGCGCCGCTCGCGGCTGAACCACTGGCGTATCTTGTTTTTGGCGCGCGGCGTCTTGACGATGCTTATCCAGTCCTGGCTCGGCCCGTTGGCTGTCTTTGAGGTCATCACATCCACGATGTCGCCGTTCTGCAGGCGGTACGCGAGCGGCACCATCTTGCCGTTGACCTTCGCACCCACACAGCTGTGCCCAACCTCCGTGTGGACCGTGTAGGCGAAGTCTATGGGGGTCGACCCACGTGTCAGAGAGATTACCTTGCCTTTCGGCGTGAACACGAACACCTCGTCCTGGAAGAGGTCTATCTTGAGCGTCTTCATGAACTCGGTGGGGTCCTTAAGCTCCTCCTGCCACTCCATGACCTGCTTCAACCACGTCTTGCCCCCGTGGTCCCGGCGCTTGGTCTCCTTGTACAGCCAGTGGGCGGCGATCCCGTACTCCGCGGTGCGGTGCATCTCGAGGGTGCGTATCTGTATCTCCAGGGGACGCCCCTCGAGGGACATGACCACGGTGTGAAGGGAGCGGTACATGTTGAGCTTGGGCATCGCGATGTAATCCTTGAAACGCCCCGGGACCGGCATCCACATCGAGTGGATGATTCCCAGGGCCCCGTAGCAGTCTCTCACCGAGTCGACGATCACCCGGACCGCCGAGAGGTCCATTATCTCGTCGAACTCCACCCCGCGGTTGACCATCTTCTCGTAGATGCTGTAGAAGTGCTTTACCCGCCCGGAGACATCCGCCTTTATCCTGTTTTTCTTGAGCTCGGCGGATATCTGGTCGGCGACCTGCACCATGTACTTCTCGCGCTCCGCCCTGCGCTCCGACACCATCCGCTGTATCTGCTGATAGCGCTTGGGGTGCAGCACCTCCAGGGAGAGGTCCTCCAGCTTCCACTTCAGCTGCGACATGCCGAAGCGGTGTGCCAGGGGCGCGTATATCTCCAGGGTCTCCTCGGCAATGGCGCGCCTGCGCGCGGTGGGCAGCGCGTCGATAGTCTGCATATTGTGGAGGCGGTCGGCGAGCTTGATAAGGATAACCCTGACGTCCCTGGCCATGGCGATGAGCATCTTGCGCATGTTCTCGGCCTGCTGCTCCTCGGCCGAGCCGAACTCGAAACGGTCAAGCTTGGTCACGCCGTCGATGATCTCGGCGATGGGCTCGCCGAAGCTGTCACGCACGTCGACAAGCGTCAGCGGGGTGTCCTCGACGACATCATGCAGGAGGGCCGCGCTCAGGGTGTCTGAATCGAGTTCGAGCTCCGCGAGGCTGGTGGCCACCGCCACCGGGTGCTCGATGTAGCGCTCGCCGGACTTTCGCAACTGGTCACCGTGGGAGCGCACCGCGAACCGGTACGCCTTCTCCAGCTGGCGTTGCCCGCTCTTGTTGAGAAAGCGCCGCGTGAGCGAGAAGAGCCTGTCCGCTCCCTGTGACCCTTGCGTCATTTCTTCTTTTTCTTCTTCTTTCCGCTCCCCGGACCCTTGGTCCTCGACTTGGCAAGGCCCTTTGAGGTGGGCTGCGCGGCTTTCGCCGCCGCCGGAGCCCTGGGTTTGGGCTTTGGCTCGAGGGCGGAGGCGTCAGCGGCCTTCTCCGCCGCCGGCTTTGGCGCGGCCGAGGGCTTAGGCTTTGGAGCGCTCGCCGGCTTCTGCGAGGGCGCCTTCTTTCCGGGCTTGCCGGCCGCGGGCCCGCCCTTCGCGCCGGCGGTTTTCTTCGTCACGGCCACCGGAGACTTCTTCGCTGCCGCGCCGGCGGGTCCACCTTTCCCCTGGCCCCTGGCCACCTGCTCACGGTAAGCCTTGTACTTGGGCTCGGTCTCCTTCCACTGGGCGAGGATAGGCGGCGCCAGGATGCTGCTCGAGTAAGTGCCCGCAAGCACACCCAGGAAGAGCGGGAAAGCGAACGCTTTGAGCGTCTCTCCTCCGAACAGCAGGATGCAGACGATCGGTATGAGAGTGGTCAGCGATGTGTTGATGGAGCGCACCAGGACCTGGTTGACCGAGTCGTTGATGGTGTCCGAGTAGGTCTTCTTGCTCTGGCGGGTCAGCTTGTCGGCGTTCTCCTTGACGCGATCGAAAATAACGATGGTATCGTAAAGAGAGTAGCCAAGGATCGTGAGGACCGCAATCACAGTCGCGGGCGTCACCTCCCGCCCCAACAACGCGTAGACACCTATGGTGATAACGAAGTCATGGAATATCTCTATTATGGCCGTTATCGCCATCTTGAACTCGAACCGCAGGCTGATGTATATGAGGATTGCCAGGATGAACACCACGAGCGCGATTATCGCCTGCCGGCTCACCTGTGCGCCCCAGCCGGGCCCGACGTCCTTCACGTCCACGATCAACTTGCCGCCGGCGTCCTTCTGAAGCCCGACGTCCTTGTCGAGCGCGGTCACCAGCTCGCCCACCTTCTCATCGGAGAGTTCGGGCACCCTGATTATGTAGGTGCTTGCGCCCGACGCCTGGATCTGCGCGCCGCCGTAACCGAACTTGCCGGTGACCCCGCGGATCCTGGATATGGAGGCGCCCGAGGCGGTCTTGACGGTGACCTCGGTGCCACCGGTGAAGTCGATGCCGAAATTGAGCCCGCTGGTAAAGAGCGCGATCACTGAAACGATGAAGATGACTCCGGAGATGGCGTACGAGATCTTCCAGTTCCCTACTATGTTGAGGTAAGGCCTGCTGGGGAGCTTCATTTCGCATCACCCCCCGAGGGGCGCTTGGCCGGCATTCGTACGCCCATGGCCCACGGCTTCCCGATCAGCTCCCAGTTGGAAAGGAGGGACGTCGTCGGCCGGGTAAAGAAATAAGAGATGTAGACGTCGAATATGGTCGCAATGCCCAGGGTCAGGGCAAAGCCCTTCACCGACCCGATGGCGAATATGTAGAGGATGGCGGCGGCGGTGAACGAGACCGTGTCGGCGGCCAGGATGGTGCGGAACGCTGACTTGTAGGCCGAGTCGGCCGAAGAGCGCAGTGTCCGGCCCTCCTTTACCTCCTCCTTGATACGCTCGAAGTAAACGATGCTCGAGTCGGCGGCGATGCCGATGGACACTATGATGCCGGTGATGCCTGCCAGTGTCAGGCTCCAGAAACCACCCAGCACGCAGATGAAGCCGTAGACGTAGAGCCCGAATATAGTCAGGCCCACGCAGGTCACGATGCCCAGCACGCGGTAGAAGAGGATCATGAAGAGGGCCACCAGTATCAAGCCGACCGTCCCCGCGACGAGGCCCTGCCGGAGCGAGTCGCGGCCCAGCGTGGCGGTGACATCCTGCTCCGTCAGAAGCTTCAGCTCCACCGGCAGCGCGCCGGTGTTCAGGACGATCGAGAGGTCCTTGGCCTCCTTGTCGGTGAACTTGCCTGTTATCTCCCCTTTGCCGTCGGTAATGGGCTCCTTTATGTTGGGCGCCGACTCGACCTTGTAGTCGAGGACGATCGCAAGCTGTTTGTTGGTGTTCGCCTGGGTAATCTTCGCGAACTCCTTGGAGCCCTCACCGCTGAGCTCGAACGATATCGCCGCGTTGCCCGACTCATCGAAGGAAACCTGAGACTTCTTTATGGCGTCACCGTTGAGGAGGGTGGGCCCGAGTTTCAGCAGCAGGTCAGTCTTGTCCTCCTTCAATGGGAGTGTAACCGGATTCTCGGGTTTGAGGTTCGCCTCGCCCGTGGTCTCCTGCCAATTTGGGTCTTTCTTAGCGTCCTTTGCGTCCTTTGACTCCTGAACAATCCGGAACTGGAGCTGGGCTGTCTGCCCGACCAGCTTCTTGGCCCTCTCCGGGTCCGATATGCCCGGCAGTTGGACCTCTATCTTGTTGGTGCCCAGCACCGCTATCTCGGGCTCGGCCACGCCGAGTTTGTCGACCCTTTTCCTGATGTTCTCCACTGTCCTGGCCAGTACGTCGGGGTCGACCTTCTTGCCCTTGGCCTCGTAGACCAGGCTGACGCCGCCCTTCAAATCGAGGCCCAAGCGCGGGTTGAGGTCAAAAACGAACTTCACAATATTGACGCCCACAAGGATTGCTACTACCAACCCTATCGACAGAAGGTTCTTCGTGGTCCGGCTCATGTTTGCTCGCCCGGCTTTCACCCGGCCGGTGAATGGCCCGGCATCCCCTTTCCGATGTTCCATGCCGGTGAAGGACCGGCGCGATTGACCTATGCCGGTTTACGGACCGGCGTCATTCCTTTCCTTTTCCCCCAGGCTCCTCGGGAGTCTTTTCGGCGACCTCTTCGTCGCTCTCCTCCTCGAGCTCTTCCTCGAGCTCATCCTCGAACTCCACGGGCTCCTCTTCCTCCTCCTCCTCCTCGACTTCTTCTTCCTCCGCCTGGTGGACGGTCAGTCCTCGCGCGATGGCGGAGCGGCTGAAGGTGATGGTAACGCCATCGGCGACCTCCAGCACCACCGTATCATCGCCAAGCTGTTTTATGGTGCCGTGCATCCCACCGATTGTTATGACCTCGTCTCCCCTCTCGATCTTGGATATCATCTGGTCGTGCTCCTGGGAGCGCTTCCGCTGGGGGCGGATAAGGATGAAGTAGAAGACACCGAGCATCACCGCGATGAGCGCCCACATTATCCATGTGCTGGTCGCCTGCGGCTTGCTCGTTTTCTGTGCAGCGAGATATATTTCCGGGTTCGCCGCTATCAAAGCAAATAATGCTGACATCGAGTACCTTCCTCTCTGGAACACCTGCTAAGCTTCGTGCTGATCTCAACTATCATAATTGAAGCGGTTGCCTTTGTCATTCGGGGGCATCAAGAGCGCGGACTTCGGCCAGGAGTCCTGAAAAGGAGCCCGATGGGATCGCCCGGCGAATGCGGGATATCAACGTGGAGACCTGGTGGAGGTTATGGACGGTCAGAAGGTGGAAGCCAAGTATCTCTTTCGCCATGACCAGGTGTCGCAGGTAGGCGCGGCTGAAAGCCCGGCAGGCGTAGCAGTCGCAGCCCGGGTCGAGCGGCCCGTGGTCGCACGCAAAGCGGGCGTTCTTGAGGTTCAGACGCCCGGTGCCCACCATGGCCGAGCTGTTGCGAGCGATGCGGGTGGGCAGCGCCGAGTCGAACATGTCCACCCCCAGTGCCACCGCCTCCACGATCCCCACCGGGTCACCGACCCCCATGAGGTAACGGGGGGCGTCACCGGGAACGTGCTCGAGGGTCAACTCAAGTAGCTCCAGGGTAAGCTCCCGAGGCTCGCCCACCGAGAAGCCCCCCAGGCCGTACCCGGAGAAGTCGAGCTCGACAGTGCGGCGGGCGCTCTCGGCCCGGAGGTCAGGGTGCATGCCGCCCTGGATTATGCCGAACAACGCCTGGCCGGCGGCGCTGTGGCTCCCGCGGCAGCGCCCGGCCCAGTCGCGGTTGAGCTCGATGGACGCCCGGACCGTTTCTCGATCCGAGGGGTACGGCAGGCATTCGTCGAGGGTCATGGCCACGTCCGCGCCGAGCCTGGCCTGCGCTTCCATCGACAGTTCGGGGCTCAAGAAGACGGCAGAGCCGTCGAGGTGAGAGCGAAATCGCGCGCCCTCCCCTGTTATCTTCACGTCTTTGCCGAGGCTTAGAACCTGGTAGCCGCCGGAGTCGGTCAGAACGGGCCCGCTCCAGCCCATGAACGATTGCAGGCCGCCGGCCTCTTCGATCACCTCCACGCCGGGGCGCAGCCAGAGATGGTAGGCGTTGCAGAGCACCATCTCGAAGCCGAGCTCCTCCACCTGCGAGGGCCGCATCGCCTTGACGGTCGCCTGGGTGGCCACCGGCATGAACAGCGGCGTGAGCGCCTGCCCGTGCGGCGTAAGAAGCGAGCCGCAACGGGCTTTTGTCTTGTCGTCACTGTGCGTTATTCGAAACATCATGTCACCAGCATGGCGTCGCCAAAAGAGTAGAGACGATAGCGCTCGCGCACTGCCGTCTCGTAAGCCCCAAGTATAAGCTCCCGGCCCCCGAACGCGCACACCAGCATCAGCAGGGTGGAGCGCGGAAAGTGGAAGTTGGTGATAAGCGCGTCCACCACTTTGAAACTGTAGCCGGGGGTTATGAAAAGGGTGGTGCTCCCGGTTCGAGGCTCGAGGGTGCCGTCGGAAAACGCCGCCGACTCAAGCGCCCTCACCGCGGTCGTCCCCACCGCGACGACCCGGCCGCCACGCGACCTCGTCTCGTTGACGGCGCGCGCGCAGGCCTCCCCCACCGCGAACGACTCCGAGTGGATGCGGTGGTCCTCGACATCATCCTCCCTCACGGGGACGAACGTGTCCATGCCGACCGCCAGCTCCAGGCCGGTCACTCGGATTCCCGCCTTCTCGAGCTTCGCGAGCAGGCGCCCGGTGAAGTGAAGGCCAGCCGTCGGGGCGGCGGCGGAGCTCTCCCTCTCGGAATAGACGGTCTGGTAGCGCTCGGGGTCGTCTATCTCCCCGGTGATGTAAGGCGGCAGCGGCACGCGGCCTAGCGCGAAGACCGACTCGTCGGGCGACGGCTTGCCCGCGCTCTCGAACCACACCTCCGCCCGGCCTTCGACAGGCCCCTCGATGACCTCGGCGGTGATGCCGCTTCCGGCGAAGGAGAGTTCGACGCCGGGCCGCAGGGAGGCGCCCCTGCTCATAGTGTTCCAGGTCCCCCGGCCGGTCTTCTCCAGCAGCAGCAGCTCCACCGCCCCGCCGGTCGGCTCCTTGCGCGCGTTCAACCTCCCCGGGAAAACCCTGGTTGTGTTGACCACCAGCAGGTCGCCCTGCCGGAGGAGCCCGGGAAGGTCCCTGAAGGTATGATGAGTCACGCCCCCAGAGCTGCGCTCCACGAGCATCAGGCGGCTCGCGTCTCGCTCGGGGAGGGGCTGCTGGGCGATAAGCTCGCGGGGTAACGGATAGTCAAACAGGTCGGTCTTCATCGGCTCGGGGGGTCGTTCTTCTGGTATCTTTCAAGCTCGCTGTATACGCAGCCGCAGTACGACTGGCGGTACATGCCCATCTCCTTTGAGATGCGCACGGACTCCTGGTAACCGGCGGTCATGTCCTCACCGAAGAACAGGACTCCATTCTCGATGGCCGCGGACTCGCCGGCCTCGCGAACAGCCCCCCGGTCCTGGTGAGGGCTCACCAGGAGCGTTGTCGTGAACTCGCCGATGCCAAGCCTGCGCGCCTCCGCCGCGGAAGCCGAGAGCCTCAACTGGAAGCAGCGCTCGCAGCGTGTGTCCACCCGCGCACTGACCTCTAAAAGGAACCGCGACATCTCATAGGGGCCGGTGTGTTGGTCCAGGCCCTGCCGCTCGCAGTAGTCGAGCACTGCGAGGAACCTCTCGCGGTATTCGCGGAACGGGTGGATGTTCGGGTTGTAGAAGAAAGGCACAACCTCGTAACCGCGCTCGGAATAGATGCGGTGCGGGATGATGAGACAGGGCGCGCAGCACGTGTGCAGGAGGATCTTCATGACACCGTTTCTCGGGCCGCGGCTCGCCTTCGCGACGCCCGGCGGCACGAGAGGCCTCCATCGGTAGGCGTCTTAGAATAGTGTCCCACCGCTGCCCTCCACATACTCCCGGCCCAGGTGCTTGAACGCGCGGGGAGTAGCGACCCGGCCGCGCGGGGTACGCTTGAGGAACCCTATCTGCATGAGGTACGGCTCGTAGACTTCCTCGAGGGTATCGGTCTCCTCTCCCACCGCCGCCGCCAGGGTCTTGAGGCCCACCGGGCCACCGGAGAACTTATCTATCACCGCGGTCAGTATCGCCTGGTCGAGCACGTCAAGGCCCATCTCGTCCACCTGGAGCATGGCCATCGCGTCCACGGCGACATCCTCCGTTATGACCTTGTCCGCCTCGACCTCGGCGAAGTCGCGCACGCGCTTGAGCAGCCTGTTTGCCACCCGCGGTGTGCCGCGGGCCCGCCTTGCTATCTCGTGACAGCCGCCCGCGTCTATCTCGACGTCGATGATGCCGGCGGCCCTCATGACCACGGCCTCCATCTCGTCGACCGGGTAGTAATCGAGCCGGAGTGAGACCCCGAACCTGGTCAGCAGCGGCCCGGTCATGAGGCCGACCCTTGTGGTGGCGCCGATAAGAGTGTAGCCCGGCAGCTCTAGCCTCACCGAGCGCGCGCCCGGCCCCTTGCCGATGATGATGTCTATCTTGAAGTCCTCCATCGCGGGGTAGAGTATCTCCTCGACCGTGCGGGGAAGCCGGTGTATCTCGTCGATGAAGAACACTTCGCCGGCCTCGAGGTTGGTGAGGATGGCGGCGAGGTCGCCCTGGCGCTCCAGCGCGGGCCCGCTGGTGGACCTGGTGTTGACACCGAGCTCCTGGGCGATGATGGAGGCCAGCGTGGTCTTTCCCAGGCCGGGGGGGCCCGAGAGCAGCACGTGATCCAGGACGTCACCGCGCTTGCGGGCGGCCTCGATGAAGATGCGCAGCTGCTCCTTGTTTGACGCCTGGCCGATGAACTCGGCGAGCGTGCGCGGCCTCAGTGTAAGGTCGAGGACCTTCTCCTCCGGCAGGAGGATCCCGGATGTTATGCCGGCCAAGTCGTCAGCCAATCGGGCTCAACCCCTGTCCATGTTCTTCAGGGCGAACTGCAGGAGGTCTTCGACAGTCGCCTCCCTGCCGCCGAACGGGTACTTCTTGAGCGCCTCATGGGCCTCCAGGCGAGTGTAGCCGAGCTGCACCAGGGCCTCGGACGCCTCGTCGAAAGGCCGGCGCCCCTCGGGCGGCAGGCCCGCCACCTCCGCCGCCGAGGGCTCGATCTTGTCCCTCATCTCGAGCAACAGCCGCTCGGCGCCCTTCCTGCCCACGCCTTTGATAATGGTCAGCGCGTTGGCGTCGCCCCGCTGCACGACCGCGTCAAACCCCTCGGGCGAGAATACAGAGAGCACCGCCAGCGCCTTCTGCGAGCCGAACCCTGAAACCGTCATCAGTTTGTTGAAGAGGTCGCGAGCCCGCGGAGAGTCAAACCCGTAGAGCTGGAGGGCGTCTTCCCGGACTTGCAGGTAGGTGAAAAGAGCTATATCGCCCCCTGCCTCGGGCGCCTTGTCTATGGTGCCCGCGGGCGCGCGCACCTCGAGCCCGATGCCCCCCACCAGCACCACCAGGTGGTCGGCCCCTTTCTCTATCAGCTTCCCTTTCAGGTATGCGATCATCATCCTACCTCGCCTCGGGGCTCCGACTAATGAAATCAGATCTGACCCCGATTATTAGCCCCGATTATTAGCCGGTCAGCTCCTTGAGCCGCCTGGACTGCAGGTGGCATATCGCCATCGCCAGGGCGTCCGAGGCGTGCAGGGTGGCCGGCTGCTCCTTGAGGCCCAGAAGAGCGCCCACCATGTAGGCGACCTGCTCTTTTTTCGCGTTGCCGTTGCCCACGACCGCCATCTTCACCTGGAGGGGGGTGTATTCATCCCAGGGCTTTCGTGCGTGCCTGCAGGCGAGCAGTATCACACCGCGCGCCTGTCCCACCGTCATGGCGGTCTTCTGGTTTGTGTTGAAGAAAAGCTGCTCCAGCACCACCACGTCGGGGTCAGTCTCCACGATAACCTTCGCGATCTCCGTGTAGAGGATATCAAGACGCTCGGACATGTCCGCCGAGCCCTTGGTTTTTATCGCTCCGTGGCTGAGCGCGCGCATCCGGCCGGACTCCTCGGCGACCAGGCCGTAACCGGTGTTGGTTATCCCCGGGTCTATGCCCAGCACCCTCATGCGGGCGGCCCTCCCAGGGCGGCGGCCTCTTCCTCCAGCACCTCGTCGGGGATGTCGAAGTTGGCGTAAACGTCACCGACATCGTCGAGCTCCTCCAGCGCGTCGATGAGCCGGAGCACTTTCCTTGCTCCATCACGGTTGAGCGTGATGGTGTTCTTAGGCATCATGGTCATCTCGGCGCTCTCCACCTCGAGGCTGTGGGCGGCGAGCCCGTCGCGCACGTTCCTGAACTGCTCAACGTCGCAGACTATCTCCCAGTATTCGCCCTCGGCGTTGAGGTCGTCGGCCCCCGCTTCCAGCGCTATCTCGAGCAGTTCCTCCTCGCCGTGCGCAGGGTCCTGCTTGATCATAAAGACGCCTTTTCTCTCGAAAATCCATGCCACGGAGCCGGTCTCGCCGATGCGCGCGCCGTACTTTGTGAACACGTGACGCACCTCGCTCGAGGCGCGGTTGCGGTTGTCTGTCAGGACCTCGACTATGACAGCCACGCCGTCCGCCGCGTAGCCCTCGAAGCTCATCTGCTCGAGCTGGCCTCCCTTGAGCTCGCCGGTGCCCTTGGCTATCGCCCGCTTGATGTTGTCCATCGGAAGGCTGTACTTGCGAGCGGTCTCTACGGCCGTCGCCAGGGCGGCGTTGGCGTCGGGGTTGCCCCCGCCCTCGCGAGCGGCGACAGTTATCTTGTGGGAAAGCTTGCCGAAGAGCTGGCCGCGCTTGGCGTCCTCCTTGCCCTTCTTGTGCTTGATGGAATGCCACTTGGAGTGTCCTGACATGTCATACCTCCATGTCGCGCCAGCTACCCCGCCTGTTTTACCTGTTCGACCATCTCCAGGAAGTAGCGGTGTATCCTGTCGTCATTGGTCAGCTCCGGGTGGAAAGCGCCGAGAAGAAATGTGCCTTCGCGCGCCATCACCACCCCCTCCTCTAAGCTCGCCATGACCTCGACCCCGGGGCCGGCCTCCTCGATTACCGGCGCCCTTATGAACACGGCCCGGAACGGGCGGTCCTCCTCGGCTATCCCCCTGACCAGGATATCTCTTTCGAAGGAATCGACCTGGCGCCCGAACGCGTTGCGCTCGACCGTCACATCGGCGAGCCCCAGCACGCTCCCGTGCCTGCCTTTGACCCGCTGCGACAAGATGATAAGCCCCGCGCAGGTCCCGTAGACAGGTGTGCCGCTCCTGCCGAGCCTGATGAGCTCGGGCACGAAGCCGTACTCATCAATTAGTTTCCCAATGGTGGTGCTTTCTCCTCCAGGGATGATGAGTCCGTTTACGCCGTTGAGCCCGGAAGGGCGTTTTATGCCGACCCCCCGGGCCCCGCATCGCTCGATCATCTCGAGGTGCTCCCGGACCGCTCCCTGCAGAGCCAGAACCCCGATGGTTGTGTTGTTACCAGCCACGGAACTGTATCAGGTTCTCCTTTGCGATCTCCCCTATCTCGAGGCCGGGCATCGCCTCGCCCAGGCCGCGGGAGACCTCGGCTATCAACGCTGCATCCTCGAAGTGGGTGGTCGCCTGAACGATGGCCTTCGCTCTTGTAGCGGGGTCCTCCGACTTGAAGATGCCCGAGCCCACGAACACGCCGTCCGCCCCGAGCTGCATCATGAGCGCCGCGTCGGACGGGGTTGCGATGCCGCCCGCCGAGAAGTTGACCACCGGCAGCTTGCCCTCGCGCGCCACCAGGACCACCAGGTCGTACGGGGCGCGAAGCTCCTTGGCGGCGGACATCAGCTCCTCCTCGGGGAGGGTTGTGAGCCTGCTCAACTCGCCGTTGATGGTACGCATGTGCCGCACGGCCTCGACCACGTTGCCTGTGCCAGCCTCGCCCTTGGTGCGTATCATGGCGGCGCCCTCGCCGATGCGGCGCAGCGCCTCGCCCAGGTTAATGGCCCCGCACACGAACGGGACCTTGAACTTGCGCTTGTTGACGTGGTTGGCTTCGTCCGCCGGCGTGAGCACCTCGCTCTCGTCGAGGTAGTCGACGCCCAGCGCCTCGAGCGCCTGGGCCTCCACAAAATGCCCGATACGGCACTTGGCCATCACCGGGATGGTGACCGCCTCCATGATGCCGGTGATGACGTCGGGGTCGGCCATGCGCGCCACGCCCCCGGAGGCCCGGATGTCAGCCGGGACGCGCTCCAGCGCCATCACGGCGACCGCGCCCGCCTCCTCGGCGATACGAGCGTGCTCGACGCTGACGACGTCCATGATGACCCCGCCCTTGAGCATCCGGGCGAGACCCCTCTTCACCGTGTCGGTGCCCTTCTCAGCCTGATTTTCCACGTTTTTTCCTTTATTCAGGGAGATAACCCCATGATAGCGAATAGGGTGGTTGGCTGCAAATAGACGCACGTTTCAGTCGAATGTCGCCTGCTTCGCGGTCGGGACCAACTCGATCCACGTTATGCCGGGCTTGAGCCTGATCGCGTTGCCTGAGTTGTCGGTAAAGCGGGTATGCTCGCCGCGCGAATTCTTGGCCCAGTTGGCGTCGACGAGGCGGCCGCGGACGAAGACCTGCGCGCGGCCCGAGCCGACGACCCCCAGCTCTGGTGAGTCAACCCCGTTTACGTCCACTATGCCGGAGGGCACCTCGGTGACGTATTGGACGATGAGGTTGTCGGCGGCGAGCTGCCCGGTGGTGGTCCGCTCCATGTGGGGTTTGCCCGCGACGAAGCGCATGAACCTGCCGGTCGAGGAGTCGTAAGAGTACTTTACCGCGCATACCGCTGTGTAGGGGATGTAGACGTTCCTGACGACGGTCAGGGTCGGCTCGTAGCCCGGGTCGGGGCTCGACTGCTGAGCGGCGGCCCTGCTCATCTCTTCTGCGCGGTCCCTCTCCATCTTCGCCTGCTGCCGGTCGCCGAGGAACTCAAACGGGCTTGCGACCTCTCCGTGGAACGGGAAAGCGGGGTTGCCCGAGGCCCTGAGCTTCCCGGTGGAGGTATAGAGATTGTAGGGCGCCCGCCGGTCTCCGGCCCTCCAGTAGGCGCCGGGCCAGGCGAACTGGTCGAGGTCGGCTATGCCGGAGGCCTGTATCATGGCCAGCGTCGGCTCACCGCCGCCGCAGTGGCATAAGAGAGCTTCGTACGGGAGGGCAAGCTCGATGTCAGCCGGACGGGCGCTTCGCACCGGCCCTATAACCTCCGCATCCCGGCAGAGGTAGACGGCCATGAACCTTGTGATGCCGCCCTCAGTCACCTCCTCGTAGACAATACAGGCATTGCCGAGGCCGGACTGGGGACGGGCGGAGGGGTCGTTCTCGACCTTGACCGCAAGCGGCCTTCGGTCGATCGCCGGGAGGCTCGACACCTCCATGCCGCAAAGAGGACATGCAATCGGTTTTGTCTTTGCGACCGCGGCGGGCTTACGAGCCTCCTTCTTTTTTGTCTCGCCGAACCAGGAGCAACCCGGCGCGAGCGAGAGCAGGAGAAGAAGTGCGACCGCGGCGATTGATATGAGGGTATTTCGAACGCTCTTGTATCCCATGCTTCAATTGTAGCGCAGTCTTCAAGCGAAACCGCGCATTAAGAAGCTCGGCTTAAACGGGGACCTGGCCGGGCTGGACCTCCTGGAAGCTGCCGGCCATCTCGTTCAGCCTGCGTATGCGGTCCTCGATCGGAGGATGCGTGTCGAAGAGGCTGTTGAGCCGGCCGCCCTTGTTGCCCTTCTCAGTCTTGAGCGGCTGCGCTATGTACATGTGCGCGGTCGCTTTGTTGGCCCTGCGCAACTGGCGGTTGTCGCCTCCTATCTTGCCCAGGGCGTTGGCGAGCCCAGGTGGATAACGCGTGAGCAGTGCCCCGTTGGCGTCGGCCAGGTACTCGCGCTTGCGGCCGATGGCGAGCTTGATGAGCTGGGCTATGATCGGCGCCAGTATTGCGAAAACTATCGCCACCACCAGCATGATGATCCCGAACTCGCCGGAGTCGGAGTCGGAGTCGCTGTCCCCGCCGAACCAGAACGTCCTCAAGAATATGTCGGACATGAGTATGACCGTGCCCACCAGAACGATTGTCATGGTCATGATGAGGATGTCGTAGTTTTTCACGTGGGACATCTCGTGGGCTATCACACCCTGCAACTCCTGGTCGTTCATCATGGTGAGAAGCCCGGTGGTCACAGCGATAGCCGAATGGTCGGGGTTCCTGCCCGTGGCGAACGCGTTCGGCGCCTCGTCGTAGATCACGTAGGGCGCCGGCTTGGGCAGGCCCGCGGCGATGGCGAGGCCTTCCACCGCGTTATCGAACCTGATGGCGAGCGCCCTCCAGTTGGGGTCGTTCATGTACTGCTCGACCGGCGCGGCCCCCGACACGCGCAGCGCCACCTTGTCGCTGCGGTAGTAGGAGACAAGGCTCATGGTCAAGGCGATCACAACCGCAATGCCCAGGCCGATGAAGGCGTACTGGGGGTGGGACGTGCCGCCCCAGGCCAGGCCGATGACGTAGCCGATTCCCACCACGAACGCCACGAAGAAGACCATCATCAGGCCGGATTTCCACTTGTTGGCGCTTATCTGCTCGTACAAATCAAATAACCTCCGGTTGATCGCCGGGCCCCTGGGGCCCGGCGATCCACTCTGCTGAAACGGGGAATACTACTGCGCCGGCGGCGCTGTCGGAGCCGGCGGCTCGGGCGATGACGGCGCCGTAAACGAGACCTTCGGCAGCTCGCGCGCGGCCGCGGTCTCCGGCTCGAAGTACTCGCGCTGCTCCTTGAAGTTGAACATCCCGGCGATCATGTTCGCGGGGAACTTCTGGCGCGCGATGTCGTAGGCCATCACCGAGTCGTTGTAGAACTGGCGCGCGTAGGCTATCTTGTTCTCGGTGCCCGCGAGCTCCTCCTGCAGGGCCAGGAAGTTCTGGTTGGCCTTGAGGTCGGGGTACGCCTCCGCGACCGCGAAAAGCGACTTCAGCGCCTGCGTCATCATCCCGTCGGCCTGCGCGCTCTCTCCGACCGACTTGGCATTCATGATGGCGGAGCGAGCCTGCGTGACCGCCTCGAACGTCTCCCGCTCGTGGGATGCGTAGCCCTTGACAGTCTCCACAACGTTCGGGATGAGATCGGCCCGGCGGTTCAGCTGGACGTCGATCTGGTGCCAGGCGTTCTCCACCCGGTTGCGGAAACGAACCAGCCGGTTGAACAGCATCGCGATGAAAGCCGCCAGGAGCACGACCACCGCGACGATGGCCACAATAACCCAGACCATGTAACCCTCCTTTAGCTCTGGTCAATTCTCACCTATTATAGCAACTCCTCGCCGTATTCATATGGCGGCCGTCAAAGTAACGTCCGGGGCTTTGAACCGGCTGTTTGAGCTCAGGCCTTGAGAAGGGTCAGTATGCCGTTGAGGGTGAAAAGGACCGAGAACACGAGCACCATCAGCGAGCACGCGTACAGCATCACGTGGTAGACGCGGTCGCTGATGCGCCCCCGCCCCCGGGAGACGAAAAAGCTCACCAGCGAGTACCAAATGAGGTCGGCCATCACGTGCCCCACGAAGAAGAAGACGAGTCCGAGGATGCCCTGGTCGAGGGAGAGGAGGATGTAGCGCGCTCCTATGGTGGCCCACCAGAGTATCCATCCCGGATTGGAGACGCTGGTCCAGATGCCGGCGACTGTCGGCCCCCAGCCTATGTCCGTTTTGGCGCTCAGGTCTATGGAAATCCCCTGCCGGACCTCGAGGAATATCCTGACCGCCAGCCACCCGAGGAAGAGGCCTCCCAGAACGCCGATGATGCCAACCACGATGTCGTTCTTAATAAATTGGTTGAGGCCCAGGCTGAAAAGCAACATCAGGATGAATTCGGGGATGGCATGGCCGAGGACGATCAGCGGGCCCGCCCAGAACCCCTTTTTGTATGACTCGGCGATGGTGACCGAGAGCATCGGCCCGGGCATGAGCGCACCGGAGAACCCGATGCCCATCGAAGAAAAGAAGATGCCGAAGAGGACTCCCACTTCAAAGCCACCTTCAACCGGCGCCGTAGCGCGCGGCGAGCCGCTCCATGCCGCGGTCGAGCTGCTCCAGCACGGCCTTGTGCAGCGTCGCGTTGGCGCTGACGAGCGAGGACATCTGCCCTCCCCCACCTTGAGGGATCAGCGGGCACGGATCGAGAGACCCGCCGTAGGCGTCGCTGACTATCGCCCCCGCTTCCGAGGCTATCAACGCCGCGGCGGCGAGGTCGTAAGGGTAGTTGTTGAGGATATGGCCGTGGCCGACCTCAAGGAACATGCGGCGGACGTCGTCGACTTGCTCGGCCATCCGCTGGCCCGGGTCGACGTAGACGTCCATCTCCCCCTTGACAACGCGGGTGATGCTGAAGGTGGCGCTGCCCAGGTCGAAGTAGCCGCCGTCGACGGACGAGAGGTCGATGAGCTCACCGAGGACGGTCGTGAGCGGCTCAGCGGGCCTCCCCCGGTATCCCGCGGTCCAGAATATGCGGTTCAGCGCGGTCGTGGTCGAGAGGTTGGGTTCGAGCGGCCTGTCTTCGTGCTCGACGCGAGCGCCCGCGCCCTTCAAGGCTATGAAAACGGCGTCGTTCTTTATCTCCCGCACGACGCCCAGGAAAACGTCACCTATGGTCAGGCTTTCCGCCTTCCCGTGGCTATACGGAGATACGGCGACCGAGACGCAGCACGACTCCAGGCCGGCGGCGGCGGGGCGGGTGCCGTCAATGGGGTCGATGATGAGAAGGAAGCGGGCGCCTGCCGACGCCACCAGTCCACGGTCTTCCGTGTAATAGGCGATGTCGCCGCGGGGGTCGAGCAGCTCGGCGATCTTCGCCTCGGCCGATTCGTCGATCGCGAAAGTGGTGTCGCCTGAAGCGCCGTGCCCCTCCAGGCCTTTCGCGGCGGCGCTCCCCATGCGCGGGCGCACCACTGAACGGACCTCTTCACACAGCCGCACGACCGTGTCGATGATGGGTGCGTTTTCTTTCCAGAATCGTTGCGCTTCCAGGGCGGACATCCTTTCTCGCGACTTTGCCGGACGCTCAACGCCTGCTGAATTTACCCCCCTGCGTTCTCGCGTGCGGTCACCCGGCAAGTATAGCAACGGCCGGGTCCGTGTCCAAACACGGTAAGGGTACGCCCGCGGCGCTTGTGCGCAACAGGCCGTGTCAACTAGTATGCATCTATCGTATGCGCGCACTGGTGCCCGGGGCACCGTGATGGAAAAGAGACGCGTGGAGCCGTGAACGCTTTGCACGGGGGTTGAAGTTGAGGGAGTGTCCCAGATGTTCGTTTCTTAACCCGGACAGGGTGGAGAACTGCATCAAGTGCCGGTTCCTGATGAGCCGCGTCTATGGCGAGCAGCCTGTATCGGACCTTCGCGGTGAATCGCATGCCGGGAGCGCGCCGCCGGCCAGTCAGGGACCGACGCCCGATACCGTGCACGATGAGCGCGAAGAGTACCTCGACACGCCGCCCAGTTGGGCCAGTGGGAAGGTCGAGGAACCTGTACTGCGGGACATCAACGAGGAGTTCGAGAGCAGGTCTTACTATGAGGTTGGCGGTTACCGCATCGGAGGAGATCCCGGGAGCAATGTGTTCTCGGGGCCTCCAGCATCTGATGCCCATGCTGCAATGGACGGCGCCGATATCCACAGGCCGGGCAGTAAGGGTGCCGGGGCCAGGAAGAAAAAGAAGGAGAAGCAGGCCAGGGGGCTTTCCGGGCCGGCGAAGGAACGATCGGGCAAGGTCAGGCAAGCTCCTCCCGTCAAGGTGAAACCTGTGAAGGTGAAGCCCGTGAACGCGGGGAAGGCGCCCGACGCCGGGACCGTTCCGGGTGGAGTTCCTCGGGACCCCGCGCCGGCGGCAGTGCCGGTTACGCGGACGACTGAGGCTCCCTCCGCGCCGTTTGCACCCCCCGCCACACACAGAACCGCACAGCCGGCAGCACAGGTTACCGATTCGTCAGCGGCGCCGATCGAGCGCGCCGGGCCCGCGGTCGCCCCATCGAAAGATGCCGAGCACGCACCTCCGCCTCAAGAGACACCGCCGCAGCCTGTCCAGCCGAAGCCTGTCACCGGGGCGCAGGTCGTAAAGGCACCGCAGGCGCCGTTCTCCATACCCGCCCGGCCCAGGACTCAGGGACGAAAGGTGGAGCAGTTCTCCCAGAGGCTTCCAGAGGCGGTACAGCCAACCGCGCCCGCACCTGTTGAGAATCAAACACCGGTGCCTCCGCCGGTGTTAAAGACGACGCAGGAGGCAGTGCCCGTGCCCCCGGCCACTGCGGAGCAGGCGCCTTTGATAGAAGCGCGACCAGTCGTTGAACCGGCACCGGCACCCGTGCCCGCGCCAGCGCCCGCGCCGGTACCACCGCCGGTGACACCGCCGACCATTGAGCCGGAGGCTCCGAGGGCGCCGGCCGTCGAGACGGTATCCTTCGAGGGACCAGACCCAAAGAAGAAGAGTCGGCAGCGGGGTTCGCGCAGAGGGGCGGCGCACCCGCGCCCGGAGGATTTTCCACAGGTCGTCCCGGGAACCGGGACGCAGCGGAACACACCGCCCGGCGAGCAGCGTCAGCCGAAGTAGGCCGCCTCCAGGCGCTCGACCAGCCGCTCCCAGGAAAACTCTTTCACGCGTTCCAGCCCCGATGAGGCCAGCACGCTCCTCTTCGCATTGTCGCCAAGCAGGGCGACCAGCGACACCGCCAGGTTTTCCGCGTCACCGTTCTTGAAGAGGACGCCTCCTCCTGTCTGCTCGATAACCGCGCTGTAGCCGGGTATGTCCGATGCTACCACCGCCGTTCCGCAGGCGTTCGCTTCGATGAGCACGACCCCGAAGCTCTCGCCCCCAAGAGCGGGCGCGCAGAAAACGTCGGCCGCCGAATAGTAGGCTGGCAACTCCTCGTTGCCGACAAACCCCACTACCACGACGCGATCGCGAAGGCCGCCGGGGACCAGGCGTTTGACCTTCGCCTCCTCGAAGCCGGCGCCCACCACCACCAGCCTGCAGTCCGGGACCGCGCGCGCTACAGCGACGAACGCGTCCAGCAGGACACCGATGCCCTTCCTCGGCTCGTTCCTGCCCACGAAAAGCACCACCGGGCCTTCCCCGCCGGGAAAGCAGCGGGGACGCCGGCCACCCGGGGCGAAGCGGGCCAGATCCACGCCGTTGGGGATCACCCGGTAGTCACCAGGGAAGTAGCGCGAGGCGAGCAAGCGCGCCGGTTCGGATACGGCGATGAGGCAGTCGAGGCGGGCGTGGACCTTTCTGAAGAACGCCCTGGCCAGGCCGTAGGGGAGCGAGCGCCCCTCCTCCGCCGCGTGGAAAGTGCCGACAACCCGCTTGGGTGCGCCCACAACCGCTGAAGTAGAGACAAACGGGACCATCGGCTCGTGCACGTGTACGACGTCGAACGCCCCCTCCCGAAGCGCCTTTTTAAGCCTGGAGCCAGCGCCCGGGAGAAGAGCGAGGTGGGCGATGGAGCCGTTGGCCGGCACCGGTATGGAGTGGCCCGCGGAAACGAAGCTCGTTCCGCCTTCACTCGCGCCCGCGTCGGGGGCCATGACGGTGACGTCGTGCCCGCGGCGGGCCAGCTCGCGCGAAAGCCCCTCGACGTGGTTGTTCACGCCGCCTGGATGTGCCCAGGAGTAAGGAGAGACTATGGCTATCTTCACAGCGCCACCGCCATGCGCGAACCGCGTAAATCGTTTATCATTTCAACCATAAATGCAAGAAAGTAACCTGACCCCGATGTTGCACGGACGGAGGCGGCAAGCGCGTGAGGTCCCTCGTTCAGTTCCTTATGAGCCTCGACCGGTCGGTGTTCCAAGGCATCAACTCGCTTGCCGGTAAGTTCTTCCTTATTGACTGGCTCGCCCGCGTCGGCGCCGACGACCATATCGTACCAATCGTTCTGGCCCTGCTGGTGCTGTTCCTCGTTCTCCTGGCGAGGAACCGCCGCCAGAGGGAATCCGCCTACACCTGCGTGATATGCGCGGTGCTCGCCGTGACCCTGTCGATGGTCATACTCTTCACGTTGAACGCCGCCTTCTTCAGGCCGAGGCCGTTCACCACGCAGCCGGTCAGGCTGCTCCTCTACCATAACACCGACTCGGCCTTCCCTTCCAACGCTGCGACGCTGGCGTTCGTGCTGGCGTTCGCGGTGTTGCTCTACAACCGCGCGGTCGGCGCGGTGATGCTGGGGCTGGCGGCCTTCCTGGGGCTTTCGCGAATCATTGTGGGGGTACACTATCCCCTGGACATCATCGGCGGGGCCCTGTTGGGTCTGGCGTGCGCCCTTCTCGCGGGAGCGGCCGAGCCTCTGTACCGCCCGCTCGCCCGCGGCCTCAACTCGGCCACCGACCGGCTGTTGGCCTCGTGGAGGCGCCCCGGCGCCTTCGAGGCGCGAGGGGGCGGGGGCGGATGAGCAAAGTGATCCACATGCGCGGTGATATAGCGGACATGTTCGTGCTGTTCCTGTTCGTTTTCCTAGGTGCCTGGCAGGTGCTCGTAGCCTGGTACCGCCTGAGCGGCTTCTCGCTCACCGGGTACCCGGACCGCCGGTGCTGGAGCATGGTAACAGGGGCCGTACTCGTCGCCGGCTCTTGTTCCTGGTACTTCTCCACACCGGGGCATTTCGCCTCGCCTGACGTGGAGGGCGTCGAGACTATGCTACTCCTGGTGGCGGGGCTGGTTGCCGCTACCGCAACGCACGTCGCCCTCGTATTGCTGGTGCAGTTGGCGCGCCGTCCGCGAGGCAAGGCCGTGCCCTTCAGGACGCCGGTCGAGGAGCTCTCGATCGCCGTCGGCGGGGCGTCGGTGCCGTCATGGTTCGAGCCGGCCCGGGGTGCGGGCGCGAAGGCCACGCCCGCGCTGCTTCTGCACGACTACGGTGGCGGCCGGAACGACCTTTGCGCGCTCGCCTCGGCCCTGGCTGAGAGCGGGCATTCCGCCCTCGCGGTCGAGCTGGACGGTCACGGTGACAACCCGCGCGAGATCGATTCGCCCGTGATGAGCGACCTCCTCGAGGCGGCCGCGCATGCGCTCATGCGAAGGGCTGGCAGCGAAGCGTTCGTCGCTGTCGGGGTCGGTCTCGGTGGAACGCTTGCGATAGAGCTGTTCAGGAAGGGGCTGGCCGACAGGGCGGTGGCCTTAGACCCACCCGCGAGGGACGGTGACGGCTTCCCGGCGGTGAACGCGCTCGGCGAGTTGGGGCCGCTCGCGGTCGCGAGAGCGTTTGCCAGGCCACCAGCGCGTGGCGCCGGAGGAACCCGGCTCAGCCTGGCGAGGCTTCTGGCGGGGCTGCCCGCGGCCGGGGCGCTCGAGCCGGGCCGTGTTATCGTCGTAGGCACGCAAGAGAAGTGGTTCAACGCGCCGGACACTCTCGAGGATTTCGTTCGCGCGAGCGGCCTGCCGGGGACTCTGCCGGTCCCGTCGAGACACGGCACAATCGCCCGGGACGCGGGGGCTATGGAAGCGGTGGTACGGGCGCTTGACTGATGCTACTGCCGATCGGACGGCCAGGCCGGCATGAACATATGCCACTGGGCAGGGTCTTCTCGGATAAGCTCTTCGAGGTTTCTTGCAACCTGCCGCATCGTCTCCCTGATGGCCTCTTCTCTGTCGCCCGACCCGTCGAGCCATATCGGCTCGGTCAAATGGCCTATCCAGCCGTCGCCTACGTTCCGTACGGTTACGCAGACTATGGGGGCCCCACTGCGCATGGCAAGTGTGGCCGGCCCAGGCGGCAGCGTGGTGCGCTCCCCGAAAAACTCCACCTCGACGCCTTTTCCCTTGAGGTCGCGATCGCAGAGGAGCGCGAGCATGGTGCCGTTCTGAAGTGACTCCACCATGGCGTCCCGGGTCTCAGGCAGGTGGTCGTAGGGGAAGATATCGATGCCGACCCCTTTGCGAAGCCTGCAGAAAAGCTCGAAGAGCTCAGGCGGCTTGAGCACCTCGGCCACGGCGGCGAACGGGCACAGGCTCGAAAGGAAGACCGCGCCCGCTTCCCACGAACCGAAGTGGGGCAGGACCACCAGCACCCCCTTGCCGGCGTCTATCGCCCTGGTGAGCGCCGGCAGGTTCACCTTGCCGAAGCGCTCGAGCACGTACTCCCTCGACTTCGTCGGTAGCCAGAAGATATCGACCCAGTAGTCTGCGTAATACCGGCAGGCGCGGCGGGCGGTTCGCTTGACCTCCCTGTTGCTTGCCGTGGGGCCAAGGGCCCGCCGCATGTTGCGCTCAACGAGATGGCGCTTGCGGGGAAAGGCGTAATAGTAGAAAAGCGCGCCGGCGCGCGCGATCGCGCGGGTGATCCGCACCGGCACCCATCCGATGATTTTGTCGGCCAGCAGGAAGAGGTGGTAGACGGGGTTCATCTTTCCAGTGCCCTCCAGACCTCGATCAGCCTCTCGACCAGGGTCTCGACCAGTAGAACGGCAAGCACCCACAGCACCACCCTGAGCACCCAGGGCGAGAGCCCGTTGAAGAAAAGCCCCACCATGAGCAGGATGATGCGCGGCGCCCTGGCCATCAAGCCGGCCTTGCAGTGCACGTCGAGGGACTCCGCCCTGGCCCTGACATAGCTGATGAGGAACGAGACCACCAGCACCACTAGCGCCAGTCCGACGTAAATGCCCTCGGTACGCTTCATGTAGTAGACGACCAGGCCAAGGTAGATGGCCGCGTCGCTCAGGCGATCGGAAAACGAATCGAGGAACGAGCCGAAGACGGTTATCCGGTCAAGTTTCTTCGCGACGTATCCGTCGACGATGTCGAGTATTCCCGAGAGGGTGAATAGGACCGCGGCGAGGGGAACGCTCCCCACGCTCAAGAAATAGCCGCTGGCGATGGCGAGCGCCAGCCCGAACATGGTGATGATGTTGGGCGATACGCCCAGTTTCCCGAAGAACCACGTAAACGGGCGGAACACGAAGTCTGAAAACCATCGCAGGCCCTCGTCCATCTTCTGCCCGCGCGTCGGAGCGGCATGCGCGGTCTCCATCGCCTCTCCTGCTTGATCGACCTTCGCGTCGCCTTCCATTTACCCCTCCTGATAATTGGGGTCAGATCTGATTTCATCAGTCAAGCTCAGGGTGGATCAGGCGAGATCGACACTGATGAAATCAGATCTGACCCCAATTATTAGTCTATGTCCCAGATCTCGTTCAGTATTGCTCGAGCCTCCTCCGCGCGCTCCTCGGGCACCAGCACTCCGTGCTGGCCTCCGATGCCGGTGTAAGCGGAAGCTCCGGGCCGCCTTAGCATGACCGGGATGCCCTCCGCCCTGACGGCGGACTCGAGCATGCCCGCGGCTATCTGGTCCGGCGCCGTGGCGACCTCGGCCCACTCCCGGGGCACGCCCGTCAACCTACGGCGCTTCGGCGAGGGCCCTTTCGATCTCTCCGGCGGCGGACTCAAGAGGCGCCTCCCTCCTCTCACCGGTGCAGCGAAGCTTCAGGTCCACCGTGCCATCCGCAAGCTTCTTGCCCACCACCACCTGGAGGGGCAGGCCCACAAGGTCGGCGTCGTTGAACTTGACCCCCGGGCTCGCCTCGCGGTCGTCGAGCAACGCCTCGAGCCCGCGCCCGGCGAGCTCGCTCTCGAGCCGCCGTGCCGCCTCAGCCTGCTCGGTCCTCGACGGGGCGACAACAATTATCTCCACCGGCAGCGGGGCGACGGCCCTGGGCCACCTGATGCCCGCCTCGTCGTGGTGCTGCTCGACAACCGTCTGGAGCATGCGCGAGGTCCCGATGCCGTAGGTGCCCATGATGATAGGGCGGAGCGCGCCGTCCCTGTCGGTGAACTCGACCTTGAGTGCCTTGGTGTACCTGGTGCCCAGCTTGAATATATGACCGATCTCGATTCCCCGGGCGATGTCGAGCCTGCCCTCACACCTGGTGCAGAGGTCGCCTTCGACGGCGCCCGCAACATCGGCGGTCGGTTCCGCGGAGAAGTCACGGCCTTCCTCGACCCCCCTCAAGTGATAGTCCGGCTTGTTCGCGCCGCAGGCCAGCCCGCGCGCTCCCATGATCTCGCGGTCGAACATCACTCGCGCGCCCGCAAGCCCCACCGGGCCGGTATAGCCGGGCGTGACCGCGGGATGGGACTCGCGCTCGTCGTCCCGCATCACGTGAAACTCGTCAGTGCCGAGCGCCCGCGCCAGTTTCGCCTCGGAAACCTCCCGGTATCCGGGAACGAACACGGCCAGCGGCTCTCCCTCGACCACGTACAGGACGCACTTGAGGACGTCGTCTGACGTGGTGCCCAGGAACCCGGCAACCTCGGCAACCGTCACAAGACCTGGGGTATGGACCTCCTCCAGCGGCGGGGACTCCCCGCCCCCGAACCGGCGGCCGGGACGGTGCGCCTCGAGTTCTGCGTTCGCACCGTAATCGCACTCCTCGCAGTAGACCAGCACGTCCTCCCCGACCTCGGAGACTACCATGAACTCATGGGAGACGTCACCACCGATCAGCCCGGTCGAAGCCTCGACTACCTTTGCCTGGAGGGAACACCTGAGCGCCACCGTGGAGTACGCCTCGCGCATGCGCTCGTAAGTGAGCTGGAGGTCCTCCTCGTCAGCGTGGAAGCTGTACGCGTCCTTCATCCTGAACTCGCGGCCGCGCAGCAGCCCGAACCGGGGCCTTATCTCGTCGCGGAACTTTGTCTGGATCTGGTAGAGGTTCACCGGCAGGTCACGGTAGGACGGCGCCGTCCTGCCGACCATCGACGTGATGAGCTCCTCGGCGGTGGGTCCGAGGCAGAAGTCGCGGCCGGCGCGGTCCTTTATCCTCATCATCTCGGGGCCGTAAGCGTACCAGCGGCCGCTGGTCATCCAGGGGTCAGCGGGATGGAGGGAAGGCAGAACGACCTCGAGAGCCCCGGCGGCGTTCATCTCGTCGCGGACTATTCCCTCGATCCTGGCAAGCGCCAGGCTGCCGAGCGGCAGCAGCGTATATATGCCGGCGGCCACGGACCTCAGCATGCCGGCCCGCAGCAGCAGCTCGTGGCTGATTATCTCGGCCTCGGCCGGCTTCTCCTTCAGCGTCGGCACTATGACCCGCGAGAACTTCAAGCTCCCTCACCCTCTCCGCTTGCATCTATCAATTTTCTTGCCTCCATGACCAGTTCTCCAAACGCGCTACCGGGGTCCACACGCCTGACCATCTCTCCCTTCACGAAGAGCAGGGCCCCTCCGCGCCCGCCCGCTACGCCCACGTCCGCTTCGCGCGCCTCTCCAGGGCCGTTGACCGCGCATCCCATGACCGCGACAGTGATGGGTGCGCGGCACCCATCGAGCTCGCGTTCGACTCGCAGCGCCAGGTCTATGACGTCAAACTCGGTCCTGGCGCAGGTCGGGCAAGATATCACGTCAGGGCCCGCGTTTGCCAGGCCGAGGGACGCCAGTATCTTCTTTCCAACCCTTACCTCCTCGACCGGCGAGGCGCTGAGGGAGACGCGTATCGTGTCGCCTATGCCCTCGGCGAGCAGGGCGCCGATGCCAACCGCGCTCTTGATGGTCCCCGACCAGAGCGTGCCCGCCTCGGTAACCCCGACATGAAGGGGCCAGTCGCACTGCTCGGCCACCATGCGGTACGCCTCGATGGTCCGGGGCACGTCCGAGGCCTTGACCGATATCTTCAGGTTCTCCACACCCTGCGCCGCCATGAGCTCGGCGCCGTCCAGCGCGCTCTCGGCGAGCGCGGAGGCCTCGGCCCTGCCTCCGGGGCCTGCCAGGCGCCTCTCCAGCGAGCCTGAGTTGACCCCGACCCGGACCGCCATGCCCCGCTCGGCGGCATGCCGCGCTATCTCCTCGACCCTGGCCTTCCCGGCAAGAGTGCCCGGGTTGATCCGGATGCCGGCCACCTCGTGCTCCATTACCAGGAACACGAGGCGCCAGTCGAACTGAAGGTCCGCCACGACCGGCAGGCGAGTCCCCGCTTTGATGCGCGGCAGCGCGTCCGCCGCGTCGCTGTCGGGGACCGCGACACGGACTATCTGGCACCCGGCATGCTCGAGCTCGCTTATCTGGGCAAGCGTGGCCTCGACATCTCGGGTGTCGGTGTTCGTCATTGACTGAACGCTAACCGGCGCCCCTCCGCCAACAGGTACACTGCCAACCGTTATTCCTCTGGTGTTTGTTCTATCCAGCATCTTTTGTCACGCCCGGTCGCGGGCCTCGTCCGCCTGGCACCGACAATCTCAAGTCTAATTATAGTTTAATCTGTTGGAAGGTCCCGCGCGTTGAAGATCAACCCACCGCCAGGTCTCTACCTGGTACCGATGACTATCTCCACCGGCAGGCCCCACATGGACATCATTCTGCCGCCGGCTGCGGTAAACCCGGCGCTCTCGACCGCCTGCCGGGCAGATATCGGCCTGCAGTCGACGAAGTCCGGGAACTTCCTGTGAGACCAGGCGTAAAGCTTCACCATCATCCCCCGCCTGCCTTCCTTTGACATGCAGGCGACACACAGGCGGCCTCCGCTCTTCAGGACCCTCACGCATTCCTCGAGCACAACCGGTATCTCCTCGTCAGTAAACAGCTCCAGGGTGAAGCTCATGAAGATGGCGTCGAAGAACCCGTCCTCATAAGGCATCCTCGCCGCATCACCCCGGGTCAGCACGGCCCTGCTGGACAACCCCGCTTTTTCGAGCCTTCTTTTCGTCGCCTCCAGCATGCCGTCCGAGACATCGATGCCGTAGACCCTGCCGGTGTCCCCGACCTTCTCGGCGAGGGCAAGCAGCACCTGGCCCGCTCCGAAACCCGGCTCCAGGACGACCTCGCCTTCCCCGGGCGCTAGCAACTGCTCTATTGCAACCTCCACGAACCTCCTCTCGCTGCCGTTCGAGAGAAAACCGTAGACCCTGCTCATCCTGTCATAGCTGGCCCTTACCGCTTCCTTGTCCTGCATGTCTGGGTTGTTCACGTTCCGCTCCGGGTCAATCTGTGCGCTAGGGGGTGAACGGGTTGCGGAGCGGGTTGAATATGTCGAGCATTGCCAGGCGCATCGCGACCAGTGAAAGCACGATTATGACCACCCAGGCGATGGGCATGAGCTTTCGTACGTCTATCTTCTTGTGAAAGACCTTTTCGATGACGATGATCAGCAGGTGCCCGCCGTCGAACGGGGGCAGGGGCAGCAGGTTGAATATAGCCAGGAAGAAGAACAGGTAGGCGACCACATACAGGAAGACCGATATCCCCTGCCCCGCGGCCTGGAAAGTCATGCGCGTGGCGCCAACGATGCTCTGGGGGCTCTCCTGTGTGCGCGGTGTCACCCCCACGAGCTCCTTTAGAGTCTTGACGGAGAAAAGCGACCCCAGGCCCTTGAACAGGGCCACCGACACCCTGGCCATCTCCTTGAACGCCTGTCCCACGGCGATTACGGGGTTCGACTTCTTGCTGAATGTGGCGTTCTGATCGACCTTGACCCCGAGTATGCCCCGCCCGTCGATGTCCAGAAGCTTCGCGTTCGCGGTGAAAACCTCACCGCCTCGCTTGACCTTGAGCGTGACCTCCTCGCCGGGCCTGCTCTGCAGGGCGCCGCTGAGCTCGCTCCAGTCGTCCACGGCTTTTCCGTCGACCGACTGGATCAGGTCGCCCCGCTTCATGCCCGCCTCGTACGCGGGCCCATCGAGCACTTCGCCGGATGAAAGCTTGACCGTCTTCTGCACCTCGCCTATCTGGCCCGTGAGCACCTTGTATCCCACCGGCCAGAAGATGAGGTAGAAGATGAACAGGGCTACGCAGATGTGCACGAACGAGCCCGCGACCACCACGACCGCCCGCTTCCAGCAGGGCGCCTCGTAGTAGCCGAACTGCTTCAGCTCCTCGGGAACCTCCTCGTCCGGGTTCATTCCAAGGATCTTGACCGACCCGCCCGCCGGGATCCACTTTATGGAGTAGCGGGTGCCGCCCCGGTCCCATCCCACTATCTCGGGGCCGAAGCCGAGGGAGAAGGTCTCGGGCTTGATGCCGACCGCTTTGGCGGCCAGGAAATGCCCCGCCTCGTGGGTCATTATCATAAACGCTATGAAAAGCACTACCAGTATCGCCCAGACGACTACCAATCAATCCTCCGTTTCATCTATCATCTCGCGGGCGGCCGCGCGGGCGGCGCCCTCTGCTTCCACTATTTCCTCGAGGCTCACCCCCGGCAGGGGCTCATGCCCGTCCATCACCTTCTCGACCACCGCGGCTATCCCCGTGAACTTCAGGCGCCCGGCCAGGAACGCCGCGACCGCCTCCTCGTTGGCCGCGTTCATCGCCGCCGGATAGGTCCGGGCGCCCCGACCCGCCTCGTAAGCGAGCCGCAGGCAGGGGAACCTGCCGGTGTCGACCTCCGCGAAGCTCAGGCTGGCGACCTGGGCAAGCGACAGGCGCCCCGCGGGACAATCAGCCCTCTCCGGGTAAGTCAGCGAGTACTGGATAGGTATGCGCATATCCGGCACCCCGAGATGCGCGAGCACCGAGCCGTCCACCATCTCGACCATCGAGTGGACGATGCTCTGCGGGTGGACCATCACGTCGACCTCCCCCAGGCCCACCGAGAAGAGGTGGTGCGCCTCGAGGACCTCGAGCCCCTTGTTCATAAGCGTCGCGGAATCTATCGTGACCTTCCTGCCCATCGACCAGGTGGGATGCGCCAGCGCGTCGGCGACAGCCACCCCCGAGAGGTCGGCGGGAGCCTCGCGGAAAGGGCCGCCCGACGCGGTGAGGATTATCCTCCTCAGCCCCGCGCCATCCTCGCCTTCGAGGCACTGGAAGACAGCCGAGTGCTCGCTGTCCACCGGTATTATTCTCACACCGTTTTGACGCGCGGCCCGCATGACAAGGTTCCCGCCCGCCACCAGGCTTTCCTTGTTGGCCAGTGCCAGCGGCATGCCCCGCTGGAGGGTCGCCAGCGTCGGGGCCAGCCCCGCAAAGCCAACTATGGAGTTCAGCACCATGTCGTATTGCCCGGCCTCGATAAGCTCCAGCACGCCCCCGGGCCCTGCCAGGAGCTCCACTCCCATCTCGTCGAAAAGGCCCGCGAACCTTCGCGCCGCCCGCGTGTCGCTCAACGCCACCCTGCATGCGCCTGTCGCGAGGGCCTGTCCCGCCAGCAGCTCGCCGTTGGAGTGCGCGCTCAGCGCGGTGATCGAAACCTGCTCGAGCCCGGATACGACCTCGATGGCCTGCGCGCCTATCGAGCCCGTTGAGCCGAGGATGGCGATTTCCTTCAACGCCTCTCCTGATCTGAGGGAAGGTGGGTTCATCTGGCTTTTCAGAAAACGAAGTAGAAGAGGAAAAAGAAAACGGCCGGCACGGTGAAGAAGCTGGAGTCAAACCTGTCCATCACGCCGCCGTGACCGGGGATGAGCCTGCCCATGTCCTTGACGCCGTAGTCCCTCTTGACAAGCGATTCGGCGAGGTCCCCCAGCGGGCCCAGAATGGCCACTATTACGCCGATAACCAGCGCGACCCATATCGAGAACCAGCCGAACTTGCTGTCGCCCAGTATCCACTGTATCAACTGCCGGAACAGGACCGCGGCAAGCAGCGCGCCCACGGTGCCCGCCACCGTGCCCTCCCAGCTCTTGTTGGGGCTGATGGTCGGAGCCAGCTTGTGCCTGCCTATCTTGCGCCCCACCATCCAGGCGAAGATGTCGTAGACCCATATAAGCGCGATGAGAAAGAGGACTATCCACCAGCCGTTGTTGTGGTTGGTGTTCGTCTTGCCGGCGAAGTCGCGCAGGAGCACGAAGTATGAAAGGCAGAAGCCTGTCAGCAGCGGGGCGAAGACCGTAAGCGCCACGGCCTTGGTGGGCTTCACATGCCGCAGGACCACCATGTACCACATGAAGCTCACGAATATCAGGGCCACCGTCACGTATCCGAAGCTCTCGACAGGCCGGAAATGCGCAAGGAACACGTAGGCGATCGAACCGGCAATGCCGATTATCGCGGCGGTGGGGGTCGCCTGGCCCTTGGTCTCGAAGAGGCTGAAAAGCTCCACCGAGCCTATGACGGCGGCCAGCGCAACGCCGAAAGTGAACGGGAGCGCTCCCCAAATAAGGGTCCCCAGGAATATGATCCCGAAGAGGACCGCCCCTATCACCTTCTCGATCACCGCACCCTTCTCGGGCTGCTGTCGCGCGCTTCTTTCCTCCACCTCGGCCTCCCCGCCGCTATATCTCCATGAGCTCCTTGATCTTCTTGTCCATGAGCTCGTCCATCTCCTTGATGTACCTGTCCGTCAGCTTCTGGATCTCGTCGACGCCGCGGTGGAGGTCATCCTTGGTCGAATCTCCTTTTTTCTCTTCCTCGCGCAGGTTCTCCACGGCGTCGCGCCTTACGTTGCGCACCGCCACCCTGCCCTCCTCCGCGCGTATCTTGACGAGCTTCGCCAGCTCGTGGCGTCTCTCCTCGGTCAGCTGCGGGACCGGGAGCCGGACCACCTCGCCGTCGTCGGAGGGCATCAGCCCCAGGTCGGACTGGGTGATGGCTTTCTCGATATCGGAGATGCAGTTGCGGTCGTACGGCTGTATCACAAGCAACCTCGGCTCAGGAGCGCTGATGGTCGCCAGCTGGTTCAGCGGTGTGGGCGCACCGTAGTAGCTGACCTGCATCCTCTCGATCAGAGAGGGGGAGGCGCGACCGGTCCGGATTGTGCCGAACTCCTGGGCGGTTACGTCCACCGCCTTCTTGAACTTCCGCTCGGCTTCAGCCATTATCTCATCCATGTTGAAACCCCTCGGATCGCAGGCAGCCTCGGCCGCCTTCACTTCTCGCTGCAGACTACCGTCCCGACATCCTCTCCCGAGCAGAGCCGCCCCAGGTTCCCATGCTTGAAAAGGTTGAAAACCACTATGGGAAGCGAGTTGTCCATGCACAGGCTTATCGCCGTGGCGTCCATGACCTGGAGCTCACGGTTGAGCACATCGAGGTAACTCAGGCTCTCGAACATGGTCGCGTCCGCGTGCTCCACCGGGTCGCGATCGTACACGCCATCGACCTTGGTCGCCTTGAGCAGCGCGTCCGCCTTGATCTCCAGTGCCCGCAGGGCCGCCGCGGTGTCAGTGCTGAAATACGGGTTGCCTGTCCCGCCCGCGAAGATGACTATCCTGCCCTTCTCGAGGTGCCGCAGGGCCTTGCGCCTGATGTGCGGCTCGGCTATCTCCTGCATTGTGACTGCGGATTGAACCCGGGTGTCAACTCCCTGGTTCTCGAGCGCGTCCTGCAGGGCGAGCGCGTTCATGACCGTCGCCAGCATCCCCATGTAGTCCGCGCTCGCCCGGTCGATACCTTTCCGGCTCTCGACGCCACCCCTCCAGAGGTTGCCGCCCCCGACCACCAGGGCGAGCTGGATGCCATTGGCGTGGACCTCCGCGAGCTCCTCGGCCATGGCGTGGACCGTGTCAATAGCAATGCCGTATCCGATGGAGGAGTCCATGAACGCTTCGCCGGATACCTTGACCAGCGCCCGTTTCAACTCGGGCTTTCCGCCGCCGAATCCCGACATGCCTGCCCTCCCCCTCCACGGTCTGCCGCGCGAGCCCCGCTACTTTTCCTCACCCACCTGGTAGCGAACGAACCTGCGTATCTCCACCTTCTCTCCCATCTTCACCGATGCCTGCGTAACGAGCTCGGCCACAGTCATGGATGGGTCCTTGACGAACGGCTGCTCCAGCAGGCAGATGTCCTGAAAGTACTTGTCGAGCATGCCGCCGATGATACGGTCCCACACCTTCTCCGGCCTGGCTTCCGCCTGGCACCTCGCCCTGAATATCTCTTTTTCGCCACTCACGAGTTCCTCGGGCACGGACTCCCGGTCGAGGTACTGCGGCTTATGGGCAACGACGTGGAGCGCCACCTGGTGGGCGAGTTCGAGGAACTCGCTGTTGCGTGCCACGAAGTCTGTCTCGCAGTTTATCTCCACCATGGACCCTATCTGCTGCCCTATGTGGAGGTATGTCTCTATTACGCCCTGCTCGGCGGTCTTCTCCTGTCGCTTCTTTGCGCTGGCAAGCCCCTTCTCCCTCAGCAGCCGGGTCGCCTTTTCCATATCGCCGCCGCATTCGATCAGGGCCTTCTTGCAGTCCATCATGCCGACGCCTGTCTTTGTCCTCAACTCTTTGACCTGTTGTGCCGATATCCCGGTTTCTGCCATGTATTCTCTCCTGGTTGGTATCCGGCTTGCTCTACCGGTCGCTGTACTATTTGACCTCCGGCACGCCGGCCGCGGGGGCCTCGGGCTCGGGCACCGACTCGACGGGCACGGTCACGCCCACGGTCTCCTCCACCGCCTCCTTGACGTCCCCGGCCGCACCCTCGACCGTGGGATCCCCGGAGTATACGGGCATCATGTCCGGCCCCGCTATGTCGTCAGGCGAGGCGCTGAACGCCGGGACCGCCGCCCCCAGCCTGGTGGGGGACTTGTCCAGCTTGACGCGTGCCGCCTCTTCTTTCTCGGCCACCTCATCGGCCAGCCTCGCGTCCATCATCCCCTGGCCCTCGATGGCCGCGTCCGCTATGACCCTGCACAGGAGGTTCGCCGCCCTGATGGCGTCGTCGTTTCCGGGTATCACGTAATCCACCTCGTCCGGGTCGCAGTTGGTGTCAACCAGGCCCACGATAGGTATGTCCAGCCTGTGGCCCTCGGCGACCGCGATGTGCTCCTTCTTCGGGTCCATGACGAAGACCATCGAAGGAAGCCGGTGCATGGTCCTGATGCCTTCCAGGTTGCGCCTGAGCTTCTCGGCACGCCGGCGCAGTTGGAGCGCTTCCTTCTTGGGAAGCTGCTCCAGCTCGCCCTCACGATCGCGCCGCTCGAGGTCCTCGAGGTGCATCACCCTTGAATGGATGGTGGTGAAGTTGGTGAGCGTGCCGCCCAGCCAGCGGCTGTTCACATAGGGCATTCCGCAGCGCTCGGCGTGCTCTTTCACCGCCTCCTGCGACTGCTTCTTGGTGCCCACGAAGAGAACGGTGCCCCCGCCGCCGACCGCGTTTCTAACCGCGTTATAAGCGGCACCGGTAAGCACGAGCGTCTTCTGCAGGTCGATGATGTAGATGTCGTTCCGCTCGGTGAAGATGTACGGTTTCATCTTGGGGTTCCACCGGCGGGTCTGGTGGCCGAAGTGAACCCCCGCCTCCAGGAGTTCCTTCATGGTGACTACAGCCATTCGCTACCTCCAAATCTGGTTGTTCCTCCCCCGGTGTCACCCCTCGCTGCCACCCTTGGGCACCGGCAGCGAAGTCGCCGGGGTGTGTATTTTTGCCGCCACGGGCAGGCAAATCTTCACAAGTGTAATATAGGGGCTTTTAATCCGCAACAACTCGCCGTCCCGCTCCTCAGGAGTAATCGTAGCCGAGGGAGCTGCCGAGGCGGCCCCGCAGTCGAAGTATGGCCTTGGTGTGCATCTGGCAGATACGGGACTCGGTCACCGTAAGGACTTCGCCGATCTCTCGCATGGTCAAGCCTTCAAAGTAGTAGAGGGTCACGACGATTCGCTCCCGCTCGGGCAAGCGGTTGATCGCATCGGCGATCATGTCTTTCATCTCCTCTATCTCGAAAGTCTTGGAAGGGTCCTTGACCTTAACATCCTCTACGATGTCGGCAAGGCTTATCTTGTCCGGCCTGTCACCGGAGACCGTCCACAGCTCGTCGAGCGCGACCAGGGAGATGAGCGTCATCTTGCTCAACAGGTTGAGGTACTCCGCGACGCTGACGCCCATCTTCTCGGCCACTTCCTCATCGGTGGGCACCCGGTGAAGGTCTCCCTCCAGGGCCACGTAGGCCCGCTCTATCTCGCGGGCTCGGAAGCGCACCGAGCGCGGGACCCAGTCTTCCGCGCGCAGTTCGTCGATTATCGCGCCCTTTATGCGGGCGATGGCGTAGGTCTCGAACTTGATCCCACGAGCGGGGTCGAACTTCTCGATGGCGTCCAGCAGGCCGAAAACCCCGTAGCTCACCAGGTCGCCGAACTCGACCGACGGAGGCAGCCCGGTGGACACGCGGCCCGCTACGTACTTGACCAGGGGAGCGTAGTGGAGGATGACCTTCTCCCGCGTCTCCGGAGAGTGGGTCTTCTTGTAGTCGGCCCAGAGAGCGTCGGAGTCGACATCCGCTTCGAGCCTCCTGGAGGGGGACGGCTTCTTCCGGGCTGTCGCCGGCTTCTTGCCCTGCGCGCTGTTCAGCTCACCGGGGCCGGTGGTGGTTCGCGTCATCTCCAGGCGCGCCTTTCAAGCTCGCGGGTGGCTGTTGTCATATGCTTCCCTGACCTCGGCTCGGGTCAAATGCGTGTATATCTGTGTCGTGGCCACGTTCTTGTGCCCCAGGAGCTCCTGTACCGTCCTCAAATCGGCGCCGTTGGCGAGCATGTGTGTGGCGAAGCTATGCCTGAGCGCATGAGGGCTCAGGCCTTCACCTCCCACGTTCGCTTTCGCTTCGCGGTCGACTATCCTGCGTACCTGCCGCGGGTCGATCGGTGAGCCTCGCTTCCCCAGGAAGACGGCTTCCCCATTATATGGACTTTCCCGCACGAGTAGTGGCCTGGCGCTTCGCAGGTATTCCAGGAGTGCTTGAACGGCCGGCTCCCCCGCGAGCACCACCCGCTCGCGGTCGCCCTTCCCGACCACCCTGAAGACACCCGCGTCGAGGTCCACGTCGGCAAGACGCATGCCACACAGCTCACCGACGCGCATTCCCGTCGCGTAGAGCACCTCTATTATAGCGTGGTCCCGGATGCCCAGCTCGGAAGCCTCCACCGGAGCCTCCGTGAGCGCCTCGGCCTCACGCTCGGTTAGAAAGCGCGGCAGCCTTCTTCCCTTCACGGGGAAGGTCAGGGTCGTTGAGGGGTCGTTTGCAAGGATGCCGTTATCCGTCAGAAAGTGGAAGAAAGCCCGCAGGCACGCGCTTCTGCGTGCTACCGACGTCCGCGCGTAACCGCGTGTCTGCTGGTTGGCCAGGAAGCTTCGCATAGTCCTGTGGTCCACCATCGAGAGGTCGTCGATGCCCGCCCTCTGGAGGAAATCGGCGAAGTGGGCCAGGTCGCGGCGATAAGCCGCCACAGTGTTTGGTGACAGGTTCCTGACACCCGCCAGGTTGTCCAGGAACGCCTGCACCACCCGGTTAATAAAGAGATCTGCGTCGGTCACACCTGTACCTGCCATCCGCCACCCGCGCTGTCATACCTGGAATAATACTGTGCCGGCTGCCCACTTCCTTGAAAACGACACGCTTTCCGTCATATCTGTGTCACCGGCTCGAACGCATAAGGCGGCTCGAGCACCCACACCGTGTGTTACATTATAGCACTATATAGTAATATATTATAATATTGTCAACTAATGTGACTTTTGAATGGGCTGGCGGGTTTGCCGCCCACGCCCGGAGCGCCCTCGTCTCGATGGCGCCGGCCTGGAGTGCGTAAGGGTAGTGGTCCCCATGTATCGCTGTAGGAGGGTGCCGCTGTTGTTCGAGGGCCGGCGGGTCAACCTGTTGCGCCTGTGCCAGGAGGTCCCGTGCTTCGCGGTGCGGTTTTAGCTCAGGTTGCCGCGTTGTAGTAGTTGCCGCCAGGGCCACGGACCACCGCGCCACTTACCTCCATCCGCGAAAGGACGGCGAGCACCTCGGCGGTTGTGAGGCCGGCCTCCTTTGAAAGCCCTTCGACCTGGGAGATTCCGCCGGCCATGGCAAGCGCGAGCTTCTCCTCGGAGGGATGTGCCGGCGTTGTGAGCGCCGGCCGGAGTGGCAAACCGGTCGCGGGCGCGTCAAGCCCGAGTTCGGCCAGGATGTCAGCCGGTCCGGTTACCAGCGAGGCGCCGCTCTTTATGAGCGCGTTTGCGCCCCTGCTGCTCGGGGAGAAGAGCTGGCCCGGCACGGCAAATATCTCGCGTCCCTGCGCCAGCGCGAAGTCAACCGTGATAAACGCGCCGCTTTTCTCTGACGCCTCGACGACCACTACCGCCAGGGACATCCCTGCGATTATCCGGTTCCTCTCCGGGAAGCGGGGCCTTGCCGGAGGAGTCCCGGGGGTGTACTCGGAGATGATGCAGCCGTCTCTGGCGATGCGACGGAACAGGGAGGAGTTTGACCTGGGGTATGCGACATCGACCCCGCAGCCGAGAACGGCGGTGGTGAACCCGCCGCCCTCAAGAGCGCCCGAATGGGCGGCGGAGTCGATACCGTACGCCGCTCCGCTGACCACGTTGACCCCTCGGAGGGCAATCTCCCTGGAAAGCCAGCGCGCGACCTCCAGGCCGTAGGGGGTCGCCTTGCGCGAGCCCACCACCGCCACGCTCGCTGCCTGGCCCGCCAGGCGCCCCCTGTAGAAGAGCACCCACGGCGCATCGCTCAACTCGTCGAGCATCGTGGGATAGCCGGGCTCTCCCCGCACCACCGCGGATATGCCGCCCTCCTCCATTGACTCGAACTCGGTTTCGGGGTCACGCTCGAGGGCCATCTCTCGCCAGCGAGAGAGCGGCTCTGCGGAAGCGCGGCCGCCGGCCTTTCCCGCGCGGACCGCGTCCCACGCGCCGGCCGGCGACCCGAAGAGCGTAAGCAGGTCGCGAACCCGCTTGTGGGTGGCGCCCGGAAGCGAGCACAGGGCTACGAGCTCGGCCTTCTCCCGTGGCAGGGCGGGGTCCATCAGCCCCTGGCCCCGCAGGTGAACATCGACCTCTCGAGACAGCGATACTGCACCGCCTCGGCGATGTGCTCGACCTCCATGGTTTCGCTGGCCGCCAGGTCGGCGATGGTGCGCGCGACCTTGAGGACCCGGTGATATGAGCGGGCGGACAGACCCAGCCGCTCGACCGCGAGCCCGAGAAAGCGCTCGCCCTCGACCGAAGCCCGGCACAGCTTCTCCACGAGAGCGTGGGTCATGGACGCGTTGCAGTAGGCGCCGGTGCCCTCGAGGCGTGCCTCCTGGAGCCTTCGGGCGGCGATCACCCTCCGGCTAACCGAGCTGGAGTTCTCGCCGTGTGACCTCTCCTGCAGGTGGCGGCGGGTCAGGCGGGGTACCTCGACCTGGATGTCTATGCGGTCGAGAAGGGGCCCCGAGATGCGCGAGCGGTATCTCTGGATGTCACCCACCGCGCAAACACACTCGTGGCGCGTGTCGCCGAGGTAGCCGCAAGGGCAGGGGTTCATGGAGGCGACCATGCTGAAGCGGGCCGGGTAGGTGACGGTGACCATCGAGCGGACTAGTGTCACCTGGTTGTCCTCCAGCGGCCCCCGCAACGACTCGAGGGCGTTGCGGGGATAGAGCGTGAGCTCGTCGAGATAGAGAACGCCGCCGTGCGCCAGTGAGACCTCCCCGGGCTTGGGAAGCGGTACGCCTCCGCCGATGAGACCTACGGCGCTGATCGAGTTGTGCGGCGTGCGGAACGGCCTTGAGTCGATGAGCGAGCCGCCCG
The DNA here is from genome assembly GCA_038326775.1 of Candidatus Geothermincolia bacterium. GTDB lineage: Bacteria > Actinomycetota > Geothermincolia > Fen-727 > Anoxymicrobiaceae > DYIU01. Next base: position 47,946 of record JBBQKJ010000007.1, read on the forward strand.
GCGGGACCAGCCCGGCCACGCTGTGTATGCGGGTCACCTCGAGCGCCTCCTCGAGGGAGAGCGGCGGCAGTATGCCCGGCAGGCGCCGGGCGAGCATCGTCTTCCCCGAGCCCGGCGGCCCCACCATGAGCAGGTTGTGCCCTCCCGCCGCTGCCACCTCTAAAGCCCGCCTGGCCGCCTCCTGACCACGGACCTCAGCGAGGTCAGGGCCCATCGCGCCACGCACGGTAAGCCTGTCGCCGGGCTCGCTGACAGCCTGCTCAAGACAGAGAGTGCCCTCCAGGAAACCGACCGCTTCGCGAAGGCTGCCCACCCCGTAGATCGGGATGCCGGAAACCAGGGCGGCCTCACCGGTGTTGCCGGCGGGCACCAGCAGGAACGAAGCCCCGCGCTCCCGTGCGCCGATGGCGATGGAGAGCGCGCCAGGTATCTCGCGGACCCTGCCATCCAGCGAAAGCTCGCCCGCCGCCTGAAAATCGGTTGCCTGCTCCAGTCGAAACTGGCCGGTCGCCTCGAGAATGGCGAGCGCTAGAGGAAGGTCGAAAGAAGGCCCCTCTTTCTTGATGTCCGCCGGGGCCAGGTTCACATGGATGCGGCGGTTTGGAAACTCGAAGCACGAGTTGCGAACCGCTGACTTGACCCGGATGCGTGACTCGCGCAGGGCGGCATCGGGCAGCCCCACTATCTCGAACGCCGGCAGGCCGTTGGTTATGTCGACCTCCACCTCGATGGCGTGCGCTTCCATGCCCACCAGCGTCGCGCCGAGTACCTTCGCTAACAATTCCGCCTCCGCGGTTGAGCATTACAAGCATATTATAAGCTAAGCAAGCACATCGGACAAGCCTGCGCCGTTGATGAAGTGCGGTGTAAGTCGAAAGCACCCCGTAAGAGGGGTGGCTCTGGTGGCCTGGCTCGTGTTGTTTCAGCCGGCACGGAGCTTTGGTTTGACGCTCGCGGGTGCGTTGAAACCCGAGTACGCGCCCCTGGTTGTAACGGTGACCTCCGGCGTTTCGGCGATCGACGGAATTGTGACCTTCATCAACACCCGCTTCATCCGCATGGTCGCCTTATCGACGGTTATCGTCATGTCGGTCTTGCCGTTAGGGTTCGAGTAGACGTCCAGGCCGTAGGTGGAAGGCTGCAAGTGCCCTGTTCGGGCCCCACGATGGCGGACGCGCCCAGCCGGTACTTCTCACCCATAGAAAAGGATATCGTGTAGTCATGAGCGGTCTGGCTTTCGAGCGCGCAGTTGTCCACCAGGTCGGCGAACCTTGCTATTACGCGGCGCGCATTTGCGGAGACCATACCGGGATCGCCTTCGACTCTGTACCAGTCACTTCCCTCGACCCGCGTGTACCTCACGCCGTCACGGGTGTATGTCTCGTAAGAACCGCCGGGGGAATCGACCACCATGTGCCCGTCGAGGGCGCCACCTCCGTTGGAAGCAAGCTCGGTGGTGAAGGCGGCCTTATTGTCCAGCTCCGGCCTGCCCGCTATATCGAGGCTGGTGGTGCCGCTATAGCGATAGCTCTTCAACGAGAGTAACTCCTCGACTGAACGCGCCAGCACCAGCGCGGGCGTCAGCTTCAGGCCCTCATCTACCGCGCAGCCGGCCGCGAATAGGAGCGAGAAGGCCGCCAGGGCCGCGGCCACCGCGACCGCTGCTCGTTCGAAAGCGGCCGGGGTACTCTCGGCGCGGCGGTTGCGTCTAACACGAGTCATCCTGCCCTCAGCCATGGCCAGTATCCACCTCCAGCCGGAGTTCTCGCGGCATGTCTCGGCAGGTTGCCCGGCCTTCTCCAAGGCAACTGTTGAGAGTTCAAAGATGTTCCGGTCCGACTTGCAGAGATTACTGTCCCCGGACAACAGAGAACCAGGTGGCCTGTAGGCGACATGACAAGGCCGGGTGACGAGAAAACTATGGAATCTGCTCAACCGTGTCGAAAGGTACTACAAGTGGTTTGATGCTGGCATCGCAAGGGTTAATTGATGGATGTCGGCCTACCAGTTGCCTCATTCAGCGAGAGCTTGGCCTTGGCAACTCCGGGATATCATGCATGACAATTAATACCACGTGGCTCAGCTTCCTGTCGGGTCTGGATGTTTGCTCCAACCTGCTTGCGACAGGACGCCACAAGAAGATCCTTATAGTCTCCTCTGATATCTCATCGAACAATCTTAACTTCAAACACCGGGAAAGCAGCACCCTTTTCGGTGACCTGGCGGCGGCGGCCGTTCTGATCCGAACGCCGGAAGGTGAATCGAGTTGTGTCCACGCGGCCCACTTCGAGACCTACGGATATGCGGCCGGGTTCACGCAGATCCCCGGCGGCGGAACACGCCTGAATCCCATTTTTCCCGAGACCAGGAAAGAGGATTATTACTTCCAGATGGATGGTCCGTCGGTGCTGAAATCCACGTTGAAACACGCTCTGGATTTCCTGGAAAGACTGCGGCCGGGCCTGTCAAAAGGGCTTGGTGACATCAAGCTGGTCGTACCCCACCAGGCCAGCAAAGTGGCGCTTGAAGCCCACAGCATTTTTGGAATGGACCAGGATCGTGTAGTGAAAACGATCGAGACGGTCGGCAACTGTATCGCGGCCTCGCTTCCAAACGCGCTCTACGAGGCGATAAAACAGGGCCGGCTCGCCCGTGGGGACAAAGCACTGCTTCTGGGCACGGGTGCGGGGCTGACCCTGGGGGGAATGATACTCACATATTGAAATCCAACGGGGATAGCCAGGCTCGGTTTACCTGGCGCTCCACGGAAAGAGCCGCGGCTTCAGCAAGCCGCCGGGTGTCGACCGTCCCACTGAAACTGTAGTTGTACGCCTGCTTCACCATTCAGTCACCCGTCTTTGCGTGCCGCTCGAGCAATCCGGAAAAGGTAGTCCGTGCCGAACCTCCGCAGGAGGTTGAAGTCGTCGTGATCGGCGGCCCAACCGAGCACACTTTGGAGCCGCGCGGGCTCCAGGAGCTTTCCGTGCACTATCACAAACTCGACCCCCTCCTTCTTGAAGAAGTCAACCGCTCCCTGCGACGGGAAGTCGCTGGTCGCCTTCACCCCTTTATAGTAGGAGTCGGGTATGAACCCGCTGTAGCCGTTGAATATCCTCTTCCAGTGAAGGGTCGAGAAGTAGGTGTACCAGGCCTCGCGCGGGGCCCAGGTTTCCTCGTACTGCAGCCCGGCGGCGTAGGTCCGCTGGTTGTAATCGGCAAGCGGGAGCTCGACGGTCGGTGTGGGGCCGGGCTGGTTCTTTAGCCAGGTGTAGACCGCCGGGAACTCCTCTTTGGGCGGCACCTCGAACATCGGAAGCCCCGCCGACATCAGGTCGGTAAGGAGAAGCGCGAGTATCAGGACCGTGGCGAGCGCGGAGAGGACCGCCTTGCCTTTTCGCTTCGAGAGCCAGGAGAGAATGCCCCTGACCGCAAAGCCGGAGAGCACCGCCAGGGACAGCGCAATGAGAACGACGAAGCGTGGCGGGACGCGCATGACCTTGAACCCGGGGAAAAGGTGGTAGAAAAGCTCGTATGGCATTGGCAGGTCAAGCCTGTGTCCGAAGATGAAAAGGGAGCTGCCCAGGCACATCACGAACGAAGCCGCGATAAGCGTGACGTAATAACGGACGTCAAAACGGGCGGCGCCCTTTCCCTTTGCGAACAGGTACGCGGCACCCGCCGCCCCGAGGATGAGGGGGACCAGGCCCGGGAAAAGGGAGCGCTCTGTCTGCCCGCCTCTCTTGTTCGTCCCTTCACGCAGGCCGGCGGCAGTCTTCCCCCAGAGCTTGTTCTCCGCCGGGGCCACCGCGAAGTCCGTCACGTCCGCGCTGAAAAGGTCGACCTCCCCCATCTTGCGCTCAAAGCGCTTCTGCCCGCCCTGCACCCGCAGGTAAGGCATGGCGAACGGGAGGATTATCGCGCCCGCGAACGCCAGCACGACCACCAGGCTCAAGGTCCACCTCAAGGTGAACGCCCGCGGCTTCATGACCAGCCGTACCACCAGGAAGACCAGGATCGCGAACGCCAGGATCATGGCGTAGTACCAGGTCGAGAGCGCCTCCAGCACGAAGAAAAGCCCGCAGAGGACAGCGTCGACCGGCTTGCCCTCCTCCGAGTACCGGTGCAGGAAAAGCAGGCATAGCGGGATGAACGCCGCGGCCGATAGCTGGAGGTGCCCCATGTGGGCGAGCCTCGCCGGCGCGAAAGCGAAGGCGATGCCGGCTACCACCCCCGCGGTCCTGCTTCGCGTCAGGTGCACCACGAGGAGGTAAGCGCCCACCTCGCAGAGGAAGAAGTTGAAGATAAGCATGTAGTTGGCCGTCTGCATCGGGTTACCTGTGATGCCCAGCAGGGGCAAAGCCATCACCGCGGTCACAAACTGGTGGTCGGAGTACGCCAGGGTGTCGGGGTTCGGGAAGAAGATGTTGGCGTTAAAAAGGTTGAAAGGGTTCTGCGTTATGGACCTGGCGTCCCAGGCCAGCGTCCAAGCCTGGAAAGTCGGGTCGTAGGGGTTCTTGTAGGCATGGTCTCGCCCCTGGGTCAACAGCGGCCGGGTGAACACCATCGCAAGCAGGATGAACGCCAGTATGATGACGAGCCCGGGCCCTCTTTTCCTGATGAATCCCGCGAACTTCTTACCCATGCCCGTGATTATAATAAATCTGGCCTCAATCCTGTCTCGTGAAGCTTCGCTGAAAGACGCGGGGACGGTTTGCGGATGCATGTACGCCGGCCCGGACCCCCGCTAAAACGCGTCCGGGATGTGGCGGAGCTCGAGCAGTTCGCCGTCCGGGTCGAACAGCACGCTTATGACGTCGAAACGAACCTCGGGCGAGCGTCCCTCGGACGCCAGGTACTCCATGGCGAGGCCCCTTATCCTTCGCGTCTTGGCCGGCGTCACCGCTTCTTCCGGCTCGCCGAAGGTCCGGCTGCGCCTGGCCTTGACCTCCACGAACACGGTGAGCCCTCCCGCGCGGGCGATCATGTCGAGCTCGCCCGTCCGCGTCCGCCAGTTACGCTCGGTGATGCTGAAGCCGTGGTCCTCGAGGTAGCGGCACGCGATGTCCTCCCCCAGGATGCCCAGGGCCCTGCGGTCACTCTTCGGCACCGGCGCTCTCCCAGAGGCTCATCTCGTCGTCGGGAAGCACACCGGAAAAGGAAAGCCGGTGGAACGGAGACGGCCCGTGCGCGGCGAGCGCGCGGAGGTGCTCACCGCTAGCGTAACCCTTGTTCTGAGCGAAATTATACCGGGGGAAACGCCGGTGGAGCGCCCTCATCACCCTGTCGCGTTCGACCTTGGCCACTATGCTGGCCGCCGCCACCGACTGGAACGTCTCATCTGCCTTGGGGACGCCGAACGTCGGCACGGGGCAGCCCGCCGGCGAGAAGTGGTCGCAGATGGCGCGCTGGCACCGGTCGTCTATCCCGGCAAGGGCCCCCCCGAGCGCCTGCAGGTTCATCGGCTGGATGCCCCACCGGTCTATGAGCCCCGTGTCGATGAACACCACGGACACGCTCTGCGCCCTGGCGATGATCTCATCGTAAAGCTCCTCCCGGCGTTTCGGGGTGAGCTTCTTCGAGTCGTTGGCGCCCTCAACCACCTCGCCAGGGTCGAACATCACCGCAGCGGCGACCAGCGGGCCGGCCAGCGCGCCGCGTCCCGCCTCGTCAGCGCCCGCGAGGAACCGTATGCCGCCGTCCCGAAATATGTCCTCGTTGGCGGCGAGGCTCCGACCCTTGCAAAGAGCGCTGTAGCCGAGCTGGCGGGCGGTCGCCCTGGGGTCCCTGGCGAGCCTCGCGTACAGCGCAGGGTCTGGCTTCCCGAGAGAGGCGAGGAGCGCGCGTATCTCGCGGATGGAGAGGTTGGCAGTATCGACCGCGGCTTCGCGCGCGAGCGCTCGTTCCGGCGGTGGGCCGCCTAGCTCCTGGGCAAACCGAAATGGCTGGGAGGCCACCATATCAAGAACACCTTCCCGATAACGCTCCTCATCGGTACGTATCCCCAGAACCGGCTGTCACGGGAGTTCGGCCGGTTATCGCCCATCGCGAACAGCTGCCCCTTCGGTATCTTCGTCGGAGGCATGTCGTACGAGTCCGGGACCTTGTAATCTTCTTTGATCTCCTTGCCGTCTATGTAGACCTGTCCCTTGCGCATCTCGAGAGTCTCGCCCTCCGTGGCGATCACCCGCTTCACGTAAGGCGACGAGCCGGTGCGGTGGGTGAGCCGCACTGTCTCACCTATCTGCTCGAACGGCCAGTAGAGCAAGTTGGTGGTGTTCGTGGCCTGCGGCGCGGTCGGGGGAAATCTGAAAACTATGATATCGCCCCTGCGCGGTTTCCTGAAGTAGTAGGTAAGCTTCTCTACCATCACCCTGTCCCCGATCTGGAGGGTAGGGCTCATCGAAGATGACGGGATGACAAACGCCTTCAGGAAGAACGACTGGATGAATATCGCCACGACGGCGGCGATGAGGAGTATTACCAGGACCTCTCTCAGCGCTTCCCAGAACGTCGCCTTCCGTCGATGCGGCTCATCCTTGTGCTGGATGAGGTGAGGCTCAGAATACTCTGGGACCTCCAGCGGCGCTGGTGTGGTCTGTCCGGCTTTGCTGTCAAAGCCCTGCTCGGCATCCCGCCGGTTGTTATCTTCAGCCATTTAGAGGCCCAGTATGAGTCAGCTCGTGAATTTTTTCTTCTTAACGCGAGCGGCCTTGCCCACCTTGTCGCGGATGTAATAGAGCTTGGCCCTCCTGACATCGCCTTCCTGGACCATCTCGATGTCCTTTATCAGGGGCGAGTGAACGGGGAAGGTTCGCTCCACGCCCACCCCGAACGATATCTTCCGTACCGTGAACGTCTCGCGTGCCCCCGAGCCCTGCCGCTTTATCACAAGGCCTTGAAAGGCCTGGGTGCGCGTACGTACGGTCCTCTTCTCGCCGGTCCCGCTGGCTTCCTTTATCTCGACGGTGACCTTTATGGTATCGCCAGGCTGGAAAGGCATTATGCCTTCCCGCATCTGGCTCCGCTCTATGGTCTCTATCTCTTTCATCTTCCCTCTCCCGGCCGTTGGCGCCCCGTAAGACTCGTAAACTATAGCAGAAGAGCCCCACCTGTGGAACATTAATACCTGGGGTCAGATCTGATTTCATTAGTTGCATCCCCCTGGCTGTGCCACCGCCAAGAACTAATGAAATCAGATCTGACCCCGATTATTACAGCAGGTCGGGGCGGCGCCTGCGGGTGCGCTCCAGCGCCTGGGCCTCTCGCCACTGCTTTATGCGCCCGTGGTCTCCGGAGATAAGCACCTCCGGGACATCCCAGCCACGGTAGCTCGCCGGCCTGGTGTAGTGCGGGTACTCCAGCAGTGGACGGGCGAACGACTCCTCGGCCAGCGACTCGCTGTTGCCCAGCGCGCCCGGCAGCAGGCGAGCCACCGCTTCGAGCACGACCGCGGCCGCGATCTCTCCCCCCGACAGGACGAAGTCACCCACCGATATCTCCCGGCCGGCCAGGTGCTCGCGCACGCGCTCGTCCACTCCCTCGTAGCGCCCGCACACGAAAACCAGAGTCTCCTCGGAGGCCAGGGCACGCGCCGTCTCCTGGTTGAATCGCTCCCCCTGCGGTGTGAGCAGTATGACCGGGAGCCGGTCCCGCAGCTCCGAGAAGTCGCCGCCGAAGACGCTCTCGACTGCATGCGCCACCACGTCCACCCTCAGCACCATTCCCGGACCGCCACCGTAAGGAGCGTCATCGACCTTGTGGTGCGGGTCCGGCGACAGCTCGTGCAGGTCGTGAAGGAGGACCTCCAGCGCCCCGGCCTCACCGGCGCGCCTGAGAACGCCTGCCCCCAGCGGCGAGGCGAGAACCTCGGGAAGCGCACAGAAGACGTGGACCTTCAATCAAGGCACCATCCCTTCTATCACCTTCACGACTATTACCCGCTCGCCGGTATCCACGCTCTTCACGAACTCCCCCACTAACGGCACCTGGAACTCTTTGTCCACCCCGCGAACCGCCAGCAGGTCCTGCGCGTGGCCGAAGATCACCTCGCCCACCTCCCCCAAAACCCGGCCGTCCTCCTCCACCACGCTCATCCCGACCAGGTCGTGGGCCCAGTACTCGTTCTCACCCAGGGGAGCGGCGTCGCGGGCGCGCACCAGAAGATAGCGCCCATTGAGCTTTTCCGCGGTGTCCCTGTCGCCCACCCCGGCGAGGCAGACCAGCAATTTTCCCTTGTGAGGGGTGGCGGATTCCACCGTTACGTGCTCGCGCCTGCCCCCGGGCGCTTCCATCAGAAGGGAGGCGCCTTCGTCGAAGCGCTCGGGCCAGTCGCTTTCCGGCGCTACGATTACGGCCCCACGAATGCCGTGGGGCCGGATCACTCTGCCCACCACCAGGAGATCGTCGCCTCCCGGTTCATCGCTGGATTCACTCAATCAAGTATCTCGACTATCGCGTTCTTGCCCTGCTTGGTGGCCGCCGCCTTGACCAGGGTGCGGAGCGCATTGGCGATGCGGCCCTGCTTGCCTATGACCTTTCCTACATCGTCCGGATGTACCCTGAGCTGCAGGATGACCGAGCGCTCGCCTTCTATCATCTCGATCTGCACGTCGTCGGGGTTGTCGACCAGCGCTTTTGCCAGGTACTCGAGTAGTTCCTTCATGTTCCGAGCCTCCAGTTGTCGGTACCAGGTGTGAGTGTGTGCCGCTACTTCTTCTTGGAACTCTGGAACTGCTCCCATACACCCTTGATCTTCATGAGGTTCTGAACCTGGTTGCTGGGTTGGGCACCCTGTCCGAGCCAGTACAACGCCCTCTCGCCGTTGAGCTCGATGGTCGACGGCTCGGTCAGCGGGTTGTAATGACCCAGCGACTCGATGTACCGACCGTCGCGGGGCATTCGCGAGTCTGCCACCACTATGCGGTAGGCCGGTTGCTTCTTCTTCCCCATTCGCCGTAATCTGATCTTAACCAAGAATATCCTCCTTATGTTCCATTCTATTGTAGCAAAAAAGGCTCCATCAGAAAGGAAAGAGCTTTTTCATCATCCCCATCTGGGAGCCCTTGCCGGAAAAAGCTTTCAGCATCTTCTGCATCTGGCCGAACTGTTTGACCAGCTGATTCACGTCCTGGGTGCTGGTACCGCTGCCCGCGGCGATGCGCCTCCTGCGGCCGGCGTTGAGCACCTGCGGGTTCTTTCTCTCCTCGGCGGTCATGGACCGGATTATGGCCTCTATCTTCTTGATGCGGCGGTCATCGACCTCGAGCCCGGACTGCCGCGCCATTCCGCCCATGCCCGGCACCATCTCCAGGACCTTGGACAGGCCGCCCATCTGGCGCAGCTGCTGCATCTGCTCCAGGAAGTCCTCGAAGTCGAACTTGTGTTTGCGCAGCTTCTCCTCGAGCTTGCGGGCGCGCTCCTCGGTCATGGACTCCTCGGCCTTCTCCACCAGGGTCACGACGTCGCCCATGCCCAGGATGCGAGAGGCCACCCGGTCGGGGTGGAACGGCTCGAGGTCGTCCACCTTCTCACCTGTGGAGGCGAGCTTTATCGGCCTGCCGGTTACGGACTTCATGGACAGCGCCGCGCCTCCGCGGGCGTCGCCGTCCATCTTGGTGATGATGACACCGTCGAAGTCGAGCTGCTCCAGAAACGACTGAGCCACGTTGACCGCATCCTGACCGGTCATGGCATCCACCACCAGGAGTGTCTCGCTGGGGTGCACCGAGCCCTTGATGTCGACCAGCTCCTGCATCATCTCCTTGTCGATGTGCAGGCGGCCGGCGGTGTCCAGGATGACCAGGTCGTTTCCCTTGCGGGTCGCCTCCCTGACCGCCTCCTCGGCTATCTCCAGCGCGCTCTTGTGCTTGAAGTGGACGACGGGGACGTCTATCTGGGAGCCCAGCGTCTGGAGCTGCTCGACGGCCGCCGGGCGGTAGACGTCGGCCGCGACAAGAATGGGGTCTCGCCCCTGGTGCCTGAGCATGACCGCGAGCTTGGCGGCGGCGGTGGTCTTACCGCTGCCCTGCAAGCCCACCAGCATGATGATAGAGGGCGGATGGCTAGCGAACTTGAGCGGGTCGGTCTTTCCGCCAAGGACGTCGGTCATCTCGTCGTAGACTATCTTCACCACCTGCTGGGCGGGGGTGACGCTCTTGACGACTTCCTCGCCGATGGCGCGCTCCCTGACGCGCGCGACAAACTCCTTGACGACCTTGAAGTTGACGTCGGACTCCAGCAGGACCAGTCGTATCTCCCGCATGGCCTCGTCGACGTCTTTCTCGTTCAGCTTGCCGCGTCCACGCAGCTTCGCGAACACGTCCTGGAGCCGGTCACCCAGGCTATCGAACATCGCAACTCCTGTTTACTCGCCGACAGGTAAGGGATTGTACCATGCCGGATTACACATAAAGAATGGTAGGCCTCGGCCGGTTGGTGTCAAGCGCGTGATCCGTCTATCTCGTGCCGCGGGCGAAGGCGAACCAGCTGTTCGGGGAGGGGCCGCTCTCGACTCCCGAGAATCCGGCCTCGCGCATGGGTGCCAGCGAGTCGGTGATGTCACTGCCTGCCATGTGGTCGCCCAGGAAGAGGCGGGCGAGGAGATTCGCGACCGGCGCGTCCGGTGGCTGCAGGTCGACCGCCACGAATCGGCCGCCCGGCTTGAGTACCCGGTAGACTTCCGCCAGGCCGGCGCGTTTCACATCGGACGGAAGGTGGTGCATGACCAGCGTGTTCATCACCAGGTCGAAGCCGCCGTCCGCGAAAGGCAGATCTTCGATGAGGCCGACCTGGAAATGAGCGTTCGAGCGTGCGCGCACCGCTTTGCGTCGCGCGACCTCTATCATCTCCGGGGCCGCGTCCACTCCTTGCGCCCGGCCGTTGGGGCCTACGTGGGCGCCGGCGGCCAGTGTCAACCTGCCAGTCCCGCAGCCGACGTCCAGCACGCTCTCCCCGGGTTTCGCTTCGGCTATTTCGAGCGCCATCCGCCAGAGCCGCATGTCGAGCCCGAAAAGCATCGCGCAACCGAGGTCGTACATACGCGCCTTGCGCATGGGGCGCCCGTCGGTCGAGGGATCGCCTTCGGAGGAGATGTGCCGGTGATGTGACCTCATGACACGCGCACGTCCCCCTGAGGCCACGCGCGGTACCCGCGCCCGAACACGGAGACCCGGCCGCTTGGGGCCGGGTCTCTTAGAGATAAGCGCAAAGCGGGATACCTTATGCTTTCCCCGTGATCTTGAATATCTTGGTCCCGCACTTGGGGCAGGTGCCCTTCATGGCCTTCATCTTGTTCTTCATGATGACTTCCTCGGGCTCTTTCATCTCGCGCTTCTCCTTGCACTTCACGCAATAACCTTCCGTCATGCCTCTCCTCCTTTTCCCTGGCCCCGCTGGACCAAATGCTGAATTCCTCGCTTTTACTCTCAGATTTGACCGTTCCGGCTGATTTACCTTAACAGGTTTCGCCGGAGCCCGCCCTCTGACCTCCCTGCCCAACTCGGAGGAAATGCTTCTTTCGTCTCGAAGGGGGACGCGGTATATACTTCACACAGCGCTATCCGGGAGGAGCAGACATGCCTGAGGATTTTGATGACGTGCGACACGGCTACTACGAATCCCGCTGCGAGGCGGCGGTCAAAGCGCTGGGGAAGCGCTGGTTCGAAGCCAGGTGGTTCGATAACCAGGAGAGGGCGGCCGAGGCGGTCCTCGAGCTCATCCCACGAGGCTCGAAGGTCGGAGCGGGGGGGTCTGTGACCCTGCGGGAGACCGGAGTGCTGGAGCTTCTGGAGGAGCGCGGCGACGAGGTCGTGTACCACAGGCCGGAGATGGGATTTGAGGAGAGCCTCGAAGTTCGCAAGGAGGCCATCACGTGCCCGTACTTCCTCTGCTCGAGCAACTCCATAACCATGGAGGGAGAGCTTATCAATACAGACGGCATGGGAAACAGGGTCGCGGGAATGATTTTCGGGCCTCAGACGGTGATAGTGCTCGCCGGCGCCAACAAGCTGGTCGAAAACCGCCAGGAGGCGTTCTCTCGCATAAGGAACGTCGCCGCGCCCGCCAATGCCCGCAGGCTGGGCATGGACCTGCCCTGCGTGACGAAGGGGCGCTGCGTGGACTGCGGCGAGCCCATGAACATATGCAGGGTGACCACTATCATCAGCCGCAAGCCGATACTGACCGACCTCAAGGTCTACCTGGTCGCCGAGCCCCTCGGCCTGTGACATGACACGGGGAGCAGGCCGGCCCCTCAGTCTTCGGCTGCAGCCTGGTGGAGGTAAGCCTTGATGACGCAGTGCTCCTCGAAGCCAAGCCTGCGGTACACCGGAAGGCCCATTTCCGTCGCGTGGAGGATACCCAGACGGCAGCCGCCCGCCCTCGCGTCCAGCTGTGGGGCCAGGCTCACGAGCGCACCCATCCCGGCGCCGCGGCACTCGGGCAACGTCGCGACGTTGTAGAGGCCGACCACCTCGCCGTCCGAGAAGGTTGAAGAGCAAGCGGTGGGCGTATCGTCCTGGTAGCCGACAAAGTGCCTGAAAGGGCAGGTCGCCCCGAGCCCCGCGAGCCGAATGGCGCCGGTGAAAAATTCGGTGACGAAGTCGGGTATCTCGTAACCCCGTTGAAACACCCCGGCCCAGTCCGCGAGGCCATCTTCGCTGTCGACCGAGGCGATTCGCGCCCCTGGCGGCGCCTCCGCATCCCCCAGCGCCGAAAGCTCTACTGCCATCCCGGGGGCCTCCTGGGCCAGCACCAGCCCGTGCTTCTCGAGAGCGCCCCCCAGGCCGGCAGGGAGCGTGGAAGGGCCGACCCACCAGAGCATCGGAAGGCTTCTGGACCTGAAGTGCTCGAGAGCGCCCTCTATCCTGTCGTGGATGCCGCCCTCGCCGAACCTCGCGTTGAAAACGCCGTTGCAAAGCGCGTAATCCACGCCGCTCGAGAAGCGCATCATGTCCCGTCCGTCGTAGAGATCCACGCCCGGAATGCTGACAAGATGCCTCCACGCCTCTACCAGGTTCTTTTCTATCGCCTCAACATAGTCCATCGTGGGCCTTCATCACTCCTGCTCCCGGTCCGGGGCCTGCGCGGCGTTCTGTTGATCAGGGGGGACGGCGGTACCAGTCCACCAGCTTCGCGACGGGTGGATAGATATATCGAGCGGCGCCGAGGCTCCTGGCGACCTTCTCGGACTTCTCAGGGACCTTCGACTTCGCCGAGCGCAGCGCGATGAACCACGCGCGCGGGTTCCTGCGTGAAAGCAGCCCTTCCAGGCTGTAGACGCTGACGTCGCGCACGCCGGCGGCCAGCGCCGCCTGCACCCCCACCAGCAGCTCCTCCGGCCTCCTGAACGTCGGTTCGTCCTCGAGCACACCAGCGCCTGTCAGCCCCAGCGACACACCCGCCCCGCCGGCATATTTCTCCGTCAGCTTCAGGCAGGAATCGTAGACAAGCCAGTTGGCGTCGCGTGAGTTCATAGCACCCCCGGCCATTCCCTCGATCATGGTGACGTAGAGCATGGGGCTGATGACATCCCAGGCGATCCCGGCCACCGGCGTCTCGCTCATGTCCTGTATCAGCTCGTGCTCCCCCTCCAGTTCGAGCCCCACCCACGGCATGACCGCGGCGACGGTCCTTATCCCCCGGTCCTGTATCCAGTGGTTGAGCTCGTCCAGGCCCGCCTTGGCCTTGAAGTAGCGCTCTCGGTCGAGGTTGTCACGCATGGCGTCGTAGACTCCCTTGAGTTTCGAGAGCCTGGTGGAGGCGCCGCTGACCTCGTGCATCTGCTGTACGGGAGGCTCGAGGTCGAGGGCCAGCATGTCCGGCACTACCTCGTTCTTCAGGGACCACTCGACCATGTGCCTGACCATAGCCGAGTACTCCGTGATGTTGCCCTCCCCGGGAAAGTACCCCTGTTCCTGCTCCATCAGGGGCCAGAAGGTCAGCTCGATGCCCGCCTGTCTCAGCTTGCGAAAAGCGTTGGCGTTCTTCTTTGTCAGCGAGACCGGGTACATCGCCGCCGCGACACCCGCCTCGAACTCGCTCAAGAGCTCTATGGCGTTCTTAGCGATGTCCGGCGGAGTGATGAATTCCGCCCAGAACCTCAGGTGATATTTCATAAGAGCATTATCGAGCCAATCGGTCTCAGCAGGCAACATCCGCGCACGCGGCCGTCCGTAGACCAGGTCAGACGGAAGATTGCTGAAAAAGCCAGCGCGGGTTCAAGTTCAGAAGAGCGCGCGGGCGTACTCAGCCGGGTCGAAGGGGCGAAGGTCGGCCATCCCTTCACCGACCCCGATGTGAGAGACCGGGATACCGATCTCCCTTCCAATAGCCATTACCACGCCGCCCCTGGCGCTCCCGTCCATCTTGGTCAGAGCGATGGAGCCTATATCAAGAGCCTCTCCGAAGATCCGGGCCTGGGCCACCCCGTTCTGCCCGGTCGTCGCATCGATGACCAGGATGGCCTGCGGGGCGCTCTCGAGCTGGCGCTCTGCGACCCTCCACATCTTGCCCAGCTCCTCCATGAGGTTTTTCTTGGTGTGAAGCCGGCCGGCCGTGTCCACCACCACCACGTCGATGCCCCTGGCCTGCGCGGACTCGATAGCGTCGAACACCACCGCCGCCGGGTCTCCACCCGGCTTGTGGCGCACCACGGGCGCGCCGACCCTGTTCGCCCACATCTCCATCTGCTCTATGCCTGCGGCCCTGAAGGTGTCGGCCGCGGCGAAAAGGACCTTACTTCCCTCCTGCTTGAGCTGGAAGCCTATCTTGGCGCAGGTGGTGGTCTTGCCCACCCCGTTTACCCCTACCACGAACAGCACCCGGGGCTTCTCCTCCGGCGGCGAGGGAGAGCTGCCGAACGATTCCAGCATCTCCACGACCTGGCTTCGGAACGCCTGCTTGAGGCCTTCCATGTCACGTATGCCCTCTTTGAGGATACTTTTGCGGGCGCGCTCCACAAGCTCGGTGGCGCAGGTAACGCCCGTGTCGGCGGCTATGAGCGCCTCCTCGGCTTCGCTCCAGAATTCCGGGTCGATAGCCCTGCGAGTCGCCGCACGGGTGAACGGCCGGGAGAGCACCCTTCGGGAGCGGAAGAGGCCGCGCCTGTAGCGCTTGCCCTCGTCCTCCTCTCCCTCGTCTTCGGCCTCCTCCTCCTCCTCGGCGGCGGCGGCCTCCAACTCGATGACCTCGTCCCCCGGCGCCAGGGGCTCTGCCTCAAGCGCCGCCTGTCCGGGGCGGCCCGGCTCAAGCGGGGGCTCATCGTGAGGCTCGAGCTCCTCGATTTGCGGGCCCGAGATACCCGGCTCAAGCAGGGGTTTCTTCGTGGATTCGCCGCGCGCCTTTTTCTTTCGCTCCTTGCGGGGGCGTTTCTTTCCCGGGTTGGCCGCCATCAGCTCGCGACCTTCTGAGAAACCACCCTGGAAACTCCGTCCTCCTGCATGGTCACCCCGTACAGGATGTCGGCGATCTCCATCGACCTCTTCTGGTGGGTGATAAGGATCAGTTGAGACTCGTCCTTGAACTGTTTGACCAGGTCCAGGAAGCGGTGGAGGTTGACGTCGTCGAGCGCGGCCTCGACCTCGTCCAGGAAATAGAACGGGCTCGGCCGCACCTTGAACAGGGCAAAGAAGAAAGCAAGCGCGGTGAGGGAGGTTTCGCCGCCGGAGAGCAGGGAGATGCGGCGAAGCTTTTTCCCCTCGGGCTGTGCCAGTATCTCGACCCCGGATGCCAGCGGGTCGTCGGGGTCGGTCAGCCGAAGCTCCGCGTTCCCGTTTGGGAACAGCGTGCGAAAGATGTCCTGGAAGTGAGCGTTGATGGTGTCGAGGGTCTCCTTGAAAGTGACCTCGATCTCCTGGTCGACCTGTCGCACGACCCGGCGCAGTTGTGTTTTCGACTTCTCGATGTCATCTGTCTGCGTCTTCAGGAACTCGAAGCGCTGCTCGAGGGCCTCCCTCTCGGTGATGGCCTCGGGGTTGACAGGCCCGATGTGCTCGAGCTCGGCGGCGAGATTGCGAACCTTCTCTTCGAGCCCTGGCCCGGGCTCCTCTTCCGGGTACTGCTTGAGCGCGAAATCCAGCGGGACCTTATGCCCATCCACTATGCGCTCCACCAGCTGTTCGACCCTTATCTTGAGTTCCGCTCGAGAGAGATCTTCCCCGTGGACCAGGTCGCGAACCTCCTCGTGGCCGTCCTGCAGCTTGCCCACCTCTTCACGCATCGCGCGAAGCGTCCTGGCTTCCTCCTCGGCCTTCAGCGCTCCTTCCTCGATATCGACGCGCACCCTCTCCCGCGTGCGGCTCACCTGTTCGACCAGCCGGCTGTGGAAACCCGCCAGCCGCTCGGTGATCTGCACCCGGAGCTCGGCGGGAAGCTCGAGCAGCATGTCTTCCGCCCGCTCGAGCGCGCCGCGGAGCCGGCCCGCCTTCGCGACGCCGGCCTCGAGCTCCCTCTCCAGCGAGGCCAGCCCGGCCCCGGCTGAAGCCACCGCGCCCGAGGCGTCCGCGCGAGCCAGCTCGGTTTTACGCAAAAGCTCTACGATGTCGGCCTCACGCTGTCGAAGGTCCCGGAGCCTTTCCTCAAGCCCGTCGGGGTCCATCTCCGGATCCGGAACACCCTCTTGCCTGTCCGCCAGGTTCGCTATCTCTTGCCTGACCTCCTCGATCCGCGCCAGGCACCAGGCAAGCGACCCCGAGCGGCGAGCGGCCTCCGCGGTCGCCTCACCGAGCTTACCCCTGGCATCCCGGAGCTCCCGGGCCGTGTCGGCTGCTTCCTTCCCGACGGCTTTCAGCCCCAGCTCCAGCTCCTGGGAGCGCGCGTTGCAATCCGAAAGCGCCTCCTCCATCTTTTCCCTGCGGCTGAGGGTCAGCTCGAGGTGCACGCGGTTGACCGCCGGGCTGCCGCCCTTCACCAGCGCACCTCCCGAGATGACATCGCCCTCGGGAGTCAGGAAGACCAGGTGCCGGTGAAGCTCCGCCAGCCTGAACGCCTCGTCGAGGTCGGGCGCGATAAAAACCCCGTCCAGCAGTGCGTCAAGCGCGTTGTCGAACCACTCCTGCGCCTCGACGACGTCTCTGGCCCTCAAGCAGCCCCCGGGCACCGGCGCGCTTTCGCCGACGCCTGGTAGCGCGTCCGCGGCCGAATGGCGGAAGAACAGCGACTGGCCGAGGCCGTGCCGCTTCAGGTGCCTGATGGCCTGCTTGATTGTTTCGCCGTCCCGGGCGATAAGCCCGAAAGCCCAGGGCCCGAGGAAGCTCATGACCGCGCTCTCGTACTCGGGCCGTATTTTCATGCTCTCAGCCAGCGTGCCACCCAGGCCGCCGCCGGTCGGGTCGCCCGCCTTGAGGGAGGCCGCAGTGTTGAGTACGCTCCAGGACCCGGTCTCGAGCCGACAGAGCAGGTCCAGCGTCGCGAGCAATCCGGCCTGCTCCCCCTCGAGACCCCGGAGGGCTTCTCGCGTCCCGGCTCGCTTCTCCTCGGCCAGGACAAGCGTTTCCTCGAGCACTCCGACTTCCTCGAGCCGCGCCCGCGCTGACTCCTCGAGACCCGCCGTCTCACCCTCCAAACCTATTCTCTGTCTCTGAAGCGCTTCAAACTCTTCTTTCTTGTCGGCGAGCATCCGGGGTCCGACAGCGCCGAACTCGCCTTCCGCCGACCTCAGTACCTCGAGGCGCGCCTCCAGTGCGGCCCCCTGGCGGGAGCTGTCGTTGAGCTGGTGGTTGAGCTCCCGGATGCGCTCGGAAAGCCGGGCCTCCTGGCTTCGAAGCCTGTCCGAATCCGCCTGGAGCTCCACCTTTCGCCCCTCCATCTCCCTGTTGGCGGCTTCCAGGAGCTTCAGCTCCGCTGGGTCAGGCGCTGGTCGCACGCCTTCCTGGCGCCTGCTCCGCTCATCCCATAAGCCCAGCAGCGCCTTGAGCCTTTCGTGAAGCGATACCAAACGGTAAAGACTCTCCCGCAGGCCCGCTTCCCTGGTCCTCCAACCCGCCTGCCGGTCTTCCAGCTCCGAGGCGGCCTTCGCCTTTCCGACCAGCTCGCGCTCGAGCTCCTCGAGGCGCCTGCCGCGCGCGTCCTGGACATCCTGGTGCAGCTGCCACTCCTTCTGCATTGCCCGCAGGTGCGCCACGTCGAGCCTCAGCCGCGCGTCGGCCATCTCTCGCGTGAGGGACTGGTACTGCTCAAGCCTCCCTGCCTGCCGTTGGAGAGGGCGCAGCTGCCTGCGGACCTCGCGTATAACGTCGTTTGTCCGCACCAGCTCGTCCTCCATGCGGGACAGCCTGCGCACGGCCTTCTCCCGGCGGCGGCGGTACTTGAGCAGACCGCCCGCCTCCTCGATATAGTCCCGGCGCTCCTCAGGCCTGCAGGAAAGGACCTCGTCGAGCTGGCCCTGGCTGATGACCGAGTTGAGGGTGCGGCCCACCCCCGCGTCGGACAGGAGCTCCTGTATGTCAAGCAGGCGGCAGGAGCTGTTGTTCAGCCGGTACTCGCTGTCACCGCCCCTGACCACGTTGCGCGAGACCGTTATCTCCGCGTAATCGAGGGGGAAGATGTTGTTGGAGTTGTCCAGCGTCAGCACGACCTCAGCCAGGTTGACGGGCTTCAGGCTGGCGCTCCCGGCGAAGATGATGTCCTCCATGCGATTGCCGCGAAGCGATGTGGGGCTCTGCTCGCCCAGCACCCACATGACGGCGTCGGCGATGTTGCTCTTGCCCGACCCGTTCGGCCCGACGATTATGGTTACGCCCGGCTCGAACTCGAGCATGGTCTTGCGCGCGAACGACTTGAAACCCTTGATTGTAAGCGACCTGAGATGCAACGCGCCCCCCTGGTGGCGGATACCGGTCAACACACTTCGATATTAATTCGATGGAGAGCCGCCCATGCCCTCCCAGGCCATAGCGGCGGCGCCTATCACCCCGGCGTCGCCCCCCAGGGCGGAAAGCGCGATGGATACGTCACTGACCAGCGCCGGCACTCCGCGTTCCGCCACGACGCGCCTCACATCCTCCGGGCGGAGGTAAGGCGAGCGGGCCACACCGCCCCCGAGGACGACCATCTCGGGGTCCAGCAGGTGGACCAGGTTCACTATTCCAAGGCCCAGGTGATAGGTGATGTTCTCGAAAGCCCCCTTCGCGGCGGCGTCACCCCTCTGTGCGGCCGCGGAAATCATCTCCCCGGTGATGCGCCCCGGCTCGGACACGCTCATCTCGTGCAGAAGGGAGCGTGAGTCACCTGCGGCGAGGCGGACCGCCTCGCGTTCGAGCGCCGTTCCCGAAGCAACGGCCTCCAGGCAGCCGCGCCGGCCGCAGCCGCACTCCGGGCCGGCCGGGTCCACGGTCATGTGGCCGATCTCGCCCGCTGTCCCCCGGTGGCCTCTATAGATGAGCCCGCCCGCGAAGATGCCGCCCCCGATACCGGTCCCCAGCGTCAGGTAAACAAAGTCGTCGACGCCTCCAGCCACCCCCGCGAAGCGCTCCCCCACCGCGGCGGCGTTAGCGTCATTGTCGAGGAAAGTGAGCAGCCCGGTGCGCTCGGCCACCAGCTGACGCAGCGGCACCATGGACCAGGCGATGTTGGGCGAGCTTACCAGCAAGCCCTCCCGGTGAAGGATGAACCCGGCCGCACCTATGCCGACCGCCTTAACCTCGAGGCCGTCCTCGCGAGAAGAAGCGACGCCGGCGGCGACTAGCTCCAGCAGGGACTCCACCATCCTGGTCCCGTCCTCCGACGGCGAGGGGGCCACGCCGCGACGCAGTATCCTCCCGAGGGGGTCCACCGACGCCAGCGCCATTTTTGTCGCCCCCAGGTCTATCCCCAGCACGCACTCGCCGTTCGTAGTAGCTTCCGTCACTGCCCTTCCTCCAGCCGAGCTTCTTAAGCGCTATTCCGGCAACGCCCTGTTCGGCCTCTTTCTTGCTCGTTCCCGCCACCGGGCCGAAAGTCTTTGTGCCTACCACCACGCTCGCGTGGAAAGTCTTGAAGTGGTCGGGGCCCTCGGCCTTTATCCTGTAGCGTGGAACGGAGCCTACCCTCTTTGTCGACAGCTCCTGCAGCTCGCTCTTGAAGTCACCTGGCCCCCACTTCACTATCTCGTGAATAAGCCTCTCGAGCGACGAGATTACAAAACCCCGCGCCACGTCGAAGCCGCCGTCCATGTACAGGGCGCCCACCACCGCCTCGAAGGTGTCGGCCATGATCGACTGCTTCTGCCCGCCGCCGCTCGCTTCCTCACCCTTTCCGAGCAGAACGTGGTGCTCGAACCCGAGACTCAGGGCCACGTCAGCCAGGGCCTTTCCCCTGACGAGCGGCGAGCGAAGCTTGGTCAGCTCGCCCTCGGGCAGGTCGGGGAAGTCCTCG
Source organism: Candidatus Geothermincolia bacterium (assembly GCA_038326775.1). Taxonomy (GTDB): domain Bacteria; phylum Actinomycetota; class Geothermincolia; order Fen-727; family Anoxymicrobiaceae; genus DYIU01. Next base: position 68,295 of record JBBQKJ010000007.1, read on the forward strand.
TAGAGCAGGTGGGTCACCGCGAGTTCGACCACCGAGTCGCCCAGGAACTCCAGTCTCTCGTTCGAGTCTATGTAAGGCAGGCCCTTCTCGTTGACATAGGACCTGTGACAGAGCGCCTGGAAAAGCAGCGAGGGGTCATTGAACTTGTATCCGAGCAGGTCTTCAACTTCTCCGAGAACCGGATCTGGTTCTGTCACCGGGTGTGCTCGCCTTTCGATTCGAATCCGGCCGGATAATGGCGCCTCCCTCGCGGACGCGGTGGCCGGCCCGCCCGCGCCCGGCGCCGGACCGCGGGCCTATTTGCGCGCGCCTTCGCCAATCTGCTCGAGCATCAGGTCGAGGTCGACACCCTCCCTGATGAAACCCCTTATCTTCTCTATCTTAGCGGGGCTGTGGACTTTCTGGTGCCCGATGGCGGCCTCCACCATCTCAACGGCGGTGGCGGTGTCGTAATCGACCAGGATCACAGGCACTCCTATCTCCTCCGCCTGTCCCAGCACCAGAGGGCTCGGCTGGTGCCCGCCCGTCAGCACGAGCGCCCTGGTGGGCGTCTCGAGCGCCGCGAGCTGTATGTCGGCTCGGTCGCCGCCTGTGATTACCACCTTGTTTGCCTGCTTGCGGAACAGCCGCAGCGCCTGCTCCTGGCCCATCGCCCCCACCATCATGGACTCGATGAGCTCCTCGCCCCTGTCTCTCGCGCAGATCATCCGCCCGTTCAGGCCGCGCGCCAGTTCATCTACGGTTATAGACCTGAGCACGTGGTCGGTCGGTATCGAGCCAAAGAGCCTGACCCCCTGGGACGTCATGAACCTCGCAAGAAGGCCGCGGGTGAACTCGAGCCGCCGCTCCGGCACCCAGTTGAGCACCACGCCAAGGAAGCCCTTGCCGAAGAAGTCCCTCCCGGAGAGCAACCTGTCCACCGTAAGCTCTTCGTTGAACGTGTCGAGAAGCAGCACTCCCGCGTCGAGCAGTTCGGCCACCTCGAACGACGACAGCCCCAGGAGCCGCCCGTGCACGAAGTTCTGTGCGCCCTCGATGAGCATGATGTCTTTCCCCTCGACGAGCCTCTCGTATGCCGCCTTGACCTTTGCCCGGGGGTTGCCAGGCTTCTTGCGCATGTAGCGAGTCATGTTGTCCCAGGTCAGGAAGTAAGGCGAAATGTCCTTGAGGTTATCCTCGAGGCCCAGGGCCTCGCTGAGGAAGTAGGCGTCCTCGTCCACCCTGTCGGCGCCGACTTTTATGGGGTAGGCACCCACGGGCTTCATGTAGCCGACCTTATAGCCACGGTCGCGCAGCTCGAGCGCAAGTCCCACCACGAGGCTGCTCTTTCCGGAGTACCTTTCGGACGAGATCACAAGTATGGCCGGCAAGCTATACTACACCCCCAAGTGTCATTCTGACATCCACGCAGGCGCAGCCACCGCCCGCATTGTAGACCATGAGTGGATTGATGTCCATTTCGCTCAAATCATGGTTATCCTGGGCCAAACGCGAGATCCTCAGCAGAACGTTCTCGACCGCGTCAATGTCCACCGGTTCTTCGCCGCGAACACCTTCGAGCAGCTGGTAGGCCTTGAGTTCGCGAAGCATCCGGGCCGCGTCCCAGTCGCTGATCGGCGCCAGCCGGAACGCCACGTCCTTGAACGCCTCCACGTAGATACCTCCGAGACCGACCATGATGAGCGGACCAAACTGCGGGTCCCTGGCCATCCCCAGGATAAGCTCCTTGCCCTGCGGCACCATCTTCTGGACGCTGACTCCATCTATATGTGCCCCCGGCACCTGCCTGTGCGCCCGGTCCATCATGTCCTCACAGGCGTCCTCCAGCTCGTCCGGCCCCTTGATGTCCAGGACGACCCCGCCGACGTCCGTCTTGTGAAGGATCTGCGGCGAGACTATCTTGAGGACCACCGGGTATCCCATCTCGCCCGCAAGCGCGCGGGCCTCCTCCGCGTCGACGGCCACCCGCAGCGCCGCGTATGGGACGCCGTAAGCGTCGAGCACTTCGCGGCACTCCTCCGGGTCTAGCTGGGTCTCTCCCCTCTTCCTGACCCCGCTGAAGATATCCGCCACCCGGGTGAGGTCCACCTCTAAGTCGGGGGCCTTCGAGAAAACCCTCTTTGTCTGGAGGTGCCGCTCGTGCATCCTGCCAAGAACCAGCATCGCCTGGTCGGGGTACGGGATGTTCGGTATGCCGGCCTTCTGGAGCCTGCTTACCGGCGCGTCAACGGAGCCCGCCCCCATGAACGAGCACATGATGGTCTTGTCGCAGCTACGGGCAAGGCGGATTATCTCGTCGGCTGTCCGATAGATCTCGGTCATCGCCTGGGGGGTCAGTATTACCAGGACCGCGTCGACCTCGTGGTCATCCAGCAAGGTCTCAACCGCAATGGCGTATAACATGGAGTCGGCGTCGCCCAGCAGGTCCACGGGGTTGTGGAGGCTGCCGGCGGTCGGCATGTACTTTCGCAGGTTCTCGAGGCTCCGGCCTGTTATCTCGGCCAGGGTCATCCCGGCCTTCTCGCAGGCGTCAGAGGCGATAATGCCCGGCCCTCCGGCGTTCGTCACTATGGCCACCCGCCGGCCCCGCGGGACCTTCTGGGTCGCCAGGGAGCGTGAAAGCTGAACAAGCTCCTCGACCGAGCGCGCGCGCAGCGCCGGGGCCTGCCCGCAGACGGCCTCGTATGCGGCTTCGCTGCCGGCCAGGGCGCCGGTGTGCGACGAGGCGGCCTGGGCGCCCGCCTGCGTCGTGCCGGCCTTGAACAGCACCACCGGCTTCTTCCCGCTTGCGGCCCGCAGTGAATCGAAGAAGCGCTCGCCGTCGGAGACACCTTCGACATACATCGATATGACCGTTGTCTCGTCGTCGCAGGCCAGCGCATCCAAAAAATCGCTTTCCACGAGGTCGGCGCTGTTGCCCAGGCTCACCATCTTCGAGAAGCCTACGCTCTCGGAGCGCGCCCAGTCGATAAGAGAGGTGCAGATGGCCCCGGACTGGCTGATCACCCCGATCGAGCCTTTCGGCGGCATCTTGCGAGCGAAAGAGGCGTTCATGGGAAGAGATGTGTTCATGATGCCCAGGCAGTTCGGGCCGAGCAGCCTCATGCCGCCCCCGCTGGCTATCTCGACCACCTCGCGCTCCATCTCCCTGCCCTTGATGCCCACCTCCCTGAAACCCGCCGATATCACCACCGCTGCCCTGGTGCCCTTCTCGACCAGTGCCGATATGGCGCCCGGCACCACGTGGGCGGGAACGACCACCAGGGCAAGGTCCGGGGTGCCGGTTATGGAGGCGATGTCCGGGAAGCACGGGATGTCCTGTACGATATCAGCATGCGGGTTCACCGGGAATATCCTGCCTTCATAGCCGGACTTGATGAGGTTCGCGAGGATCGAGTAGCCTACTTTATCCGGATGTGCTGACGCCCCAATCACGGCGAGCGACCGGGGCTCAAAGAAACCACTCGTTATTACTGATTTGTCAACCGACCTCGAAGATCTGGCGGCCATTATAGTAGCCACACTCTCTGCAGACGCGGTGAGGGAGTTTCGGCTGGTGGCACTGCGGGCACTCGCTCACCGTAGGAACGGCAAGCTTGTCGTGCGACCTGCGCGAGTCTCTGTTCGATTTTGAAGTTCTCCGCTTGGGAACGGCCATATCAGCCTCTTCTTTTCATGTCACATGCCTAACAAAGGTTAACGGACACCGTTTACCCCGTCAAGTGACCCGGACCCTGATTCGCTGGACCCTGATGCTTCGTTACTGGCCGCGCGCCTCGAGGCGGTTCTTCAGCTCCTCGAGCGGTTTGAGCCTGGTGTCCACGCGCCTGGTGTCGCAGCCGCAAGGCTCAAGGTTGAGGTTGGCCCCGCAGAGAGCGCAAAGGCCTCGGCAATCATCGCCGCAAACGCGCCTGGCCGGGAACGCCAGGCAAACGGCATCCCTCAAAATGGACTCCAGGTCGAGCATGCCGTCGCTTACCATGTATTCGGTGGCGGGCTCGTTGTCTTCCTCGAGATCGGCCTCGCTCAACCAGAGGGCGTGTTCGCGGACTTTCAGAGAGAGCGGGAACTCGAAGCCCTCCAGGCAGCGGTAGCAGAGGAGTGTGGTCACGCCAGTTATCAAGCCGTTCACCTCGACACCGCCCGCTATGCGCCTGATGTCGAAGCTCCATGCGACCTCGTCGCCTGGAACGAATATCACGTCGTAGCCATCCTCAAGCACAAGCCGGGCATAGCCTGTTTCCGTCCTGCGGTCACCGACGGACGGCAGGGCGGCCGCAACGTCTATCTTCAATCCCATCGCCCTGGATTCATCTCTCATCGTTAACACCCCAGGACAGGTTCTCTCTCGGGGAGTGCGTTCCTGCGTCAACATAACCCCGGGGACGACCGGGGCCACGCGGACGGCGGCTCGACTCAAGAAAACAGGTCAGACCCCTTGTAAAAGCTACTCTTCGGTCTCGCGGTCGTACTCGTCGTCCTCCTCGAGAGGAGCCTCGTCGTAGCCGCGCAACTTTTCGCGCCATGAGCTTATGCGGTTCAGGATCTCGTCGGTGGAATCCTTCACCTCGATGAGGGACGCCTCGAGCTCACCGAAGATACGGTCGGCAACATCCTCGGCGTCGTATACTATCTTGCGCGCCTCGTCCTGGGCTTCGTCAATCATGTGGTCGCGCTCGAGTTCCGCCTGCTTTATTATCTCGGTCTGCTTGACCATGTCGTCAGCTTGCTTCTCCGCGCGTTCGAGGAGCTCCTCCTCCTTGCGCTGGGCCTCTGACATGATGCGGTCGCGGTCTTTGGATACGATCCGGGCCTGCTTGAGCTCGTTGGGCAGGGTGGCGCGGATGTCGTCGAGAAGGTCGTAGAAATCCGCCTCTTTCAACATGACCGATGAGGAAAGCGGCACCCGCTTGGAGTTCGCGATGAAGTCCTCAAGCTTGTCTAGACGAGCGAATATGTCCATCTGTGGCTACTCCTTTCCGGATGCCCCGGCAGCTTTCCCCTTGCCAAACTTCTCCTCCAGCCGCCTTTCCACCGCCTTGGGGACCAGTCCCTTGATGTTGCCGCCGTAGGATACCACCTCTTTTATCCCGCTCGAACTGAGGTATGTGTACTCCGGGCTCGCCATCACGAAGAACGTCTCGATGCTCTCGTCCATCTGCCGGTTGAACTGCGCCATCTGGAACTCGAACTCGAAGTCCGACATCGCCCGCAGTCCTTTGACGATACAGCAGCAGTTGTGCTGCTGCGCGACATCGATAAGCAGGCAATCGAAGGTGATCACCTCTATGTTGCCCTTGCCCGCCAGGCACTCCCTCAGCATGCCCAGCCTGTCTTCGATGCCGAACATAGGCGACTTTTCGGGGTTTACCGCCACGGCCACGATGAGCTTCTCGAAGTGCCGCGCGGTCCTGAGTATGACGTCAAGGTGGCCGTTCGTCACCGGGTCGAAAGTCCCCGGGCACAAAGCTATCTTCAAGCGGTTGACCTCCTGGTGCCGTCTGCTTCTTATACTCGAGCTGTAGATGGAGACTATCGAATCGCCGTAATCGCGCCGCTCCTCAAGTGACCACGCCTCTTTCGGGGGCTCGTAACGGTCGTGCGTCGAGTGCCGATATACGAGGACGCCGCTTTCTTCAAGAAGCCCCCTCTCGCTGATAAGCCCAAACAACCCCTCCAGCAAGCGTTTATCAATTCTAAAGGGGGGATCGACAAAAATCAAACCGTAGGGGCCTCTCGCGGCGGAGAGGCCGCGGGGCAGTTTCAAAGCGCGAACGCTTCCTGTTTCTGAGAGGTGAGCACGCTCGAGGTTGGCCTTGATAGCGTCGGCGGTGGCGCGGTGCTGCTCGAAAAAATCTGCGTGCGACGCTCCGCGGCTCAGCGCCTCGATGCCAAGGTTGCCAACCCCGGCGAACAGGTCGAGCACGCGGGTTCCCTCAACACCGTCACCCAGCGCCGCGAAGAGCGACTCCTTGATCCGGTCAAGGACAGGCCTGACGCGGCGGTCCTTCGCTCCGTAGAGACGTGTGCCTTTTGCCGTGCCCGCGATAACTCTCACGTACCCCCCGTCATCCTTTGAAAAGCCAGTCGAGCGAGCCGCCGAAGCGGCGGTTTGCCTCCCACCGCAGCAGGAGGTTGTCGACTTTCGAAAGCGTCGGGTCGTCGTCCACGATTCGAAACGCCTCGGCGCGGGCCTTGCGGACCAGCTCGAGGTTGCGCGACAGGCGGGCGACCTTGAGGTCGGGCAGGCCTGACTGGCGCGTGCCGAAAAGCGAGCCCTCGCCCCTGATGTTCAGGTCGGCCTCGGCCAGCTCGAAGCCGTCTTCGTAACGGCGTATCGCATCCATGCGGGCCTTCGCCTCGTCTGTCTTCGGGTCGGAGAAGAGCACGCACACCGCGCGTTCGGTGCCCCGCCCTATGCGCCCGCGAAGCTGGTGGAGCTGCGCCAGCCCGAAGCGGTCGGCGTTCTCGACTATCATGACCGTGGCGTTGGGGACGTCGACACCGACCTCCACGACAACCGTCGAAATAAGCATGTCTATCTCACCGGCAGTGAAGCGCTCCATGACCTCTCGCTTCTCATGGCTCTTCATCTGCCCGTGCAGGAGCGCCACACTGTGGCCCGGGAACTCGGCCTCAAGCCGCTTCGCCTCGTCGACCGCGGCGCGCACCTCAAGCTTGTCGGACTCCTCGATGAGCGGGCACACGACGAACACCTGTCTGCCCATGGCCATCTCCTTGCCGACCATGGCGAACGCGCCCTCGCGCTGGGACTCATCGGCGACGACCGTGACCACACCCTTGCGCCCCGCCGGTATCTCGTCGATGACCGAGATGTCGAGGTCGCCGAAGAGCGTCATGGAGAGCGTGCGCGGTATGGGGGTCGCGGACATGTGCAGGATGTCGGGGTCGGTGCCCTTCTCCGTGAGTGTGACCCGCTGGTCCAGGCCGAAGCGGTGCTGCTCATCTATGACCACCAGGCTGAGCCGGTTGAAGCCCATGCCTTCCTGGATGAGGGCGTGGGTGCCGATGACAACCTGCAACTCGCCGCCGGCGACCGCCTCGCGCACGTCCACACCCGTCACCGCAGTGACCAGCTCGACTCGGACCGGAAGCCCATCGAGCATCTCCGAGATACGCCGATAATGCTGGTGGGCGAGCACCTCGGTCGGGGCCATGATAGCGCCCTGGCACCCATTCTCCACCGCCTTGAGAAGTGCGAGCACGGCGACCACCGTCTTGCCGGAGCCGACCTCGCCCTGGAGGAGCCGGTTCATCTGCAGGCCTGAGGCCATGTCACCGGATATCTCGGCCCAGGCGTTGCGCTGAGCGGCGGTGAGTTCGAACGGGAGTGACTCGATGAACCTGGCGGTGAGGTCGGCCGCGGAATCGTGCGCAATGCCTCGCGCCTCTGCCTCGCGGCGCTTCTTGCGCAGAGCGAGCCCTACCTGCATCATGAATATCTCGTCAAACGCCGCGCGGTGACGAGCTTTCGCCAGCAACTCGGGGCCGGTCGGGAAGTGCGTCTCGCGCAGCGCCTGCTCGACGGGCATGAGCTCGAAACGCTCGCGGGTCTTCCCGGGCACGGGGTCGGCCATTCCTGAAACCGACTCGAGCGCTCGGCTCACCAGGCGCCGCAGCGCCGCCGAGGTGACCCCGGCGGTGGCCGGGTAGAGCGGGATTATGCGGCCGGTGTGTATCGCCTCGGCCCGGTCGTCACCCGCCTCTCCCCCAAGCACGTCGTAAGAAGGGTTGGTCATTTGCAGCACTTTATACTGGTAGGCGATCTTGCCGCTGAAGGCGACCTCCGCCCCATTGCTAAGGCGCTCCTTGTGGTACTCCTGGTTGAACCACACGCCGGAGAGGTAGCCGGTGCCGTCAAAGATGGTGACGGTCAGGATGTTCTTGCGGTTGCGAGTGCGGCGGCTTTCGACCTTGCAGACCCGCCCGATGACAGTGGTCTCCTCGCCGGTCTTGACGCTGCCGATGGTTGTCACGGTAGAGCGGTCGAGGTAGCGGCGCGGGAAGTGGTAGAGAAGGCCCGCCACCGTGGTTATGCCCAGCGGGGCGAGCCTGCGGGTCATCGCCGGCCCCACCCCGGTGAGGGTGGTGACAGGGGACGCCAGCCGGCTGAGCGCCTCGACCCGGGGCGGCACGTCGCGCCTTGCGGCCGGTTCGTTCTTTCGCTCCTCCTGTCTCGGCTTGTCCCCTGGCATGTGTTAGATGGACCCTCCATGTTGTGCTGCCTATATAATACATGGAGAGTATGACGCGGAACCGACACTCTCTTCAGAGCCCGCCTGCGACCAGGAGGAGACATGACATCAGTTTCCAGACCCCGGGCCCTCACGGGATGGTTCAAGTCGAAGATAACCGGCGCGGTCGTGAGCAAGCTGGTCAGGAAGTTCGGCATCCCCAAAAGCGCGGTGCGCAACCTGCGTTCGTGGGGCAAACTCTCCCAGGAGGGCGGGGGCGGCTTTCCCACCGAGCTGTTGCCTCTTGGGGCCAACATGTGGTCCGGGTTCGTCCTGACCACCTTCGCCAGGCAGCTCATGGGTGGGTGGGTGCTTCCATACTGGCTGCGGCGGCAGGGCTCACCGGCGTCACCCGCGTTCGTGCCCCACGGTCACGCCTGGCTGACCCAGAACCTTACCGGGCGCAACTGGACAGGCATAGGCATCTGCGGCTTCCCTAACGAGGCTATCGTGGACCCAAGGGGCCTCGTCACGCCGTGGCCGTTCGCGCCCTCGATCGACGTCTGGATGAAGGTCGGCGATGAGCTCCATTGCCCTTCAGAGCGAGACGAAGTCGAGCAGGCGCTCCTCGAAGGCTTTCCCATCGTGCGGACCTCCTTCGAGGCCGGCGGACTGGAGTGCGCCCTCATCACCTTCGTCGCGCCGTTGGATGGGATGCCGGTGGTGCTCGGCACCGCCGAGGTGACAGGCGCGCCCCGAGGGGCGCTGCCCGTTTCGCTGGTCGTATCCGTGCGCCCGTACAACCCGGAGACGATCTGCGCCGTGAACGAGCTGGCTTACGACCCTGTCTCGCATACTTTCACCGCCGATGGAGGCACACTGCTCTATCTCCCCGCGAAGCCGGACGAGGTCATATTCTCCGACCTGGCCCACGGCGACGTGGCGATGCTCCTGAGCGACCCCGGGCGCAAGAGGCTGCCGGGGGGCTCACTTGAAGTGCAAGAGCCGACCGGGCTCGCCAGCGCGGCCGCCGTCTACACCGTGGACCTCTCCGGAGGTGGGAGCGAATCCGTCTGCTTCGCATGCCCGCTATCGGCGGGCGTGCATCCCGACTTTCTGAGTATGCTTCCTGAGCGCGGGTCCCTCGCGATAGCAGAGAAAAAGCTTGCCGGGCAGCTTGAGAGCTGGTCGGAGGTCGCCTCCCTCGGGATGCGCGTGAGCGTGCCCGATGAAGCGCTCCAGCAGGCGTTCGACGCCAACAAGGCGTTCCTGCTGCTCCTCTTCGACGGGCAAGCCATAACGCCGGGGCCGTCCACCTATCACATGATGTGGTTCCGCGATGCGGCATACCTCGTGCCCGCTCTCACCCGCATAGGTCACGCCCAGAAGGCGCGCGACGTTCTTTCCACCTATCCGGACCGCCAGGCCGAGGATGGGTTCTTCCGCTCGCACGACGCGGAGTGGGACTCCAACGGTCAGGCGATATGGACGCTCGTTGACCATTATCTTATGACCGGAGACGAAGAGTTCCTGCGCGGGGTATATCCATCCATCATCAAGGGAGCGCGCTGGATAGATGATAAGAGGCAGGCAGGCCTGCCGGCGGGCGACCCGCGGCGAGGCCTCCTTCCGGCCGGCGTAAGCGCGGAGCACTTCGGCGCAAACGACGTCTACTACTGGGACGACCTATGGGCGGTGGCGGGCCTGAGGGCGGCCGCGGGCGCCGCGCGCGACCTCGGCCTCGAATCGGATGCGCGGTTCATGGACAGGGTGGCGCGTGAGTTATGGGCCAGCCTCGAGGCGTCGTGGCGCTGGGTCGAGGGCAGGCTGGGGCGCCGCGTGATACCGAGCGCGCCGGGGCGCGACATCGACGCTGGGAGCATCGGCTCGGTCGCCGCGGTGCACCCTCTCGGCCTGATCGGGGCGGGCGAGGAGATCATGCTCAATACCGTGGACACGATCGTCGAGAGGTGCTTCTACCGCGATATGCATTTCCACGCCATCATGCACCAGGGGCTGAACGCCTACATGTCGCTCGAGGTCGCGCAGTGCTACCTGCGCCGGCGAGACCCCTACGCGCTCAAGATATTCGACTCGCTCTGGTCGATGGCAAGCCCGACGTTCACTTATCCTGAAGCAATAAACCCGGTCAGCGGCGGAGGCGCGTACGGCGACGGGCACCACGGCTGGGCGGTGGCGGAGTTCATCAACTTCACGCGCAACCTGCTGCTGTTCGAGGAGGGCGACAGGCTTGTGCTGCTGCCGGTCGCACGATTGGAATGGCTCGAGCCCGGCAAGCGCATCGAGGTCGAGGGGGCGCCGACGTTGTTCGGGGAGTTCTCCTACACGGTCGATTGCGAAGCTGATGCGATAACCTTCGACCTGCGGGGCGACCTGGCGCGGCCGCCCTCCGCCATCGAGCTGAACGTCCCCTTCGCCATCACATCGTGCGAGGTCGACGGCGAGACGGTCGAGGTCGGGGAAGGAGCCATGTCCGTTGACATCCGGCCCTCGGCGGGGAAAGTGCGCCTCTTTATCATGCGCGGGTGAGCCCCCCTCACACCTCTCACGCGCGGGTGAGCCACCCTGTCCCCGCGAATTCCCGCGCCTCGTTCAACATGAAGGATGACATCGGACAGAAGGACGCTTCCATCAAAGTGTTCAGCGACGTGCCGGTCATCCCTGAGCGCGCCATGTACAAGGACTCTCGCCGCGAGGGGCACGACTCCATCGGCACCACCAGCCCGGCCTCGGACTTCTACCTGGCGGAAGGGACCACCACCTGGGGCTTTACGACCTACGTGCTGGTTCAGAATCCCGGCAACGAGACCAACGACGTCACGATGACGTACATGACCGGTTCCGGAGCGAAAGCGCAGGCGCCGTTCACTATGGGACCGAACTCGCGCAAGACCATAAGGGTGAACGACGTGTCCGGCATGGGCAACACGGACTTCTCGACCAGGGTACACGGCTCCAAACCTGTCATTGCCGAGAGAGCCATGTACTGGGGATCGGGCACAACGCTCGGTGAAGCGTGCCACGACTCCATCGGAATGGCATCGCCGCACATGACCTTCTATCTTCCCGACGGCCAGGCCGACGCCGATACCGAGACCTGGACGCTCGTCCAGAACCCCAACAGCAGCCCCGTTACGGTGGACATCACGTACCATGACCCCGTCGGGGACAGGGAACATCACCAGGACTGAGACCATCGGAGCCAACTCGCGGGTCACCTTCGGGATGCAGCAGCACTCCAACCTTGAGGGGCGCGCATCGATCCTGGTGAAGAGCAGGACCGCCGGCAAGAAGATAATGGTAGAACGCTCCATGTACTGGAGCGGCAAGGGCGCGGGTACCGACACGATCGGCGGGTATTCGGACTAGCGTAACATCGGGGTCCGGTCAAGAAGCTGCGTTTTCCGGCTGGGGTCATGTCGAACGTCTGCAATGCGGTTTTTTGACCTGACCCCGATGTTGCGTTATTATTCTTGACCGTTGAGCAGTTGGAAAGGAAACAAGTTGTCAAATATCTGTGACATATGCGGGAAGAAGCCGCAGTTCGGCAATAACGTAAGCCATTCGCACAAGAAGACCAAGCGTCGCTGGACACCTAACGTCCACAAGATGCGCATCGTGGTCGAAGGCAGCCAGCGCACCGCGCGCGTCTGCTCGAAGTGCATGAAGGCGGGCAAGGTCCAGAAGGCCTGACTCAGCCGGGAAGCACACCCTCCGAGTACTTCTCGCCGGTCTCGATATCGAGCACCATGAGCTTTCCATCCTCGTAGAGCCCAACGGTGGGCGCCTCACCCTCCTGCTTGGGCAGGGCGCAGCTCCCGGCGTTGAAGAGGACCACGCCGTCGACCACCTCGATCTTCGGGATGTGGACGTGCCCCTGGTGGAGGATGTCGGCCCTGGCCTTTCGCGCCATGTTGAGGAGCTCGTCCTGTGGATACTTGTGTCCGTGCGTAACCAGTATGCGTATGCCCTCAACGCTCGCGAACGCGAAGTCGGAGAGGATATGCGCGTCAAGCGCGAGCTGGTCCACCTCCGAGTCGCAGTTGCCCCGCGCGTGCATCCTGGGTATGTCGGACTGGTTCATGAGACCGGCCAGGCGCCTCGGGTCGTATGTCCCGGTGATAGGGTTGAAGATGCCGTGATAGAGGACGTCGCCCGCATGGCAGATGAGGTCGAGGTCGCCCAGGACCGCGATGGCCTTCTGCCAGGCGGAGGGATCACCGTGAGTGTCGCTTATGAAGCCTATCCTCATGCTTTCCTCCCTTCGTCCTGCCGAAGGCGCGCAGTTTGATGGTCGCGAACGGGTTGGCGACCGACGCGCCCTGACCCGGCATGACCGCGGCGTTCATGGAGGCGAGCACAACGCGCCTGGCCTCCGCCACCGCGCTCTTCAAGTCCTTCCCCCGTGCGAGCATGGCGGCTATTGCCGCCGACAGAACGCAGCCGGTCCCGTGCACTTGCCGGCCCTCGATCCATGGCGACTTCAACACGTCAATCCGGTTAGCCTCGCATAAGACATCCGCCGCGTACTCTCTGCCGCCTTCGACCAGCTTCCAGCCTGTGACCAGCGCGGCGCGCGCTCCCAGAGAGACCAACCTGAGCGCCGCTGCCTCCAGGTCCTTCACCTCGAATACGTCAAAACCGCAAAGGTGGGACACCTCTTCGGCGTTCGGCGTCAGGATCGTTGCTCGTGGCACGAGCAGGTCGACCAGCGCCCCGATACCCGCGTCGTCAAGGAGTGGCTCGCCGCCGCCGCTCGCTATGACGGGGTCGATGACCAGCGGGCCGGGGTATTCCTCCTTGCGGAGAAAGTGCTCCAACTCGACGATTATGTCCCTGTTCCCCAGGGCGCCCATCTTGAGGGCGTTCGGCCTGCGGTCAGAGAAGACCGCCCCCAACTGCTCGCCCAGGATGCCGGGCGAGACGTCGTGCCGCCCGGACATGCCCTTACTGCTCTGGACCGTGAGCGTGGTCGCCACGGCCATCCCATAGACACCCAGTGCGTCAAAAGTCGCCAGGTCGGCGATGAGACCGGCTCCGCCGGACGGGTCCAGCCCTGCGATGGTCAGCGCAACCCTGGGATGCTCCGAGCGCCAGAGCCCGTAACTTTCGGCCTCCGGGAAGCCGGGTTCGTCAGGAGAAGTGTTCATAAGCGGGCCCTTTGAGCTCCTTTCTTCCCTGGTCATTGACGAGCACCCGTCCAGCGCTCTCGATAGCAATATTGCCGATGCGGGACGCTGGAATACCGTGCAAGGCCAGCGCGCTGACAGCGGTCTCGAAGTGCCCGGGGTGGGCGGTGAACAGAAGTTCGTAGTCCTCCCCGCCCCCCAGCGCCCAGTCGAGCGCGTCAGCTCCTATCTCCGTTGCGAGCGTCCACGTCTCATCACTGATAGGCACAAGCGAGGCCTCGATCTCGCAGCCGACGCGGCTTTCATCGCAGATGTGGCCAAGGTCGCAAGCGAGGCCGTCGCTGACATCCTCCATCGCGGACACTCCGGCTGCCGCCAGTAGTTGGCCTGCCTGTAATCCAGGCCGGGGCCTGAGTTGGGCTTCTACCAGCTCGGGGAATCTTGCCCTCAATTCGTCGCTGTGCTCTTTGAGGACATAGAGTCCAGCGCCCGAGGCCCCCAGCATGCCGGTGACGCCGACAATGTCCCCCGGGTGAGCGCCCGAGCGCAGCACAGCGCCACCGGGCGGCGGCGTGCCCGCGACCGTCACGGTGAGCGCCAGGCCCCCACCCGAGCGGCAGACGTCACCACCGATGAGAGAACAGTTGCAGGCCGCGGCCATCTCCATGACGCCTCCGATGAGCGATCTGACCTCCTCAATCCGCGGTGCGTTGCCGAACGCGAGCGCCAGCAGCACGCAGGACGGCTCGCCGCCCATCGCGGCAATATCGCTTATTGCCGCGGCGACAGCCTTCCAGCCCACATCTGAGTAGTCGAAGGTATCGATCTCGAAATGAACCCCCTCATAGACGGAGTCCGTGGTGAGAAGCACTCCGTCCCCGGCGAAGTGGAAGAGAGCGGCGTCGTCACCAATTGCGACCTCGACCCCTGGAGCCGGCCGGCCAACCATCTCTCTGATGAGAGCGATTATCTCGGCTTCGACAAGTCCCATGTCTTATCCCCTCATTCACCATGGGGTCAGGCACCAAGACATTAATTCATTTCATGGTGCCTGACCCCAACATGAATTAATCAGCACTTCTTTTCCTCGGAGCCGATGTACCCGGCGATGAACTTCATCGCGCAGAACTCGCCGCACATGGTGCATCCGCCAGCTTCACTCACCTTGCACTCGGCTAGTATCGCGCGCGCGCGCCTGGGATCGATAGAGAGCTCCACCTGCTCGTCCCACTTGAGCGCCTTGCGCGCCCGGGACATCCTGTTGTCCCACTTCATAAAAAACTCGGGGTTCTTGGCCAGATCGGCCGCGTGCGCGGCGATGCGTGCTACGATGGTGCCCTCGCGGACATCCTCTATCTCAGGTAATCCCAGGTGCTCTCTGGGCGTAACGTAGCAGAGATAATCGGCCCCTGAAGCCGCCGCAAGAGCTCCCCCCATGCCGGCGACAATATGGTCGTACCCCGGGGCCACGTCAGTCACCAGCGGACCCAATACGTAAAAAGGCGCTCCCCGGCAGATATCCTTGGCAAGCCTTACGTTCTCGACGATTTGTCCTATCGGCACGTGGCCCGGACCTTCGACCATCACCTGGACCCCGGCCTCGCGGCAGCGGGCGACCAGCTCTCCCAAAGTTATCAACTCCTGGATCTGGGCGCCATCGGTAGCGTCCGCCACGGCGCCCGGCCTGTACCCGTCGCCAAGGCTAAGAGTAAGCTCGTGGCGTCTGGCGATATCGAGAAGGCGGTCGAACTCGCTGTAGAGAGGATTCTCCCTATCGTTATAGAGGATCCAGCCTGACAGAAAAGCCCCGCCCCGACTCACGATATCGGCGATGCGTCCGGTCTTCTCCAGCGCGTCAAGCGCCTTCGTGGTAACCCCGCAGTGGACCGTCACGAAGTCGACCCCGTCGGCGGCGTGCCGCTCGATTGACTGGAACATATCGTCCGCCGTCATCTGCACAATGCTGCCGTGCTTTTCCTGTGACTCGATGGCCGCCTGGTAGATGGGCACTGTGCCCACCGGGACCGCCGACTTGCCCATCACGGCGCGGCGCACCGCGTCTATGTCTCCGCCGGTGGAGAGGTCCATGATCGTGTCGGCGCCGGCGTCCACGGCGGCCGCGAGCTTCTCCAGCTCGAAGTCGATATCGGCCCTGTCCCCGGAGGTGCCCAGATTGGCGTTGACCTTGGTGCGCAGCCCCTTTCCGATAGCGCAGGGGCGGCTGAGTTCGCGCATCGAGTTGAGGGTCAGGACGGCGGTGCCCTCTATCACCTCCGCCGCTATCTCCTCGGCCTCGAGCGGCTCGTCCTCGGCGGCCCGCTCGAAGACGTCGGGGATGTCTCCCCGCCTGAGTCTCTGTATCAGTGTCATTTTCTCATGCAACTTAACAACCCCCGGTACTGCTTTGAACGAACCCGTCGTGATGTCCCAACTCCTCCAGGATCTCCCTGGTGGAGCTCTCCATGTCATCGGCGCGGCAAACCGCCGAAACCACCGCGACACCCGCCGCTCCAGCCTCGACCACAGACGCTGCTGTCCCCGCGGTGATGCCGCCAACCCCTATGACGGGCGCAATCCGCGCCCGGCAGTATGCCTCGAGCCCTTCCAGGCCGATGGGCCGACCCGCGTCCGTCTTCGTTGGAGAGCCGAACACCGGCCCTATGCCCAGGTAGTCGGCCCCGACAGCGGCGGCCTCGCGGGCTTCTTCTCCGCTCTCGGGTGAAAACCCTATGATCGCGCCCGGCGGCAAAATCTTCCTCGCGCTCGCCACATCCAGGTCCTCCACTCCCAGGTGAACGCCGTCCGCGCCCACGGCCGCAGCGACGTCCACCCTGTCGTTCACGAAGAACAGCGCATGCCTCTGGCGGCAGAGCGCTTTTATCCGCGCCGCCACCAGGGCGAAGTCGGCGTCCGTCAGGACCTTGTCCCGCATCTGCACGGCCCGGCAACCGCCCGCAAGCGCGGCGCGCGCGACGTCCTCGTGCCCGCGCTCGTCTCCCCCGGCTTCCGTCACGACCACGAGCCTCAACAGCCATATCAGGTTGGGCTTGATGGCGCAGCTCAAATCCTTACCCCCCGCGGACAAGCTCCACCGCAAGCTCGGCCGCCCTCTTGCCCGACAGGAACATGCCCCCGAAAATGGCACCCATGCGCGGGGACCCGAAGACCGCGTTGGCCGCCATGCCGCTGACCAGCAGGCCGGGGTACACCTGGCGCGTGTTGTGAACGATCTCGGCCTCGCCGACCTCGGCCCACATAGGCTTCTCGCCAACGACCTGGCCGCCGCCGGTGAACAGGCGGGCGCCGGGAATCTTGCGCGCGACCGTGTGCGCCACGCTCGCCTCGTGCCCGGTAGCGTCTATGACGACCCTGGCCTCAATTGCGAGCGGGTCCACGTGAAGGCCGGCCAGTTCGACAGCCCTCCAGTTGATCACCACGCCCGCAACGCGGTCGTCCTCGCGGATGAGGACGTCCTCCACCGACACCCCGATCCAGATTCTCACCCCTGCGTCTACAGTGCACGCCGTGCACTTCGACACGGTCTCGACCGAGTCGCCCAGGAAGTAACCTTCGTGAAACGGCTCGAGCCTGACACCGAAAGCGCGCACGATGTCGGCGGCCTCCTCCTGGATGACGATCCGCGGGAAGAGCATGCCGCCACCCCACATGCCGCCGCCGACGTGGAGGTTGCGCTCGAATATCGCCACCTTGAGGCCCTCCCTGGCGAGGAAGTACGCGCAGGCCATCCCCGACGGCCCCGCTCCGACCACGGCGACGTCGAGCTGCAAAGAACTAAGGAAATCGCGCGTGAAACCTTCCACTATTCCCCTGGTGACCTCGATCTCAGATAGCGGCATCTTGCGTCCTCCTTTTCGTGAAACAAAAAAACCGTGCCACCGCTTGGCTCGGCTTAAGGCTCGCCTTTTGACAATCCCTACGCTGGCATTACCCGACAGGTTCTTACGGTCGACGGGTCTTCCCCGTCCTCTCAGCCCGCTGATACGAGCTCCCGCTGTACAGGACATATTCAGTTAGTTGTATTATATTCCTGCAGCCGGTGCGCGACAATCCGGCGGGTCGGGTCAGGAGCAATTAGTTTTAAGAGGTGAGATCATTGGGTGACAGCGAGGAGCCTAAGGAAGAAGCCGGGAAGAAAAAATCCCGCCTGTGGACGCCCGACGGCGGAGAGGGCGGAGGCGTTGAAAGCGGGGGCGCCGGGCCCGAGGCCGAGGGCGAGAGCGAGGAGATGTCCGACGAGGAGCTTCGCCGCCGCATGGACGAGGCGATGGAGAAGATAACCGTCGCCGACGTGATCATCGACATGATGGTGTCGCTTTCCAGCCTCGCCTACCAGCGCATGGGAATCCCCCACGAGGTCAACGAGAAGTACCGTGACATGGAGCAGGCGCGAATGGCAATTGACTGCCTCGACGCCCTGGCGACCGCGATCGAGGGCAGGATTCCCGACGAGGTCGCAAAACCGCTAACCGGGACGCTCGACAACCTCAAGCTGAACTTCGCGAAGGAATCGTAGCGTCGGGCCTTACCTCACAGCCGCCTTCGCCACCCCGCCCTGGGTGAGGATGTAGTAGGTGCCGCCTGCCGGGTCGGCCGGCACTCCCCTGGCGAAGGACTGCGTAAGCTGGGTTATGCTTGTCGGGTAGGCTCCGTTCTCCGCGTAGTAGGCCTGGATGGCCGAATCTATCATCCTGAGGTTTGCTTCGCGGGCGGCGTCGAAGGCCCGTTGCTGAACTCCATCGATGCCGCCGGTCTCCTCGGTAGGCTGACTGGCGGGCTTCGAGCCCGAGCTTCCGCATCCGGCGAGCGCGCTCAACAACGAGCATAGCAATACAAGCAACAGCCCGGTGACAAACACCTTCTTCATCTTCCTCCCCCTCTAATATGCCTCCGGCCCCTCGGCTCCCCTGCCGACAACCTCCTGGTACGCGAGGCCGGATACCTGCGACACGTTGAGCACGCAGGTAACATACTCCGAGCTCTCACCGGATGAAGGGTTGATGATGGCAACCTTGCCGAGGACCAGAAAATCGCCCTCCAGCACTCCCTCCAGCGTCCCCCGGTACTTGATCGGCCCGCAGTAAGCGACGATCTCCTGTCCCCTCCACTGGCCTGCATAAGCTATAAGGTCCAATTTTCGCATCCTCCTTCGCCTAAAGGGATACCCCCTGATGCCATGTCGTCGATTCTACTAATAAGTTATCGGTCAGGCGCGCCAATCCCTGCAGACAGAGTCGAGTTGCCGGGAGGGTCAAAGTCATGACACCGATTCATCCTGGGGTCCGGGAGCAAGAGAAGCATAAAATTGATGGGTGCGTGGCGCACGCGGGATGGGCGCGGATGGGGGTTTGAAAGCA
>JBBQKJ010000008.1:0-84922 GCA_038326775.1 Candidatus Geothermincolia bacterium
ACAGAACCCCCCGGCGCCCACGCGCAACCATACCTACAGACCTTAACGCCAACCTAAGACTAGCCTTCGTCGTGGGTGGGTTCCGCGCGGGCGCCGGGGGGTCTGGCTTGCCGAGCCCTCAAACTCCCGGATTATGCGTGAAACAGGCTAGAGCTGGCGCTCAAGGCATGCGCGCAAAGCATAACCGCGCCCATCACGCACCCCCAACAGGGAATCATGGGCTGCGAGACGGTTACGTGATGTGCAACACCGCGTTCTTCCAGGTTTGTGCGGGGTCACTTCCGGGTTCGTGCGGGTTTCGGTTCCAGGCTACTTCCAGGGGGTATGGATGATGGACAAGCAGGACGGTTCCATAAAGGGCATGAGGGTCAACGCTCGCGACATGAGGATATTCGACGAGCTGAACAGGATGAAGTTGCTCACCGTCAAGCAGATCGGAGCGCTCTACTTCGTCGAGCCGCCCCGCTTCAGCTGGGATGCGGACAAGAGCGCCGCCTCGGTCAGGAGGAGGATCTCCATCCTCAAGCGGCACGGATACCTGCGCTCGGCCTACGTTCCGGGGGACACCCCGGAGAAGTGCTACTTCCTTGGCCCGGCCGCGGTCGGCCTGCTAAAGGCCGACGAGGAGGCCCGCGTCAACGAGCCGAGGTACGCGGAAAAGAAGGAAACGTACGCGCTCAACAGCGCCCGGCACGATCTTCCCCTGAACAGCTTCATCATCAACCTCATGCTCCTGGACAGGATTCGCGATGATTTCATGCTTGCCGAGTTCAGGGGCGAGCAGGAGATGAACTTCAAGATGCCCCCGGACAGGATCGAGTTCAAGCCTGACGGCTACCTGAGAGGGGGCCTGAAGGGAAGGGAGCGCGCCTGCTTCTTCGAGCTTCACCGGGGGGCGGTGAACGCATCCAGGGTCGAGAGCAAGCTCTTGGGCCACGCGGAGTTCATCAAGAGGGGCATGAGAGAGATGCTGGCGATCAGGTACGACCCGGTCTACTGCTGGCTGGTGCCCGATATGGACAGGCTCGTCAAGGTTGCGGCCTGCATCAGGAGCTTCAAGATCAAGTACCGGCAGGCCTACGGCTGGCTGAACGGCGGTTTCTACTACCTGGCGACCGACGAGGATATGGAGATACGCTCGCTCGACCGGGGCAGCCTGAGTGAAAACCCGCTCCACAACCGATTCTGGTACGACGAGAACCTGGCCAGGTACAGATCCCCGTTCAGGATTGAGGAACGCCAGGGGTCCTCGTAATGGGCCGAACGCTCAGCGCGCGGGAGGTGGGCCGGATTCTCGCGGTCAGTTCAAAGACGGTCAGGGATTGGGCGAACGAGGGTATCCTGCCGGGTATTAAGACCGACAACGGCCCGGGAAAAGAGTGCTGGGAGTTCGACGAGGACGAAATCTACCGCTGTCCGGATCCCAGGGTGACAAACCGGCTGAAACCCGCGGAGGTAAGCGGGCGCAGAAACGCTCAGCAGCACATTGCCGACCTGGAGAAAGAGATTGAAGACTTGAAGGCCTCTCTCCAGACTTCAGAGAGCTCGCTGCTCTCGGAGCGGGAGGATAAAGAGAAAGCGATTGCGCAAAAAGCCGACCGGCAGGAGACAGAGCTCGAAGAGTGCAGGGAACGCGCGCGGAAGAACCAAGAGGCCTGCCTGGCGACCGAAGGGGCTTTGAGGGCGGCAGTCGAAGCGATGCGCCTGAAACGGGACGTGGGAAGACTTTTCCGGCAGGCGGGCATCAGAATAGAATACGAGATGACAGACGAGGGTGCGGCCTGGAACCTGCGATATCTGCTTAAAGGCGAAAACGCGTGGTACCGGATGGGGGATTATGCCTACAGGCCTGACAACCCCTTAAGAGGCCTGCACCGTTACCTGCTGTCGGGCAAGGCCGGGGCTTTCCGGGGCTGCCGGAATCCCTCACAAGAGAGGCTTCAGGCCAGAAGGGCGCTCTACGGGATGAGATTGTGGCTGGTGATAGTCCCGCTCGTAATTCTCGGCACGCTGGCATTGAAGTCATTTGGCATCCTGTCTGCGTGGCCGGCGCTCATCATCATGGGTTCCAGCGTTGCCGCTGCCGTTATAGTGAATTTCCTCTACGGAGTGAGAATAGAGATATTAAGACAGAAGGAAAGCAATGGCCCTTGATGGGAACGGGCGTGTGGAACCTTCACTCGGAGGTTCTTCCCTGGAGTTGCGCGTCACTGACCCCATGAACAACGTCACCACGAGCGCCTACGCCGACACCGGAAGGCTTACGTCAACCACAGACCCCGACTAGCGCACCAGCTCGATCACCTACGATGAGAACAACGCTCCGAGCTCCATCATCACCCAGAGGTAAAATCAACAAACCGTTGCCTCCTTCTCCTACACCTACGACGCCGGAGACCTCCCGATATCCTGCGACGCGCTCATAGGGGGGAACCTCGCCTCCGGCCTTTGCACCTATGCCTATGACGTCGCCTGCAACCTGGTTACAAAGACCATCACCGCGAACGGCCAGAACCGCTTCTTCTCCTTCTTTGATGCTCTCCTGTACCTCTTTGAGGCCTCACCCGTGATTCGCACCTTTGTTGCCATGTCCAGCGACACCTTCTTCACCCCCGGGATGGATAGCTTCCCTACCCGGAGAAACGGTCCTACGCGGTGTTCGTTCGGGCACTTTTTGAGGCAACGAATCCGTTTGGGGTACCTTCATTATGAGGCAACGCGGTTGCTTGACTTCTCGCCCCCCCTCGTAAACTACAAGGAATCGGCGAGTATCTCACGGATGGGGGCGGCAACCTTGATGAGTATTGACAAAGCTTCTGACTTATTGCATTCACGCAAAACATCTCTCTGTTTGATTCTCCTCATATCTGTCCCGATGCTTTCGTCAACGTCCCTGGCATCAAACCATAGTGCTCTGGGACTGACCGAGGAGTCGCTGCCTGGAAGAGGCCGGAAATCCCGGGATCGGAAATTGCCCCGGGAAGAGTTGTGAGGGGTGGGGGAAAGGAAATCTTATACCCGCACACGTTATTACAAGCTGCTCCGAGCAAGAAGAGGAAAGGGGAGAAATGAGTTTTTCAAACAGTAAGTCATTTATTGTCAGGTCGATATGCGCAACGCTTATCGCCGCATTGCTGCTTGCACTAATTTCATATCTCAGGTCCTCGACCAAGCTGGATGGAGGTACTATGACGGGTTGTCGTGGAGCGACTACAGTTGGTTTAGTTACCGGCAGGGTACAAACCATTTTCACCTCACAAACACATTCATTAATGCTCAGAGATTCTTTAACCATTGCAATGTAAGAGCCCGTGTGGGGTGGACCTATGATTACAACAGCCTGAGAGTTGGCGATGTGGTCCAAATCGATACTAGTCACCCTCAGGATGGTGTTCTTGATCACTCCGTTATTATTAACACCAACAATGGCTGGGATTATAGACTAAAATATTACTCTCAACATACATCTAATAAGTTTAATTTGCCTTTTACCCATCTACTTGAAATTTACGAGAACTCCGGTACTTACGCCCATTGGTATGTCCTCATGCATACCCATTGAGGTACAGTTGAAGGATGAAAGAAATGAAGCTGTTTTCAAAGAGGCTGTTTGTTGGAGCTTCAGTCACAGTAGTTGTTCTTCTGCTCGTGGTTGCAGGAGTCTTTGTTACGTTAAGAGTAACCCGTAAGCCGGAGCGGGGACAAAAAATCACCATCACCGTCGACGATCTCGCTAAAATGAAAACACTTGCATACGGGTACCTTAACGAAAGAACAAGAATGCTGATTTCTTCAGAACCGGATAAGGATCCAAACATAGCAGGCGCTCCAGTGATTTCGCCGACCGATATGTCACCCGAGCTTGCAGAACGGCAGAAGGAAGACGTCGAGAAGTTGAAAGCAAAAACTACAAAAACTAATTCCGGCACGTTTAAAAACTTCGCGATATTAGCTAATGCGCTCAGTATTCAGGAGGAGGGAGACAAGGTTGTACTTCATCTAGGAACATCGCACTTCTACCAACTCTCCATGCCGGGGGGTGTAGGTTATTCAACCATGGGAGATGAATACTATTTTACCTTCTCGCGAATTGGGGATCGGTGGATACTGACGGATGTGAAGGTCCCCTACGCATATATTGACCCATCTGCCATTGAGCCGAGCGTGAAGCCCATGGAGAAAGGAACCGACCGGGTCTTGGCAAATCCTCCTAAGAGCCGATTCGATGAAACATTTGTGATTCCGGAAGAGGTAAAGAAGCTTGATAGTGAAGCGATGGAAAAGATAAAGAACAGATGGGCAATTGATGATAAGACGGCTGAAGTGATAAGGTCAGGTACGTATTCCTGGTAGATGATATTTGGAGACCAACTCTATTTCCTTCAGCAGCTGACTGACGTCAACTATTCTTGAGTTCGACGACAACACCAGCGATCTTCTGCGTATCATAGATACAATATTGCGTGAGACTTCTTTCTACCTATTCTCTACCGGGATTTGCCGGGCACCATCAATTACCAGGAGGCGCCAACAGCCACGAATCGCTTGAAACAGGGAAAAACCGGGGAAAGCAAGAGCAACCGGAAGGAAGCAGGGCTAAGCATGACTTGAACTCGTAATGAGCAGGTCCGCGGTTCGAATCCGCGCGCCGGCTCCAACGCCAAAGTAGTTGCCTGGCCTTATGGTGTATAGGCTCTTTGGCTACCCCCATCGTGAAGTGTTCTTGTTTATCAAGCGTGTGACGATGGGGACCCCTACCACCTTATGGGGCTCGGGGTAATCAGTTGGCCAATGCTTGGCTACCCCCATCGTGAAGTGTTCTTGTTTATCAAGCGTGTGACGATGGGGACCCCTGCCACCTTATGGGGCTCGGGGTAATAAGTAAGCCCATGCATGGCTACTTCCATCGATGGTCATTCTTGTTTATCGTGATGGCGCCCGCACTTGCGGAGGAGCCATGAGGTGCGCCCGATGGAGCCTGAGCGGATCGTTCCCGCTTGCCAGGGGAACGGCGCCGCTATATCCTGCGTATCGTTATGGGTTTTGATTGTTGCGAAGATTCGGAAGACCGTCTGAAAAGGAAGCGCGCCAGGCTGTTTGCCTGCCTGGCGTTGTTCGCGGTTGCGCTCCCGGCCCTGGCGGGGTGTGGCGGCGGGGGCGGAACGACCGCCCGGACAAGGCTCGGGGATGTCCCCCGGAAGCTGGCTTCGGCAATGGCCGCCTCGGATATGGTCACCGTGGCCGCCGGTGGTGACGTGAACTTCGGCGACGGTGTCACCTCCTATCTTACGAACGGAGGCATGGGCTACCCCTTCCAGGACGTGAGCGGCATATTCGAGACCGCCGACCTCGGCTTCGTCAACCTCGAGTGCTGCATATCCTCGGGAGGCGCGCCGGTCGCCGGCAAGGAGTTCACGTTCAGGGGACCCGCCGACAGCGCTGCCGCGTTGAGACAGGGGGGCATCGATATCGTGTCGCTCGCCAACAACCACATTAAGGACTATGGCACCAGCGCTTTTCTTGATACACTGACCCATCTCAAGGAAGCAGGCATTGCCTGGTGCGGCGCCGGGAACAACGCCGCGGAGGCTTACTCACCGGCGGTGCTCGAGGCGCGGGGCAAGAAGGTGGCGTTCGTCGCGTTCACCTGGGTCATCCCGGATGGCTGGCCGGCAACCGCCACAAACCCCGGCTGCGCGACGACCTCGGACCCCGAGCGCGTCGCGAACACCATAAGGGACGCGCGTTCTAAGGCCGACTACGTGGTGGCCTCGTTCCACTGGGGCATCGAGCTTGCAACCTCGCCCAACGAGGAACAGCGCGACCTCGCTCATCTCTGCGTTGACAATGGCGCCGACCTGGTGCTGGGGCACCACCCTCACGTGGTGCAGGGCTTCGAGCTTTACCGGAACCGGCTTATCGCGTACAGCCTGGGCAACTACGTCTTCAGCCCGCCGCGCGAGATATCCTCGAAGACGTTAACACTCGTGGCTCTCATGGGGCCGGGAGGGCTTATCCAGGCGAAGGTCGTCCCCAATGTCATAAGCGGCTACCGCCCGGTTGTGCTCTCGGGGACGCCGGCGGCCCAGTGGCTCGGCACGATGGCCGGCTTCTGCCGCGGCCTGGGCACCGACATGACCGTCTCCGGCTCTCTCGGCTTTATCAACGGCAGCGCCGCGAAGCCCGGTGCCGCGGATTGAAAAGGCCTGCCGCCGGGAATATCATGGGCAGCGGGGAAATCACTCATGAGTTCTAAACGGAGCCTTGAGGACAGGGCTCTTTCCACCATAAAGCGCTACCGGATGCTGGAGGGCGGCGAGCGCGTCGTCGTCAGCGTCTCCGGCGGGCCGGACTCTGTGGCGCTCCTCGTGTTCCTGCACGGCGTCGCGGCCGAAATGCGCCTTGACTTACACGTCTTTCACC
Organism: Candidatus Geothermincolia bacterium; assembly: GCA_038326775.1. GTDB lineage: Bacteria > Actinomycetota > Geothermincolia > Fen-727 > Anoxymicrobiaceae > DYIU01. The sequence continues at coordinate 6,424 of JBBQKJ010000008.1, forward strand.
TCGACCACATGATACGCGGGGAGGAGTCCGCCGCCGACGCTCGCTACGTTGGGGAACTGGCGGCCGAGCTCGGCCTGCCCTGCACGGCGCTGGCGGTCGATGTTCGCGCGGAGGCGCGAGGGAGCGGGCGCTCGCCGCAGGACGCGGCGCGCCAGGTGCGCATGGCCGCCCTGCGCGAGTTCGCGGGCGAGGTCGCGGCCGGCCGGATCGCCACCGGCCATACCGCCGACGACCAGGTGGAGACGTTCCTGATGCGCGTCGTTCAGGGCGCGGGGCTGACCGGCCTGGGCGGCATCCCGCCGGTCTCCGGCTCGATAGTCAGGCCGCTGATCGAGGTCTGGCGCGACGAGGTCGAGGAGTACTGCTCACGGGTGGGGGTGGCACCGCGCATGGATTCGAGCAACCTGGACCCCTCGTACCTTCGCAACCACGTGCGGCTGAGCCTGGTGCCTTTCCTGAGAGCCGAGTTCGGCCCCCGGATCAAGGAGGTCATCCTCCGCGAGGTGGAGTCGCTCGCGCTCGACAGTGAGTTCCTCGGAGAGCAGGCGGCCCGGGCGTTCGACCTCGCGGGTGCCGTTTCGGGCGGCGAGGTCAGGATAGACATCGGGCGCCTTGCGTCCCTGCCGGCGGCTCTCCAGCGCGGGGTGCTCAGGGAGGCCTGGGCGCGCATGGTGCCCGGAGAGCCCAGCCTCGGATGGCGGCATGTGCTCGACATCCTGGAGAAGGTGGTGGCCGGACGTACCGGCGCCGTTCTCGACCTGCCGGGCCCGCTGGTTGTGGAGCGGGAGTACGAAGAGGTCGTTCTCAGAAGGGCCGGGGGAGTTGGAGAGTACCCTCCCTCGGAGCTGCCGGTGCCGGGGACGGTGCGCCCCGCGGGCGCGGGGTTCGTCCTCGAGGCGCGGCTGGTCGGGCGCAAAGATGTCGAGTTCCCGCCGGACGCGAACGTCGAGTTCGCCCGGCCGGACCTCGAGCTTCCCCTGGAGGTGAGGGCGCCGCGCCCCGGGGACCGGTTCCACCCCCTCGGCTCGCCGGGGACGCGCAAGCTCAAGGACTTCTTCATCGACATCAAGCTTTCCCGCGCGAAGAGGAGGCGCTGCCCGCTGGTGCTCTCCGGAGGGCAGGTGTTGTGGGTGGCCGGACACAGGCTTGACGAGCGCTTTCGCCTGCGGGAGTTCGATTCCGAGGCGGTGATGTTGATTATGCGACCCGATGGCGAATATGATTTGCGCGGAGCCGGTTGTGAAAAGGCCGAGCGAAAGGAGGACTCAGTTGGGGAGTCCCGCGACTGACCACGAGATCGAGGGAACACTTTTTACCGAGGAGCAGATACGGGAAAGGGTCGCGGCGCTCGCCCGGCAGATAACCGAGGACTACCGGGACGGGGAGCCCCTGCTGCTCATCGCGATCCTCAAGGGCGCCTTCGTTTTCCTGGCGGACCTCGCCCGCCGCATAGACCTCCCGCTGGAGTTCGACTTCATGAGCCTGTCGTCGTACGGCTCCGCCTCCAAGACATCCGGCGTGGTCCGAATACGCAAGGACCTTGACGTGGAGTTGACCGGCAGGCATGTGCTGATAGTGGAAGACATCATCGACACGGGGCTGACCCTCAGCTACCTGCAGAGGAACCTTGCCGCCCGCGGCGTGGCCTCGGTGGAGATATGCGCGCTGCTCAACAAGAAGACCGCCAACAAGGTGGACATCCCGATAAAATACGAGGGCTTCTCCATCCCGGACGTATTTGTCGTGGGCTACGGGCTGGACTACGCCGAGCGCTACAGGAACCTTCCATATATCGCCACTATCAGAAAATGAACGGCGCCGGGTGTGATCATCCGGGGACGCGTGGCCCGGACGAGCGAGCGGACATGCCGGTTAAGCGATGTCATTGCCCTCCCGAAGAGTAAACTGAGAGAATACTTTAACGCCCGGGCGCCCGTATGCGCGGGAGACGCCGGCCGGGCACGATAACGTGATATGGGCGTGTCCGGGGATTATGGTAAAATTGACGAGCGAGACGAAGGGATGCCGACCAGACCCGTCGGCTATTGTTTTATTGAGCGAGGGTAGGCGCGGATAGAAATGATGAAGAAATACGCCAAGACCGTCATATTCTGGGTGGTGATACTTTTCCTCATCGCGCTGCTGGTGCTCAACCCGCCGTGGCGGCAGCAGCCCAAAGAGGAATCGTTCTCCGACTTCCTCAACCAGGTCGACCGCGACTCGGTGGCCTCGGTCAAGATCTTTAACCGCGACCAGAGGTTGGAGGGCACACTCAAGAACAAACAGAGGTTCAAGACCGCTTTCCCGCCCGACTTCGATATCGCCAAGGCGCTGCAGGGCAAGGTCAAGACCATCGAGGTCGACCCTCAGACCAGCACCAGCATACTGGCGATAGCAATACAGATACTGCCGCTGCTGCTCATGATAGGGCTCATCCTCTTTTTCATGCAGCAGATGCAGGGGGGCGGCAACCGGGTCATGTCGTTCGGCAAGAGCAAGGCCCGCCAGATCACCAAGGACATGCCCAAGATCACTTTCGACGACGTGGCGGGGGTCGATGAAGCGGTAGAGGAGCTCATGGAGATCAAGGAGTTCCTCGAGAACCCGGCCAAGTTCCAGGCCCTGGGGGCCAAGATCCCCAGAGGCGTGCTGCTCTACGGCCCGCCGGGCTCCGGAAAGACCCTGCTCGCGCGTGCGGTCTCGGGCGAGGCGGGCGTCCCGTTTTTCAGCATCTCCGGCTCGGACTTCGTCGAGATGTTCGTCGGCGTGGGCGCCGCCCGGGTGCGCGACCTCTTCGAACAGGCCAAGGCCAACGCTCCCTGCATAATCTTCATGGACGAGATAGACGCGGTCGGTCGCCAGCGCGGCGCGGGCCTCGGCGGCGGCCATGACGAGCGCGAGCAGACCCTGAACCAGCTCCTGGTCGAGATGGACGGATTCGACATAAAAGCCGGCGTCATACTCATAGCCGCCACCAACAGGCCGGACATCCTCGACCCCGCGCTCCTGCGGCCCGGCAGGTTCGACCGCCAGATAGTGGTGGAACGCCCGGACCTGGAGGGCCGAAAGGCGATCCTCCGGGTCCACACCAAGGGCAAGCCTCTCGCGCCGGGAATCGACGTCGATGTGCTTGCGCGCCGCACGCCTGGCTTCACCGGGGCCGACCTGGCGAACATGGTCAACGAGTCCGCGCTGCTCTCCGCGCGCCACGGCAAGAAGACCATCGACATGCTGGAGATGGAGGAGGCCATCGACCGGGTGGTGGCCGGGCCCGAAAAGAAGACCCGCCTCATCAGCGACAAGGAAAAAGAGATAATAGCCTACCACGAGTCGGGCCACGCGCTTGTCGCGCACACCCTGCCGAACGCCGACCCGGTCCACAAAATCTCCATAATCCCCCGCGGGCGGGCGCTCGGTTACACGCTTACCCTTCCCACCGAGGACAAATACCTCGTGACCAAGTCCGAGCTGGTCGACGAGCTGGCCATGCTGCTGGGTGGCCGCACCGCCGAGGAGATGATATTCGGCGACATCACCACCGGCGACCAGAACGACATCGAGCGCGCGACGAAGGTGGCCCGGCAGATGGTCATGGAGTACGGCATGAGCGACGAGCTCGGCCCCATCACCCTCGGGCACAAGCAAGAGCAGATCTTCCTCGGGCGCGACTTCGCGGCCGAGCCCAACTACTCCGACGCCGTGGCCTACCAGATCGACCAGGAGGTCCGCCGCCTTATCGACGAGGCCCACGACGAGGCCAGGCGCATCCTGACCGAGCAGCGCGACAGGCTCGAGGTCATCGCGAAGATACTTGTCGACACAGAAACCGTTGACAAAGAGAAGCTCATGGAGCTCCTGGAGGGCGAACCCCAGGAGGTTTACAACAGGTTCCTCGAGGGCAAGAAGGCCGATGAGGAAGCCCTTGTCGCCAAGGAGAAGGCCGAGGAAGCCGAGAGCCGGCGCCTGCGCGGCAAGAGAGCGCCGAAACAAGCCACTCCTTCCAAGCCCGAGGTACAGCCGGAGTAGCGCCTTGAACTATCACCCTGCCACTCACGCGGGTGGCGTTTTGACTCCAGGTACCCGCTTCTGGTAAAAGGACATTCTGCGACAAGGAAGCGTTCGTCCAGTCGAGGAGGCCGTATGGTGGACCGCCAGAAGATAGAAGAAGCGCTTGTGATGATCCTCGAAGCCATAGGAGAGGACCCCAACAGAGAAGGCCTTCTGCTTACCCCGAGCAGGGTCGCCAGCATGTACGAGGAGATCTTCGCGGGCATTGGCCAGGACCCGACCAAGCTTCTCCAGGCGCAGTTCTCCGAGGAGCACGAAGAGATGATAATCGTCAAGGACATCCCACTTTACTCCGTGTGTGAGCACCACATGATGCCGTTTATCGGCAAGGCGCACGTCGCCTACGTCCCCGGCAAATCGGGGCAGATAACCGGCATCAGCAAGCTGGCGCGCGTGGTCGACTCGCTGTCAAAGCGCCTGCAGGTACAGGAGAGGCTCACCACCCAGGTCGCGGATACGATAATGGAAGGCCTGGGAGCGCAGGGGGTCCTTGTGGTTATCGAGGCCGAGCACCTGTGCATGTCGATGAGGGGCGTTAAGAAGCCGGGCACCACCACCGTCACGTCGGCGGTAAGGGGCCTCTTCTACCGCAGCACCGCGAGCCGCGCCGAGGCGATCGCGTTGATGAAAGGGGAATACTAGAAGTTGGCCGGGGACAGGGATGCCGTGACCGGCACGAGGTTCAACCCGCGCCTGGTCAGGGTCGAGAGCGAGGCCGACGCTCGTCGCATCATCACCGAGTTGGGCAGCGACCCCGTCGGCGTAACCATAATGGCGCGCAAGATGGTCTACCTCGCCATAGCGGTGGAGGGCGTCCAGGCGCGGGCGGCCCACATCATCAAGGAGGTAATGCTTTCCAAGGGCGGCGAGTGCGCCACCCCGAGGGACCTCCTTGTGGTCGAGGGCAACGAACCGGTGCGGGTCATAATGATGGGCAACCTCACCCAGTTGCGCAGGGCGATAAAGAACCTCTCTGTGCAGCCGTTCGGGCTTAAGGCGCTTTCCAGGGAGCTGAAGGCGGTGCTCGCGGGCGCGTCCGGGCCCCCCGAAAGGGAGCTCGAAGCCGGGGGCCACAAACTGCCGCTGGGCGGCCGCACTCTCGTGATGGGGGTGATCAACACTACCCCCGACTCGTTTTCCGACGGCGGGCGGTTCGAGCACTTTGACCACGCACGGGGGCGCGCCGTGGAGATGGGCCGCAACGGAGCCGACATAATCGATATCGGTGGCGAGTCCACGCGCCCCGGGGCGGAGGTGGTCACGCTCGATGAGGAGGTCCGGCGCACCGTGCCGCTCATCGAGTCCCTGGCAGGAGAGGTGACGGTTCCGATTTCGATCGACACCTGCAAAGCCGAGGTTGCGGCGAGGGCCCTCGACGCGGGCGCCTCTATCATCAACGACATAAGCGGGCTGCGATTCGACCCGGAGATGATACCCCTTGCCTCCCGGCGGGGCGCGCCGGTGGTGATTATGCACATGCAGGGGGTCCCACGGGACATGCAGGAGAACCCCACCTACGAAGACGTGGTAGCCGACATAAGCAGGTTCCTGCGCCGCCAGGCGGCCCGGGCCATCGAGGGTGGCATAGACCCGGGGAAGATTCTGGTTGACCCGGGCATCGGGTTTGGCAAGACGGTCGAGCACAACCTTGAGATCGTCAGAAGGATCGAGGAGTTCGGGAGCCTGGGCTATCCGGTGATACTCGGGACTTCGCGAAAGCGGTTCATCGGGGCGGTGCTGGACAGGCCGGTCGATCAACGTCTCCTTGGCACCGCCGCGACGGTGGCGTTCGCCATCGCCAGGGGAGTTGACGTGGTCAGGGTCCACGACGTTGAGGAGATGGTCGAGATCGTGAAGATGGCCGACGCGGTAGTGGGCAAGAGCCGCGATTCCCAATAGCCTGGAAGCGGGCGAGGCTGGCGATGAAGACAATCACCATAAGAGATATCAAGGTCTTCGCGCACCACGGAGTACTGCCCGCGGAGAAGGAGCAGGGGCAGGAGTTCCTCATCGACGTTGAGATAGCGCTCGAGGAGGGCGCGGCCGCCTTGGACGACCTCGAAACGACGGTTGACTACGCCGAGGTGGCGCTTGCCGTAGCCGGCATCGCGACCTCGAGGCGGTACGACCTGCTGGAGACCCTCGCCTCCGAACTCGTCGATCACCTTCTTGCGCTCGAGGGAGTGAAGGCTGCTTCCGTCACGGTTAAGAAGCCACGGGCGCCCATGCCGGTCGAGGTGGGTTGGGTCGGGGTTACCATCAGGCGCGAGAGGCAGGGAGGCCGCGGATACTTCGACGGTCAGGATGTCCTCGAATGAGCCGCGCCTATGTCGGACTCGGTTCCAACATCGGCGACCGCCTGGAGAACTTGAGGTCCGGCGTGATGGCGCTGAAGGTGACGGAAGACGTGGTGGTGGTTGGAAAATCTGGCGTTTATGACTCGGAGCCGGTGGGTTTGACCGACCAGCCCGATTTCCTCAACGCGGTGGTCGCGGTCGAGACCACCCTGGACGCATATCAATTGCTGGGCCTCCTCAACGCGATAGAGCACCAGCACGGCAGGCAACGGATAACACGCTGGGGGCCGCGTGTCCTTGACATGGATATCCTCCTCTTCGGGGGCCTTGAGCAGGACGACCTCAGGCTCGTCATACCACACCCCAGGCTTACGGAAAGGCGGTTTGTCCTCGAGCCGCTGCTGGAGGTTGCGCCCGACGTCAGGCTTCCCGGCGGGACGCCGGTGAAGAAAGTGCTTGACGAGCTGGGCGACACCCAGGCCGTCTGGCGCTCGGGCGACCTCTGATCATGAATCCTCATTTGGAACCCCGGGAGCGAGTGGCGATAATCGGAGCCGGAAGGGTTGGCACCGCGATGGCCAGCCAACTGGCGTCGGGTGGCTATCCGGTCGTGGCGGTTGTCGACGTCTCGAAAGAAGCCAGGGAGCGCGCGGCCAGGCTCAGTGGATCGAGGGCTACGGCCGACCCGGCAGAGGCGGTCGCCGGCGCCGACATCGTCATCATCACGACTCCGGACCGTGTTATCGAGGAGACCTGCAGGAGCATAGCCGGGTCTGCGGGCGACCTGGGCGGCAAGACGTTCATCCATATGAGCGGAGCTCTTCGCATCGGCGTTCTAGAGCCGGCAAGGTTGAAAGGGGCCCGGGTTGCGTCAATCCATCCGATCCAGACGTTCGCCGACCTTGAAGGCGCGCTGATGGAGCTTCCGGGAAGCACTTTCGGGGTGACCTGCGAACAGGAGACCGTGGAATGGGCGCGCGGCTTCGTGGCCGGCCTCGGTGGCACCTTACGGCTGATAAACGACGAGGACAAGGTGCTCTACCACGCGGCCGCGGTCCTGGCCTGCAACCTGGTAATCATGGTCAAGCACGGCGCACTGGCCCTGGCCAGGGAGCTCGGCTTCAGCGACGAGGAGTTCGCGAATACATTCATGCCGCTCGCGAAGGCTACGACGCTCAACGTCGCGCGGCTGGGCCCCGCCGGAGCGCTGACGGGCCCGCTGGCCCGCGGCGACCTCGATACGGTCGAGAAGCATCTCGAAGCTCTCGACGACTTCGACCCGGAGCTGGCGGCGATGTACCGCGCGGTTTGCACCTGGGGGCTCAGGCTGGTCGCCGAGCGGGGAGACGTGGACGGCGAGACAATCGCCCGCATGCGGGATCTATTGAGTTAATGCAGGGCAAGTCGCCGATTCGGTCAGACCGGAGAGGTTCCAGTGGAAGTCATTAGGAAAAAAGACGAGATGCGCCGGATAGTGGAGCGCGCAAAAGCCCGCGGCGGGACCGTCGGCGTCGTCCCCACCATGGGTTACTTCCACGACGGTCACCTCGAGCTGATGCGCCGCGCAGTGAGCGACTGCGACCTCGTTGTGGTGACCCTCTTCGTGAACCCGGCACAGTTCGCTCCCGGCGAGGACCTCGCCTCTTACCCCCGCGACTTCGAACGTGACAGCCTGCTCGCCGGGGAAGTCGGGGTCGACTACCTATTCGCGCCCGAGGTCGAGGAGATGTACCCGGGGGTATCCTCGACCGCGGTGGAGGTCCGTGAGCTTTCGAGGGTCATGTGCGGCCTCTTTCGCCCCACCCACTTCACCGGCGTCGCCACGGTGGTCGCCAAGCTGTTCAATATAGTGCCTGCGCAGAAGGCGTACTTCGGGCAAAAGGACGCCCAGCAGCTCGCCATAATACGGAGGATGGCCTCCGACCTCGACTTCCCGGTCCAGGTCATCGGCGTGGCCACCGTACGCGAGCCCGACGGCCTGGCGATGAGCTCGCGCAACTCCTACCTGGAGCCCGGGGAGCGAGAACAGGCGCCCGCGCTCTTCCGGTCGCTTCAAAGGGCCGGGGAGCTGATAGAGTCCGGGGAGAGGGACAGCGCCGCGGTAAGTGCGGCGATGGTGGAGGTTGTGGCGGCTTACGGCCTGGTCAATCTTGAGTATATAGCCATCTGTGATAATATCTTCTTGCAGCCGCTCATGGAGCTGTCAGGCGTTGTCCTTATCGCGGTTGCCGCGCGCATCGGGCGCGCGAGGCTCATCGACAACGTGGTGTTCGACATAGAGTGAGAGAGATGGACCAGATATATAGAAACATGCTCAAGTGCAAGATACACCGCGCGGTGGTCACCGACGCCGACATCCATTACGAGGGCAGCATCACCATAGACCGCGCGCTGATGGACCTTGCCGACCTGGTCCCCTACGAGGTGGTAAACGTCTGGGACCTAGACAACGGCAGCCGGCTTACGACATACGTCATCGAGGGGGAGCGCGATTCCGGTGAGGTCTGCATGAACGGCGCGGCGGCGCGACTGGTGCATAGAGGCGACCACGTGATCATATCCTGTTTCATTTCCGTCCCCGGGAACATGGTCGCGGACCACCAACCCAGGATCATCTTCGTCGACGACAGCAACCGTCCCGAGATGATCGAGGACCACCTTACCGCTGATGACTTCTGCTAAGCCCTCCTCCCGAAAGGTGTAGCGACCCCGAAAATGAGCGCGAGGCACTTATGACGCACCACGATACCGGTGTAGGGAACCTCGAGCACATCGACGAGTTACTGCTCGACGACCAGGCGATAGCCGAGCAGGTGCTCAAGGTGAAGCGCGAGCGCAACGCGGTCATACTTGTCCACAACTACCAGCGGCCTGAGGTCCAGGACATCGCCGACTTCACAGGCGACTCGCTCGGGCTCGCTCGGGAGGCGGCAAGCACCGAGGCCGACGTCATACTTTTCTGCGGTGTTCACTTCATGGCTGAGACCGCTTACATCCTCAGCCCCCACAAGATAGTGCTGCTGCCGGAACCGCGGGCCGGTTGCCCGATGGCCGACATGGCCTCCTCGCTCGATTTGCTGAAGGCTAAGAGTGAGCATCCCCGCGCGCTCGTCGTCTCCTATGTCAACACCTCGGCCGCGGTCAAGGCCGAGAGTGACTACTGCTGCACCTCGGCGAACGCCGCGCGGGTCTGCGAGGCCGTCGATGGCGACCTTATCCTTTTCGTCCCCGACCGCAACCTGGCGGCTTACGTCGCCTCCCTGGTGGACAAGAGGATCATACCCTGGGACGGGTTCTGCCCCACCCACGAGTTCATCACCGTCGAGCAGGTGATGAGGGCGCTGGAGGAGCATCCGGGCGCGGAGTTGATAGCCCATCCCGAGTGCCGGCAGGATGTCCTGGCGGTGGCGCACCACGTTCGGAGCACCTCGGGAATGCTCAACGCCGCGGTGACCTCCCCGGCCGATGAGTTCATTGTGGCAACCGAGTCGGGCATGCTCTATCCCCTGAGCAAGGCCGCGCCCGGGAAAAAGTTCCACACCCTTGAAGAAGAGCCCCTGTGCCCGAACATGAAGCTTACCACGCTTTCCAAGGTCCTCTGGGCCCTTCAGACCCTCGAGCCGAGGGTTACAGTCCCTGAGGACATCAGGGTCCGGGCCCTCCGGTCGGTTGAAAGGATGCTGGCCCTGGGATGATCCCACGCTACGTTCTCTCTTTTGACACCGACAACCTCCCCTCGGTCGAGTGCGACGTCCTGGTGGCGGGTAGCGGCGTGGCCGGGCTCTCCACGGCGCTCTGGCTCTCTCGTTTCTGCAACGTGCTGCTCGCCACGAAGTCCGACCTGAAGGTCTCCACCACCAGGGTGGCGCAGGGGGGCATCGCGGCGGTCATGGACGAGCACGACTCGAAAGCGGCGCACGCGCAAGACACCCTGGTCGCGGGCGCCGGGCTCTCCGACCCCGAGGCCACCGAGATACTGGTGGACGAGGGGCCCGACCGCGTCCGGGAGCTGCTGGAAGACTATGACGCGAAGTTCGACGTCACCGGTGGCAGCCTCGACCTCGCAAGGGAAGGAGGGCACTCTTGCGCGCGCGTGGTCCACGCCAAGGGAGACGCGACCGGCGCCGAGGTGGAGGACGCGCTGGGCCGGGCGCTTTCAAGGAACCCGCGCGTTAAAGTCATAGAGCACGCTTTCGTGGCGGACCTTCTCCTGGCGGACGGCTCGTGCCGGGGGGCGATCGTGTTTGACGGAAGGCGCAAGAAGCTCCGGGCCATATGGTCGAGGGCGACCGTGCTCGCATCAGGCGGTATGGGAGAGGCCTACCTGGTCACTACTAACCCACCCGTGTGCACCGGGGACGGCGTTGCGATGGCGTTCAGGGCCGGCGCGCGGGTGAGCGACGTCGAGTTCGTCCAGTTCCATCCCACGGCGCTCCACATCCCGGAGGAGCCCAAGTTCCTCATCAGCGAGGCGATCCGCGGCGAGGGAGCTTATCTCGTCGACGTGGAGGGCGAGCGGGTTATGGAGGGGGCCCATCCCCTTGCCGAGCTGGCCCCCCGCGACATCGTGGTGGCCCGCATGGTGGAGGTCATGAGGGACCAGCAGGTGAACCACCTCTACCTGGACGTTCGGCACCTCGACCCCGAGCGCATCAGGCGCAGGTTTCCCACGATCTACGAGCACTGCCTGAAGGCCGGCATCGACATTACCCGCCAGCGCATACCGGTGTCGCCCGCGGCGCATTACATGAGCGGCGGAGTGGTGACCGACCTCTGGGGGCAGAGCGACATACCGGGCCTCTACGCCTGCGGCGAGGTGGCCTGCACCGGGGTGCACGGGGCCAACCGGCTCGCCTCGAACTCACTGTTGGAGGGCCTGGTGTTTGCCAGGCGCATCGCCTCCCACGTGGAAGGCTCGCTTGCCGGCAACCCAACTACGCCCGGCCCCGGGTGCTCGTTCTCGCGGAAGCCGGCGGAGCCGAGGGCCACCGACGTGCTGCTCCGGGGAAATCTGCGGGAGGTCATGCTCGACAGCCTGGGGATGGTTCGCAGCGAGCGCAGCATCAATGAAGCCAGAGAGTTCCTTGCCGAGAACGCAGACGTCCTCGACGGTGAGTATGTCGATGTTGCCGGCCTGGAGCTCAAGAACATGTTCATCCTGTCCCGCCTGATAGCCACTGCGGCTTCACGGCGCCAGGAGAGCAGGGGCTGCCACCGCCGCAGGGACTTCCCGGATCCGGACGAGTGGAACTGGCGCAAGCACATCGACATGAGGACGGTCGACGGGGAGCTCAACATCCGTACCAGGCCGCAGCCGTCGAAGCTCCCATGGGAGCTCAAAGTGCCCGGAACGCAGGAGGTGTAAGAGACTTCATGGATATAGCCCGGTCGGCGGAAGGGATAATCAGACTGGCTCTCGCCGAGGACCTGGGGGTCGAGGGCGACATCACGACCTCTGCTGCCTGCCCGCCGGGAGCGATGGGCAGGGCGGTAATAATCAGCAGGGGCCCCTGCAGGGTCGCCGGACAGCCGGTCGCGGCGAGGGTGTTCGAGCTTGCCGGTCCGGGCGCGGAGTACCGCGCGCTCCTACAGGACGGGTCAGACGCCTCTCCCGGGCAGGAGATAGCCAGGGTCGAGGGCCCGCTCGCGGCCGTCCTTTCCGGCGAGCGCACCGCGCTCAACTTCCTGTGCCACCTCTCGGGCATAGCGACCCTGACCGCAAGGCTGGTCGCGCTGGCGAGCCCGAGCGGGGTGGCCATCATGGACACGCGCAAGACAACCCCCGGGCTGCGCGTGCTGGAGAAGTACGCGGTGAGCATGGGCGGAGGCACTAACCACCGGCAGGGGCTTTTCGACGGGGTGATTATCAAGGATAATCACATCGCCGCGGCGGGAGGCCTCGAGATCGCCGTTCGCAGGGTGAGGAACGCCCTGGGAGACTCCTTTCCGATAGAGGTGGAAGCCGCCGACCTTGCCCAGGTGCGCCAGGCGCTGGACTCGGGGGCAGACATCATCATGCTCGACAACATGCCGCCCGGGATGGTGGCGCAGGCCGTGGGCCTTGTAGGCGGCAGGGCGAAGGTCGAGGTATCCGGCGGGGTCGACCCTGAAAACATAAGCGGCTATATCGAGCCGGGGGTGGACATGATATCCCTCGGGTTCATCACCCACTCCGCGCCGGCGGCCGACCTGTCCCTGGAGCTGACCAATGGTTGAGGGTTCATTTTTCGCCTTTCTCATAAGGGAGAGGGCCATCGCGTGGAAAACGGAGGACCGGAATGCTGCTCGGCATTGACGTGGGAAACACCCAGACGGTCATAGGTGTTTTCATCGACGATGAGCTCGAGGACTACTGGCGGATATCCACCGAGCGGGAGCGTACGGCCGACGAGATAGCGCTTACGCTGGGGGGGTTCCTGGCTTTCGTCGGCCACAGCCTCACCCAGGTGAACGGCATCATAATATCCTCCGTCGTTCCCGAGATGACCTCGGCGCTTGTGCGCATGGCCAGGGAAATCCTCGGGTTGGAGCCAATGGTGGTGGACAGCTCCACTGACACCGGCGTGCCGGTTCTCTACGAGGACCCCAGGCAGGTCGGCGCGGACAGGCTGGTCAACGCCGTCGCGGCGGTTCATAAGTACGGGGCCCCGTGCATCGTGGTGGACTTCGGGACCGCAACCACCTGGGACGCCATCGACAGAGAAGGCAGGTACCTCGGTGGGACCATCGCGCCCGGGGTGGAGATATCCGCCGACGCCCTGTTCCGCCATGCGGCGCGCCTGGCCAGGGTCGAGCTGATGGCTCCGGGAAACGCGATAGGAAGAAACACCGTGGAATCCATACAATCCGGCATAATCAACGGCACCGCCGGGCAGGTGGACCGCCTGGTCGAGCTCTTCAAGGAGCAACTGGGCGAGGATTCCCGGGTCATCGCCACCGGCGGCCTGGCGGAGGCGGTGGTCGAGAAGTGCCGCACCATCGAGGTGCTTGACCCCCTTTTGACACTGGACGGCCTGAAGCTGATATATAAGAGAAATACCTGAGCCCGGCAGGCCCCGGGCCGGGTGTGGCCCAGAGGCGGAATGAAGAAATGTTGAATGGTTGTTTATCACTAAATTATTTGACAGCAAGAGTCTTTTCTTTGTGATATACTCACCGCGGACCGGGTGTCAGCTGTTGTCCGGTCAGCGGTGCCATTCGCAAGATGGCGCTTTTTATTGTAAGGCTGTTTTGATAGAGGAGCACGGGAATGGCGGAACGCGTGAAAGGTGCCGAGGTGGCCGAGGGAGCCGGGACCGAACGCACCTCCGCTGAAGCGATGCTCGAGATGATCCTCCTGAAGGAAGACGAGATAAAGCGGCGCATCCAGCGCGCGGAGAACGAGGCCCAGCGTCTTGTCGAGGAGGCCAAACTCGACGCCGCGCACAGGAAGCGCGAGGCCATCAGCGAGGATATCGGGCAGGACTTGAGGGAAAAGGAACTTGCCCGTGCGCATGCGGAGGCCGAAAAGGTCACACAGGAGATGTCCGCCCAGGCGGAGTCGATAGGGAAGAAGGGGATGGAGCACGTCGATGAAGCGATAAAGATCGTCATCGACGGGGTTCTGCCACCGCTCGAGTGATTGCCCTGGTGCGTATCCTGAGGGGGAAGGATCTCGGATGATTGAAAAAATGGCCAAGGTGGAAATCCTGGGGCTCAAGGACGCGGCCCTGGATGCTATCGATATCATCCAAGAACTGGGCACGCTCCACATCGAGGACCTTTCCGAAAGGATCGGGCAGATGCCGGGCAAGCGCGTGACCCGGATGGAGATGGACCCGAAGTTCGCGGACCACGAGGCCACACTCAACAACCTCCGGTCCAAAGTCGGGGACATGATCAGGGAGTTGTCGCCCGACGTCGACGAGCTCCCACGCGAGGACATCCACAGCGAGTACAAAGCATTCTGGAGCGATAACATCGAGACGATGATAGCGCGCATCGAGAAGACGATGGCCCAGATAGAAAAGGACACCCGCGACCCGGCTGAGAGGAAAGCCGACCTGATGGTCGAGATGTCCCGCCTCGAGAAGTACGCGCCTATCATGTACAAGATCCAACCGCTCGCCGAGAGGGTCGCCAGGATGAAGGACATGGCGTCCATCGCCCTCATCATCGAGCGAAAGTACAAGGCCATCCTCAATTATCTCAACGAGGAGATAAGCAAGCTGACCAACGGCGAGTGTGAGATCGTCGCCTCGGACGTCGACGACGAGTCCACCGCGGCGCTTATTGTCTTCAACCGCCATTACCTGAAGCAGGTCCACGACTTTTTAGCTGTGCAGGACGTCAACCAGGTCCGGCTCCCCAGCGACCTGGCGCGCAAGCCGATCGACGAGGCGGTGGGAGAGGTCCGGGCAAGGATAGCGCAGATACCCGGCGAGCTCGAAGAGATAGACAGCAAGCTGAGCCAGGTCACCGGTAAGTACTCGGTGCAGCTCGTTGCCGCGCGCAACGCGATCCACGACCGCCTGGAGGCAATGGACGCGGTCCCCAAGTTCGGCCAGACGGACCAGGTCTTTATCATAAGCGGCTGGCTGCCGGAGGAAGAGGTCAGCAAAATGGAGGCCGCCCTTACGGACAAGTTCGACACCAAGGTCGTGGTGACGGTGGTGGACATCCGCGAGGAGCAGGAAGAGGCGCCGGTCGCGCTGCGCAACAACGCGTTCGTCAGGTATTTCGAGATAATCTACATGCTCTCCAAGTACCCTCGCTACGGCACCATTGACCCGACCGTGATCTTCGCGGTATTCTTCCCGATTTTCTTCGGCATGATGGTCGGAGACATAGCCTACGGCCTCATAATCATGGTGCTGGGCTGGATAATCCACAGGAAGTTCAGCAGCAAGCCGCTCATGAACATGGCCGGGTTTCTCCTGACCATGGGAGGGGTCTGGTCCATCATCTTCGGAGTCGTGTACCTGGAGCTCTTCGGTGACCTGCTGGCCAGGCAGCTCGGGGTCATAAAAGAGGTCAACGGCGAAGACCATATCAAGTACCTGCTCGGCTCCGAGAAATCCCTTTTCAAGTACCCGATAGACCGCCTCGAGGGGTTCACTTTCATGCTCGGGGCGTGCATCATCATCGGCTTCGTGCACATCGGTATAGGGCTTTTGACAGGCATTGCCAACGGCATCAGGGAGCACAGCAGGAAGCACGTCATGGAGAAGGGCGGTCTCCTGATGGTGCTCACCGGCTTTATGATGGCGCTGGGCAGTTTCGGCTTCAGCTGGTGGCCAGGCGCGCTGGTAGGGGTCGGCATCGTGCTTGCCGTGGCCGGAGTGGTTATGGCGGGTGTAGGCGGTGGCATGGGCGGCGTAGTCGAGGCGTTGGTGGGCGTGGGCAATATCTTCTCTTACGCCCGACTCATCGCCATTGGCCTGGCCTCGGTGATCATGGCGAACGTGGCCAACAACCTCGCCAAGCAGGTCGGCGGCAGCGGCGGTGTCATGGGGGTGATTGCGGGGATTGTGGTTTTCATCTTACTTCACGGGTTGAACCTGATCATAGCCATGTTCAGCCCATCGATCCACTCGTTGCGTCTACATCTTGTGGAGAGTTTCGGCAAGTTCTTCGAACCTGCCAAGTACCGTTATGAGCCTTTTAAGAAGACTGGGGGTGAAGAGTAGTGGGTGAAGCAGTAAAGATCGGAATGATTGCACTGAGTGCCGCTATAGCGATTGGCCTGTCGGCGCTCGCCACTGGCATGGCCCAGTCGCGCATCGGCGCGGCTATGGCTGGTGCGATAGCGGAGAGGCCGGAATTGGCAGGTATATCAATCATCCTGGTGGCCATTCCCGAGACCATGGTCATCCTTGGCCTCGTCATTGCCTTCGTTATTACGACCCTTAAGAGCGCATAGTAACAAGCGCTTGATGCTTAAGCTTTACAAGGGAAGTGAACGGGTTTGGCACTAGAAGACATTTTGAGGGCTCTGGAGGATAAGGCTACCGCCCAGATAGAAGTAAATCAGGTTGAGGCCGAGCAGAGGGTCGCAGAAATAGCTTCTGAGGTCGAAAAGGACGCGGTGCGCACCAGGCGCGCCAGGTTGAAGAAGGTCGAGGACACCTTGCGCAGCGAGGCGACCGCCATTGTGTATTCCGCCTCGCTCAAGGCGAAAAACGAGCTCATCAAGGCTCAGGAAGAGACGGTCGACGAGGCGTTCAGGATGGCTGAGAAGAGGCTGTCCGAGCTCCACAACGACCAGAGGTATCCCGCGATCCTGGGGGTGCTTCTCGATGAGGTCCTTGAGTTTTTCGACGGAGAGGTGGTCCTCCAGATCCGCGGCGACGACCGCGAGCTTGTCCGGAAGATGATGGAGGAGAGACTCAGGCCGTTCAGTGTCTCCGAGGCTCCACTCGAGGCTTCGGGGGGGCTGGTCGCCAGCTCGCCGGGTGGCCAGATAGAAGTTTTCAACACCTTTGAGTCCCGCCTTGACAGGGCAAGGGACAAGCTCAGGCTGGCGATATCCAAAACCCTCTTCGGGGCCGGAGCCGAGAACTAGATTCTTTAACGGGGTATGACAAATTGGCCAGAGTCGACCTCTCCGATTACGGATACGTCAACGCGCGTGTGCGCGGGATGCGCTCGCACCTGCTTACAAAGGACTTCTTCATGAAGCTGGTCGAGACGCCGGACATAGAGGCGTTTCACTCGCTGATGGAGCAAACCATCTACCGCCGCCAGGTCAACGAAGCGCTGGTGGTGCGCCCGGAGAGGCCGGATTACGACCGGGCTTTGAGCCTCAACCTCATAGCCGCATTCAGGAAGATACACGACGCGACCGGCGGCGAGGCCCACCAGCTGGTGTCGGTGATGCTCTCCAAGTATGACCTGTTGAACGTTAAGACCATACTGCGAGGCAAGCGTAGCAACGCTACCCCGAGCGAGATCACGAACTTGATGATACCGGTGGGCAGCATCTCAATGGACAGCCTGGAGAAGATGGCCCAGCAGCGTGAGATCTCGGACGTCATCACCTTCATGGCCGGCCAGCAGATACGTTATTCCCGTCCACTGGTGGAGGCCTACCAGGCTTACCAGAAGAAAGACAAGGATCTTTCCGTCCTGGAGCTGGCTTTAGACAAATTCCATTACGGGAGCGCCGTGGAGTCGCTCAGGGGCAAGGACAAGAACGTTGACATGGTAAGGCAGGCCATGACCGGAGAGGTCGACCTGCGAAACATCTCCACCCTGGTCCGCATCAGGGGCCACAAGTTGGAAGACGACGAGGTGGAGAACATCAGAATCCCCGGCGCCACCTTGAGCGAGGACCAGTTCCTCGCCCTGCACCGGCTGGGAGACATCGTTCAGCTTGTGAGCGAGTACCCCGACCCCAGGTACCGGAGAGTTCTGGAAAAGGCGCTGGCCGAGTACCAGGAGGTCGACCTTGTGGCTTTCGACCGCGAGCTGGAGCACGAGCTGACCCGGCGAGGGGTGACCATGAGCAACGTCGATGTGCTGAGCATAGGCGTGATCGTCGGCTACCTGTACGCCAAGCAGAATGAATTGATAAACCTGCGGATAGTGGTCAAGGGCAAGACGATGGACCAGACGCAGGCAGACATAAGAAAAGACCTCTTCTTCGTGGAGCGGGAGACCGCCGCCGCAACGTAGGGAACAGGTAGATAGATGTATAAAGTGGTGGTGCTTACCGACCCCGAAACGGCTTACGGTTTTCGCCTTGCCGGGGTAGACGTGCACGAGGTTGAGGATCAGGACGAAGCAAAAAGAGAGATCAACCGGCTTCTCGAGGACAGCCGGACCGGCATCCTGGCCGTCAACGAGAGTTTTCTGGCGGCTGTTGATGACAGGATCAAGAAGCGCATAGAGGCTACCTATAGACCCATCGTGGTGTCGCTTCCGGTAAGGGATAAGCTGGGGACGGCCGGCGAGCGCAAGGCGTTCCTGGCAAGGTTGATCCACAGGGCGGTAGGCTTCGATGTCACACTTAGAGGCAGTTAACGAAGAGGATTACGGCCCGAGCGGGCCGGTTGCGAGAAGAGGAGCAAAACGTTGATTGAAGGGCAGATATCCAGGGTGTCGGGTCCTGTGGTCCAGGCCCGAGGGATGGCCGGCGCGAGGATGTATGACGTCACCTTTGTCGGGAAGCTCAAGCTCATCGGGGAGGTAATCCGCCTTGAGGGCGAGTCCGCCATCATCCAGGTTTACGAGGACACCAGCGGCCTCGAGGTCGACGAGCAGGTGACCTGCACTTCGCAGCCTCTTCTGCTGGAGCTGGGGCCCGGGATGTTGTCCTCTATCTATGACGGTGTCCAGAGGAGGCTACCGGACCTCGCGGAGACCTACGGAGATTACATCACCCGAGGCACCGTGTCCGAAGCCCTCGACCATGAACGGCTCTGGGAGTTCGAGCCCGCGGCCAGACCGGGCCAGGTAGTGTCCGAAGGCGACGTGCTGGGTTACGTACAGGAGACGGAGGTCATCAGGCACCTCATCATGGTGCCGCCTGGAATGAGCGGGACCATCGCCGATATAAAGAGCGGCAGCTTCACGATCCTGGATGCTATCGCCGCGTGCGAGGACGGCACCGAGTTCCAGATGATGCAGAAATGGCCGGCTCGCATAGCCCGCCCCGTTGTTTCCAAGATGGACCCCAACCTGCCGTTCATCACCGGCACCCGGATACTCGACACGTTCTTCCCGGTCGCCCAGGGCGGGTACAGTATCATCCCCGGCGGGTTCGGCACCGGCAAAACGGTGACCGAGCAGACGCTGGCCAAGTGGGCCCAGGCCGACGTGGTCATCTACGTGGGCTGCGGCGAGCGCGGCAACGAGATGACCGAGGTCCTCTCCGAGTTCCCGGAGCTCGAGGACGCGCGCAACGGCCAGCCTCTCATGAAGCGGACCATCCTTGTCGCCAACACCTCCAACATGCCGGTGGCCGCCCGCGAAGCATCGATCTACACCGGGATCACGATGGCCGAGTACTACCGCGACATGGGCTACGACGTGGCCATGATGGCCGACTCGACCTCCCGCTGGGGTGAGGCGCTCCGCGAGGTCTCCGGCCGTCTCGAGGAGATGCCCGGCGAAGAGGGTTACCCCGCCTACCTGGCCACCAGGATCGCCGACTTCTACGAGCGCTGCGGGCGCGCGGTATGCCTGGGCTCGGACGAGCGCGTGGGCTCCATCACCGTGGTAGGGGCGGTATCACCGCCGGGCGGAGACTTCTCCGAGCCAATGACTCAAAACTCGTTGCGCATATCCGGCGCGTTCTGGGCGTTGGATACCGACCTTGCCCACAGACGCCACTTCCCGGCCATATCGTGGATGAAGAGCTACTCGCTTTACCTGGATCAGGTGGAGGAATG
This sequence comes from Candidatus Geothermincolia bacterium, assembly GCA_038326775.1. Classification (GTDB taxonomy): domain Bacteria; phylum Actinomycetota; class Geothermincolia; order Fen-727; family Anoxymicrobiaceae; genus DYIU01. The sequence goes on from JBBQKJ010000008.1 coordinate 26,162, forward strand.
GTACTCGGAAAACGTCAACCCGGACTGGAAGAGCCTGCGCGACAAGGCGATGATGATATTGCAGAAGGAAGACGAGCTGCAGGAGATCGTCCAGCTGGTCGGCCCCGACGCCCTGCCCGAGTTCGCCCGCGCTACTCTGGAGGTGGCGCGCATGCTCAGGGAAGACTACCTGCAGCAGTTCGCCTTCAGCGAGGTGGACGCGTACTGCGACCCCAAGAAGCAGTATCACATGTTGAAGGTCATAGTCGGCTACTACGACGTCATGCAGGAGGTCCTTGTCAAGGGCGTCACCTTGAAAGAAGCGCTCGACATGCCGTTCCGTGCTCGAATAGGTCGAATGAAGGAGATCCCCGCGGACGAGGCCATCGGGCAGCTCGAGAATCTCGAGACGGAGATAGGGGCCGAACTTAGAAAACTCGTGAGGTATTGACTGGGCGTTGAGTCGCTCGAGGGCGGCCTCGTGAGGCCGCCTGAGCCAGGCCTCGGAGGCTTGGATAACAATCAATAGACCGTGGAGGAGAGAGCAAGATGGCTCGAGACAGGCTTGTAACAGCGGAATACAGGACCATCAAAGATATCGCCGGTCCCCTGGTCTTCGTGAGCGGTGTCAGAGGCGTGTCTTTCGGCGAGATGGTCGAGGTCGAGTCGGGCGACGGGGTGGTGCGCAACGGGCAGGTCATCGAGCTCAACGGCGACATGGCCGTGGTGCAGATCTTCGGTACTACCACCGGCCTGGACGTGGACCGGTCGAAGGTCCGCTTCAAGGGAGAGGTAATCAAGCTCGGAGTGTCCGTGGGGATGCTGGGCAGGGTCATGAACGGGCTCGGCGAGCCGATAGATGGAGGCGGGAAGGTGTTTCCCGAAGAGGAGCTCGAGGTGGGCGGCTCTCCCATCAACCCGTACACCAGGGACAACCCCAACGACTTCATACAGACAGGCATCTGCGCGATTGACGGCCTGAACACACTGGTACGCGGGCAGAAGCTTCCCATATTCTCAGGCTCCGGCCTTCCCGGCAACGAGCTGGCGGCGCAGATAGTCAAGAACGCGAAAGTGATCAGCGGCGAGGAGTTTGCCATAGTCTTCGGGGCCATGGGCATCACGCGACGCGAGGCCTCGTTCTTCCAGCATTCGTTCGCCGAGACCGGCGCGCTGGAGCGGGTCTGCTTCTTCATGAACCTCGCCGAGGACCCGACTGTCGAGCGCATCATCACGCCGAGGTGCGCCCTGACCATGGCGGAGTTCCTGGCGTTCGAGCACGACCTGCAGGTGCTGGTCATCCTCACCGACATGACCAACTACTGTGAGGCCTTGCGAGAGATATCCGCTGCTCGCGAGGAAGTGCCGGGACGCCGCGGCTATCCCGGCTACATGTACACCGACCTCGCGAGCATCTACGAGAGGGCCGGAAGGATCAAGGGCAGGAAAGGCTCCATCACCCAGATTCCCATCCTGACCATGCCCGACGATGACATAACCCACCCGATAGCCGACCTGACCGGATACATCACCGAGGGCCAGATAGTGCTCTCCCGCGGCCTGCACCGCAAGGGCATATTCCCACCCATCGATGTCCTGCCCTGCCTCTCACGGCTTATGAACCAGGGCATCGGTGATGGCAAGACCAGGGGAGACCACCGTGGCGTTGCCGACCAGCTCTACGCTTTCTACGCCGAGGGCGTTGACCTGCGCAGGCTGGTGGCGATCATCGGGGAGGAGGCGCTATCCGAGAACGACAGGCTTTTCCTGAAGTTCGCCGACGAGTTCGAGGAGGCTTTCCTCAATCAGGGTGACGATAACCGCGACATCGAGGAGACACTGGAGATAGGCTGGAACCTGCTCTCCATTCTGCCTTCCTCCGAGCTCAAGAGGCTCAAGGTCGAGTACATCGAGAAGTACTACCCGGGCGAGATTGCCACGGAGGCGCTGAAGGCGGCGGAGCCGCTGAAGGCGCCAGAGGCGCTGAAGGCTGAGGACACCAAAGCCGAGTTGAATGCTGACACAAAGGCTAAAGAAGACTAACCCAAAATGGAAAGAGTAAACCCGACAAGAAGCGAGTTCCTGTACCGCAGGCAGCAGATAAGGCTGGCGACGCAGGGTATGGAGCTTTTGAAGAAGAAGCGCGACGCCCTCCTGCGGGAGTTCCTGCCGATAATCGACGAGACCATGAAGCTCGCGCTGCGCCTGGAGCGGGCGACGGCGGATGCGCAGAATGCCCTGGCGCTGGCCAAGGCCGTGGAAGGCAAGGATGTCCTCATGTCGGTGGGCTTCGCCACCAAAGGGGAGGTGCTGGTCGATATCTTCGGCACCCACGTCATGGGAGTGCCGATCCCTGTTATCCGCAAATCCACCGCCCCGGTCAAGACAGAGCTTACCCGCGGCTACGGCATCACGGGGGTGAGCGCCAGGGTCGACCAGACCGCGGCGAAGTTCGAGGAGATAATCGACGTCATGATCCAGAGCGCAGACATCGAGACCAGGCTCAGGCGCCTGGGCGAGGAGCTGCAAAAGACCAACCGCCGCGTTAACGCCCTCGAGAACACTGTCATCCCGGAGCTCGCCGAGCAGGTCAAGTTCATCTTCAGGTCGCTCGACGAGCGCGCCCGCGAGGACCACTTCCGCCTGAAGAAGGTCAAGAAGAAGATCATGCAGCGGCAGGGAAAGGCCTGAGCGCAGCCCCGGCGATGCGCGTCTCTGTTCCTGCCTTGAGGTAACCGTCCCCTAACCGTACAATTCACAGTTGGCAGGCGTATCTCGGTTTGCGACACTCGGAAGGCTGCTGAGCCAATGGCCGCTGGTGAGAAATATGTCATAGAAGGCGGGGCGAGGCTGTCGGGAGACGTGCGCGTGAGCGGCGCCAAGAATTCGGTGCTGAAGCTGATGGCGGCGGCCATAATGTCAGACGGCCGCTGTGTCATCCGCAACACCCCGGACATCGCGGACGTGCGCACAATGGTCGAAGTGCTGCGCCACATAGGCATGTCCGTTGAGTTCGCGGACGGCTCCATGGATATCACGCCCGCGAGCAATCCCAACGTCGAAGCCCCGTACCACCTGGTCCAGAGGATGCGCGCCTCGGTCGAGGTGCTGGGGCCGCTCGTGGCCAGGTACGGGCGGGCGCGGGTCGCCATGCCCGGAGGCTGCAACCTCGGAGCGCGCCAGATAGACATGCACATGAAGGGGCTCACGCAGATGGGCGCGCGCATTACGGTGTCACACGGTTTTGTCGAAGCCGAAGCCTCTGGTCTCAAGGGTGCGCACCTCTACCTTGACTTCGCGAGCATGGGCGCCACCGAGAACCTGCTGATGGCCGCGGCGCTCGCAGACGGCTCGACTGTCATCGAGAACGCCGCAAAGGAACCTGAGGTCGGGGACCTTGTGGAGTTCCTCCGCAAGATGGGCGCGAAGATATCGGGCGCGGGAACGTCGACGCTGGCGATCGAGGGCGTGGCTTCGATGTCGGGCGTGGAGCACGAGGTTATCGGCGACCGGATCGAGGCGGGGACACTGCTTCTGGCCGGAGCCGTGACGAGGGGAGCGGTCACGGTCAAGGGGATAGAACCCGGCTTTCTGGAGATCTTCATCGAGAAGATGCGTGAAGCGGGATGTCTGGTAACGCCGGGCGAGGAAAGCCTGTCGGTCTCCGTGCCGGGCAAGGTCAACGGAGTGGAGATATCTACTCTGCCGTACCCCGGGTTCCCAACGGACCTGCAGCCCCAGATGCTGACCCTTCTCGCGACCGCGGATGGGACCTCTTTCGTCACCGAGAACATCTTTGAGAACAGGTTCATGGTCGTTAACGAGCTCAACAGGCTCGGCGCCGACATAAAGACCCACGACCACCACGCTATCGTGAGGGGAGTCCGCGCCCTGAGCGGCGCTCCAGTCTCCTGCGCCGACCTGAGGGCCGGCGCGGCCCTGGTTCTGGCCGGGCTTGTCGCTGACGGGGAGACCGAAGTCTACGACATCGAGCACATCGACCGGGGCTACGAGCGTTTCGAGGAGAAGCTGAACTCGCTGGGCGCCAGCGTGAAGCGTGCCCCGGCCTCCCAGTGAGCCATCCACCCCGGCCGGGCCGCCGAATGTATAATATCGACATGGAGTCAGGCGCCATCCCAAGATACGGCTACCGTCACCCGCGTGCGGCGCGGGTGGGGCTCATCTCGATCACCGTGGCTGTCATCATGATGCTTGCCTTCATCCAGGTTCCGGCCAGCGGTTCGACCGCCGGCCTGAAGGGAAAGCTGGTGGTGCTTATCGTTGACCGCGTGGGCGTGGCCGACTTCCCAACGACTGATACTCCCTTCTGCCTGAGCCTGGCACGGCGCCGGTCTTTCGGCATGATGGTCACCCACACCGCCGAGCGCGAGAACGGAAAGGAGCCCGATCTCGGAGCGGATTACGTGACCCTTGGCGCGGGGGCGCGCGCCAGGGGAGCGCTCGGCGCGCCGCTTTCTTTCAACAGCTCGGAACGGCCGGCGGGCTACGGCGGCACGAGGACGGCGGGCGAGCTTTTCCGGGGCTTCACAGGCGGGAGCGCGCCGAGGGACGGCGTGGTTTGTCTCGGCTACACACAGGTGGCCAGGAACAACGAGGGGGCCGGCACGGGTGAGAACGTGGGGCTTATGGGAAGGCTCCTTCGCGAGGGCGGGTTCGAGGCGGCGGCCCTCGGCAACTGCGACAGCCTGCAGAAGGTTGTCAGGCTGGCGCCCCTGGTGTGCTGCGACGAAAGTGGAGTGGTCCCCCTGGGTGACGTGAGCGACAATACGGCCGTCCTCGCCCCAGGCAGCCCCGGCGGGTACCGCACCCGCTACGCCAGGCTTCTGGCTGAGAGCCGGCGCCTCCTGGCCGCCTCGGACCTGCTGGTGGTGGACACTGGTGAGACGGGCCGCATAGACAGGGAGTCCGGCAACATGGACCCCGGCCTGCTCGCGCGCGAGCGCGCAGCGGCCCTGCGGAGGGTCGACCGCTTCGCCCGCGAGATGACCTCGATGCTCGACCTCGACTCATCCCTGCTCCTGGTGGTGACGCCGGGCGCCCCCATGGAGGCGCGGGAAGAGGGAAACTACCTGACACCTTTTATCGCGGCGGGGAGGGGTTTCGGGCGCGGCCTCCTGACCTCCCGGTCGGCCCGGAGGCCCGGCCTGGTCAACAACGTTGACTTTCTTCCGACCGTACTCGGACACTTCGACCTGGCGGTTCCCTCGGGGGTTGTGGGTTCGGAGATGAAGACCACGAACGGCCCCGCTGACCAGGTCGGTTACCTCGAGGACCTTAACGCTCAGTTCGGGGTGACCAGGAAGGCCCGCTGGCCGATAGTGGTCACTTACCTGTCCCTTGTCCTGCTCACGATCTGCCTGGCCGCGCTGTGCCTGCCGGCGGCGAGCCGGCGCCTGGGGTGGCCGCGAGACCTCGGCCGCGCCGCTCGGGCTACCGGGGTGGCGGCGGTTGTTCTGCTCGCTGGACCTCTTTCATTTCTGGTCGTCTCGGCGTTCCGGTACGGTGGCTACACTTTCCCGGTCGTCTTCTGCGCCGCCTTCACGCTCGTCGTCGGCCTTGGCGCCTGGCTGCTCCAACGAGGGCGGCCGCGCATGGACCCGGTGGTGGCGCTCTGCCTGCTGACGGCCGCAGTGATTGTGGCCGACCTCTCCTTTGGAGGCAGGCTGGTCATGATGCCGCTGCTTGGGGTCAGCGCGCTGGAGGGAATGCGTTTCTACGGCCTGACCAACACCTTGGCGGGGCTACTCCTGGCGACCTCGCTCTGGGGGATTTCCGGCCTGTGGGGCGGTGGGGCGCTGGAGCGGGGAGCGGCCAGGTGGCTCTTGCTGCTGGCGCTGCTCGGGCTCTCCTTCGTTGTGGGGTTTGGCGCGCTGGGAGCGAACGTGGGAGGCTTCATCGCGGCGCTGGCTACCTCTCTCACCTTTTTCGTCGCCACCTCGAAGCGCGGCTTCACGTTATGGAGGACTGCCGGCGTCGCCCTCGCCACCGCCGCGGGGACGGGCGTGATGATACTCCTGGACAGCGTGCTTGCGCATACCCACGCCGGGAAGTTGGTGAGTGGAGGAGGGGGAGGGTTTATTTCACTGGTGCAGCGAAAGCTGGTCATCCAGTTCGGGCAGATAAGCTTCTTCCTGCTGCCGGCCCTGGTCCTCATGGCGGCCGTCGTAGCGATGGCCCTCTGGCTGCGCCGTCCCGACTCTTTCTGGCGCAAGCGATGGGAGGAAGAGAAGCTCCAGACGGCGACACTTTTCTCCATGGTGGTCGGCAGCCTGGTGGCGCTGGTGTTCAACGACACCGGGGTGGCGATGCTGGGTGTCATGACTTTGGTAACCGTGCTGGCGATGATCTACTACCTTCTGCGAGAGGGCGGACGAGCGACCAGGAGGACCCGGCCGGACGTGCCTGTGTCAACGCTATAGTTACGGAGCTCTCCCGAGAACTACTCCTGCCTGTTGAACTCCCAGATGGCGATGACCAGCATGACCGCGCCGAAACCCGCCACGACCGCCACGTCCAGCCAGAGAGGGTATATCTGGGTCTTGACGGTGGGCATCTTGGGGAGCAGTTTCTGCAGCGCCCCCATGAGCTGGGGGTCGGCCTTCAGCTTGGCTACGACCTCCGCGGGCAGCTTCGATGCGATGCTCACCGAACTGGTCAGGTTCACTCCCTTCAGAGCGATGGCGCGGAGCATGTCCACCCCGTAGCTCAACGGGTTTATCTTGGTCAGGAAGTCCATCCAGCCTGGCAGGCCCTGCAGCGGGAACATCGCGCCCGAGAGAAAGAACAGCGGCATCAAAAAGAAGTTCATAAGGATGGGAAACGCCTCGAACGACTTCAGGCGGGCGCCGATGGCGACGCCCACGCTTGTCATGGCCAGCGCGAGCAGCACCATGAGCGGGATAAGCGCGAGAGCCTTCCAGAGCGTGCTCCAGTGAAAGCCGAAGATGCTCGGCAGGAACATCAGGACCAGCAGTACGGTGCCCTGCAGGACGGCGGTGGTCGCGCCCCCGATCACCTTGCCGACGGCCACGCTGGGCCTGGGCACCGGCGAGACCAGTATCTCCTTGAGGAAGCCGAACTGCCGGTCCCAGAGGATGGATATGGACGAGAACACCGAGGTGAACAGCACGGTCATCCCCAGTATCCCGGGGAACATGAACGTCACGTACTTGGTGTTGCCGGCGCCGAACACCTTGAACGCGGCCTGCAGGCCGGTGCCAAGAAGGAACAGGTACACCAGCGGCTGAACGAACGCCCCGAGGCGCCGCGGAGTGTCCCTCCAGAAGCGCTTGAAGTCGCGCAGCCAGACGATGTATATACCGGTAAGCGACCTCTCAAAGCTGGTCCTGTGCAGGTATTGTTCCGCGGATTCCCGCGCCGCTTCCCCCTCGCCGACGCTTACTTGATCTTCTTCCATTTCCCGTCCTTTTTCGAATCGGCGGGCGGGGCTAGCGCCTGCCGGTCTTGCCCATCTGCCCGGCCAGCTTCATCATGGATCCCTTCCTGTCCCCGGTGTCGTCGCGTATCTCCTTGCCTGTGAGCTTGAGGAAAACGTCGTCCAGCGTGGGCCGGTGGATGTTGATGGAGACTATTTTGACCCCGAACTCGCGGATCAGCTCCGGTACGAACTCTTCGCCCTTGTCCCGCTCGAAGCAGAGCCTGTACTCGGGGTCGTTTATCATATCCAGTTCGGGGTACCGCTCGAGCAGCTCGGCCAGGGCCGCGTCGTCGTCCTCGGTCGTGAGCCTGATGATGTCCCCGCCCACATCGTTCTTGAGCTGCTCCGGCGTGTCCAGCGCGATTATCCTGCCCACGTCGATGATGGCGATGCGATCGCAGTGCTCGGCCTCTTCCATGTAGTGCGTGGTGAGGAAGATGGTTATTCCCTCTCTCTTCTTCAGGTCCTCGATATACTCCCAGATGTAGTTGCGGGTCTGGGGGTCCAGGCCGATAGTGGGCTCGTCCAGGAACAGCACCTTCGGGTAGTGGAGAAGGCCCCGGGCTATCTCGAGGCGCCTCTTCATGCCGCCGGAGTACGTCTCCACGCGGTCGTCGGCGCGGTCGGAGAGGCTGACCATGTCCAGGACCTCTTTCATGCGCCTCTCGCGCTCGGAGCGGGGTATGTGGTAGACCACGGCGTGGAACTCCAGGTTCTCCTTCGCGGTGAGGGTATCGTCGAGGCTGGGGTCCTGGAACACCATGCCTATCGACTCCCTGACCTCGTTCTTGAACCGGACTATGTCGTAACCGTTGATGACCGCGGTTCCGCTGGTAGGCTTGAGGATGGTCGAGAGCATGTTCATCGTCGTGGTCTTGCCCGCGCCGTTAGGGCCCAGGAAGCCGAATATCTCGCCTGACATGACCTCGAAGTTCACGGAATCGACCGCGACCAGGTCCCCGAAGTTCTTGACCAGGTTGTCGGTCCGGATAATGGCCCCGTTATTCACCGTTGCTCCTTTTCATCTCTTCCTCGCCGACTTCCAGCCACCTATCCGTGATCTCTGCGAGGTGACCGACGGTCCTCTCCAGGTCGTTCTCCTTCTCCTGCCGAAAGATATCGAGCATCAACCGGTGCTGCAGGGCGGTCAACGTCGCCACGAGCTCATCGCTCTTGGGGGTTATCAAGACCTGGGTTATCCGATGGTCGTTCGCGTCCTTGGCCTTCTTCAGCAGTCCTTTCGCGCAAAGCCCGTCTATCATCCTGCTTGCTGTGGGGGCGGCGACCATCATCCGGTTCGACAGCTCCGTGACCGTCATGCCGCCGGTGTTCTTTACCGCCTTCATGAGGTAGAACTGCGGCCAGGTTACCTGGTATGCCTCTATCTCCTTGCGGAAGATTGCGTTCATGCCCCGGATCATCTTGCCGATGCTGCGCAGGAACTCCTCCGCAAGTTCTTCCCGTCTGCTTTCCTTCATCGCACTCCCGAACGTCACAACCGGATATAGTTTGCAATGCTAAATAAGTATCTGGTGAGATCAGTTATTTGTCAAGGCTAAATAGATTGAAGCCGGGGGGTCAACCTCTTTTTCCCACACCACCGGGGCCGGCGGCCGAACGGTCGCTGACGACCTCCTGGAGGACCTTCTCCAGTGTCTTCACGCCCTTCTGCCAGGAGAAGTTCTCCACCATGAGCTCGCGGGCCTCAGCGGCAATGCTCTCCCTCAGCTTGCGGTCCTCTAGCAACTTGATTGTCTGAGCGGCGAGCTCTTCGGGGGTGTCTGCCAGCAGGATGTTCCTGCCGTCCTCCGCGGGGAGCCCTTCCGCGCCGAGCCTTGTGGAGACCACCGGGACCCCGCACGCCATTGCCTCGAGGACTTTTCCCCTGAAGCCGCCGCCCAGCCTCACCGGGCACACGAAGACGTCGCTGTCATAGAGGTAAGGCCGCACGTCGTCCACCTGCCCCGTTATCTCTATGGAGGGGTCGCGCCGGGCCAGCTCCAGCATGTCCGGCGAGGGCTCCCTGCCGACCACCAGGAAGCGGCCTGCGCCGATCTTTTCCTTCACCGAGGGCCAGGCCTCCGTTGCGAAGAAGACAACGGCGTCGCGGTTGGGGTCGTGGGGGTAGTTGCCCAGGAACATGACCGTCGGGGTGGAGCCCTCCTCGCGCGGCTCGGGCCGGAAACCCTCCACGTCGACCCCGTGAGGCACCACGGAGATGTCGAGGCCCGGCCTTACTGCCAGGAGCTCGTCCCTGCCCTCCGGGGTAAGGGTGAGCACCCTGTCCGCGTCCGCGTACATGTCGAACTCGAAGCGCTTCAGGCCCTTGAGCTGCATGAGCGCGGCGATGCCTTCCCGGTTGAATCCCTGGAACTCGAGCACCTTCCTGCGCGCGAGGTAGTAACACTCGTGGACGGACATCACCCGCTTGATGCCCACCAGGTCCGGGTTGTTGTACAGGTACTGGGCGACCATGGAGTACTCGGAAATAACGACGTCGTAGCTCAGCGCACGGACCATCTCGCGGATCGCCAGGTACATCTCCTCCGAGTAGTTGAGCATGAAATAAGGGGGCACCGGGCCGGCCACAAAATCTGAAGCGCGTTTCAGCGCCCCCCTGGGCGAGGGAGCGCCAACGAGCTTCAGCTCTGCGCAGTAAGCACTTGTGGACTCGACCTGCTCCGCGGTCGCGTGCTGCGGGTCAAAGGCGACCAGCGACACTGTATGATCGGGCGAGAGGTACTTCACCCGGTTATAGATGATTATCGGCCCGCCGATGACTTTGCTATGCGGGAACTCCTTGACGACGAAGAGTATGTTCATCGACCTGCCTTTCCCGGCTCCGGGCGACTCCAGGACTCCGGCACATAATATAGCAGAAGAGGCAGGCCGGCATGCGGCAGGCGCCATGGTATCGACGGCCCGAAGTTGGTATCATCGGTTCAAGAAGCGGTTCCGCGGTATATCGATCGACAGGCGGACGACACGCGGTCCCCGGAGTGCGGCGTTACAACCTGGCAGGGGACCCCGTCAGTGCGGGGGCGGTCGCGCGTTATGGAGAGCACTGAAAAGAACGACAGGTGCGCGGAATGCGGCGCCGAGATCGACGGCCCGCGGTGGTTCTGCGGAGCCTGCGGCAAACTGGTACCGAGCAACGAGGAAGCCCATTCCAGGCCGCCCGGCGCGCCCTCAAAGGATAAGAAGGCGCGCGGGCGAATACGGCTTAACAAGAGCGAAGTACCGGGTTCGCCCGGTGAGGGTGGGAAAGCCGAGCACCGGAGTTTCTCAAAATCGCTGGTGGTTCGGATTTTGATAACCCTGCTGATACTGGCGCTGCTAATTGCCGCGCTCGTTCTTATCGACGGCCTCAGGAGGGGCAGCCGGCAGAAAGCCGAGCGGCCGGGGCCCGTGCCGCTCCCGGCGGACACACGGTTCGTGCCGGAAAGCCCGGCCGGTTTGGAGGAGTTGCCTGATGACACAGCGCCAAGAGGAGACACCCCAGAGGTCCTGCCTGGTCTGCGGTCATGGGATGGGTCCGCTTGACAGGATATGCGATGTTTGCGGGTCGATCAGACGGCCCGCGAGAGCAGGTGGGAAGAGGAACCCCCCTGAAAAGCACTCCAGCTGTGAAATATGCGGTGAGCAGGTACCTTCGGGACAGCAGCACTGCGCCGAATGCTCCGCCCGCCTCAAGGAGCGCGCGAAGAGCCGCAAGGTTGAACGCCAGACGAAAGAGTCGATCCTCGCGCGGATGGTACGGCGGCTGAAAGGGCTTTTCAGCGGGGGATAGCCGGCTGCCCGTGGGCCCGGGGAGCGGGCTATAAAAGAGTAAGAGCCAAAACAGCGATAACCGCCGCGATCACTATGACACCGTAAGACACATCACCCGTGAACTGCTTTGCCCTTACGTAGGCGGTAAGCCCGGCGATATCCATCGGCAAGGTTGCCACACGGTCGCCGAAGGCCCGGAGCGCCCGCCGGTACCGTTCGCGAACGGCCTTCCACCAGTCGTACGCGTACTCCCCGGATGATTTAGCCAGCGGGTAATATTTGGCGTGGAGCTCCGCGTACCGCTTCGATCCCTGGATGCACAACCTCAGGAAACCCACCTCGCTTTTGGAGTAGTAGTAATCTATTCCGAGGGCCGTGGGCAGCTTCAGTTTGAACAGGTCCCAGTGCCGCATAACCATGAAGATGCCCAGGCCTATGGCCAGGGGTGGCAGCATGGCCAGGAGGTTGGCCCAGGTGTAAAGACGTATCTGCTGGAGGTGATGGACCGCCGCGGGGTCGAGGCTTGTGAAGACCCGAAGGGCCGGGACGATGAGCCTGCTCATGACCAGCCCGGGAAACTCGCCGAGGAACAGTACGCCGCCGGCCAGGGCGCCCATCCCCACGAGCATGGGCCAGGGAGCCTCTTTGATCTCGTGCCCGTTCTCGCCGCGGTGGTGGCCGAAGAAGGTGAGGACCAGCAGCTTGGCGATGTAACAGATCGTCCCGCCGGCCGTGACCATGAATATTATGTCCACCGCCCGCATCCAGGCGCCGCCCAGGCCCAGGGCTTCGACCTCGCAATGGTGGAGCAGGGTCTTGCTGACGAAGCCGTTGAAGGCCAGGATGCCCATTATGCCCAGCCCCCCGATACAGGTGAGAACGGTGGTTACCGGCATCTTTCGCCAGAGCCCCCCCAGCTTCGTCATGTCGAGTTCGTGGGTGGCGTAGTATACCGCCCCGACGCCGAGGAACAGCAGGCCCTTGAAAAAGGCGTGGTTCAGCACGTGGTAGAGGGCGCCCGCCAGGCCCATCCCTCCCTCGGGCCCCATGTAGGCGCCGACGCCGATGCCCAGCAGGATGAACCCCATCTGGCTGACGCTGGAGTATGCCAGCAGCCGCTTGACGTTGTCCTGCACCAGCGCCAGGACCATCCCCACCACCATTGTCAGTACGCCCAGCCAGATGATGACCCAGCCGAGGCTGCGCAGGTTTTCGAGGGCGGCGCCCCCGTGCAGGGCGAACCTGCCCGCCTCCCCGGAGTGTCCCGCCAGCGACGCCAGACGCGCCTCATGCGCGGGCGCCGCCACGCTCAACGTCTGCACCACGCGGAAAAAGCCGAAGGCGCCGGCCTTTATCATGACCCCCGAGAGCAGGGCGCTCGCGGGCGATGGCGCAGCGGGGTGGGCAAGAGGAAGCCACACGTGGAGCGGGACCATGCCGGCCTTGACTCCGAAGCCCGCCAGCATGAACCCGGCGACGACGAAGCAGATCGAGGTGGTCAAATAAGCGCTGTCGTGGTTCGCCGTGAAGCCCAGGCCCCCCGAATATGAGAGGAACAGCAGGATGCCGCAGAGCAGGCTCAGGCCGCCGTAAACGGTCATGAAGATGTATTTTACGCCGGCCTTCTTCGCCGCGTAGGTCTGGCTGTGGACCACCAGCATGTACGCCAGGAAACCCATCAGCTCGAAGAAAACGAAGAGCGCGAAAAAATCCCCGGCAAGGAAGACCCCCAGGCACGCCGCCTCGGTGAAGAGCGAGAACGCGTGGTACCGTGTGCGCCTCTCCTCGTGCTGTATGTAGCTGTAGGCGTAGACGGTCGATGCCAGCCAGAGAAACGAGGCGAACAACGCGAACAGGAGCCCCAGGGAATCGACCTCGAGGAGGAGGCTGCCGAAGAACAGGTCGAGGTCGAGCTTGAGCGTGTAACCGTTGCTCATGACCCTGGGGAACATGGCCGCACAGCAGGCAAAAGCGCCCGACGCGAAGAGTATGGCCGCGATCGAGCGGAGCCGCTCGTTGCGCATGCCTACCGCGAGGACCGCCACGCCCCCCAGCAGCGGCAGCAGGATGGCTATCCCCGGCAGCGCCGAGCTCGCTGTTCTTGCGGCGTGGGCCGCGTGTTCCAGGCCTTGCATAAGCTCCTCAGAAGACCGCCTTGGTGATGACTTCCACGAGAGAATAGGGGAGGCCGGGCACAGTCACGAATATTCCGAGGATCAGTACGAAAGCCCCTGTTATCAGCACGGGGATCAGCATGGTGCGCTTTGTCTCGTGCTTCAGCAGGCCGCCGACCGGGCCCCCCTTGAAGAAAGCCGCGTAAATGACAGGCAGGAAGTACACCGCGTTGAGCAGAGAGCTTATCAGCAGCACCGCGATGAAGTACGGCCGGTGGGCCTGTATGCAGCCGACCCCCAGCTCCCACTTGGTTATGAACCCGGCGGTCGCGGGGACCCCCATCATTCCCAGGGCGGCCACGGAGAACGCCAGCATGGTCAGCGGCAGCTTCGAGCCCACGCCATCGAGCTCCCTCACATCCCTCTTGCCTGTCTCGTGGATGATGATCCCGGAGCAGAGGAACAGCGTGGCTTTCATGAAGGCGTGGTTGGCGACCTGCAGCAGACCTCCGATGGCGCCGTCCGGGGCCAGCAGGAAAAGGCCCAGGATTATGTAGGAGACCTGCGCCACGCTGGAGTACGCCAGCCTTCGCTTCAGGTCGGTCTGGGTTATGGCGAAGAGCGAGCCGACGATTATGGTGAAGCTGGCCACGTAGAGCATGGGCAGGGAGACCCCCAGGAGGCGGAGTTGCTTGACCCCGAAGACGTCGAACAGGACCCTTATTATGCCGAAGATGCCGATTTTCAGTATGACGCCGGAGAGCAGCGCGCTGGCCGGCGCCGGCGCCGCCGGGTGGGCGTCCGGCACCCAGCCGTGCAGCGGCATGATGCAGGCCTTCACGCCGAACCCCAGCATGTAGATTGAGAAGATGACGAGGAGCACGGGCTTGCTCGCGTCCGCGTAGGTCAGGGTTGCGTGCCCGGTGAAGTTGAGCGTGCCCGCGTAGAAGAACTGAAGGAGAACACCCGCGAGTATCACCGCCCCGGCCGAGATGCTGTAGACAAGGTACTTCAAACCCGCCTTGCGCGCCTGCTCGGTCTCGTCGTGGATGATGAGCGGGTAGGTGCAGAGGCTCATGAGCTCGTAGAAGATGAACAGGGTGAACATATTGGCCGAGAACGCGACCCCTATGCAGAAGGAGAGGTTGAGCGCCATGAAGCAGTAGTATCGGGTCTCGCGCTCGTGGATGTAGCCCAGGGAGAACACTGTGGCGAGCAGCCAGAGAAAGGCGAGCAGTATTGCGAAGTAGAAGCCCACGGTGTCTATGCGCAGTGACAGGCTGATGCCCGAGACCACGCCAAGGAGCCGCTGGGTGGTTACAGCCCCGTCGAGCGCTCGCGCGTAGAACGGCAGGATGAGGCACAGCGTAGCCGCGGTGATTCCCACGTACACGGCCTTTGCCAGCTTCGGGCGCGCTTTACCCCACAACGCCGCTCCGACGAGAGCGAGCCACGGTGTAAAAACGACTATGACCGGCAGAACCGAACTCGTCCCTTTGCTCAAGAGTCCATCCTCCTACTTGGCCAGTATCACCCGGGCGGCGGTATTCAGCGAAGGGATCAGCAGGTTTGCAAAGACCCCGAAAAAAACGGTCCCCAGCGCGAGCAGGGCGGCCGGGATATACATGGTGGCCGGCCCCTCGTCGATACGAGCGTCCGGCATTCGCGCACCGGTGAAGAAGAGGTAGTAGACGACGCGGAAGCAGTACACCGCCGTCAGGAGGCTGCCGAGGAGAGCCAGCACCACGAAGTAATACCTGCCGCCTTGAATGCAGCCCCACAAGATGTAGAATTTCGCCATGAACCCGGCGGTCGGGGGCATCCCCACGATCGAAAGGGCGGCGATGGCGAACGCCCCTGCCGTAACGGGCATTGTCCTGCCGAGGCCCCGCAGTTCGCGAAGTTGCCTGCGTTCGCCCTTGTAGATGAATATCCCGGCGACGAGGAAGAAGCATGCCTTTCCCATGGCGTGCGCCAGGATGTCGAACAGCCCTCCCGCCGTCCCTTCCTGAGTCAGCACCATCAGGCCCAGCAGGATATAGCCGATGTGGACGACCGAGGAGTAGGCGATCATTACCTTGAAGTCCTTCTGGATTATTGCCAGCACCGCCCCGATGAGGATCGAGGCCACCGCCAGCCAGGATATGACCCCCGCCAGGGAAGACCATGTTGACGAGCGGGTCGCGAAGGTCGGCCCGTAGATGGTGAAAATCGCTCGGAAAAGGCCGATGACGCCCATTTTGATGACCAGGGCTGAGAGGAGCGCGCTGACGGGCGCCGGCGCGATGGAGTGGGCGTCGGGGAGCCAGACGTGCACGGGGAACAGCGCCGCCTTGACCGAGAAGCCTGCCACGAACAGCACCAGGGCCACCGCCGCGACCGGGACGTAGGGAGTCGTCTTCAGCCTGATGGAGATGTCCAGCATGTTGAGGCTGCCGGTCGCGGAGTAGAGGAAGGCGATCGCCAGCAGTACCGTGAGGCTCGAGGTCGCTCCCATCAGGAGGTACTTAAATGCGGCCCTCACCGCCTCCCGCGCACCCGTTATGGCGACCAGGGCGTACGAGGCGATGGAGAATATTTCCATGAACACGAACATGTTAAAGAGGTCGCCGGTGATGGTAAAGCCGATCATCGCGGTAAAAACCAGGAGGAAAAGGGTGTAATAGTAGGGGACCCTCTCCGGTTTGAGCTCGTGCTGCACGTACCTGTAAGAGTAGAGCACCAGAAGAGGGCCCAGGGCGGTCACCAGGCATATCATCAGCAGGCCCACGTAGTCGATCCTTATCTGGATACCCCAGGGAGGCTTCCAGCCGCCGAGATTGTAGGCGACCGCGCCGCGGGGGCTCACCTTCCCGATGAGCGACCACGCCAGGAAGGTGGTGGCCGAGACCCCGGCAAGCGCCCATGGGAAGCAGGCGCTTTTTTTCCACATGGCCAGAACGGGGCAGAAGGCCGCGAAAACAAGAGGGAGCGCGACCAGGAGGACCGGGTGTTTGGCCGCTACCATCAGGATCCCGCTCAAGGCACATCCCGGTGCTCATCGGGGCCGGGCCCGTCCAATCGCATGGGCCCCGCACCCCCGGACGATCCGAGAGGACTCCAGGCACCGAGTATCTCGTCGGCGTTCAGGGAGCCGTACCCCTCGTACAGTTTTATGCACAGCGACAGCGCCACGGCCGTGGTGCTGACCGCCACCACGATACCGGTGAGGATGAGGGCCTGGGGGATGGGGTTGACCATCCGCGAGGCCTTCACCCCCTCGGCCACGATCGGAGCCTGCCCGCCCTCCACCATGCCGATCGAGACGATGAGAAGGAACACGGAGGTCTCCATGATGTTCAGCCCTATGAGCTTCTTGATAAGGTTGGGTTTGACCGTGACGGCATAGAGGCCCACCAGGAAGAGGAGCACCGAAACCAGGTAGTTAATGTTGTGGAATATCCTGCTGAAGTTCATATTGGTCCTCTCGTATCATCGAGAAAACGATACTGATGAAAATAACACCGCCGCCGACGCCGATGCCTGTCTCGATGACGTTCAGCATAATCATGCGAACAGTCTCCGCGGCCGTACCGTGCAGCCCGGGGAGGATGTAGGTAAGAAACTTCACCCCCACTGCCAGGCCGATAAAACCCATGGACAGGAAGCCAAGCATGTTGACGCTCTCCATGGGTATTCTCGCCCGGAGCGGCATGCGCGCGGTCGAGACCGGGAGGCCGAAGACGAGCGTAAAGAGTATGATGCTCGCGCCTATCACCGCTCCACCCTGGAACCCGCCTCCCGGGGAGGACTCGCCGTGCAGGATGGTATAGACGGCGAACAGCAGCACCACCGGCAGGCTGAAGCGGACCACCGTTCTGACGATGACACTGGCTTCCACCCCGGAGGCGTCCACCCCCGAGCGGCTGCGGCCTTTCTTCTCACGGTCCAGTATGGCTATCACCGCGCACAGCGCGGCGAAGATGACCGACACCTCGCCCATGGTGTCGTATCCCCTGTAGTTGAGGATGACGCCGGTGATGATGTTCCCGGCGCCCGCCTCCTCCACGCCCTTCTCGAGATATCGGGGCACCACGTGGGTCTTGTCGGGGGTATCGCGGCTGTTCATGGGCGGCATCTTGCCAATGCCGTAGAGCAGCACCACTCCCACCACGGAAAGCGCCGCCAGGACAAGAAGGCGCTTCACCGGTCTTCCTTCCTCGTCGTCTTATAGACGGTGATGATGAACAAGACCGTGGTGACCCCCGCGCCCACGGCGGCCTCGGTGAGCGCGAGGTCTGGGGCACGCAGTTGCGTCCAGAGCAGCGCCATCATAAGGCTGTAGGCACTGAACACTGTGACCGCGGCCAGCAGGTCCTTCAATGCGATCGCCACCACCGCTGTCGCGAGCAGGAACAGCATCAGCAGGAGATTGACGGTGTAGTTCATTGCTCCTCCGGGGGCAGCGGTTCCACACCGGGCTTGTGCCAGGGGACTATTCCGCTTCGAAAGGCGCTTCTTCCGATCGCGTGCCCGCACACGGCGCTCGACAGCATCAGGAAGAAGACCACCGCGAGCAGCTTAAGGATGACGAAAGAGGATCCCGAGCGCAGGATAAGCGCCAGGACGACCGAGCAGGCGCCCAGGGTGTCGCATTTCGTCGACGGATGGAGCCTGGCGAAGAGGTCGGGGCAGCGGAGCAGGCCTACCGTCCCCCCTATGAAGAAGACGATCCCCGTGCAGCAGAGCAGCACCACCAGGGCGTCAAGCAGTACTTCAGCCAAGAGCGCCCCTTTCGGTCTCCGCGTACCTGCAGAGAGATATCGTGACCACAAAGTTCAAAAGAGCGTAAACCAGGGCGATGTCCAGGTATGTCCCCGGCTGGCCGATGACGAAGAAGACCAGGAGCAGGACGATGAGCGCCTTGGTATTGACTATGTTCACGCTTATCAGCCGGTCCTGGATCGTGGGGCCGCGGGCCGCCTGGTAGAGGCACAGGAAGGCATTTGCCATGATGGCCGCCGCGACGGCCAGCAGGAATACGTTCACTTGAGCCTCCTCATCCGGGTCGGGCCCTCGCCGACCAACCACGCGGTCATCCGCTGCAGCCTGCCGCTCCCCGGGTCTTCGGTGAACTCCTCGGCGAGGCAATGGATGTAGAAACGGGAGCCTTCTATCTCGATGGTCACCGTCCCGGGGGTGAGCGTGA
The DNA here is from genome assembly GCA_038326775.1 of Candidatus Geothermincolia bacterium. Lineage (GTDB taxonomy): Bacteria > Actinomycetota > Geothermincolia > Fen-727 > Anoxymicrobiaceae > DYIU01. Next base: position 44,673 of record JBBQKJ010000008.1, read on the forward strand.
TGGAGTTGGCCAGGATGGTCCTTGCCAGCTCCGACTCCAGGTACGACTCGAACTTGACTATCCGAGGTGAGATAGGGAACGAGGGGGCGAGCATCCTTTTGAGCACGTCCCAGTTCGCCTTGATGATCTCCCAGAACAGCAGGGCCGCGAAGAGGGGGAATCGCACGGCGAAGCGCGCGTTCAGCCGGGGGTCGAGCCTTCCGGCGAGAAGGTGATAGGAAAACCACGACAGGAGCAGCGCGACGACGGCGCCCAGAAGAAGGTGGTGCCAGTTGGTCTTCGCGGTGAAGATTATCCAGAGAACAAAGAGCGCGAGCGCGAGCGGAATTGTTTCCTGAAACCTTCTTGCAAGAGACTTAGCCTTCACCGCCACTCCAAGGAGAGATCATTGCCCCCATGAAGGCCGGGCCGAGAGAATGTTCCGCCGGCAAGGTACCGAGATATTGCGAATAGTCTACGTTCGCCGGTTTCGCAATGTCAATTAATTACAGAGGATTGGTGGAGAATCTGATACTGCCAGGAGGCGCGGGGACGGACCGCCGGTGGGCTTTTCGGTGCCGCGATCCGGCAGGTGGGCTGCCGCCTCACGCGAATAATATGTCATGGCGTTTCCTTTTCGCTTCGGCTATCGTTCTAAGTAGCATGGAATCAAGGCTGGCCAGGACACTGACTTTCTCTACGGTCACCGCCCTCGTGGCGGTAGCCGCGGTTATCCTGTTGGCCGGGGGCGCGCTCGCGCAGGGGCCGGGCCAGCCGATCGTGGAACTCCGGTACAACGGCAGCAACAACGTAACCCGCCCGAGCACATTCCCATCCCAGAAGATCTCCGGTACCGACACGGCCACCAGGCAGGAGTACAAGTTCCAGCGCCAGAGGGAGAGCACGGACTTCTCGTATGTGGTGGCCAACCTTGTCCCATCGGCCGTCTACTCGGTCGAGCTGAGCTTCGTGGAGCACGACCAGTCTGCGTCGGGCAAGCGCGTCTTCAACGTCTACTGCAACGGGACAAACTACATCTCCAGGTTGGACATCTATGCCCGTGTCGGCAAGAACAGCGCCTACCAGAAGACATTCACGGCTCAGGCGAATTCCAAGGGGCTGCTCGAGGTCCGACTACGCTCGGACGAGTCCGGATGCAGGGACCTGGCGACCGTGAGCACAATGAGGTTATACAAGGGCTCGGCCAACGCCGTGGAGATAAACGCCGCGAAGAGCCGCCTGACCATGGACGTACCCACCCGCTTCACCAACGCTTCAGGCCAGGACTCCTTCGAGACGGCGCTGGGGCGCCTGGGCTCGCGGTTAAGCCTCAACCTCGTTCCTCAGAAGCTCGGCGCGAGGTTCTCGTCGCTGGGCGATGGCACCGGGGACCTCTCGGACCTGATCCTCGGCCTCTCCGACGGCTCGAAGATGAGATGCCTTCCGTTCACCGACCGCTACCCTGTCTGGGAGTCGATGGCGCTCTCGCAGACCATGACGTCACAGACCTATACGTGCTCGTCGTCCACGGTGCCTTTCGAGGTGAAGGTCGAGTTCAAGTCACCTTTCTACCCGGGCCAGGAGAAGCTCTCGAGCGCGCCGTTCTTCTACGTGGACGTGACGGTCAAGAACACAGGCGTGGCTGCCGCCTCGCCGAGCTTCGTGTTCGCGAAGCCCCACAAGCAGGACTTCGCCTCGAGCACACTTACGGAGTTCGGCACCTTAACAAAGGTCGGATACCAGGGCAAGACCACCTATAACTACTACGACGAGACGTACAACAAGTACAGGATCAAGACGGCTACGGAGGCGCTGGCGCTCCCCGCCGCTGAAGCGCCGGACGTTGATTTCAAGGCCGCCGAGGCCGAGTTCGGCGCCTTCGATGAGGACGCGCTCTGGGGGTACGCCTCCCCGGCCGGCTACCCCAGGACTTACGTCGACTACAAGAAGCCGCTGTACAGCTTCTACCCGAGGGGATACTCCGGGGCGGTGTGGACAATCACCGGCCTTGCTCCCGGAGAGTCACGCTCGAAACACTTCGTAATGGCGGGCTACATAAATAACAGCATACTGAAGGTCAGGAACACTGCCTACACCGACCAGTCATTCAAGTACAAGTACTGTTCCCAGTTCGCTTCGGTGCAGGCGGTGGTCGATTACGCGGTGACGAACCGCGGCCCGGGGCCGGGGACCGACGACATCGAGGGCCGGTCCGGCTTCTTCGACTCGACCTTATCCTCCGAGGAGTACTTGTCGCTCCCGCCCGCGTACGGCGGCGCGGTGAAGAACCTCATTGCTTACTCGTTCCAGAGCTACCTCATGAACACGTGGTGGGCCCGCTCCGCCAGCAGCGGCCGCGAGTGGTTCAGCGTCTGGGAGGGCAGCTCCTGCAGGTACCACAGCACGGTCGACGTCGAGTACAACAACGCCTGGTTCTATTTCCAGTTCTGGCCCGACCTGCTGAAGAAGGAGATGGACGAGTGGGTGCTCTACCTCAAGACCGCCCAGCAGGGCACATACCTCTCGCACGACATGGGTGTAGGAGACGAGGCTACCGGCCAGGCGTACCCGAACAGCATGGCGGTGGAGGAGAACACCAACTTCATACTGCTGCTTTACAAGTACTGGAAGGTCACAGGTGACACCGCCTACATGGAGCAGATGTTTCCCACGGTGCGCAAGCTGGTGGACTTCGTAATAGAATGCGACACCAACAACAACGGCCTGCCGGACCAGTACACGTGGAATACCATCGACCAGGGTTCGCTCGCGATACAGTTCAGCAAGAACCCGTCGTACCTTGGTATGAAATGCCTGGCCGCCCACCAGGCGGCGCGGGAGATGGCCTCGAGCCTTTCATCTCCAGACCCGGTGTACGCGGCCAGGTGCGGCGCCCAGGTGGAGGCGATCAACCAGACCTTCGAGTACGACATGTGGCTCTCCGACCATTTCGCGGTCTGTGTGGACGACGACGTGCTGGCCGAAGACAGGGAAGCCTACAGCATCTACCCGTCCAACGGCCTGGTCTATCTCCTGGGCGGCACCCGCGCCGCGGGGCTGACCTCGACCAATACCGCGAGGGTGCGCGCCGATCTCATCAAAGCGACCGCGGCGACCCTGAAGACTTACGGCTGCACACACTCGAGCTACGACGCCTATAACCAATGGGTTTCCCAGAACCTCTGGCGCGACCAGGCGGCCTCGATGCTCGGAGTCAAACTCAACGGCCAGAACCCGCTCGCGCTATCGGAGCGTTATTGGAGCCTGGAGCAGTATTTCGCAAAGAGCCTATGGGGCACTTTCTGGGACGTGGTCGTCTACCCCGGCGGCACCGGCGGCGGCCCGTCGGAGAGGCTCACGCCAGCCTCAGCGGGCCGGTCGGGCGCCGCGGCCCCGCGAAGAGCGGCGGCAAGCTCATACGAACAGAGCCTGGGTTACTACCCGAGGGGGGCGGCGAGCCTCGGGCTGATAGACGCGGCAGCCGGGCTGACTCTCGACAGGGTACACGACGCTCTTTACTACCAGCAGACTACTTACCCCCTGAAGGTGCCCGTTTTTTCATTGGCCGACTGGGACAACCCGGACCCCGGGAGCAGGGTTCCGACTCTCAAGTTCACGAACGCCTCCGGCTCGCCCGTTATCGTCAACCGGGGCTTGCTGCCAGGGACCGTGGCGCGCAGGAACGTATCTGACGTTCAGGATGTCACCGTGGGAGGGCACGCCCTGAGCCCCAACGGTGACGGGGTCAACGATACGGCCACGATAAGTTACACGCTGCCTCTGGCCTCCACGGTGGGCACCTCAGTCTGGGAGAGCTCGGATGAGATAAGGTCGTTCCCCGAGGCGGCAAAGGGGAAGGGGCGCAAAAGCTTCACCTGGGACGGAAAAACCGGAGGCGGCGCTGTGGTCGGGGACGGGATATATACCGCCAGGATAGACGCGCGGCCGACCGCCACCGCCAATGAGCTTCGCCCGGCGGGGGCCCCCGTGTTCGTGAACAACTCGATCCCGGACCTGTCACGCGACTGGTACCTGGCCGAGGGTTACACGGGGCACAGCGCCACCGGCGGCGAGTTCGAGCAGTACGTGCTCGTCCAGAACCCGGGGCAGCAGGCGGCCAACGTGGGAGTCACCTTCATGCTTGCGGGGGGCGCCACCGTCCAGCGCTCCTACATTGTGCCGGCGCAGAGCCGGTTTACCATAACCGTGGACGAAATCCTCCCGGACGCGGAAGTCAGCACCCACCTGCGCTCCGATGAGCCCATTGCGGTAGAGCGGGCGATGTACTTCAACGGCAGGAAGGCGGGCCACGATTCGATCGGCGTCTCCTGCCCCTCGAAGACCTGGTACCTGGCCGAAGGTTACACGGCGGACAGCTTTGACGAGTACGTGCTGATACAGAACCCGGGCGACCAGGAGGCGGACATCACCGCCACTTTCATGACTCCGGGGGCGGGCAACGAGGCCAGGGAGTACAGGGTGGGCCCGCACTCCCGCTTCACAATACATGTTGACGATATCATCCCGGCCCAGTCGGTTTCCACCAGGATCGAAAGCTCTCAGCCGGTGGTGGTCGAGCGGGCACAGTACCTGAACGACATGAAATCGGGCACCTGCTCGATCGGAGCGGTGTCGGCGTCTCGCACCTGGTACCTGGCGGAGGGCTACACCGACCAGGGCTTCGAGGAGTGGGTGCTGATACAGAACCCCCAGAAGACGTACAACGAAGTCACTGTCACCTTCATGGAGGGGAGCGGGGCCAACACCGTCAAGCAGTACCGGCTGCCTCCGGAAAGTCGTTTCACCATACTGGTGGATGCTTACCTGGAAGCGAGCGAGGTCTCGGTCAAGGTGCGCGCCGAGCACCCGCTGCTGGTGGAGCGCGCGATGTACTGGAACAACCGCAGCGACGGCCACGCCTGCATCGGGACCCCCACGCCGGATTCCGTCTGGTACCTCGCCGAGGGTTATACCGACCAGGGCTTCGAGACCTGGGTCCTGGTGCAGAACCCCGGTGACGAGGCGCGCAACGTGACCATGACGTTCATGGAGCCCGGCGGGCGAAACACCACCAGGGTCTACACCGTGCAGCCCCGCAGCCGGTTTACGGTTGGCGTCGACGAGATACTGCCCGCCGCAGAGGTCAGCACCCGGGTGAGCGCTGACGGGCCAATCATCGTCGAGCGGGCTATCTACTTCGACAACCGCAGCGGCGGGACGGACTCACTCGGCATACGCGGTAATTGACCCGGGGGTTTTATGGAAGGGAGCGCTTAATTCGCCTTGAAAAGGTAAACAGGTTCTGAGCGCAGGCCGGGTGGCGGCCTGTAGACCACGCTCCAGCCGAGTGGAAGGTCTTCCAGAGGCTTCTTCAGGTTGGGGGGAGAATATGCGTTGCTCAATACTACAAGGCCTTCAAGGTTTTGCGGGGTAGCGTCCGGACCGACCAACCGTAACCTTTCTTCTTCTTTCGTTCCCAGTGTCCCGGTGAAGAATGCGAGGCGTTTTAGAGTCAGAACGTCCCCATAGACTGGTTCCCCCGGGTGTTCCTGGATGTATTCAGCGATCTTTCGCTCGTTAAGGAAGCGCTTTCTTTCTATTCCCGTGTAAAGCGGAGTGACCGCTAGAAGGACGATCATCACTGCTCCAATAAGAGTCAGGGGAAAGCGAAGCTTCCCTCCATTCTTGAGGTAATAAGCCAGGCACAGCATAACCAGCATGACGATGAACGAGGCAATGATCACCCGGAATGTCACCCTGCCGTATAGATTGAATTGATCTTCCCACGCCCTGCCGCCAAAAGTCATCGCTTCATAAACTCTCTCGGAAATCATGTCCAGTGTCGAGTGAAAAACAACCGCGCTCACCCCGATAACGAGCGCGATCGCGGCGACGGCGGACGGGATCCTCCAGTTTGATATTGTCTTCTCGGTCTCGGGCAACCTCCTGAACATGAAGACGAGGGAAGCCGCGATGATAAGGGCGGCCGGCAGGTCGAGATACGCGAAATACCTCGGATTGAGGCCCAGGGGAGCGTACGCCTTCAAGCTGGACGTGGCAAAATCGAGGATCACCAGAAGCGCGAGGAACCACGCGAGCACGATGTAGGACTTCCGTATCCTCTTTAACAGGCAATACACGAAACCGATCGCGGTAGCCACCATGATCAAGGCGAAGTGCTTGGGCGATTGGAAAAACATGCGGAAGTAGTCGATCGTCAGCCTCTTTAACACGTTGGAAAAGCCCGCAACGGAGGAATACTTCTTGAAGAACCCGACGCTTACCTCGGTATCGATGTGAACTTGAACGCAGTGCAACCTGAACAGGGCGTCGCCGGTCGTGGCATAGAAAAAGAGCGTTTCCGCGGTGAGGACTGCCAGAAAGCCCAGAAGCAGGAACGAATAGGTCCAGTCGACGCGGCGTTCGGAGATTATCTTGTAGATGAAGTAAGCGACAATCAAAAGACCGCAGTACACGACCGTTTCCCTGTGCATGTAGGCGATGCCGAACGAGAGGCCCGAGCCAAGGAGGTACAACCACCTCCTGGGGCGACCTTGCTTTTTCTCGTACCGGATTATCAGGTACAGGGAAAGCGTGAACCAGAACATGGACGGTATGTCAGGCATGGTAAGGGTTGCGTCTATGACCTCGAGGGGAAAAAGGGCGATCACAAGAGCGGCGATCAAACCTTCTTTTGCTCCAAGCAGGTTTTCCCCGATGGCGTAGGCCAGCAATACCAGGAGCAGCGAACAGAGCATGGGATAGACCGACAGCGCGAACTCGTTCATGCCGAATATACGTATCATGAGGGCCGTGGGAAGGATCAATCCGAGCCTGCTGTAATGGGCCAGCTCGTGGGTGGCCTGGGGGATCACTTTCTGAGAGTATTCCCCGACAGATATGAAGTGGGCGGTCCGCGCGTAGTTCAGGTCATCCCAACCGGCCACCCCTTTGAAGGCCAGTATCCTTGTTGTCGCGGCGAGGGCCAATATCAACAGCAGGATAACTACGATCCGTCTTCTGACGTAGACCGATCGTGAGTGGCGAGGAGTTGGTGACTCAGCGGGGCTCGGCCTTTCGGGTTCCTCCACTGTTCCGGGCGAATCGGGCCGCGTCGCGCGGTGCCCGGCCAGGATTGCCACTTGCGCCCCGGTGGGTCTGAGTTCGGTCTCCAAAGCCCGCCTGGTCTTCAATATCCGTGACCGCCCGCGGCGCCGTTCCTGCCCCCCGCGCGTTTCGCTTTTCTTTGCTTCACCCGGTATCCTGCGTTCGTGGCTGCCATTACCGAAATCGTATCACAGTAGGTCTTTCCCGGCACAGGTGGCTGTCGCCCATCGCGTTTCCGCCGTCCGGAGACATTTGTCCCGAATGTGAGACCACGCGGCTTTCGCTGTGACACTTCCCTGCCCAAGGAAACGGGACGCCGGCCGGAGAAGTAAGTTTGTGATAAAATACATGAAGAACTAAATAATATTCCTTTTGCCAGGGAGCCGGAGGTCGTCCTCCGGTCGTGCCCGGCTTTTTTTTCTTTGAGGTTTGCTATGACGAGGACGAAAAGACTCATTATCCTGGCCGCGGCGGTGTCGATGGTCATCAACTGCGCGCCGGCGCTGTTCGCGGCGGAAAGCGTCCGCGCCTCGGCCCTGGTGTGCCTCGACCCGGGTCACGGCGGGGACGACTCCGGGGCCAACTACAACGGGGTAATGGAAAAGGACCCCAACCTGGACATCGCCCTGCGGGTCCGGCCCATCCTGGAGTCGCTGGGCTACCGGGTCGTGATGACCCGGCAGACCGACATCACGCTCTCGCTGGAGCAGCGCTGCAAGATAGCCAACTCGGCGCATGCCGACATCTTTGTAAGCATTCACAACAACGCCTACATGACCACTAGCGTTGGAACCGAGACGTACTCCTACTACGACTCCCCCGAGGGCAGGCGCCTGGCCACCAGCATCCACACCGAGGTTGTGGAGCGCATCAAGCTCCCCGACAGGGGGGTTAAGCAGGCGGGGTTCTACGTGCTGAAGAACACCGACATGCCATCGGCCCTGATCGAGGGGGCTTTCCTCACGAACGCAGCGGAGGCGAAGCTGCTCGAAGACCCCGCGTTTCGCCAGAAGATAGCCGAAGGCGTGGCGGCGGGGATCTACTTCTACCTGGTGGACCCGGGTCGCTTTGACGAGTTCCTGATGCTCCAGAACCCGGACCCCGAGAGGGAGGCCGAGGTAGAGATACACTACATGAGAGGTGACGGGGTCGAGGAGGTTTATCCCGAACTGGTGCCGCCGCTCACCCGGCGCACCGTACACGTGGACGAGTATGTATTCAACAACGACGTGTCCGCGCTTGTGAAGAGCACCAACGGGGTACCGGTGGTCGCCGAGCGGGCGATGTACTTCGCATTCGACCGCGGCAGGGGAGGGCATGGGGCGCCCGGCGTCACCTCTCCGGCGGACGAGTGGTACCTGGCGGAAGGCTCCACCAACTGGGGCTTCTCGACGTTCGTGCTGGTGCAGAATCCTTCGGGATCTGACAACTCCGTCACCGTGCAGTTCATGCGCGACGATGGCGTGAACACCCGGCAGACCTACGCGCTCGAGCCCCACTCGCGGTTCACCCTGGACTGCTCCATCATCGAGGGGTTCGAGAAGGCCGACTTCTCGGTGAAGCTGGACTCGCGGTCCCCGGTGATCGTCGAGCGCGCCATGTATTTCAGGGACCACGGCGGCATTTCGGGCGGGCACGACTCGCCGGGGGTGACCTCGCCGGGCACCCGCTGGTACATGGCGGAGGGCTACACGGGCAAGCGGTTCGACACTTACGTCCTGCTGCAGAACCCTGAGGGCCAAACGGCGAACGTCAAAGTTACTTTCATATTGCCCGAGGGGGCCACGGTTTCCCGGGAATACCGGGTGGCACCCGGCAGCAGGCGCACCGTGCACGTCGACGAAGTGCCCGGTCTCGAGAATACGGACGTGTCGTTCCTGGTGGAGTCCGACAAACCGGTGATAGCCGAGAGGTCCATGTACTTCGATTACGGCGGCATCACCGAGGGCTCGAACTCGACCGCGACGGACGCGCCGGCCTCGACCTGGTACCTGGCCGAGGGCTATACGGGCTCCGGCTTCGATACGTACGTTCTGCTGATGAACCCCGGCGAGCTGGACGCAGATGCGACGCTGCGTTTCATGCTCGAGGACGGCAGGATGCGCGAGCAAGCGATAAAAGTCCCGGCCCGGTCCCGCCGCACCGTCAGGGTGAACGACTTCGAGGGCATGAACGGCGTTGCCTTCGCGACCATGGTGGAAAGCGGGCAACCGGTGATCGTCGAGCGCGCCAAGTACTACTCGTACGGCGGCAAGTCCGGCGGCGACAGCGCGCTCGGCGTCAAGCAGCCTGCGCTGGAGTGGTACTTCGCTGAAGGATGCACGAGGTGACGGCCGTGGGACGACATAGATTACAGGGGCATCGTACGGTAGCGCTGCTGGCGGCGGCGCTGCTTCTTCTCCCGCTGGGACTGCTAGTGTCGCAGACGGAACCCGCGCGGGCGTTCCCGGATACGGCGGGCCAGCCCGCCGATATCCAGGCCGCGATCGATTACGTCACCGGCAAGGGGTACATGAACACAGCGGCCGACGGCAACTTTTACCCGAACGAACCGGTCTCGCGCATCGACTACGCCTGCACAGTGGTCAAGGTCTTCGGTAAGCAGGGCGACCAGGCAGACCCGGGCGTTCACTTCACGGACCTGAAGGACTCCGATCCCAACTACAAATACGCGAACATCGCGGTCACGCACGGCTACATGAACTCCTACCCGGATGGGTCGTTCCGCCCCGGCGAGCCGCACTCGACGGTGAGCTGCCTGGCGGGGCTGGTCAAGGGGTTGGGCCTGGACGAGCCGAACGGGCCCGTTTTCAGTGCCTGGGGCCTCTGGCCGCGGGGACCGTCCTACTCGGGGCAGTCCATCATCTCGAGCGATCTTCACTTGAAGTACCGCGATGCCCGCACCTGGCCCGCCAAACCGTATCCTCGCGGCGAGCTCGCCTTCAGCATAAAGATGGCCCAGCAGTACGAAGAATGGCGAATGGATTACGCCAGGGAGACGTTCAATCGCCTGAGCTGCCAGAGCCCTCTTGCCGGGCCGGAGCGCGAGAAGGCGCTCGACAGCGCATTCTCGAAGGTGGGTTACCCGTACGTATGGGGAGGCGAGTCGGATGCCGAGGGCGGATACGATTGCTCAGGGCTCACCTACTTCGTGCTCCAGAGCGTACTGGGCCATCCCATGCAGCGCACCGCCGACGACCAGGCGCGCGACGGGCGTTACCAGGCTGTTCCCAGGGAGCAACTCCTGCCCGGCGACGCGATTTTCTGGTACAAGGACCCGGCGAGCTCGAGCTACGTCGGGCACGCCGGTATGTACGTCGGACGCGGCATGTTCATACACTCCACCGGGAGCAACGCCGGCGTGAGCGTCGATTACCTCTCCGGGTACTGGAGCGACCATTTCGCCTGGGGCAAGCGGGTGATCGCCGAGCCCGAGCCGGATTCGTTCGACACCTATATCCTGCTTTCCAACCCGGGAGGGGAAACAGCGCAGGCGAGGTTGACGTACATGCTCCGGGACGGCCGGCAGGTGGCCGAGGAGCGAAGCCTGGAGCCGTTCAGCCGCAAGACGGTGAAGGTGGACGACACCCTCGTCAACGAGGAGTTTTCGAGCACTGTCGAGGCCCTGCAGGGGCAGGTCATCGCCGAGCGGTCCATGTACTTCCGTTACTCCGGCAAGTACCCGGGCGGGCACGTGAGCGCCGGCTCGACCGCCCCGGCAACAGACTGGTTCCTTGCCGAGGGCTGCACGGACTACGGCTTCGATACGTACGTCCTGATCCAGAACCCGGGGGGCGAAGCCGCTGACGTGACGGTGACCTTCATGACCGATGACGGCCGGACACTGGCCCTCCCCTGCACGGTAACGCCCTACTCGCGCTATACCGTGACGGTGGACAATGTCGCGGGGATGGAGCATGCCGAATTTTCGACGAGGGTCTCCTCGAGCCGCCCGGTGGTAGTGGAGCGCTCCATGTACTTCGATTACAACGGCATCAAAGAGGGGCACAACTCGCAGGGATTGACCAGCCTGTCAAACGATTGGTACTTCGCCGAGGGTTATACGGCGGGCGCCTTCGACACCTACGTCCTGCTTGCGAACCCGGCGGACACCCCGGCGGACGTCAGCATGGTCCTGCTGGGGGAGAACGGCGTGTCCTCCGAGATAACGTTCGAAATCTCAGAGCACGCCCGGCGCACGGTCGCTATCGACCGTATCAAAGGCTGGAGTAAACGGGCGTTCTCGATCAAGCTCCACTCAACCCAACCGATCGCGGCCGAGCGCGCGATGTACTTCAAATATAACGGAATAACCGGCGGGCACGACGCCCTGGGTTGCCCCGCGCCGGCGACCCAGTGGTACGTGGCCGAGGGGTATACCGCCGGGGAGTTCGACACCTATATCCTGGTTTCGAACCCGGGTGACGAGTCCGCCGACCTGCTGGTGAGGTTCATGCTGAAGGGTGGGCGATACCTGGACAGGATGTACAACGTCCCCGCCAACTCTCGCTACACTATAGCGGTTGATGGCGAGCAGGGGCTTTCCTCGGAGGAGGTCTCCGCGGTCATGGCCAGCAGCAAGCCTGTCGTTGTCGAACGCTCGATGTATTTCCGCTATGGGGGCAGACCGGGCGGGTCGTGCGCTCCGGCGGTCGCGGGGCCGGCTGCCAGGTGGTACTTCGCGGAAGGCTACACAGGAAGATAATGCAACATTGGGGTCAGGTCAATTTTCATGCCGGGGTCAGACACCTTGACATGAATCTATATCTGAATAACCGGAATACTGCGGCAAATTCATGTCTAGGTGCCTGACCCCAGGATGAATCAACGAAAGGGATTGATGCGAGTGAAGTCGATATGGAAGAGAATGCCGGTGCTGGCGGTGCTGGCGTTGCTGATGCCGGCTCTGGTCGCGAACCCGGCCTCCGGCGTTGCCAAAAGCGGAGGGGCCGGCGACCCGCTCTACTACTTCAGCGGCACCGGCCGCGCGCACGGTGTCGGGATGTGCATGGACGGTGTCTACTACATGGCCAAAGCCGGCAGCGACTATCACTCGATTCTCGGTTTTTACTACACAGGCATCGCGTTCTCGCGCACCGACGAAAACCGCCCGATCAGGGTAAAAGGCCGCGACGGCCAGATACGTGTCTGGACCATGAACGATTACCTTCACCACCTGCAGGAGGAGCCGGACAACTACCCGATGGAAGAGCTCAAGGCTCTCTACGTCGCCGCTCGCACGTATACGCTCTCCTGCATAGCCCGCAACAAGCACACCGCCCAGGGGTTCGACATCTGCTCCAGCGGCGACTGCTGCCAGGCGTGCGACGAGAACAAGAACATCGCCAACTACCCCAACAACAACGCGGCTGTGGACGCCACAACCGGCGAGATAATGACCTACAATGGCTCTCCCATAACCGCCGCTTACTGCGGCTCCTGCGGCGGCCACACCGAGAACAACGAGGACGTCTGGGGCGGCTCGGCGATCCCGTACCTGCGAGGCAAGCCCGACCCAAACTGCCAGTACTCTCCCAGGTTTTCCTGGAGCAGGAGCCTGCGCAAGTCGGAGTTCGAGGCGCTCCTGAACTCGCGCGCGGACACCGCGGTTGGAAACCTGTACGTGCTCGACCTCTCCCGCAGGACCCCCGGCGGACGAGTCAAGACCGCTCGCATAACAGGCTCGGCCGCGATAAAGACCGTGCCTGGGAGCACTCTACAGGCCCTTCTGGGGTTTCAGAGCACCAGGTTCGACATGGTGAGGCCGAACTTCGACGAGTATATCCTGGTCCTGAACCCCAACCCGGAGCCAACCCTGGTGACCTTCACCTTCATGCAGCCGGACGGCACCAACTCCACCCGGGTCGAGGAGGTGCCCGGCAACTCGCGATTCACCATGAAGGTCAACGACTACATACAGTTTCAGGAGGTCTCAACAAGGGTGGTGTCTGACGCGCCCGTGATCGCCGAGCGCGCGATGTACTTCAACTGCCGAAACCAGTTCTGCGGCGGCAGCGCGAGCGCGGGCATACCTCGTCCGGAGCCGAAGTGGTACTTCGCCGAGGGGTACACGGGGGGCAGCTTCGAAAGTTATGTCCTTGTCCAGAACCCCCAGCCCAACCCGGTCGACATCAAGTTCACCTTCATGCTGCCGGGAGGCAAGACGATCGAGCGTACCGCGCAGGCCGGGCCTTCTTCGCGCATGACGTTGATGCTCGATAGCGTACCGGGGCTCGAGGATACCGAGGTCTCCACCATGGTCGAGTGCACCAGCGGCGACGGTATTATCGCCGAGCGCTCCTGCTATTTCGATTACGGCGGCCGTGACGGCGGGCATAACGCTCCGGGGGTCGCCGCCCCCGCAAACCAGTGGTACCTGGCGGAAGGTTACACGGGGCAGCAGTTCGACACTTACATCCTGCTGCAAAACCCCAACGACCAGCGTTCCAGCGTTGACGCCGCATACATGAGGGAGGACGGAAAGAACGTCAGGCGCACCTACTCGATCGCTCCTCACTCCCGGTACACGATACACGCGGACGCGGTTCCCGGCCTGGAGAACGCAAGCTTCTCCACCAGCCTGGTCTCCAGCAACGGGGTGGGCTTTATCGCGGAGCGGGCGATGTACTTCGACTACAACGGCGCTGGCCTGGACGACGGGCACGACAGCATCGGAGCCACGGCGCCCGCCGAGACATGGTACTTCGCCGAGGGCTACACCGGGGGCAGGTTCGACACCTGGATACTGGTGCAGAACCCGGAGTCGCAGACTGCCCGGGTCAGGGTGACCTTCAACACCCCGGGCGGCGGAGCGGTCCGGAAAGAGTACACAGTGAAGGCGCGCTCGCGCTTTACGATACCGGTCGATTCGGTCGAGGGGCTCGCCGACGCGGAGGTGGCGACCACGGTCCAGTCCACCAACGGCGTGAAGGTAATCGCCGAGCGCGCCGAGTACTTCGTCTATTCCGACGGCTACTGCTCGCGGGACGGAGGGCACAATACCATCGGCGTTAACTCATCCTCTAACACCTGGTACTTCGCGGAAGGCTACACCGGCTTCTAGGCGCCGGTGCAGGTCCAGGTAGCTCCCATGAGACGTAATCGATCCAGCAAGAAACTCGGCGGAGGTGAAGCGCCGCTCATCGCACACCGCGATGTCTTCGGCAAGGCGCTCGCGCTGGTGCTGATTTTCGCCCTGGCAATGGGGGCGTTTTACTTCGCTCTCCGCGTGCCGCCGCGGTTGGTGGAGCGGAAGCGAAAAGTTGTCAACGCGCTCGATGCCGACGGGGGAAGGCTTCACGCGCTCCCGCCTGATGGCGCCGGAGAGGTCAAGGTGAGGGGGCTCGACTACCTGGTTCCTCGCGGAGCGAAAGCCCGGCGTTCGACCGGTGTCGCGCTCGACCAGGTACGCGAGATGGGCCTCCTGCGGGGTTACAGCCTGCCGCCGCGCCGGCTGGCTTTCAAACCCGACGGCAGCTCGATCATCCTTCCGCCCTCCCCAGCGGTCGCCGGCCCTCGCGATGTGGCGGTCATCTACCACGGGAACCGCGAGAAAAAGCGCGTCGCGCTGACGTTCGACACCAGCGAGGTTTCCGAGCCGCACTCCTCCCTGGCTATCATTGAGGAGCTGGCGCGGCTCCGGGCGCCGGCCACCCTGTTCGTGTGCGGAGGCTGGTGCCGGAAGAACCCCGGGCCTCTCCGCATGGCGGTGGACCGCGGCTTCGAGATAGCCAGCCATTCCTACAGCCACCCCATGTTCACTCGAATCGGCAACGAGCAGATAGCGAGCGAGTTGAGGCGGACCGAGGAAGCCGTGCGCGAGATAACCGGCTCGGGCGTCGCGGCGTACTTCCGCCCGCCTTACGGAGACATGGACGCGCGGGTCCAGCAGGTAGTCGCCAGCCTGGGTTACGCCACGGTGATGTGGGACAGGGACACACTAGACTGGCACCCGGCCACCATCCAGCCCCAGATAAGAGATCGGGCCACCATGGAGGCGCGCGCCGGGAATATCGTGTTGATGCACACACTGGGCAGGTATACGCCTGACGCCCTCGCCGAGATAGTCGGCAACCTGCGCGCCGGGGGTTACGAGCTCACCACGCTGTCCGGCGTCCTCCAACCCTGAGGAGGGAGCCCCCCGACGGGAACGGCAAGGAGTTCGCACGTGGGCGGGACGCGCCGCGGTTGAGAAAGCTGGCAGCCTGGTGATAACATTCGGAAGTCGTTGGAAGGCTCCTGGAGGAGAGAGTTCATGAAAGCGTTGATCCTTTGTGGCGGCTTCGGCACGCGGTTGCGGCCGATAACGCATACCATAGCCAAACAGCTCGTCCCCATCGCCAACAAGCCCGTGCTTTTCTACGGGCTGGAGGCCATCAAGGAAGCGGGGGTCGAGGAGGTCGGCATAGTGGTCGGCGAGACGGCCCGGGAGATAGTCAAGGCGGTGGGCGACGGCTCACCCTGGGGCCTGCGCGTTACTTACATCAACCAGGATAAGCCGCTCGGGCTCGCGCACGCGGTCCTTGTCTCGGAGGAGTACCTCGGAGGCGAGGACTTCGTGATGTACCTGGGCGACAACCTTATCAAGGACGGCATCAAGGGCCTAGTGGACGAGTTCAGGCAGAACAGGCCCAACAGCCAGATACTGCTTGCGCGGGTCAAGGAGCCGGAGCGGTTCGGGGTCGCCGAACTCGAGGACGGCAAGGTTGTTCGCCTGGTGGAAAAGCCTCTGAAGCCCGCGAGCGACCTGGCGCTGGTCGGGGTTTACATGTTCGACGGCGGCATCATGGAGGCGGCCAGGGCCATCAAGCCTTCCGGACGCGGCGAGCTCGAGATCACCGACGCTATTCAATGGCTCATCGACCAGGGCCGCAGGGTCGACCCGCACATCATCAACGGCTGGTGGAAGGACACCGGGCGCCTCGAGGACATGCTCGAGGCCAACCGCATCATGCTGGAGACGCTGCAGCCGAGCATTGAGGGCCACGTGGACAGCGAGTCGAAAGTTGAAGGCGTCGTCGTGGTCGAGAAGGGCGCCGAGGTGATCGCCAGCAACATACGCGGCCCCGCCATCATCGGTGAGGGAACCAGGATCGTCAACTCCTTTATCGGTCCTTACACGAGCATATATTTCGGGGTCGAGATAAACGGCTCGGAGATAGAGCACAGCATCATCCTGGAGAACAGCAGGATCACCGACATCCCGGGGAGGATCGAGGACAGCCTTATAGGCCAGAACGTCGAGGTGAGCCGCTCGCCTCTAAAACCGCACGCGTACCGGCTGATGCTCGGTGACAATAGCCGCGTCGGAATAATCTAGATGGGGTTAAACCGCTTTTGTCGCATAAACTACAATGAGCAACACGCACGACAAGAATGAGGCCAACACGCTGTCTTGCCTCGGTGCCTGACCGGCGGAGGAGCGCAATGATAAACGGAGTGGAGATAAAGGAACTGGGGTTAGTGACGGACGAGCGAGGGCATCTCATGGAGATGCTGCGAAGCGACGACGAGGTCTTCGAGAAGTTCGGCCAGGCGTACGTGACCACGACGTATCCCGGGGTCATCAAGGGCTGGCACATGCACCGCAAGCAGAGCGACAACGTCGTGTGCGTACGCGGCATGATAAAGCTCGCGCTGTACGACGGGCGAGAAGGCTCGGCGAGCCCGGGAGAGGTCACCGAGGTGTTCCTGGGCGAGCACCGGCCGGTGCTGGTGCACATCCCGATGGGCGTGTATCACGGCTGGAAGTGCATCAGCGAGCACGAGGCTTACATCGTGAACATGCCCACCGAGCTCTACGACTACGATGACCCCGACGAGCACCGTCTTCCGTTTGACACCGACGAGATTCCCTACGACTGGGAAATCAAGATGGGATAGCGAGGTACAAGTTGAGGCTACTTGTCACGGGAGGCTGCGGCTTCATAGGTTCGAACTTCATCCGTTACATGCTCCAGGCGCATCCCGGCGTTTCCATAACCAACCTGGACAAGCTCACCTACGCTGGCAACCCCGAGAACCTGCGCGATATCGCCGGGGAGTTCGATTACACTTTCACGCGCGGCGACATATGCGACGAGGCGCTCGTGGACGGCCTGGTGTCAGAGGGCTTCGACGCCGTGGTCAACTTCGCGGCGGAGAGCCACGTCGACCGCTCTATCACCGGCCCGGCCGAGTTTATCCAGACCGACGTATTCGGGACTTTCAACCTGCTGGAGGCGTGCAGGCGGCGGAACATCCCGAAGTACCTGCAGGTATCCACGGACGAAGTCTACGGCAGCATCGAGGACGGCTCCTTCACCGAGGAGTCGCCGCTCGCTCCCAACAGCCCGTATTCGGCAAGCAAGGCGGGAGGTGACCTGCTGGTCCGCGCCTATCACAAGACCTACGGCCTGCCGGTCCTCCTGACTCGCTCCAGCAACAACTTCGGCCCCTGCCAGTACCCCGAGAAGCTCATACCTCTCTTCATAACCAATGCCATGGATGACATCAAGCTCCCGCTCTACGGCGACGGGATGAACGTTCGCGACTGGCTGTTCGTGACGGACAACTGCGCCGGCCTCGACCTGGTCCTGCGCGCCGGCGCGCCCGGCGAGACCTATAACATCGGCGGAGGGCAGGAGAGGACCAACGCCGAGATAACAAGCGGCATACTGGCGGCCCTGGGCAAGCCCGAGTCGCTCATCGAGCACGTGAAGGACCGCCCGGGACACGACCGCAGGTACTCCCTTGACTTCAGCAAGCTCGGCGCGCTCGGCTACGCGCCGCGCACCGACTTCGAGCGCATGCTGGAGGAGACGGTCCGCTGGTATGTCGATAACCGCGCCTGGTGGGAGCCCCTGAAAGCGGCTCATGCTTAGGTAGCTGCCCGGCGACATTCCAACAAACCTCCAGAAGTCAATTGCCCAATGTGAGTATAGCCAGATGGCCCAATAGGACTATTTGAGGGGTTGTCCTGAGAATTCAGGAGTTTTCAGCGTTATTAATAGCATGAGCAACGTTAAGTAGTGCCGGAGCGCAAGCCGATAACCTGATTAGGAGAGCCAGGCCGAGCAATCCGCGCGACAGGACGCCGCACGGGTCGTCAGGAAACAGATAGAGGTGTGCTTAATGGCTTTTGTTATTCACGTTGAAAGGCGCCGGGCGCTTGTGACCGTCGTCTTCCTGCTGCTCGGAGCCCTTCTTCTTCTCGCCTTCCCCCTGCCCGCACGCGCCGCGAACATCAACAAGCCGGTGAAGGGACAGGCAAACACCCAGTCCACCTTCAACGACTCGAAATTGACCGTGGCCGACGTCGACGGGGACGGCATCGAAGAGATACTGGCCGGCAACACCAACGGTTACATGTACTGCTTCACGCCCAAAGCGGAGGTCAAGTGGGCCAGGTACGTGGGCGCCGCGATAAGGGGCGGGGCCGCCTGCTACGACGTGGACGGCAACGGCACCAAGGAGATATTCTTCGGGGACATGAACGGCGTGGTGTGGGGGCTGGGCTGCAACGGCGTCATTCTCACCCAGTGGGGCTGGCCCAAGCAGACCGTCAACATCGGCGGCTTCGTCGGCGTCTACGGGACCCCCGCCATCGGGGACATAAACGGTGACGGCGCCGCTGACATCGTGGTGGGCTGCTGGGGCCACTTCGTCTACGCCTGGAGCTATACCGGCGGGCTGCTGCCGGGATGGCCGTTCGACAGCAAGGACACCATCTGGTCCTCACCGGCGCTTGCCGATCTCGACCGGGACGGCTTGAAGGAGGTCATAATCGGTGGCGACTGCACGGGGGGCAGCGGTTGGCCGTACCCGGCGGGGGGGCTGCTGTTCGTCTTGAACGGTGACGGCGGTATGTGCCCGGGGTTCCCCAAGTGCACCCCGGAGGTCATCTGGTCGTCTCCCGCCTGCGCCGACATCGACAACGACGGTTATTACGAGATAGTCGTGGGCACCGGGCATTACTACACGGCAACCGGCCGGCTCACCACCGAGGGATTCAGGGTCTACGCGTGGAACCATGACGGGACCGACTGCGCGGGATGGCCGGTCGCGGCGCCAGGCTGCACCATGTCCTCGCCCGCAATCGGTGACATCGACGGTGACGGCGTCAAGGAGATAGCTATCGCCAGTTACCCGGTGGCCGGCAGGGGCGCCGATGCGCTGATGCTCATCAAGGGCAGCGGCTCCGTGATCTGGAACCAGCCTGCGTTCGGGGGGCCCAACAGGGGTTCCCCGGTGTTCGGCGACGTCAACAGCGACGGCCGGCCGGAAGTGATAATGGGCTCCGGCCAGGCCATCGGGGCCTGGGACAGCCGGGGCAACTGCGTGTGGAACCAGGTGCTCGACAACTTTGTGCTGAGCGCGCCGGTGGTGGGCGACTTCGACCACGACGGGCGGGTCGAGGCGGCCGTGGGCACCGGGTCCGACAGCGGCGCAGGCAGCTTCTTCGTCTTCGACTGCGGCACCAGGCGCACCGGCGACGCCTCCTCGCTCTTCCCCTGGCCGATGTTCCATCGCACACCCGACCAGAGCGGCGCCATGCCGACGGGTTTCGAGCCCCCACCACCGCCCCCTCCGGCCAACTTCCACGAGTACATACTGCTTATGAACCCGGGGACCGCCAGGGCTAACGTCAAGATAGAGTTCATGAACGAGAAGGCGGAGAAAGAGAACGTGGACCTGGCTGTCAAGCCTGGGTCGCGCTCCACGGTTTTCGTCAACCAGTACATGCCCGGTTGCAGTGTGAGCGCGAAGGTGACCTCCGACGTTCCGATAATCAGCGAGCGCGCGATGTACTTCAACTACGGGGGCAAGTGGAAGGGGGGCACCGATTCCGCTGGCGCGCAGTCTCCCGCCAGGATCTGGTACCTCGCGGAAGGCTACACCGCGGACAACTTCGAGGAGTACGTGCTGGTGCAGAACCCCGGCAAGGTGGACGTGCAGGCCGATATGACTTTCATGAGGGAGGGCGCCGGGCCGGTCAACCGGTCGTTTGCCGTCAATGCCGGCAGCAGGTTTACATTAAACGTCAAGGACGTGCCTGGCTGCGCGCAAGCCTCGGTGTCGGTCAGGGTCTCCGCGAGCGGCGACGTGATATGCGAGCGTTCGATGTACTTCAACTACAGGGGGTTCGTCGGCGGGCACAACGCGATGGGCGTGACCGAGCCCGAGCAGCAGTGGTATCTCGCCGAGGGGTACACGGCGCAGGGCTACGAAACCTACGTGCTGGTCCAGAACCCGGGGGCCTCTCAGGCGAAGGTCACGCTTTCCTTGATGCGCAAGGATGGCTATCAGAAGAACGTCTCCTTTGCCCTCAAAGCCCAGAGCCGAAAGACCGTGCGGCTGAATGACATCCCCGGTTTTGAGGCCGCCGAGGTCTCGACCGAGGTCACCGCCGACGTGGGGGTCATCGCCGAGAGGTCCATGTACTTCAACTCGGATGGCAGGGACGGTGGCCACGACTCGGCGGGCGTGAGCGAACCCGCCAAGCGCTGGTACCTCGCGGAGGGCTACACCGGTGGCTCCTTCGACAGCTGGGTGCTCATCATGAACCCGGGGAAAGAGGACGCGAAGGTTAAGACGACGTTCATGAGGAGCGACGGGCACAAGTGGTCGCGTACCGACACCCTCAAAGGGCGCTCGCGCTTCACCATTCACATCGACGAGCAGCCGGGCTTCGAGAACGCCGAGGTGTCGACCATGGTCGAGGGTCAGGGCGGCGCCCGGGTCATCGCCGAGCGCGCCATGTACTTTGTCTACGGCAACGGTTGGCGCGACGGCCACGATGCCGCGGGTGTGACGGAAGCCTCGACGACCTGGTACTTCGCCGAGGGCTACACCGGCATGTAGAAAAAGGCCCGGCCCCGGTTTTCTGTTATTATTTCACTCATGTCCGGACTTGATTACCTGAGCTGCCCACGATGCAGCGTTCCGCTCGACTCCGTGCAAGGCGGCGCGGAGGTCGCGTGCGGTGGCTGTGGCTCCGTGTTTCCTTTCAAAGAAGGCTTCGTAGACTTCGTGGACCCGCTGACGCTGGAGGAGTTCGCCAGCTGGCAGCGCGACATATACGACGGCCTGGTCGAATCGGCCCACATGCCCGACTACACGCGGCCCGAAGTGGTGAGGCGGCACCTCGAGTACTGCGTGAACGTCGCCATGGAGCACGGGGCCCTGATGCCGAGCTGGCTCGGGCTGAAATGCCGCGAGGTCACGGACACGCTGGCCCCCCGCGAGGGGGAGCTGCTGCTGGACGTGGGCTGCAGCACCGGGATTATGCTCGCGATGATGAGCGCGGTCTACGGCCTGCGGGGGGTCGGGGTCGACTTCAGCGCCGCCGCGGTCGCCAGCGAGGCCGCTTGCAGCCCCGGCGGCAGCACCGTCTTCTCCGCCGACGCGCTTCACCTGCCGTTTGCCGACGAGACGTTCGACCTGGCGGTAAGCTACGGGGTGATAGAGCACGTGACGGACCACGCCGGGATGGTCTCCGAGATGGCGCGGGTGTTAAAGCCCGGAGGGAGGGTGCTCATCTACACCACCTGCCGCCGCGACCGGTGGACCTGGCACTGGTGGCAGCGTATAACCTCGCTGGGCAGGTACGACCTCGGTGTGGACAACCAGGCCGGCCACGAGCGCGACAACTTCCTCGAGCCGGACGAGCTCGCCCGCCTGCTGGGGCACGCGGGCCTGGGCCGCGTGGATACGGCCGTGGTCCATACCATGTACACCCTGATGTTCGACGAGGTGTTCCCCGGGTTCTTCAACAGGATACTGGCAAACCCGGCGCTCCTGCGGGCCGCGCGGAGGCTGCTGGACACGGCGGACGCGCTGCCTAACGGCAGGGGTTACGGCAACGAGTTCCTGGCGACCGCCTGGAAGGGATGATATCTGTGGCGTATGCTTCTTACCTGGCCGGGGTGGTGTACCACGGCCTGCGGACGTTCGCCAGGGACGCTCGCAGGTACACAGAGCTGACTTTCGACGAACGCCATCTTTTCTGGAAGAAGGTGCAGACCGCGGCCTTCCTGGCCCTGATGCCGCCTTTCCTGGCGCTCGGCGCCGTGTCGAGGCTGCTCGGCACCCGCGCACTCACTTCTCCCGGCGAACGAACGGCCTGATATCCACGATTGGCGAAAGCCTCCCCCCTCCGCGGCGCATGTAATAGCGACGCGCGGCGTACATCGTAGCGGCGAGCAGGATGACCCAGGCTATCGTGAGCGCCACCGCCCTCTCGCCGGCCGGGTGGAACAGGGGAAAGGCCAGCAGCAGCAGCCTCCTCGCCGCGCCGTTGCCCAGGAAGTGGGGAAGGAAGATGTTGTCGCTGTTCTCCATGCCGTAGGTCCCCACAAAAAAGCGGAAGCCCCAGACCGTGGTCACTACCTGGAACAGGGCCAGGGCCCCGGCCGCGCCCCAGGCGACCTTCGAGCGCACCCGGTCGATGAAGAGCGCGATGCACACCGCGAAGAGCGGCGCCAGTGGCACCAGGTACCTCTGCACGGGCGCCGCGCCGCCGTTCCACGACTGGAAAACGCCCAGCACCAGCGCGTGGAATCCTATGCACACCGGGAAAAATATCCACCACCTGTCCCACTCGAAGGCGTTGCTGGGCAGCGCCAAACCGTGCAGGAAGAGGAAATAGAAGGGCGCGAACAGGAAGAAGCCCCAGGCGCGGTCGAAGAACAAGCCCGGTATTCCCCAAACGGAGTTGGTGCCCCAGTAGCCGCCCTGTAACTTGCTGCCCCCCGAGGCGGTAAGCCCCTGGGCGAGGTTTGGTCCGAAGGCGATGGCGGTCAGGATTATAAGGACAAGCACGGCGAGCGCGGCTGGCACCACCAAGGCAACCAGCAGTCTCCGGTTTTTGCCCGGGCGCACTATCAGGAAAAGGAACAGGAGCGAGATGGAGATCGCGATGAACTTGGGGTGGAAGAGCAGGAGCATCCCGCTGGAGAGCCCCAGGAGGCCCGCGTGGAGAGCCCGCCCCGACTCCTTGAGCCGCCAGGCGCTCCAGAGGCCCAGGGCTACCAGGAAATAGGCCGCGGTCTCCGGATAAATGAGGCGCGAGTAGAAGATGAGCGGGTAGCTGAAAAACAGGAACAGCGTGACGCCCGCGGCAATGAACCTGCTTGTGAAGCGGTCGGCCACAAGGAAGGTGAGAGCGGCGGCCGCGCTCGCGAACAGTATCATGGTGAGCGCGGCGCCCTTGAACCCGAACAGCCAGAACCCCGGAAGCACCACCAGCGATAGAAACATCGGGTGGGTAGATACGAACCTGCCTCCGCGACCGTGGGCGACATGCCACATGATGGCGTCCTGCTCGAAGTAGGGGCGGTACTGCATGGCCTTGTAATTATTGGTGAGGAAAACGTCGGCGTCGCGGATGACGCTTTCCGAGACGATCAGGTAGTGCGGTTCATCGCCCTGGGCCGTGGTGGCCCCCTTGTACCTCGGCACAAGCAAAAGGACCAGCGTGTAGACGAGCAGGCAGGCGGCGAAGATAATAATCGCCACCCTGGTCCGGTCGGGCAGGCGCGTCCAGGCCGTGGCGAGCCGGGCGGTTTTCTTCCTGAGCGTCTTCACCTTCTCCTGCATACCGCCACCAGGTCGTATGCCCGCGAGGGCGCCCACCTTCCCATCGACATCAGCGGCCTGTAGAGAAAGCGGTGAGCCGGCTTGTCGGCGAGCGACACCAGCATGTCCACCCTCAACCCCGGGGGCCTGTACCAGTTCAGGACGAGCTCGAGGTAAATGCCGGTCACTTTAAGGACCCGGAACCCCTCCGAGGCAAGGGCGGCCTCGAGTTCGGGCAGGTTCATCTCGCGGACGTGTTCGGGGTGCACCGGCATCACGCGGTCGTTGGCCCTGGCCAGGAGCCGGTCGCGGTTGGGGGTCGAGAGTATCAGGGTGCCGCCGGGCGCGAGGACCCGCCGCCATTCACGGAGCGCCGAGCCGGGGTCTGGCAAGTGCTCGATTATCTCACCAGCGTACACGACATCGAACGAGGCGTCGCTCCAGGGCAGGTCGACCGCGTCGGCCACAACCCATTCCCAGCCCGGCACGAGGCCTCTCATCTTTCGCATGGCGGCCGCGTCGAGGTCACAGCAGGTCATCTTGAAGTCCCAGTCGGTGGTGATTAAAAAGAAGATACTGTAGCCCGAGCCCACGTCGAGCACGCGGCTGGCCGGCTTTATGTGTTCGTGGAAGACGCGTCCCAGTGTGCGGAGCCGCGCCTGGTGGAAGGAGTGGAAGAACGGGTGCTGGACCACGTACTCGTCCTGGTGCGATTCCTGCTGGTAATAACGCTCGAGGGCGGCGGTGCCGGTCACCTTGAGCGTGAAAGACTGGCTGAGCCCGCCGGCGCGCACGCGAAGCTCCATCTCGGGCCTTACCACCGTCGCGTCGTGGAACTCGCCTCCCACCAGGCCGGTTTCAACGCCGTGCGTCCGCAGGGAGACCGCGTCGAGGCCCGCCGCGAGCCAGTCGATGGTGACGGTAGCCGGCCCGGCGGGGGCTTTGCTGAACGTCCAGTGGCCCAGCAGCTCTCCCGTCCCGGTGGAGAGGGTGACCTCGATGTCAGCGTTATCGGCGGCCGCGGGCAGCTCGAGCTCGATCGTCTCGACGGCCGAGCCGCCGGGATGTTCTCCGCCGGTCAAGGAAGGCCCCCGGTCACTCCGCGGAGCGCCTCCTTGAGGACACCGCGGACCGAGCCGCCGGAGAAGTGCTCGAGCCTGTCGCGCTGAGCGGCAAGCATCGACTCTCTTAAGCGCCCGTCGGTGCGCACGGCTTCGAGTAGCTCGCCGACCATCGGGAACTCCTTGCGCTCGAAAGTGAGCCCCGCTCCTTCGAGGGTGTAGGGTATCGCTGTCGAGGAGTACGCCGCCACCGGCAGGTCGAACGCCATGCTCTCCACGAGCGGCACGGCGAAGCCCTCGTGCTCGCTCATCGAAAGGAAGATGTCGGCGTCCCTGTAGCAGGAGGCGAGGTCGGGATCGCTCACCCTTCCCGTAAAGTGGACGTTTGCCCAGAGCCCGAAGGAGTCGAGAAGCCAGCGCAGCTGGGCGTCGTAGCGGTCCACCCAGGATGGCCCGACCAGGAAGAGGTGGGAGTCGGAGTTGACACAACGGTTGTAGTAGTAGAAAGCCCGCAGCAGGTCCTCCAGGCACTTGTTGGGCACCGCCCGGCCCACGAACAGCACTTTGAACGAGCCCCGGTAGGGCGCCATCGGCCCGCTCTCACTACGCTTGTTCTTGAGGCCCTCGTAGTCGATGAAGATCGGGAGGACCCCGGTGCGGTCCGCCGCGAAGCCGTTCTCAAGGAGCTCCAGCCGGTTGAACTCCGAGTCGCCGAGGGCCAGCTCACAGACGTTCAACCGGGGCAGCAGGTCTCGCCCCAGCCTGCAGAACTCGGCGACCCCTTTGTCGTAGGCGGCGAAGAACTCTGGCGGGGTGATATTGTGATATACGAGGATGCGCCGGCCGCCGGCCTCCAGGTACTGTTGGTAGTTAGGGCAGTAGAGGGAGTAGTGGTATATCAGAACGTCGTCCGCGGCCCCCGAGGTCGGGTCGTACTCGGTATCCGGGCGCGCGTGCTGAAGGCCGAACTCGTCCAGGGTGTTCGCGAAAACGGCGGTCGGCAACCCCCAGGACCTCACTGTTCGGTCTATCTCCAATACGTGGTTGCTGACCGCGTCTCCGAACTCGATTCGGGCGCAGAGCTGGACTATCTTCATCGGTCGAGCACTCCCAGTGCCTCGAGTAGTCGCTCGATGACAGAGTCCCAATTATACTCCTCCTCGACGTACCGGCGCCCCGCCTCACCCATGCGGCGCGCGAGGTCGCCATCGGCGAGCAGTAACAGCAACGCCTCGGCGAACCCGGCGTAGTCCGAGAACGTAAGGCCGCCCCCGCTCGAGCGCACGTGCTCGCGCGTGACTTCGCAGCCCCTGTGCACAAGCGCGGGCGTGCCGGAGAGCCACGATTCCAGGAGCACGATGGACAGGCTCTCGTTGACCGACGGCTGGCAGAAGACGCCGGCCGCGGCGTAGCCGTCCCACTTATGACGCTCGCTGACCCGTCCCATGTCGAAGATCACGTGGCTCGAGTCGACCGGGATCGAGACCTCGCCGGCCCCCATAAGGACCAGAGAGGCCCTGCCCGGGTTCCCCGAGGCGAACCCGCGGAAGTAATCGACGAGCAGGGGGGTGTTCTTGCCTTCCTCGCGCCTGCCGGCGTAAAGGACGAAGTCGCCGCGGACGGGCGTCCGGTCCCGGAACGCCCAGGGGTCGCCCACCAGGGGATCAAAACCCATGCCCACGACGGGCCCGGGGTCCGCGACGCCCAGGAGGCGCGCGGCGAGCCTTTTCTCGCCGGGGCTGTTGAACATCATGCCATGGGCGCCTGTCAACATGCGCTTGATGAGCGACTGGTGGGCGTACGGCTCGTCGTGCAGGCAGGGGATGATGTAAGAGCGCCCGGGGTGGATCTGGGAACCGAAGTAAGTGGTCCCGAACAGGTAGGGCAGGAAGATAAGGTGCGAGTACTCGCGGCCGCTGCTCCTTATGTGGTCGAACAACTGGTCGCTCGTCACCACGCCCTCGAGCCATCGGAGCTGGTCTCCGGGTGAGATCTGCTCCCCAGCGGCCAGCGAGGCGAGCACCCGGTGAAGCGACGGGTCGCCAAGCCGGGTCCGCGCGCCGAAACGGGTGACCCGGACGCCGTTGATAATGGTGGTTCCTTCCGGGTAATGGTCACGCCAGGTGTGATGGTCCAGCGCTCGCGTGGCAAGAGCGCTTACCCGGTAGCCACGGCGCGCCAGCTCCTCGGCCGTCCGGCGGGCGAGGTCCTCGGCGCCGCCCACCACCTCCTCCCCGTAGCGCGGCACCACGAAGGCCGGGTGAAATCCGGGGGCATTGAACACAGGCATTGAATACCCGCTAACGCTTGCTTGCCACAGCGATGAACCCGGAAGGTGCGCCGCCGGCCGACTGCCCGGGCTGCAGGCTCGCGATGGAGACCTCCTCGAACCCGGCCAGCTCCAGCGCCCTGGTGATAACCTCCGCCGAGCACCACGCCGGCGCCGGGGGACCGGCCGCGAACGAGTGTACGGCTATCACTGCCCGTCCCCGGGGTTCGAGCGCAAGGTACGAGCGGCGGGCAAGGAAAACCAGCGCCTCGGGTTTGAGCCAGAACGACAGCTCGCATACGAGAACGGCTTCGACGCTCTCCTCGCCGACCTGCGACAGGAAGGAGAGCGGGCCGGTCCGCGTAGGCGTCGTGCCGCCTTCGTCCCAGGTGGTTCCGCCGGAGACCGGGTGCACGGTGAGGCCCCTTGCGGCCAGGGCGCCTGTCATGCCGGGAGGGCACGGGCCCAGGGCGGTGACAGCCCCCGCGCCGGCGAGCGCCTCGGCCACGGCCGCTTCCATCTCGACTGCCTCGTCGGCACCGACCATCGCTCGTGCCAGGGCGCACAGGTCCGCCTCGGCCGCGAGCGCCTCGGCCCGCTCGGCCACGGCCTGCCGCTTGAGAGCCTCGAGCGCCGTCGCCACGTGGCGGTTGAAAGCCGTCTGCTCCCTCTGGATGGGGCCCACCGCCACGCGGGCCCAGACCCTGGCGAGCCTCTTGGCGAAGATGACGAACGGCCCTATGAAGCGTTTCTCGGTCTCGACCGGGTAGGCGGCGGTGACCTCCCAGCTCGCGAGAGCCCTGGTGGCCGCGTAGTCCAGCGCGGAAACGGGCGCAAGGGTAGTGCCGTCCTCCTCGTCCGGGAGCCGCTCGGCGAGCATCGCCTCGACCTCGCCGGTGTAGACCCCCGCCTTTCGGCGCTCCTCAACCCTGCGGATGAGCTCCTCCTCGAGGGCGGCGGTGTCTATGCCTTTGCCCTCCACCTTGAAATCGGGCTCCAAGATCACCTCCGGGATTGTGCGGCCGTGTGCCGTGTGAACGGCATAAGGATTATACCCGAAATAGGGCCGTGATTGCCCCGGAACCGTCAGGGCTGCCCTCGCGAGAACGCGCGGCGCGTTTTTGCAGGCGCCGGCCGCCCCGGGAACGAAAACGATATATGGTAGACTTGTTCGAAATTCGCGGAAGGCGTTTCTTGACGTTGACCGGGGGCCTATGAAGATACTGCTTACCGGAAGCGGCGGCCAGCTGGGCACCGATATCCAGCGGGCAAGCGCCGGCATCCACGAGGTCGTGGCGCACGACCTCGACCTGGATATCACGGACCGTGCCGCGGTGGCCGAGCGCCTCGCCGAGGTACGACCCGACATCGTGCTGGACGCCGCCGCCTACACTGACGTGGACGGCGCGGAGGCCGACGAGCTCGAAGCGTTTCGCGTCAACGCCATGGGGGCGCAGAACCTGGCCCTCGCCTGCCAGGAGACGGGTGCGGCGCTCCTCTACGTGTCGACCGACTTTGTCTTTAACGGCGAGAAGAGCCTGCCTTATACCGAGTTCGACCTGCCCGACCCCTCCGGTGTGTACGGCAGGAGCAAGCACGCCGGCGAGTGCTACGTGATGTCGCTGCTCGAGCGCTTCTACATCTGCCGAACCTCCTGGCTGTTCGGCTCCGGTGGCTCGAACTTCGTAAAGAACATCATGCGCGCCGGCCGTGAGAACAGCGAGGTCGGCGTGGTGAACGACCAGGAGGGATGCCCTACCTACGCCCGCGACCTGGCGGTCAAGCTGCTGGAGATAATCGAGACGGGCGCTTATGGGATCTACCACGTCTGCAACGCCGGGTGCTGCACCTGGTACGAGCTGACCCGCCAGGTGTTCGAGCTGGCGGGCATCGATACCCCGGTGGTGCCGGTGACCACCGAGGAGCTCGGCAGGCCCGCCCCGCGGCCCCGCTACTCGGTAATGCGGGGGCTGGCCATGGCGATGCAGGGGCTGGCGCCGATGCGCCACTACCGCGAGGCGCTGGAGGAGTTCATCCTGGAGGACCTCCCGGCCTGGGAGGCTCGAGGAGAGCATAGATGAGGTGCCTCCATCTCATCCACCGCTACTGGCCCGCCAGGGGCGGCTCCGAGAAGTTTTTCATCGAGCTCTCCGAGCGGCTTGCCGCCGATGGCGACGAGGTTACGGTCTTCACCACCGACGCTATCGACATCCAGCACTACTGGCTTCCCGGCAAGGAGCGTATCGTCGCCCCGTACGAGGTCCACAACGGGGTCAGCGTGCACAGGTTCGACGTGAAAAGGTTCCCCAGGCACGCCCAGGCGCTGAGGGTGCTGGGCAAGTTGCCCGGGCTCACCGCGAAGAGCCTCTTCTCTTTCCCGTCTCCACTCGTGCCCGGGATGCTGCGCAGCATAGGGACCTCCCAGAGGTTCGACCTGGTTCACGCGACGGCGCTGCCGTACGACTCCATCCTCTTCACAGCGAGCCGCATCGCGAAGAAGCAGGGCATCCCGCTGGTGATGTCTCCGTTCTTTCACCTCGGCGAGAGCGACAGCGACGACGTCAGCCGCTATTACACCCGGCCCCACCAGCTCCGGCTGGTAAAGAGCAGCGACCGTGTCTTCGTGCAGACCGACATTGAGCGTGACTTCCTGGAGGGCGCCGGCTACCCATCCGAGAAGATGGTGCTGCTGGGTATGGGGATAAACCCGGGAGAGCTCCAGGGGGGCTCCGGCGAGAGGTTCCGCCGCAAGCACGGCGTGATAGGCCCGATTGTCTGCTACATAGGCCCCAGGACGTATGACAAGGGTACGTTCACGCTGGTTAGTGCGATGGAGTCCCTGTGGAGGGGCGGCGACCCGTCGACGCTGGTCCTGGCGGGGGCCGATATCGAGGACTTCCGGCGGTTCCACGAGAAGCTGCCGGAGAAGATACGGTCGAAGTGCCTGATGCTCGACTTCATCCCCGAGGACGACAAGCTGGACCTGCTCGACGC
The DNA here is from genome assembly GCA_038326775.1 of Candidatus Geothermincolia bacterium. Classification (GTDB taxonomy): domain Bacteria; phylum Actinomycetota; class Geothermincolia; order Fen-727; family Anoxymicrobiaceae; genus DYIU01. The sequence continues at coordinate 74,640 of JBBQKJ010000008.1, forward strand.
CTGCGACCTGCTGGTCCTGCCGTCGCGCTCCGACTCGTTCGGCATCGTGTTCCTGGAGGCCTGGTTCTACGCCAAGCCCGTTGTGGGCGCCCGCGCCGGCGGCATACCCGGGCTGGTGCGCGACGGGGTGGACGGACTGCTGGTCCCGTTCGGCGACGCCAGGGAGCTTGCCCTGGCAATACGCAGGCTGCTCCTGGACAGCAAGTACGCAGGCAGGCTCGGCGAGGCGGGCCGCGCCAGGGTGCTCTCCGAGTTCACATGGGACAGCAAGTACCGCGTGGTGAGGGACGTTTACGAGGAGCTTACCGGCGGGAGGCCGCCCGACTGAGGCCGTCGCCTGGTTCTGATAATAAGTTTGTCTGCAGATAGTGAAAGGAACCTGAAGATGAGAACAGCGGTAATGGGAGCGGGCTCGCTCGGCACTATCGCGGGGGCTCTGTTATCGAAGGCAGGCCTGGATGTAGTGCTGGTGGACGCCAACAAAGAGCACGTTGACGCGCTTAACGCCAACGGCGCCCGCGTGGTGGGGTGCTTGGAGCTGGTCACCCCGGTGAAGGCGATCACCCCGGAGGGGATGGAGGGCATATACGACATAATCCTGTATATGGCCAAGGCGACATACGACGAGGTCGCACTCCCGCAGGCGCTCGCGCGCATGGGCGAGGGCAGCGTCCTGGTGACTCTGCAGAACGGGGTCCCGGAGGAGAGGGTCGCCTCCTTCATCGGACGGGAGCGCACGCTCGGCGGAGCGGTCGGCTGGGGCGCCACCTGGATCAAGCCCGGGGTCTCGGAGCTCACCACCGAGCCCGGGAAGATGACCTACGACATAGGCGAGCTCGACGGCTCGGTGACTGAGCGGATCAAGAACGTCAAGGAGGTGCTCGATAACGCCGGGAGCGCCGAGATAACGGAGAACCTGGTGGGCGTACGGTGGACCAAACTGCTGGTCAACGCGGCAATGTCGGGCCTTTCGACGGTCCTGAACTGCAACTACGGCGACATAATCGATGACGAGTTGGCCTCCGACGCTGCGCTCTTCATAATGCTTGAGACCATCAGGGCCGCCCAGGGCCTTGGGATAACCATGGAACCGATGCAGGGCGTGAACCCGACAATGCTCCTCGACGTAGCGAAGGAGAGCATCCAGAACGCCAGGAACGTTCTCAAGATGATCTACACACCCCACAGGGGCATCGTCGGCAGCATGCTCCAGGACATCAAGAAAGGCCTGCCCAGCGAGGTGGACGCGCTGAACGGCTACCTCTCGGCCAGGTCATCGGAAGTGAGCGTCCCCACGCCGGTGAACGACCAGGTGACCGATATGATAAGGCGCATCCAGACGGGCGGCCTCACCTATACCTTCTCCAACCTGGAGAAGATAGAGCTTCCCGATCTGGCGCTGTACTTCCCTGAGGAGTGAGCCCATGCAGGCAAAAGGCGTTGACGTAGACCAGGTCATGGAGGAGGTAAACAGGGCCGTAGCGGCACCGGACACCCTCCTGGCGGAGTTCTGGAAAGAGCAGAGGACGCAGGCGCCCAACCTGGCGTTCCTGTATCCCCCGTACTCGAAGACCCTGGTGGTCAACCTGGACATGGTAAGCCGGAACTGGGAGATAGACCCCGAGTTCGAGCTGGGCTCGCGGCGCAGGCTCGTCGGCAGGCTGGTGGTCGCCTTCAAGCGCGCCGCCCGCGGCGGTCTCAGGTGGTACGTCAACCCGATAGTACACCAGGTGCGCAAGTTCAACATGCTGGTCACCCGCACCCTGCACGACCTGGCCAACAACCTGGACGAGATCTCGGGACGCGTCGCCGAGATCGAGAAGTCCGACGCCCCGGCGCGCCTGGCAACCCTCGAGGAGAGGCTTGAGAAGCTCGAGAAGCGGGAGGGGGAGTAGTGGCTGGCGCGACCCGGCCCGTTAGCGTGATAGTGCTGTCCTGGAACGGCCTGGACGTGACCCGCGCCTGCGTCTCCTCGCTGCTCGAGCACACGAGCCACCCCGACTTCAGCCTCATCGCGGTCGACAACGCCAGCAGCGATGGCACGCTCGAGTACCTGCGCGGCGTGCAGGGCATCACCCTCGTCGAGAACACTGAGAACGTAGGGTTCGTGAAAGGCAACAACGCCGGGATCCGCGCATGCGACACGGACGTGGTGCTGCTCAACAACGACACCGAGATGGTCCAGGACGACTGGCTCGAGCGCATGCAGGAGGTCGCCTACTCGGCACCGGACATCGGTGTGGTGGGCTGCCGGCTCGTCAACGCCGGGGGCAACCTGGTCCACGCCGGGACTTACATGCCGGTGCCCAGCTACTGGGGGCAGGAGTACCCCGGTGATGAGAAAGACATCAACCAGTACCCGGGCGACGCCGAGGTCGAGGGTGTCATATTCGCCTGCGCCTACATCAAGCGCGAGCTCATCGACAGGATCGGTCCGCTCGACGAGGAGTATTTCTCCTACTTCGAGGACAGCGACTACTGCATGAAAGCGCGCGAGGCCGGCTACCGCGTCTTCCGCTGCGGGAGCGCCACCGTGAAGCACCTCGAGAATGCCTCCACCGACCTCAACCGGATGGACTTCTCCGGGACGTTCCGCCGCTCGCGCGAGGTGTTCCTCTCCAAGTGGAAGGACACGATCGACGGCCGCTACGCGCGCAAGCTCACCTGGCATTCCTTCATATCGGGCGAGGACCTCTACTCACGGGCGAGCGCGAAGCTCCTCTGGGCGTTCGACCGGGCCGCCGTCGACGTGAACCTCGGATTCCTGGAGGGCGCGGAGCGCGCGGAGCTTGCCGACTTCAGGATAAACGATATGAAGAACAGGGGCCGCGACAGGGACCGTCCCCAGGTCCTCTTCGGCCCGGCGGACATGCTGGAGCGCGCCGACGGCTCCTGTAACATCGGCTACGTCTTCACCCCGTACGACCGGTTCAAGCCGGAGTGGGTCAAGGAGCTGAACCGGCTCGACGAGGTATGGGTGCCGAGCGCCTTCCAGCGCGAGGCGGCGCTTATCTCGGGCGTCAGGAAGGAAGTGGTCGTGATGCCTCTCGGCGTCGACCCCGATTACTTCCATCCCGGCATCAAGGGGCATTCCCTCGAGGGGCGCTTCTCGTTCCTCGCCTGCGTGGAATGGGGTCCGTCGGTGGCCTGGGAGACGCTCATCAAGGCGTTTGCCGACGAGTTCGCCCCCGACGAGAAAGCGGTCCTCATCATGAAGGTCACCTCGCCCGCGCCCGGAGCCGAGGTCGAGGAGGCCGTCGAGGCGATGGGCCTGGCCTTCGACCGCGCTCCGGTGGTATTCGTGATGGACCACGACATACCGGCGTATCAGGCAGGCGGCTTCTACAGGTCGGTCGACTGCCTGGTCGAGGCGGGCAGGTCCGCGGAACCGGGCACGGAGATGCTCGAGGCGCTGGCCTGCGGCGTGCCGGTCGTGGCCACGGACTGGGGCTCGGCGGGTGAGTTCATCGACGGCAAAGCCGCACTCGGCGTCGAGAGCGTGCCGGCGCCTTCCCCGCAGGCGGGCTTGAACTGGGCGGACCCTTACTACGGCAAGCTGAGGAGCGCCTTGCGCGAGGTGTTCGTCAACGCTCCCGCCGCGCGTGAAGCCGCGCTCGCTGTCTCGGAGAGTGTGCGCCGGGAGCGCTCGTGGGACCTTGTCGCATCGAAGATGATCGCGAGGCTGGATGGCATCGGCTAGCGAGGGCTCCCCCGCGGAGGGCTGCCAGAGCAGGGGCTACCGCGCGCTCGCAGTGAAGTTCGCCCGCGCGCACTGGCTGCTTTTTGTCGTGCTCGGGATAATGGCCGCCGCCTTCGCCGTAAGGCTGTACTACCTCTCACTTCACACCGTCTACACCGCGGACAGCTACTACTTCCTGGTACTCGCTCGCGCCATCCGCGACACCCTGACATACACGGTGCGGGGGGTCGCGCACACCAAGTACCTCCCGGGCTATCCGGGCGCCATCTGGCTGGGAGGCTACATCCTGGGGGGCCTGGAGCGTTCGGCGAACCTCATCGCGGTCCTCGGCGGGACGTTCACCGTGCTCGCGACTTACGGCCTGGGGCGCGAGTTGTTCGACAAGTGGGTCGGCCTGGTGGCCTGCTTCATCGTCGCGTTTCAGCCAACCTTTCTCAAGTGGACCAGCCTGCCCATGACCGAGGGGCTGTTCACGTTCCTTTTCGCGGGCGGCATATACATGGTGCTGACCGGCTGCAAGAGGGCGTCGACGCCCAGGCGCGTGGTGGGGGCGGTCGCAGGTGGGCTCTGCTTCCTGGTGAGGTGGGAGGGGATCCTGTTTCTCCCGCTGATGGCCCTGGTGGTGCTCCTCTACGTGAAGGGCTCGAAGCTCAAGGCCTGGGAGCCTTTCTTGATGCTCGCGGTCTTTGGCCTGCCGATGAGCGTCTACGTCGCCAGGAACATGATCGTGACCGGCAAGATAACCTCCTACGTCGGAGAATACCGTGAGTACAGCACCGATATCACCTTCCAGGTACTCAAGCACCGGGTGAAGGTCTACGGCTGGAACGGCATGTCGGACGCCGCCTTCTCCGCCTTTTTCTACCTGGGTGCGCTGTGGTGCCTCATCAGGCGGCGGTACAGGGAGTTCGGGATCGTGGCGGGCTGGTTCGCCCTCTTCCTGTTCATGCACCTGTTCTGGTACTACGCCTACGAGCGCTTCATGGCGCCGGCGGCCCCGGCCGTCGCGCTCATGACCGCTTTCCTGCTGGTGGACCTCGCCACGAGCGCTCGGAGGCTTTTTGCGGATAACGGGTGGGTCGCCCGGAAGCTGGCGGCGAAATCGCCCGAGGGCGGCCTGCCAGGCCACCCTGAGCCGGGCATGAAGGAACCGGGCCCGATAGGCTCTGCCCGAGGAGGCAGACAGACGGCCCTGCTCCGTGGCGCCCGGGTCCTGTCCTGCTTGGCGCTCGCCCTGATATTTCTTGCCCTGGTGGCGCACGGGGCCGTCCGGGCGAACACCGTCATTGAACAGAACTACAAGGCGTTCGCCGACGACCACGGGGGAGCGGGCATGAAGCAGGCCGCCGACTGGCTCGAGGCGAACGCGCCCGGGCAGCTCGTGGCCGTTGACGCCGGCCCGTATTTCAACTGGCTATATTACCCGGGCGAAGTGCTTTACATGCGCCCCGTTCCCTGGGACCTCCCGGTCGAGGACGCGGACGTGACTTACACGGGGGCGCTTCAGCAGCTCCGTGCCCGCGGCGTGCGATACCTGGTCATAGGCCAGACCGAGAAAGGCGCCGAAGACGAGCTGAAGATATTCGGCATCGTCGGCGAGACGCGGCGGCAGGTGCGCAAGGTCGCCCGCTGGGTCAACCACTATGGATCCCCGGAGCCTCACGACCTCGAAACGGTGATATTCGAGGTATTGCCACCGCCCCGAAGAAAAATATTATAGGTCGGTGTCAAGCCCTTTTCGCGACCACCGGCTCCACTGCTGTTGAGGCTTTGACGATGTTGCCGGCGCGACGACGATGGCCTGACCCCGAAGGAGGGTAACGTGGAGAAAGCGACCGGGCTCGAAGCCCCGGTGGAGCCCGAGGCAGGGCCGGCGAAGCAGTTCGACCGGGTGCTCATCCTGGTCTTTGTCATCATCGCGGCGTACGCGGCGCTGTTCACCACGCTCTGCCTCATGCGATACGCGAACTTCCGGGCCTCCAACCTGGACACGGCCATCTTCAGCCAGGCCATCTGGCTTATGTCGCGCCTCAAGGCGCCGATCAGCACCATCAGGGGCATGAACCTGTACGGCGACCACTTCGCCCCAATCCTCGTTTTTCTGGTCCCGCTCTACTGGATCAGGGGCAACATACCCGCTCTTCTGACGCTCCAGACCGTGGCGCTGTCACTGGGGGCCCTTCCCCTCTACCTCCTGGCCAGGGACAAGGTGCGAAGCCGCCCTGTCGCCGTGGCGGTCGCCGGGGCTTTCCTCCTCTACCCCGCGCTCCAGTATCTCAACCTCTTCGACTTCCACCCCGAGGCGCTGGGGTTGAGCTTCCTGCTGTTCGCTTTCCTTGCCATAGACCGGCGGAAGTTCGGCTGGTTCTATTTCTGCTGCGCGGGCGCCGCGTTCTGCAAGGAGGACATGGTGCTGGCGGTGCTGGTGCTGGGAATCATCGTCTATTTCCTCTACGACAAGAGGGCCGGAAAGATCGTCGCCATCGGTTCCTTCCTTTACTTCCTGCTGGCGGTACTGGTCTTCCTGCCGGGCTTAGCCCCGGCGGGCAACCAGTACTCGGGGCGGCTGGGTCAGTTCGGCAAGACGCCCACAGAGGCTTTGAAGAACATCATCATCCGCCCCCTGCGGACCTTGAACATCCTGGGCACCCGGCAGAACCTGCGCTACGTTTTCGACCTGCTGCTCCCGGTGGCGTTCCTGTGCCTCTTCGCGCCCGCTTTTCTGCTCCCCGCCCTGCCCGCTTTCCTCATCAACATGATCAGCGACTTCGCCCCGCAGCACACCATCGCCTTCCAGTACACCGCCGCGATAATCCCGTTCGTGTTCATAGGAGCCGTGTTCGGGCTGAGGAGGTTCAAGAACTGGGCCGAGGGAGGGTTTCGCGCCGGCAAGGTCGTGGGGGCGGTGGCGGTGGTGCTCGTTCTCTCGGTGCTCGGCACCAACATCTACTACGGCCCCAGCCCGCTCTCAGACGGGTGGCGCTCTGACGCTTACGCGTCCAACGCGCACGTCCACGCCGCGGGCGAGGGGCTCTCGCTCATCCCGAAGGACGCCGCGGTCTCGGCCCAGGTATTCCTGCTCGCCCACCTCTCGAAGCGCGAGAAGCTCTACATGTTCCCCGAGCCTTTCATCGACCTCGTCGACACGAGTTACTACGGCACCCTGGGGCCCGAGGCCGCGCGCATAATCTTTCCCTACACAAATAAGCGCAGGGCAAAGGGAGCCGACCCGCGGAAGACCCCGGTCCCGGATGTCGAGTACGTGGCCCTCGACAGGTCCACCTCGGTATTGCCGCTGCCCGAGGATGCCAGGCAGTACAGGAAGCTGGTCCGCCGCCTGGTGACGGAAGGCGCCTACGAGCCGATATACGAGAAGAGCGGCGTCGTGATACTCAGGAAGCGGGCCGCGCCGTGACGACAGGCCAGCGTTGGGACCGGAGGGACTGGCTGATAACCGGCGGGCTCCTCGGGCTGGTGGTGCTCGTCTTCGCCCGGGTCCTGTTTCAGCGCAACTGGTCGTTCGGGGTCGAACTCGACTTCATACGGCAGTTCTACCCGGCTCGCGTCTACGAGGCGAACTCGATCGCGGGCGGCACGTTTCCCCTCTGGAGCCCCTATATCCTTTCAGGCCAACCGTTCTTCGCCTCCTACCAGACCGCCCTGCTCTACCCGTTCAACCTGCTCATGGTCGGGCTCTACGGCGCGGCGGGGGCGGACCTGCCCTTGAAGGCACAGTGCGTTTTCGTGGTCTTTCACTTCTACCTCGCCGGCGTTTTTACCTACATCCTGGCGCGCGACCTGAAGGTCGGGCGCGCGGGGGCGACGGTGGCGGCGATCACTTTCATGCTCTCGGGGTTCATGACGGCGCACGCCGGGCACATCAACCAGCAGAGCGCCGCGGCCTGGGTTCCGCTGGTGTTCCTGCTCTTCAACCGGGCCATTACAAGGCGCAGGTTCCACTACTCGGTGCTGGCGGGCGTCGCGATGGGCATCGCCCTGCTGGCCGGGCACGTGCAGTCCATCTTCTATCTCTGCGCGCTGCTGCTCGGGCTGGTGGTCTTCACCTCTATCCAGCGCCGTCGCGGAGAGGAGGTGGCCGGGCCGCTCTTCGGCCTCGCCGCGCTGGCTACCGCCGTGGTCGTGGCGGCCGGCATCGCCGCCGTCCAACTGCTGCCGCTCTACGAGCTGATAGGCCTCTCGACAAGGGCGAAGGTGCCTTACGAGGTCGCGGTGACCGCAAGCCTTCCTCGCTGGCAGTCCGTGAACCTGGTGTTCCCGCACTTCTTCGGCGGTTCGCCCGGCAGCTACGTGGGCGGATGGAACATGTGGGAGGTTTACGGCTACGCGGGCATCGTCGGGGGAGCCCTGGGAATCATCGCTCTGCTCAAGAAACCCCGCGCCTTCACCATATTCCTGTGGGTGACGCTCCTGGTGTCGCTGGTGCTGGCGGCCGGGCCCGGCGGATTCCTCTGGACCATCCTCTTCAAGCTGGGGCTGTTCGTCAACCGCTTCCGCGACCCGGCGCGGGTGCTGTTGATATTCGGCTTCTCATCGGCCCTCCTGGCGGGGCTCGGCGCCGACCACCTCGTCAACTCCGTCTCGGAGGAGTCAAAGGAACGCTACCGCTCGGCGCTGCGAGCCGGCGCCGCGATAGCGGGGGCCGTCGTGTTCCTCGCCGCCGCGCTCGCGATATTCGTGCTCAGCCGCGGGCCGAGGCCGAAGGGAGCCAACGGCACGGCTCTGCTGAGCCTCGTGACGCCGGTCCTGCTTGTGGTCTCGCTTCTGCTCCTGCTCCATATCGCGATGCGGGCAAAGAGAGGCCGGGCGTGGCTCTCGTCAGGCCTCGTGCTGCTGGTGGCGGTAGACCTCATCGTGCTGAACACCCTCTGGATAAAGGTCGAGGTCAACCCCGACGACCTCTACGGGGACAGGGCCGCCTCGCGCTACGTGGCTGCCCGGCCGGGGGTGTTCCGTGTCGAGACCGACGCTAACACCATGTACGAGTCGCTCGATAACGGGCCCGTCTACGGCCTGGACAAGGCCTCCGGCGATGACTCCCTGGTCCTTGAGGACTACTACAGATACCGCGGGTTGATAATCCCGCAGCAGGCCCCGGGCGTGCAGGTGGGGCTCTTCTACGAGGGAGGGGTGCGCTCCGAACTGCTGGACGTGATGAACGACACTTACTTCCTGACCCGCAAACGGATGCACCCCGTGTTGGCCAGGGGCAAGTTCAAGCTGCTCGGCAGCTTCGGAAAAGTGTTCGTCTACCAGAATCTCACCGCCCTGCCCCGCGCCTGGATGAGCGACGCTCTCGCGTTCTTGAACAACGAGGACGTCTTAAGACAACTTGCAAAAGGAGGTGTCGATAAGAAGGGCCTTCGGCGGACCGCGCTGGTGGTCTTTCCGGAGGCTGTGCCACCCGCTCCGATGGCCCGGAAGACGGACGCCGCCTTTATCCCCGCCGTCAAAGGGGAGGTGCGGGTATCCTCGCTCTCGGCACATCGCCTGACCCTGGCCACCGACCGGGCCTGCAAAGGACTTCTGGTCGTCTCGGAGGTATACTATCCGGGCTGGGAAGTCCTCGTCGACGGGAAGAAGAAGGAGATACTCCAGGCCGACCTGGTGTTCCGGGGGGTCATGCTCGACGGCGGCCAGCGCGAGGTCGAGTTCCGGTTCCGCCCGGCGAGCGTACGCAATGGAGCGATCGTCTCACTGTCGTCGGCCGCCGCGCTTGCGCTGTACTTCCTGGCGCTTCTGATAGTGTGGTTCCGCAGGAGGAAGAGGGCAGGGTTTGAAGCTTTCGGTGATAGTGCCTGTGCACAATGAGGAATCGACTGTCGACGAGTTGATACGCCAGGTCCGCGCTGTCGACCTGGGTGAGGTAGAGCGCGAGATAGTGGTTGTCGACGACGCCTCGACCGATGGGACCCACGCCTGCCTGGAGGCCTACCGCACAGACCCGGATATCACCCTGCTGCGCCACGAGGTGAATCGCGGCAAGGGCGCGGGCATCCGAACCGGCCTGGGGAGCGCCACCGGAGACATCGTGGTAATCCAGGACGCCGACCTGGAATACGACCCGTCCGACTACCCGCGCCTCATCGAGCCGATCATCACCGGCAGGGCAGACGTTGTCTTCGGCAGCCGCTTCAAGGGCTCTCATGAGAACATGGCCTTAGCGAACTGGCTGGCCAACAAGATACTCGCCTGGTCGGCGACCATACTGTTCGGCAAGGTAGTCACCGACGAGGCGACCTGCTACAAGGCGTTTCGCGCAGATGTGCTCCGCTCTTTCGACCTGGAGTGCGAGCGCTTCGAGTTCTGCCCGGAGGTAACCGCCAAGACGCTGCGGCGCGGCTACCGCCTCGTCGAGGTGCCCATAAACTACCGGGGCCGCACCGTCGAGGCGGGCAAGAAAATACGCGCCGCCGACGGCCTCGAGGCGATCTGGACGCTGCTGCGCTTTCGCTTCAAGCGATAGCGTTCATGTCGGGGTGAGGCCCCAAAAAAAGAAATAAAAAAAAAGTGGCGGTGCCCCACCAGAGACCGCCCCGGGGCGGTGGGGGGGAAATTATCAGTA
>JBBQKJ010000009.1:0-81049 GCA_038326775.1 Candidatus Geothermincolia bacterium
CCATATGCACTTCACCCCGACGTCGTCCTCCTGGCTGAACGCGGTGGAGGGATTCTTCAGCCAGATCACAAACAAGAGGATAAAGCGCGGAGTTTTCAAGAGCACCGCCGAACTCGAGGACGCGATCGGGGAGTACATCGAAAAGCACAACGAGAATCCCAGGCCTTTCGTATGGACGAAAGGCGCGGATGTCATACTCGAGAAGGTTAACGCGTGTAAAGTAGCGTTAGGGACGGTCCACTAGTATATCGGGGAGGCGAGGGGTCTGCAGTGTGGGAACACCGGGAGCGGTAAGATAATGAGAAGGGTGATGAAGAAGCTCTGGCTCGGGGAAGACCTCGGGGACCTCTCCACCATCGAGGACGGCGCCTCGGTCGAGGAAATAAGGGACGCGATCGGGAAGATGAAAGAGTAGGCCGCGGGAGAACGGGGGTTCAAGCGGAAATGCGGTTACAGAAGTTGATAAAACGGTCTTGCGTTCTGGCAATGCTCGGATATGCGCTCGAGCTGCGGACGCTCGAGCCTTCGTTGAAAGACGTGCTGAACCCTCGGTGGCAAATGGAAGCCCCCGTCCGCCTCATGATGAAGAGGCTTGCAAACCTGCTCCCCTTGCTCTACGACAAATACGGGGAGCGCGGGGTCAAGGCGTTGCAGTTTGTCTTCTACCAGGTAGGTGTCGACCGCGCGCCGCTCATGCGCCAGGCCCTCGACATCGATGTTGACGATGCGCGCAGCCTGGGCCGGGTGCTCGACTACGAGGACGGCATGGTGGGGGTGAGAGGTGTTTGGACCGAGGAGTGCCGCGGCCGGGCGGTCAAGGAGGAGCGCTACTGCCCGGCGGCCGGCGAGCTCGCCAGCTGCCCCGAGGTCTGCACCAAGTTGATGATGGCCATGGAGGCCGGGACCTTCTCGGTGCTCAACCCTCAGCTCGAGGTCCCCGAGCTGACCAAGCTGCTTTCGTGCGGGGACGACTGCTGCCTGGCTGTCCTGGAGCTGCCCAAATCGGTGGTGGGCGCAAGGGCGCGCGAGCAGTCACCCCAGGCCATGCCCGGTGCGTTCCCGCCGGTCATCAAGGCGCCGGCCTTGCGGTGGAAGCTCGTCGCGAGCGGGATGGCGAGCCTGATGATGGCGCTGGTCAAGCTGGCGCTCTCCGGACCCGACCAGCCCATGCATTCCTACGAGTTCTTCCGCTACAACCCGGGTTAGACGGGGCTCCGGGTATGTGAACCTGGCGCAAAGGATCGGCAGCGTCTCCAGCCGGCGCCTCCCCCGCTCAGCCGAGGAACCTGGAGGCGAGCCTGACGGCCTCGCCCGCGTCCTTTCCGTAAGCGTCCGCTCCGGTGAACTCGACGACCGACTCGTTGACCGGACCGCCGCCTATGATGATCTTGACACTGTCGCGCAGCGCCGCGCCGGATACGGCCTCGATGGTCTCCTTCATCGCGTCGAACGCCATCGTGAGCAGGCCCGAAAGCGCGAGCAGTTTCGCGCCGGTCTCCCGGAGCTTGCTCACGAACGCTTCCGGGGACACGTCCACCCCCAGGTCGTGAACGGCGAACCCGTCGCAGCGGAGCAAGCTCGCGACTATGTTCTTGCCGATGTCGTGGATGTCGCCCTTCACGGTTCCGACCACAACGGAGCCCTTGCTCGCACTGGTGGCCCCGCCGAGTTTCGCCTCGATGAGCTCGATAGCCTGCTTGAAGATCTCGGCCGACATGATGAGCTCGGAGAGATAGTACTCTTTCTCCTCGAACCTCCTGCCCACCTCCGACATGCCCTCGCGCAGTTCCTCCACCAGCGCGAGAGGCTCGACGCCGCCGTCAAGCGCCATTCGCACGGCCGCCAGGGTCTTTTCCTCTTCGAGGTCTACTATCAGTGAAGCGATATTCTCTGCCATCTCACTCCTCTCTCGCGGTGCGGCTACCCGTACTTCTTCACGGACTGTATCATCGCCTTGACGTTCTCCGGCTTGGCGTCCAGGGGTATGGTGCAGCCGGAGCTCAGGATGAAGCCTCCGTCCGAGCCCAGGTCCTTGATGAGCCGCTCGCAGTAGGCGTCGACCTCCCCGGGCTCGCCGAGCTTGAGGAGCACCGCCGGCACGTCACCCATGATGCACATGTGGTCGCCAAGGATCTCCTTGGCTTTATATATATCGGAGGCGCCGTCGAGGTTGAGTATGCACTTGCGGCGCGGCAGGTTCTTGAGAAGGGGGAAGAACGCCGTCCAGTCGCTGTCGAAGTGCAGCATCGGTGTGATGCCGCGCTCCACGAAGTACTCGCTGGTCTCCTGCCACTCCGGCAGGGCGAACTCCTCGAACTGTTTCTTGCTGATCGCCGAGGCGGATGTCCTCGTGCCGCCCATGAAAACCCTCTTCACGCCGGTCGTCTTCACCCCGACGAGGCCTATCCACCAGAGCGTTTTCTTGAGCGCGGCGCTCGCGGCCCTGATGTCGTCAGGGTATCTGAAGAGGTCGAGCGTGAAGTCGTTGAAACCGCGCAGCATGATGGACATCCACTCCATGGGGGTGAAGACGAGGTTCGCCGCCACCAGCGGCTCGACGTCCTTTTTCCTCCAGGCGCGCACGGAGCGGGCGATCTTGTTCTGGTCCCGGACGACCTTGCCCAATTCCTTGAGGACGTCGACCTTGGTGTTCAGGTTGGTGTGGGTCTGCATCGTCTTGTCGAGCGTCCACCTGATGGTCCCGCGCTTCCCTATGTCGCGGTACTCGGAGGGCTCCATCACCGGATCCTCCACGAACATCCACCCCGCGTCGTCACCGGTCCCTCGCACCCCAGGAAGGATGGGAGGGTTGGGCAGGATGAATTCCAGCAGGCTGCCCAGGCCGCCATAGGAGAGGCTGAAGCCGTCGATGCGTCCCAGGTCGTCCATGGTCTTCTGAAGCGCCCGGTCTGCCTTGCCGACGTCGAAGAACATCTCGTGCTGGGTTACGCCCGCGTAGCGACACGCGAACATGTCGATTATGGGAACAAAAGGAACCCGGTCGGGCTTCTCCAGCCTGGTCGCCGCCTCGATACGCTCGAACGATGTCATCTCCATGTTCTGCCCCATCCCCTCTCAGTTGTAAGCTCTTGCAAACAGCGCCTCAAACGAACTGACCATTCAGCACCAGTAGCCATTTTAACCCGTGTCGCCATGGGCTTAGCAATCCCCTGCGCGTAGAAACGCGCGCGAAGTTGGTGAAAAGGAGCGCGTCAGGATCCGTTTCCCGCGTTCAGTGCATTATCGCGCCGCCGCAGACGTTGATGGACTGCCCGGTTATGCCGCGGGCGTCCTCCGAGGCCAGGTAGACCGCCATGGCGGCTATCTCCTCCGGTTCGATGAGCCGCTCCTGCAGGCTCATCTTCTTCAGGAGTTGGTCCCAGACGTCTTCTTTCGACATACCCAGCATCTCTGACAGTCGGGCGATCGTCCCCTCGGGGCCAGTGACCATGTCGGTGTCGGCGATGCCCGGACAGATGGCGTTGACGGTGACCCTTCTGGCTCCCAGCATGGCCACCTCCGAGGCAAGCGTGCGGGCAATGCCGATGATGGCGTGCTTGGATGCGGCGTATGAACTGTTGGCCGGGTTGGCCATTTTCCCCATGATCGAGGACATGAGAATGACGCGACCGTCGTTCCGCTCGACCATGCCCGGGACAAGGGCCTTACAGCAGTGATAGGTTCCGTAGACCATCACTTCGACGGCCCTTTTCCATTCGGCCTCGTCGGAATAGATGAGCAGGCCGCGGCGGATGATGCCGGCGTTGCTGACGAGGATGTCCACCCGGCCGAATTCCGCCAGGGCGGCCTCGGCCATCGCCCGGACCCGGGCAGAGTCGGATACATCGACGACACAGGCCAGCGCCTTTCGCCCGAGCGCCCGCACTTCCCCGGCGACCGCCTCGTTCTCGTCGGCGTCGATCGAGGCCACAACCAGGTCCGCCCCCTCTGCCGCGAAGGCCAGGCATATGGCGCGGCCGAGCCCTCTTCCGCCGCCGGTGACAACGGCGACTCTTTCAGAAAGCTTCATCCCTCTCCTCCAGCCGAACGGGCGGCCGGCTGACCCGAGCCTGCACTGCTACTCGGAGAGCATCTCGCGGACGTCACGGCGGAGTATCTTGCCGATGGCGGTCTTGGGGATGCTCTCCATGAACACTATCCTCTTGGGCGTCTTATACCCGGCGATTCGTTCCCTGACGAAGGTAACGAGCTCCTCCTCGGTCGCGGTCTTACCGGCTTTGAGCGCGACCACCGCGGTCACCGCCTCGCCCCAGGTCGCATCCGGCACGCCGACCACCGCGGCCTCGAGCACCGCCGGGTGCTCGTAGAGGACCTTCTCAACCTCGAACGGGTAGACGTTCTCGCCGCCGGTGATTATCATGTCGTTCTTGCGGTCGACGATGTAGAAAAAGCCGTACTCGTCCGCGGTAGCCAGGTCGCCGGTGTGCAGCCACCCGTTGCGCATCGCCTTGGCGGTCAGCTCCGGGTCCTTCCAGTAACCCTTCATGACGTTGGCGCCTCTGACCGCGATTTCACCGATCTCTCCGACAGGGACGATGTTGTCGTCCTCGTCCACCAGCTTTACCTCGGTCACCATGGACTCTCGGCCGGCGGAGGATATCCGTCTCGTCAACTCCTCGGGGCCCTCGAGCCTGCACTGGTCCTCTTCTTTCAGGATGCTGACGAGCGGCGCGGCCTCGGTCAGGCCGTAGCCCTGCTGGAAGATAGGGCCGAACCTCTCGATCAGCCGCTTCATGAGGTCCGCCGGCATGGGCGCCCCCGCGTAGGTGAGGTACTTGATGCTGGAAAGGTCGAATTTGTCCAGGTCGGGGAAGTCCAGTATCCAGGAGAAGAGGATCGGGACCATGTTGATGTGAGTGACCCCTTCCTCCTGGGCTATGGTGAGTATCTCGTTGAAGTCGAAGCGCTTAACGATGACCCCCTTGCCTCCCGCGCAGTGGTGGACCAGTATCGGCCACCAGGCGGTGTGGAAGATGGGTAGCACCTGCAGGGTGGCGTCGCCGGCCTCGAAGTAGTTGGCCAGCCCCATCCCGATGGCCGCCGTGATGTAGTTGCGGTGCGAGAGCATCACGCCCTTCGGCAGGCCGGTCGTGCCGCCCGTGTACTGGAGCTGGCATAGATCGTTTTCGTCAACTTCGACCTCCGGCTCCGCGTCCTGCGACTTCGCGAGCAGCTCCTCGTAGTCCACCCACCCCTCTTCCGGCCCGTCGAGAGAGACGCGCTGCCGTATGTTTTCGAGCCCTGGCATTATTACGCTTGCGGCCTCCATCAGGTCGGCGCCCACCATCAGCACCTCGGCGTCGGAGTGGTTTACCACGTATCTCAGCTCGTCGTGCGAGAGCCGGAAGTTCAGGGGAACGGCTACCGCGCCCAGCTTGGACGCCGCGTAGTATATCTCGACGTACCTGTGGCAGTTGAACGCCAGCACCGCCACCTTCGTCCCCCTTATGACCCCAAGCTCTTCAAGGCCGTGGGCGAGGCGGTTGACGCGCTCGTTCAATTGACGCCAGGTCAGGCGCACGTCTCCGCAGACCAGGCATTCGCGCTCGGGTTCGAGGCGCGCGTATTTCCTCGGGATGTCTCCTAATACCATCATCTCGGACTCCCTCCTCGTCTCGTCTCTTCTAGAACAGTCCTTCCGCCCGCTTCATGAACTTGTCGACCTTCTTCTTCACGCCCGGCGCGTTGAGCCTCCATAGCTCCGGCATATACTTCTCGAAGCCGGCGGTGGGATTGACCTCGCAGGCCAGCCACCTGTGCTCGAAGAGGTTCATGTAGCATAGGTTGCAGCGGATGCATTTCACGATGTCCTTCTCGCGCCCCGCCGCGACCTTGGCCGGCCAGAACGGGTCGGCAGTCGCCTGGCGGCCGAGTGCGATCATGTCGGTCTTGCCTTCTCTGATTGCTTCCGCTGAGGCTCCGGGGGACAGGAAGTTGGGGGTGATGACCGGCAGGCCTGATGCCTCTTTGAAACCGGGGGCGTACTTCAGCATCTCGCCCTCGCCGTCCGGGGCGAACGCGCCCAGGTTCTCGTAACAACCCTGCGATATACTCACGTAGCTCAGGCCAACGGTTGCAGCCATCGCGACGACCTGGCGCATCTCCTCGTTGGTGATGCCCTCGGGCATCAGCTCGTCGCCGGAGAAGCGGGCCCCCAGCACCCTGTCCGGGCCGATGCGCGCGCGGGTTTTCCTGATTATATTGAGCAGGAACCTGGCACGGTTCTCGAGCGTGCCGCCGTATTCATCGATCCGCTTATTGGACCTGCCGGAGAGGAACTGGTGGATGAGGTACCCGTGGGGGCTGTGGATCTCCACACCGTCGTACCCGTAGCGCAGCGCATCCATCGACACCTGTGCCATCTTCTCCTCGAGGAAGACGATTTCGTCGATCTCGAGCTCGCGGGGCACTTCACCGAACACAACCTTCACCAGATCGGGATCCGTCTTCCTGACCTCTTGGATCAGCGCGGACTCCAGTAGGGCGTATTGCTCGTCGTCCATGGCCTTGAGACCCTCTATGCCACCGATGGCTTTTAGTGCCACCTTAAGTTGGGGGTTAAGGCGCGTAATCTGCCTCTCCCATCCCTTGTTGGCGTTCCTCAAGTCTATCTTGATCGGTATGGCCGACGGCGCACCGGGGGGCTCGTGAGGCGTCGCGGCGGAGGCGTGGCCCTGGCGACCGAACCCGGGGGAAAGCTGGATAAACACCTTCGCGCCGAAGGCGTGTATATGGTCGGCGAGAACCCCCAGTCCCCGGCCGTACCTCTCGTCGGTGAAGAGGTGGGGGTTGAGGTGGTCGGAGCCCCTCCAGGTATGCGGGTTGACCACCATGCAGTCGGTGACGATCAGCCCGAACCCGCCCTTGGCGCGCGCGGCGTACCAGGCCAGCCATTGTTCGGAGTTATAACCGTCAGGGTCGGAATAGACCATGTTCATCGGAGCCATCACTACGCGGTTCTTTATCTCTACGTCCCCGATGGTGATAGGCTCGAACAGCTCATCGTAGCTCACGATTCTCTCCCTTCGTTTTCATGTTGGGGTCAGACACCCTGACATGAATTTCGACGCTTCGCAACCAGGCTTTTCAAGATAATTCATGTCAGGGTGTCTGACCCCAACATGACTAGAACGACTTGGGCAGGCCGTAGCACTGCGCGATGAAGTTCTTGCTCATCTCGTTCGATATGGGGCTGAACACCATCTGCTGGGAGTCGCGCCAGTAGCGCTGGATGTCGGCCTCCATGGTCACACCGTAACCGCCGAAAATCTCCATGCCCACCGTGGCCGCGTCGAGCGCCATCTGCGAGGCGTAGAGCCCGACCATGGTCGCCTCGACGTGGTACGGCTTGCCGGTGTCGGCCAGCCACGCGCACTTGTAGACCAGGTTGCGAGCGTTCTCGATGCCGACCGCCATGTCCGCCAGGTAGTGCTGGATTATCATGAACTGCCCGATCGGCTTGCCGAACGCCTCGCGCTGCTTGGAGTAGGCGAGGCACTCCTCGAACACCTTCTCGGCCAGCCCCACCGATATCATGGCCACCCCGATGCGCTCCGGGTTGAGCGTTCCCAGCACGTCGTACCACCCGTTGTTGAGCGTCCCCAGCAGGTTGGCCTTCGGCACCCGCACGTTATCGTAGAAGACCTCGCAGGAGCCGCAGCAGTGTGTGCTGACCTTGGGGATGATGCGTATGTCGATGCCGGGTGTATTCGCGGGCACCATGATGATGGAGAGGGCGCCGGAACGCTTTGGGTTCTCGCGGTCGGTGATGGCCAGAGTGGTAAGGTAGTCGGCCACGTGCGCGCCGGTGATATAGATCTTCTGCCCGTTGAGCACGAAGTCGTCGCCGTCGGAGTCGGCGTAAGTGGATATCGCCCCAAGGATGTCGGTGCCTCCCGCGGGCTCGGTCAGCGCGAGGGCGAACTTGAGCTTGCCCTCGGCGATCCTGGGCAACAGCTCGCGCTTCTGTTCCTTGGTGCCGAGTTCCACTATCGGGCGGGTGCCGAAGCCGATGGTCGCCCCCACCCCGAGAGCGACCGCCGTGGACGCCTTGGATATCTCCTCGTAGCCCACCATGGCGGTCACCATGTCCGCACCCTCGCCGCCGTACTCCTCGGGTATTGAGGCCGCGAAAAGCCCCATGGCGGCCGCTTTGTCCCAGACCTCCTGGGGCATGAAGTCGAGCGTCTCTTCCCACTCGCGTATCTTCTCGCTGGTTATCTCTTTCTCACAGAACTCGCGCACCGCGGCGCGCATGAGCTCCTGCTCTTCGGTGAATGCAAAGTCCATGTCTGGCTATCCCCCTTGCTCTTGCTTTTTCATCGCCTCGAACGCCTGAAGGGCGGCGTTTCTCAGAACCGTCACGTGCTCGCTGTGAAACAGCCACGCGATTGAAAGGCGCTCGATGGCCATAGCCTCGTCCAACGGCATCCCGTCGAACGACTTGTTGAGCACCGCTTTCCCCATGCGCAGCGCGTCGGCCGGGTTCGCGCACAGCACCGCCACCATCTCGTCGACCTTGGCGTCGAACTCCTCGACCTTGTACACGCGGGTGAGGAGCCCCATGTCGTAGAACTCGTCGGAGGTGTAGTCGCGCCTGCCGGAAAGCAGTATCTCCCTGCCCCTGAATATCGGGAGGCTGCGGGCCAGGCGCACCGTACCTCCCCAGCCGGGGAGGATACCCATGGTTATCTCGGTCACGCCGAACCTGGTCCTCTCGCTTGCGTAGATGAGGTCGCACGCCAGGGCGAGCTCCAGCCCGCCGGCGATGCAGTGGCCCTGCACCTTTGCCACCACGACCTTTTCGTTTTCGGTTATGGCCCGGACGATGGCGAGGCCGGTCTTGCCTATCCAATCCAGCAGGGTGTAATGGTCGAAGCCCGGGAGGACCGAGAGGTCGCCGCCCGCGCAGAACGACTTGCCCGCCCCGGAGAACAGCACCACCTTCACCCCGGGCTCGCGGTCGACCCGCGTGAAAGCGTCGAGCAGCTCTTCGGCCAGCTCCTTGTTTATCGCGTTGCGCTGGTCGGGGCGGTTCATGGTAATCTTCGCGACCTCGCCCTCTATCTCGTACAGAACATACTGGTAGTCAGGCATCGAGCCCTCCTTTCCCTGCCGGCGTGAGCCTTAATGGCGCAGGTGGTCAGGCAGCCTGGCAGGTGTCTTCATCTTGTGGACGGACATGGCTTTCACCGGCGGGCGCCAGTATTCGGGCATGTATTTCTCGCGGCCGAGGTTCTTGTTGACGACGCATCGCACCGGCATGCCGATCTCCGCCCGCATCAGGCACTCGTTGCACCGCTTGCACCGCTTTATGTCCTGCGGCTTCCCCGCGGCCACCTTGTTGGCGTAATCGGGGTCGGCCAGCATCTGCCTGCCGAACGACACCATGTCGCATTTGCCGCCGGCGATTGCCTTCTCGGCGTTCTTCGGGTCGTGGATAGACGGCACCATCAACGGCACCGGGACGGCTTCCTTGAAGTTCGCCGCCTCGTCGAGCATCGTCCCGTCTTTGTCCGGGAAGAAGTACTTCAGCGCCTCGTAAGAGCCGTCGGAGAGATGGATGTAATCGACGCCCAGCTGTGACATCACCCGCGCGACCTCGAGCGCCTCCTGGTGCGTGAATCCGTCGGGCATGTGCTCGTCGGCCGAGATACGCATGCCCACCAGGTAATCCTGGCCCACCGCCTCGCGCACCTTGAGGTAGACCTCGACCAGGAAGCGCATGCGGTTTTCGAGGCTGCCGCCGTACAGGTCGGTCCTCTTGTTGGTGCGGGGGGAGAGGAACTGGTGCTCGAGGTAACCGTGGGGCGCGTGCAGCTCTATCCCATCGTACTGCGCCATCATGGCGAAGATACACGAGTTGGCGAACTCGTCCTGCTCCGAGCGTATCTCGGCGATGGTCATCTCGTAAGGGAGGCTCCCAGTGGCCATCGGGATGAGCACCGGGTACTTCACGAGGACCTCGGGAAACCCGGTCGCCAGCAGCTCGAACGGGACATTGTACGGGATCGCCGAGGGTGCCGGCGGCCGCGAGCCGTCGTGCGCGTGGCCCTGCCTCCCGAAGCCGATGGACATCTGTATGAAGGTGCGCGCCTCGAAGGCGTGAATGGTCTCCGACAGCTCCAGCAGCCCGGGCGCGAACGACACGTCGTAGCCGTGCAGGTTGGAGGTAAACGGGAACTTCGCCGCGAGCTTCGTGCCGAGCACGCACTCGGTGATGATCAGGCCGCATCCGCCTTTGGCCCGGGCGGCGTAGTAGGCGAGTATCTGCTCGTTGACATACCCGCGGTTGTCGAGCGACATCACCGTGTTCATCGGCGCCATCACGATACGGTTCTTTATCTCCACGTCCTTTATCTGGATAGGGGACAGGAGGTTCTTGAACTCCTTTTTCGGGTCGATTTTCTTTACGGCTTTCGTTGACTTCTGCGCCATCGTGCGTTACCTCCTACGCCTTTTTCACAGGCTCTATCTTGAGCAGCTTCGCCATGTTCAGCCCGAAGATGTTAGCACGGTCGGCATCGGTGAGCTGCGGGTACCCGTACCCCTCGCACATGTCCTCGGGGATCTCGAACTCGCGCAGGCCCTGCACGGCGCCCCTCACCTGGGCCCCGAACCCCGCGCAGTCGGTGCCCCAGACAATCCTCTCCGAGCCGACCCAGCGGAGCGCCTCACCCAGTATCTCCCCGAACCGGCGCGGCGCGGTGGCGGCCCACGGCACGAGCAGGTTCAGCCCGAAGTGGATGTTAGGATGGACCGCCGCGGAAAGCGCGAGGTCGAGGAAGTTGGGGTAACCGGCGTGGAAGGCGATAAAGTCTACCTCGGGGAAGTCGCTCGCCACCTGGTCGAGCAGCACCGGGAGGCAGTTATAGCTGACGCCGGGGGGCACCCAGCACCAGCCCAGGTGGATGGCCACCGGGATGCCGAGCTCGCCCGCCTTCTCGTAGAGCGGGTACATCTCCGGGTCGTTCAGGGGCAGGTCCTCCGGCGGGTACACCTTGACCATGCGCGCGTTGTGGTTGGCGACGAGGTACTCGAGTTCCCAGAGGGCGTTCTTCATCCCGCGCTTCTTGATGGGGCCCACGTTGGGGGTCAGGACCAGGCGGTCCGGCCAGCGCTCGCAGACAGCCGCGGCCTGCCCGTTGGTCACCCAGCGGGTCGCGTAACCCGTCGTGTCCATCATGGACTCGGGGATGATGCACGCCACGTCGATGCCGTAGGTGTCCATCCAGTCGATGATCGCCTCCGGCTCCGTGCGCTTGGTCATCTCCTCGACGGTGAGCACGTACTGGGGCGGTATCCCCATCAGGAACTGCCGGGTGACCCCGGCGATCCCCTGCCACCAGGCCTGCACGCCGGGGAAGTAATCTATGGGGCCCATGTCCCCGATGATGTGCATCTCGATGTCCACTTTGAAAAAGTCATCCTTCTCGAACGCATTCTTCTCTTCAGCCATCTTCGCTACCCCCTCCTGGACTCGTCGACCGGGCGCCACCTGGGAAGTGTCACCTCGTCGGTGACGTCGTCGAAGACCACCTCGAGCTCCATCCCGTTTTCCAGTTTCTCGTGGTCGCATTCGACCACGTTTGATATCATGCGCACTCCCTCGGGCAGCTCCACCACCGCAACCACGTACGGCAGGTCGACCCAGAACGGGAACGGAACCCCGAAGATGTTGATGGCGTAGGCGGCCAGGGTGCCTTCGCCCGAGGCCTCCACCCACTCGTGCTCGTCGGCCGAGCAGTTGGTGCAGTACAGGTACGGGGGGTGGTCCACGTTGCCGCATTTGGAGCACTTCCTCAGTACAAACCTGTGCTGCTTGGCGGCATCCCAGAACGGCTGGGACCAGCTTGTGGGTATCGGCATCGGCTTGACGAGGTCTTCGTCGGTGAGGTTCAGCATTGACTTCACCACGTTAATGTCTATCGGTTCCTGGGCCATGTCCTTCTCCTCCTTCTCATTCGCGCGGTAACGTGCAGGGCGGAAAAGACGGCAGTCTATCCCGGTATCTCGTTCCCCATAACGGTGAAGTGGCAGTCCATGAAAGCGCCTCCACCGCAGTTCTCTATGGCGAATTTCGCCCCCGGCACCTGGGCCTTGCCCGCTTTACCCTGGAGCTGCCTGACCGTCTCGACCAGTATCGCGAACCCGCACCCGGTGCCGGTGTGGCCGAAGCTCATCGCCTCCCCGTTCGTTGAGCAGGGGTACTTTCCCCCGGGGCTCGTCTCTCCGTCCTCAACCAGGGCGCCCGCCTTGCCCGGCCCGGCTACCCCCAGGGAATCCAGGATCATCAGGTTGATGGTCGGATACGAACCGTATATCTCGAACATGTCCATGTCCTTCGGCCCGAGGCCCGACTTCTCGTACGCCTCGTTGGCGATGGGAGACAGGAACCTGGTCAGCTGGTTGAAATCGCTGATGTTCGCCCTGGTGATGGTGCGATGGGAGTAGTCCGAGCCCTCCCCCAGGAAGTAGACGGGCCTGTCGCACACCTTGCGAGCCTTCTCGGCGGTTGTCATCACGAACGCGCTGCCGCCGTCGCCGAGCACGTTGCACATCAGGGTGGTCAGAGGGTAGGAGACCATCCGCGCGTTCACGACTTTCTCGATGGTGATCTCCTTGTTGTTGAACATGGCGTTCGGCTGGAGCATCGCCCACCTGCGGCAGGCCACGCAGACCGCGGCGACCTGCTCGATGGTCGTACCGGTGTAGGCCATGTACGCCTGGGTTATCATGGCGGCCAGGGAGTTGTAGGTCATGCCGTAGGGATACTCCCACTCCACGTCGCAGCCCGCGATCGAGAAGTACTTGGCCTGCTCGTTGGCGGTGAACTGGGAGAACCGCTGCGCGTGGACCACCAGCACGGTGTCCGTCTCTCCAGAGCGGAGTATCCCCTCCGCCGTCTTGCGGATGGAGTAACTCGAGGCGCCTCCGGAGCTGGTCATGCAGGTGACCTTGCACCCCTTTGCCCCGATCGCCTCCGGCAGCCGGCCGAACACCATCTCGGTGTTGTAGTCGTTGTCAGGGTTGGACATGATGTGCTGGGCACATAGGACCGCCCCGACACTGTCCTTGTCTATGCCCGCGTCCTGGATGGCCATCCTGGCCACGGTGTAAGCGATCTCGAACTCCGACCTCTCCGGGAAGTTGCCGGTTGGCACTTCGCCCGTGCCTATTACAGCGAATTCACCTGCGCTCATCATCAACTCCTTTCTAGAAATCCGGGCTGGAAAACCCGCGGCCCTCATCCATCAATATCCCTTGATTAGAATGACTGGTCATTCCCATAAGCCTGTTGCCTGACTGTGGCGTGACAGGATACCGATTGCGTAATTCCCGCAATTCTAAACATATATGGAAGCATAAATCAAGAGGAAGAGACTTGACAGTTGAAAAAGATTATTGATATAGTCACTCAACAGTTGGTTGGTACAAGAGGAGGGTCATGAAGCCGGAGATGGACAGGCCGCTCAGGATGTCGGACCTGGAAAAGATCAGCGGGGTCGGACGCAGCACCATACATTATTACCTTCGGGAAGGCCTGATGTCGCCCCCGAAAAAGACTGGCCGTACGATGGCTTACTACGACGCCGCGCACGTCCGGGAGCTCGAGGAGATAAAGGGACTCCAGGGCGAAGGGTATCCGATCTCCTACATAAGGGAGATGCTCGGCCCCGGCAGGCCGGCGGGCAGGAAACGCCATGCGGGCGAGGCCGAGGCCCCCCGGTCTGACCGGCGCCAGCAGATAATGGACAAGGCGGTCGAGATATTCGCCCGCAAGGGGTATCACCAGACTAACGTGACGGAGATAGCCAGGGCGGTCGGGGTCGGCCACAGCACCTTCTATGTCTATTTCCCGAGCAAGATGGCTCTCTTCACGGAGTGCGTCGACCGGGTGTTCCAGGAGATGTTTTCCGATGTCTGGGAAGAGATAAAGGGCGAGAAGAACCCCATCGCCAGGCTCCAGAAGAGGGGTGAGGTCGTGCTCAAGAGCCATCCGCAGTTCATCGACATGATGAACGTGCTCAAGAGCATCGAGGAAGACGACCCCCCGCTCGAGGCCAAGAAACGCGAGATGTACGCCTCCATTGTGGAGCCCGTGAAGCGCGACCTGAAGCGGGCCATAGAGATGGGCCTTATCCCGGACATAGACATCGAGGTCGCCGCGTTTCTCATCGTGGGCTTCCTGGAGTCGGCCTGGCTGCTCATGAACATGAACGAATCCTACACGGCGGACCGGGTCCTTGACGTCATGGCCGCCATCTCTTTCCCAATCGCGGCGAGCGCACCCGTGAAGAAGGCTGCCGGGAAGAAAAATAAGAAAGCGCCGAAGAAGAGCGGCCCGTCCTCCTGATCCGAACCCGCGCATGGGATCCACTTGCCCCGCGACTGTCTGTCGGGTATAAAGGTTGCAGTCAGACCGGGGGTATAGCTCAGTTGGGAGAGCGCTGGCTTTGCAAGCCAGAGGTCGGCGGTTCGAGCCCGCCTACCTCCACCAGTCAAATCGTCTGAACAACCATCCATCACGCTGTGTTTGATTGCGTGAGATCAACGGATCGAACCGCCGGCCAGGGGGGTCGTTCTTCTCCGCGGGGGGAAGGTCCCCCGCCCTCAACCGCGATACGACCGGCATCTCACAGCTCAGCCGGCGAGCATGCCGCAGAATCCGGGCAACCGTGTTTGAAGGGCTCGAAAGTTGTTAGAATATGGGCGTTGGAGGAGTCATATGTGGAACACCGGTTCAGCTTATGAGCAAAGAGAACGAATGTGAGAGTGCCGCACAGTCGAGCGGAAGCTGTACTGCTGAAGGGTTGCGAGCTTGAAAGCGGCAAGAGTTGAGCGATCGGAACAGACCGGGTGGAAGCTCGACTATTCTGAGACCGCGGATGCCGTGCAACGGTTGTTCGCGTGGAAACAGGGCCTGTTCTCCTCGCTGCTGGTCAAAGCTTTTTCGTGGGTTCTGCACCCTCTCGAACAGGGCACTTACAGGGGCAGAGCTCTTGCCGGAGAACCCCACCGCTCTAGCCGCGTCATAGCCTCGCCCCTTACGGTATTCGTGATTCCCGAGGGACGCCGGCATAAACTGTTTCTCGCGGCAAGGCTCAGGGTGAGAAGCCCCATCAATATAATCCACGACCCGGCAGCCGACGCGAAACCGGAAGCGTCACAAAGTGCGGATAAAGACAAGAAACGGGAAGCTCGGGCCGAGCCGGGAGACGAGGGCCGGAAGAAAACAAGCGAGGAGTCCAGAGCGGACGGTCCTGCCGACGTGGATTGCCGTGGACCTGTCTGCGGTGGCACCGACTTCTGCCTGGAGGAGCTCATCGCTATCCAGCGCGCGAGCGCCGAGGAGCTCATGGTCGTGCCGGTCACTCGCGCCTTTCATCAGCACAACCCCGAAGCCCCGCCGACAACGTTCTCCGCAAAAGTCTACTGGTTCAGGCCGATGCATCTCATGAGGAGGACGGCGAGCTTCGCGAGGACGGTCCATACCGCGAGCGTCAAGAACTGCAGGCCGCTGAACCTGTCGAGCTGGCTGGAAAGCAACCCGCGACCGGACCTGCGCTCCCAGGCGCACGCCCTGCGCCTCGAGGTGATCAGCAACATAGAATCCGAGCGCCGCGCCTGCACCGGGCCGCCGCTCGCGCCGCACCGGGAGGTCAGGAAGCTCGTTCTCGAGGACCCGGTCCTGAGCGACTACATAAAAGAGTACGCCCAGCAACTGGGAGTGACTACCGAGGAGGCGTTGAAGGAGGCCCGGCAATACATGGGTGAGATCGCCTCGAATCTCAGGGTCGGAGTGGTCAGGTACGTCGGCCTGCTGCTTAACAAGGGATTTGACCGTCTGCTGACAGGATTTGAAGTCGATCCACAGGGGATAAGGTTCCTCTCGGAGTGCGACAGCCGATCGCGCATAGTACTCGTCTGCTGTCACAAGAGCTACCTGGACCCGTTAATCATCGCGTACGGGATATGCCGTTCGGGCCTTACGCCCCCCCAACAGGCCGCTGGCATCAATCTGAACATATGGCCGCTCGGGTGGGTGCTCAGACACTGCGGCGCGTTCTACCTTCGACGCACGTTTGCAGGCGAAACCCTCTACAAGGAAGTGTTCAGCGCTTACGTCAGGCGCCTGCTGGCTGACAACTTCATCACGGCGTTCTACATCGAGGGGACGAGGAGCAGGGACGGAAAGCTCCAGAAGCCCAAGACGGGGTACATGGGCATACTCGATGAAGCTTTGCGTATGGGCGTCTGCGACGACATCACCCTGGTGCCCGTCTATCTCGGTTACGACAGGGTCCCCGAGGAGGACGGTCACGTCCGGGAGATGGCTGGCGGATGGAAGATCTCCGAGACGCTGAAGCTGTTTTCGCGAATATACGAGTCTATAACCACCACCCTGGGCCGGGCTTATGTGAAGTTCGGAGCACCCATGAGCTTCAGGGCGCTGGTGGAGGAGCACGGCATCGACGCCGCGGCCAACATTATCTGCGATGAAATAAACAGCATCACCGTCATCACCGCCAGGTCTGTGGCGGCGTGCGCACTGCTTGCGTCGGGGCGGACGTGGGTTTCGTCCGGGGATTTCGATAAATCGGCGGGGGATATACTCGAGTTGTGTCGGCGCATGAGACTCCCAATGGCAACTGATGCCGATCGGCAGGGTGTGCGGGCCGCCGCCGACTGGTTTGCTGTAGAACGACGCGTTGTTCCCAAGGCTGACCAGGGAGTTGACGGCTTCCGCGTGGAAGGGTACGGGCGTCGTTTCCTCGAGTACAACAAGAATATCCTGCTCGCGCATCTGCTCAAACCCTCAATGGCGGCGGTAGCGGGGCGCCTCGGCGGCGGCGACCGGGCGGAGGAGTCGCTCCTCTTTCTCAAACGCTTGTTGGCCGGGGAGTTCGTGTTCGGCCTCGACCGGGCGGACGAGGCCTGGAAGCCTGTGGATCACGCCGGCGCGGAAGTGCTCGGCTCGCTTCTGGACTCCTTCCTTGAGGGTTACCTGGTCGCCTGCCTGGCGATCGGCTCGCTCACTGCCGAAGAGCCGGTCGTCGTGGCGGAATTAGTCGCACTCTGTTTTGCGGAAGGTGAAAGGATGCTCGATGAAGGCTCCATACGGCGCGAAGAGTCGCTTTCGCGGATCCTGTTCAAGAACGCGGTAAAGAACTATCAGGAAATGGGGCTCCTCGCCGAGTTGCAGCGGAACGGCGAGGCCGGCAGGGAAGAAACCGCGCTGATCCCGGGCGAGCGGTTCGATGAAAGGGGCGACGTGGAGAATCGTATTGACGGTTTTCTGAAAGGATGACCGGGGTCAGGCCCCGGCCTTCTCGCAGACAGCGGGTAAAGACGCGCCCTCCCATGGCGGGCAAGGAACGCGCTGCGAGGACCCCGAACCCGGAAGTCAACATCGAGGATATGAACCTCTGCTCGGAGGTCGACCCCAAGCGATTCGACTCCCGCCGCCGCGCCCCTTGCCGGCCGTCTTCACGGGGCGTCCGGCGTCTCCCAGGCGGGTGAGACCGCGTCCTTCAGTATCGCCGGAAAGACGATTATCACCGCGGACAGCCCCAGGCAGACCATGGCTCCGACGAACAGGGCGAACGGGGTCGACCTTACGTCGGCCACGTAACCCAGCAGCAGCCCCCCGATCGGCGCCGTCCCCTGGAAGAGCAGGATGTAGAAGCTCATTATCCTTCCCCTCATGTTGCGCTCAACACGGGACTGGAGCACCGTGTTCATCGACGCGGCCACCATAAGGAAGCTCAGGCCGATGCCCACCGACGCGAGGATAGAGAGCCAGTAAGCGCGGGAGACGGACAGCACGAGCAGCCAGATCGAGGTCGCGAGCAGGGCGAACTTTATGATGTCCTTCTCCTTGACACTGCGGTGCAAAACCGTAACCAGCGGAGCCCCGATCACGGCCCCCAGGCCGAGGCCTCCCAACAGCCACCCGTAAGCCCAGGGGCCCTTGTGGAGCACGTCCCTTGCGACCGCGGGGAGCAGCACCACGTAAGAAAGGCCGAAGAATGCCGATATTCCCAGTACGGTCAGAAGGTTCCTGGCCCAGCTGTTTTCCTTTACGTACCGCAGCCCTTCCACCATCTGGAACCACACATTCTCCGTCGGCAGGGCGGCGGCCGGGGGCCTGAACCTGATGAGCAGGAGCGCGACCAGGACCGTCAGGAAGCTGGCGGCGTTGATATAGAACGCCGCGGCGACGCCCGAGCGCAGATTGCGCGCCGGTTCTCCAAAAGCGAAGACGTTGATGATCAGGGCGCCCAGCGCGGGACCGACGAAGCGGGCCATGTTATACCCGGCAGCGTCCAGCGCCACGCCGTTCATGAGTTCCTCCGGCGGCACGAGGTCGGGCACCATGGCGCGCCAGGCCGGGAAGGTGAAAACAAAGGCAAGGCCCATCAAGACGGTCAGGCTCATGATCATTGACATGGACGACCAGCCTGCGGAGGTCGCAACCGCCAGGGCCAGGGCTGCGAGCATCATCACCGCCTGGGTCACCAGTATGAGCTTCCGGCGGTCGATGCGGTCGGCCAGCGACCCGGCATACAGAACGAAAAGGATTATCGGCACGAAGTTCGCGAAGTTCACTGCCGCCACCCAGGCGCTCGAATGTGTGATTTCGCTCACGTACCAGAGAAGAGCGGTGTTGTGGATGAGGGTGCCCAGGTTCGAGAGGAACGCTCCGGACCACAGCAGGCGGAAATCGCGGTAACCGAACGCCGAGAGGACGCCCCCGTGGAACAGGGATTTGTCCACCAGCTCCGTGGTCGGCGCGGCCACGTCGGCCTCGAACTCGCAGGTCCTGCTGTAGCTATCCTGTTCGCCGGGCTTCTTCTGCTCTGCCATGCGCCTCTCAGTCCCGCGGGCCCCTGCCGTCCAGGCCGGCCCAATTGTGCTATATTCTTGTGCGGCCTCCGGTTGACGGCCACGCGAACAGGTTAACAAGTCGGGGTGATGATGGCTAATCCTGAACACGTGAAAGTACTGAAGAAGGGCGTCAAGGTCTGGAACGAGTGGCGCAAGAGCAACATGGGCGTAAGGCCCGACCTCTCTGGCACCAGGCTCAGGGGCAAGGAGCTTACTTATGCCAATTTCATGGTCACCGACCTCTCCGGCTGCGACCTCTCCGGCTGCAACCTCAAGCAGGCCTACATGACACACGCCAACCTCTCTGACGCGAACCTCGAAGGCGCGACGCTCGCGCGAGCGGACATGCGCAACGCTAACCTCGCAAACGCGATTCTGCGAAAGTCCGACCTCTTCGAGGGGCTGTTCGTGAGGTCGATGCTCTACCGGACCGACCTCACCGACTGCGACCTGCGCGACTCCATCTTCATCGGCGCGTTCCTGCAGGAGGTCGATTTCTCCGGCTCAGACCTTACCGGCTCTGATTTCACCCGGGCGAAGCTGAACGGCGTGAAGGCCCTGGGCGCGACGGGCTTCAAGACGCACTGAAGGCGCATGCGGCCCGCGGGGTGCCTACCGCCGCGCGATGCCGGCGGTCTGCCGCTCTTCGACGCCCCGCTCACCGGTGGACAGACGCCGCCGGAGGCCTTTTAATAAAGCGGTCAGCCCGAGGTTGCCGGTGCCTCGGGTGAAGACGCACGCGAGCGCGAGTGATTCGGACGGAGGATTGCCGGCTCGGCCTGAGCGGTCCTGCCGGGCGCGGAATAATCTGGTGAAACAGGGGGTGGCATGAAAGGCAAAGCGTTCGTTGTTGACTGGGACGTGGTGACGATTGATGAGCACTGCAAGCTCCTGTTCGAGGACGGGTGGGAGGTGGAGAGCGAGTCGGTGGACGGCCGCAAGGCTTTCGACCTTATCAAATCCTACATTCCTGACGTGGTGGTGATATATCTCTCCCGCCTGCCGGCTTACGGCCGCGCGCTGGCGGAAGACCTGCGTGCCAGTACGCAGACGAGCGAGTTGCCCATCGTCTTCGTGGACGGCAAGGAGAAGGTGGTCAAGAAGGCGATGGCCGAGGTTCCGGACGCTATATCCACAACTCAAGAGGACATCCTGGGCGAGCTGCTGAGGTTCCGCAGGAGATGACCGGGACCGCCGGGCACGGGCGTCAGCGGGCGGGCACAGAGAATGGCATCCGATAGCAGCCGCGGCGTGAGGATCCGGGATTGCGGAGAGGATGACTTCGAAAGCGTACTTGTGCTCTTGCGCCAGCTCTGGCCCGAGCTCGAGCTCGATCCGGTCGCCCTGAAAGAGATCTACCGGGAGTGCCTCACGCGGGACACCTGCCATGCGCTGTGCGCGGTGGCGGGTGGAGGGGTCGTAGGGTTCTGTGATTTTACCCTCAAGCAGAGCCTCTGGCATCGGGGAAAGCTCGCCTACGTCGATGAGCTCATCGTAAAGGAGGGGATGCGCGGAATGGGCATCGGTACGATGCTCCTCGAGCGCGCCACCGGCATGGCGGAGGACCTCGGCTGCAGGCACATCGGGCTCGACTCGGCTTTCCAGCGCGGGGAGGCCCACCGCTTCTACGATGACCGGGGCTTCAAGGGGCTCGGCTATATCTTTGGCAAGGACATCGGCAAATAAGCCGGTCGGGCAGACTCTCCGTGTTGCATCACCCGTTCGTAGAATTGACAAGCTGCTGGTGGGGCCATACGATTGCGTGAAATGGCGTTTGATGGCGGCACTGGGCGAAGAAAACCGCTGTTGAAGCATGTATTCCAGATTACCGGGGGCTTTGAAGCCGGGCAAAGAAAATGGTCACCGCGGCCCGGTGGAGCCAGTGGTGAAACCGACCGGTTGAGCGGTCGGTTTTTGTTTTTCAAGGGAGTGGCCGCCTCGTTTGAGCGGCCCTTAGCACGGGGGGAAAAGGAATGTCGCAGTTACGTACGACTTCGCGGAAGGCTCACGGCCCTGAGTTGAAAGCGCTTGCCGCGTGCCTGGCCCTGGCGCTTGCGGCGCTCCTGATGCTGGTCCCCTCGGGGGTCACCCGCGCTCAGGAGTTCGCACCCTCCGGCTCGCTTCCCGAGGTGGCCAAGAAGATCAACCAGCTCATCTACCCCACCCTGGGGAACCCGGCGATAGTCCGGCGCGGGGGCGAGCTCGTGATCGAGTGGGACTGGCGCTTGAGCAACACCGCTATCCCGACCGCTGCCCTGCCGGGCGGCGGGCCGGCCAAATGGAACGTCTACCTGACAACCTCCGTCGCGGCCAACGTCCAGCATTACAATGGCAGCACCAACGACGAGAAGCAGTGGTACCGCTATTCCAACGCGGCCGACCCGTACGGCTACGGAACCTACGACCGCCCCGTTCATACAGTGGTCAACACCCGCAGGCTCCAGGTCACGAAGGTCAGGAGGGAGGCGAGCTGCGCATGGCCGGAGGTGTTCGGGCAGGCGGGCTACGTCGTCGACCGGATCACGGTGAAGGTGCCCGCGAGCGTTCCGCTGGACCTCTACGACCTCCACGTCGAGTTCAAGGGCTGGGTCCCGCCCTGGTACTCCCCGCTGCTCCCGCAGGGACACGAGGGCAGCTTAAAGGCTGACTTACAGCCGCACGCCCTGCAGGTGGTGGACGGTTACAAGAAGGACATGAAGATCGTCCAGATCTCCGACACCCACGTGTACGGTCCTGAGATACAGAACGCCTTCGGCATCAACTACGACTCCTTCGAGCTGCGCGAGCCCAGGCCCGGGACGCCCGACCGCAAGCTCGACCCGGTCGAGAGGCTCTGGCTCAAGTACGACGACTTCCCCCTCGACAAGGACGCCGATGGGAAGGCCAACGAGGGAGCGATCTACCTCCAGGAAGAATTGCAGGCCATAAACCTCATCAACCCCGACTTCGTGGTGTTCACCGGCGACTCGGTGTTCGCCCAGAAGAACTGGAACACCTATCCAAAGGACGCGCCGCCCTTCGAGGGCACGACGGGCGACGTCGGCTCCGAGTACAGGTTCGAGATGAACTGGTGGTATGACGAGCTGCTGGCCCTGAACGTCCCGGTCTTCTGTGTCCCAGGCAACCACGACGGCTACTGCTGGGACGGGCACGAGGCAGAGGGAGGCCTCGCCCATGACGACGGCCTGGAGATATGGCAGGACCTTTTCGGGCCGCTCTACCGCTCGTGGAATTACGGAGACTACCATTTCCTCGGGGTCAATACCATGGACTGGCCAAAGAAAGACGCCGACGGCCCAGACCCGTTCCCACTTTTCCCGGATTACAAGGACCGCAACGGCGTCAATTTCTTCGGATACGTGACAAACCCCAACAAGTGGCACGGCCAGGTCCGGGGCAACGGAGACAAGTGGGCCACGGGAGTTGCGCCCCCGGGCTCGGAGCTCCGCTGGGACCCCGGCAACCCGGCTGCCTATGAAGGCCAGCTGGGCTGGGTCAAGCGCGACCTGGAAGCCAACCAGGGCAAGAAGCTGCGCGGAGTGTTCATGCACCACGATCCGCTGGAACCGATCGGCGCCGACCCCGGGATGTGGGACAACGCCAAGCAGTTCGGCCTCAATATGCCCGCCGGCCGCGGCGAGGGCTCCCAGGCGCTGGTCTACCTGATGAGGAGCCTGAACGTGAACTTTGAAGCGTCGGGGCATGCCCATAGCGACTGGGTTGGAAAGGTCCGCTGGTACGACAATACCGGCGACCTGATGGCCATCAACACCACCGCCGCTTCGATTCCGGTGGGTGACGAGGCGCTGATCAGCAAGGCGTCTGCGGAGTACGCTGGCTATCGGCTGCTCAGCATCAGCGACGGCAGCCTGGCCGGCTGGGGGCTGCCAGGCGCCGATGGCGACCCGATGACCAGGTGGTCCATACCGGGATGGCAGGGGATCGGAGTGGGCACCGCCTCGCCGGAGAACCCAACCCCCAACGGGTTCGAGGTCTACCGCCAGAACAGGCCCGCCCTGCAGTGGATGGAGCAGGATAAGGCCGCCAAGCGCCCGCCTGTTACAAACGGCGAGGGCACCTTCAGCACCCCCGGGCTGCCGGGCGCGCTGCCCCTGCCGCTCAACAGTCGCGGCATCGGCGGGCCGTTCGAGGATGTCACCTGCAAGGTTAAGAACACGCTGGACGGGACGGGCGGCGCGAAGCTAGACCTGGCCGGCTGCCGCGTCGAGTTTCCCATGAAGCCGCTCACCGGCGGCCGTTATTATGTTGTGGACAACGGCACCATCCTCGAGCAGTACGACACCGACTCCGGCGAGCGCATGGTGGTGGTCATCGCGGACGTCCCGGGCGCCGCGGGGTTCCTGCCGGTGCGCGTCCATGCCGCCGCCGGGGCTGACCTCGCCGCCCCGGTGGTCGACTCGTTCACCATCAATGGTGGCGCGCCGAACACAAACGCTCTCGGCGTGACGCTCTTCCTTCAGGCACACGACCCGGGAGGCGCGGGGGTCAAAGATCTCAGGGTAGCGAACAGCGTGCCCGCGCTCCTGGCCGCCGAGTGGCTGCCTTACACGGGCCCGGCCGCCTGGAACTGGATCCTGAAGGCGGGCGCCGCCGGGACGCGAAAGGTCTACATGCAGTTCAGGGACGCCGCGATGCCGGCCAATGTCGGAAGCCCCGGGTCGGCGACCATAACTTACGCGCCCTGAGCGAGGAATCAACGCTCGCTGGCGCGCCAGGTGTTGAAAGCCTTTATGCGGTCGATCAGCAGGATGGGCACGAAGGCGCAGAGCAGGATCAAGAGCCACGCGGAGGCGCTGGGGGCACTGGTCTTGAACGCCTTCTGCATGAACGGCAGGTAGAGCACCCCCATCTGCAACCCGACGGAGAGGACGAACGATCCCAGAAGGTAGCGGTTTTCCCAGGGCGCCGACAGGAAGAACGAGCGTGTCTCCGAGCGCATGTTGAAAGAATGCAGCACCTGCGAAAGCACCATCGTGGTGAAAAGCACCGTGCGCGCCATGTCCAGGTACTCGTTGCGCGAAGAGGCCGCGGCCGCGTTCCAGTCGTATCCGAGCAGGTAGTTGCTGAGCACGAAAGCGGCAAGCGCGCCACAGGTGATGAGAAGCCCCTGCCACGCAAGCCACACCTGCTTTCGGACGGCCAGGATGTTCTCCCCCAGGCGGCGCGGGGGGTGATCCATGACGTCCTTTTCGGGCGGGTCCACACCCAGCGCGAGCGCCGGCAGGCCGTCGGTGACCAGGTTTATCCAGAGTATCTGGACCGGCAGCAGCGGAAGCGGGAACCCCACCAGCATGGCTATGAAGACCGTCAGGACCTCGCTGATGTTGCAGGAGAGCAGGAAGTAGATGAATTTCTTGAGGTTGCTGAAGATGATGCGCCCCTGCCGGACCGCTTCCACGATCGTCGCGAAGTTATCGTCGGCGAGTATCATGTCGGCCGCTTCCTTGGAGACGTCGGTGCCGGTTATCCCCATGGCTATGCCGATATCGGCGCGCTTGAGGGCCGGGGCGTCGTTGACCCCGTCACCGGTCATGGCCACCACGTGGCCGCGCTCCTTAAGCGCCTCGACGATCCTCACCTTGTGCCTGGGTGAGACCCGGGCGTAGGCCCGGATGTCCTCCACCTGCCCGGCAAGCTGTTCCGTCGTCATCTTCTCGAGCTCGGTGCCGTCGATCAGCCGCTTGCCGCCGGCGAGTATACCGAGCTCCCTGCCGATCGATTCGGCCGTCGCCCGGTGGTCGCCGGTTATCATCGCCACGTCTATCATCGCTCCGCGGCAGAGCTCGAGCGCTCGCTGCGCCTCCGGGCGGGGCGGGTCCTTCATGGCCAACGCGCCGATGAAGGTGAGCCCCGACTCGAGCGTGCTCATCTCGTCGTGCGGGGGCACCGACTCCAGGCGCTTGAAGGCAACACCGATGGTACGGAGCGCCCGCGACCCCAGGCCCACCGTCTCTTCTGAAATCAATGCCCGGTCGGCGTGCTCCAGTGGCCGGGCGCCTTCAGGCAGGAGGAGGCTCTCACAGCGCTCGAGCAGGGCCTCCACGGCGCCCTTGGTATAGACGATGTAACCGCCGTTGTCGCGGTGGACGGTGGTCATCATCTTTCGATCGGAGTCGAACGGTATCTCGGCGACCCTGGTGTGCTCGGCCTCCAGGTCGGCCTTGTTCAAACCGGCAGCCTCCGCCGCGTCCAGGAGCGCCACCTCGGTCGGGTCGCCCAGGCTCGTCCCCGCCGCCGCCCGACGGGCGTCGTTGCACAGCGCGGCCGCCCCCGCCATCCTCTTGAGGACCGCGGGCTCGCTCCCATCGCCGGCGAGCGCGTCCTCGAAGGGGCACTGTCGCCCATCGGCGAAGAGGACGTCGGTCACCTTCATCCGGTTGAGCGTAAGGGTGCCGGTCTTGTCGCTGCAGATGTAGTTCGCGCAGCCCAGGGTCTCGACGGCGGGCAGGTTGCGGATGATGGCGTTCTGCTTCGCCATCGCCTGGGTGCCCTGCGCGAGCGTTATGGTGACGATGGCTGGAAGCCCCTCCGGTATCGCCGCCACCGCGAGGCTGACCGCGACGAGCATCATGGAGGCGAACGCGTTGCCGCGGATCATCCCGACAGCGAAGACCGCCGCCACTATCAGCAGGCAGAGGTACACTATCCTCTTGCCCACGTCGCGCAGCTCGATCTGCAGGGGAGTGGGCTCGGGCTCCGCCTCCCCGAGCATGCTCGCTATCAGGCCAAGCTGGGTTCGCTGCCCGGTCTCCACCACGACCGCCCTGCCCCGCCCGTACTCCACGTGTGTGCCGGCGAATATCATGTTGCGGCGGTCGCCCAGCGCGGAATCGGCCGCGCAGGTCTCGCCGGAGGCCTTGTCCACCGCCGTGGACTCGCCGGTGAGGCTCGACTCGTTCACCATGAGGTTCACGGCCGAGACGAGGCGCGCGTCGGCAGCGACGAGGTCGCCGGCCTCGAGCGTGACCAGGTCGCCGGGTACCAGGTCCCGGGCGGGCACCTCCGATTCCACCCCGCCCCGGACCACCTTGACCATGGGAGCGGCGAGCTCTTTCAGCTTGTCTATGGCCCTGTCGGCCCGCGCCTCCTGCGCAAAGCCCAGCACCGCGTTGAGCAGGACTATGACCAGGATCACCGCGGCGTCCAGGTATTCCTTGAGCCAGAGGCCGCTTATGAGGACCGCGGCGAGCAGGACCCAGATCATGAAGTCGTTGAACTGCTTGAGGAACCGGACCACCGCGGGCGTTTTCTTCTTCTCGTGAAGACGGTTGTGCCCGAACCGCGAAAGGCGGTGCCTGGCCTCGTGGCCGTCCAGGCCCGCCTCGCCGTCGGTGTGCAGCTTTTCAACCGTCTCGGCGGCTCCAAGCGCGTGCCAGTCAACTGGCTTTTCAGCCGGTCTTTGTTCCAATCAATCGTCCTTTGTTCCGGTGAGCGATTCCGCCAGCCTGATGAACTCCGCGGGCGAGAGGTCCTCGGCCCGGACCCCGGGGTCCTTTCCGAGGTCTTCCAGGGCGCTCCTGACGCTACCCGCCTCCAGGGAAAGCCCCACCGCGGCCGAGAGCGAGTTGGCGAGCTTCTTCCTGCGCTGGCCGAACGCGCCGGTCACCACCCGGTCGAAGTACCCGGAGCGTACGACCCCCGGAAGGCCCTCTGCCTCCCGGCGCGCGAGATGCAGTATGGTGGAGTCGACCCCGGGCTTTGGGTAGAAGCAGTTCCTGGAGACGCTTGCCACCCTGCGGATCTCCGAGCGCGCCTGCACCTTGACGCTCGCTCCCGAGTAGTCCCGGCTGCCGGGGCCGCAGGCCAGCCTGTCGGCAACCTCCCGCTGGACCATCACCGTGTAGGTCTCGAGCCACGGATATCGCTGCAGGCAGTCCACCACCAGGGTGGCGGCAATCTGGTAGGGCAGGTTGGAGACCATCTTGACCCCGGCGGGTGGCTCGGCCTCCCACAGGGTGGCGAAGTCGAAGCGGGCGGCGTCGGCCTCGACCAGCTGCAGGTTGGTGGCGTATCCGAGCTCGTGCTCGAGTATGCGCAACAGCCGCCGGTCGGATTCGAGCGCGTAGACCTTTCCGCCCTCCTCGACGAGCGCCTGCGTAAGGGCGCCCAGCCCGGGCCCCACCTCGATGACGGCGTCGTACGGCTGGAGATCCGCCGCCTCGGCGATGATGCGAAGGATGTTCGCGTCCACCAGGAAGTTCTGCCCCATCGAGCGGCTGGGACGGATTCCCGCGGAGTCGAGGAGCGTCCTCGCGGCCGCGGGCGAGGCCAGCATCCTGGGGGCTGCTCCCGCTGCCACCCTCATCCCTCCGTCAGGTCGATGCCGAAGACCCTGGCCGTGTTCGCCTCGAGGACACACTCCATTTCTTCGAGCGAAACGTTTTTTGCCGTTGCGAGAGCCTCGGCGACCAGGCGGACGCGTCCGGGGAAGTTGGGCTTGCCGCGGAACGGCTCGGGCGACAGGAACGGGGCGTCGGTCTCCACCAGGAGCTTCTCCATGGGCGCGAGCGAGGCAAGCCTCCTGGCCTCATCGTTCTTCTTGAACGTCAGCGGCCCGGCGAAGGATACGTAGTAACCGCGCGCCACGCACTCCGAAAGGACGTCCTCGCCGCCAGAGAAACAGTGCATGATGACCGGCGGGTCGCCCGCGCCCTCGTCGGCCAGCACCTCGAGAACGTCGCCGTGGGCCTCGCGGTCGTGGACGATAAGGGCCTTGCCCAGCCTGCGGGCCATCCGCACGTGCTCTCGCAGCGCCCACTTCTGCCGTTCCGCCGGGCTGCGGTCGCGGTAATAGTCGAGCCCGGTCTCGCCGATGGCCACCACGCGTGTGCTCGAGCCGGCGATCTCCTCCAGGCGCTCAAAATCATCCGGCGTCGCGCCCGTGGTGTCGTTAGGGTGGATGCCCACCGCCGCGAACACTCCCTCGTGTGTGGCCGCGGCGCGAACCGCCTCGACGCTCGAGTCGATGGTTATGCCGATGGTGATCACCGGTGACACGCCCGCGGACCTGGCCTCGGACAGGACCTCTGGCGTGTCGCGCTCGATGAGGTCCAGGTGCGCGTGGGAGTCAGGTATCAACTGTCCTCCGTTGAATCCATCTTCCTGGGGAAGAGCGCCTCGCCGCGGATGGTTGCGCCGCCGGATGGCAGCCCGCCCCACGCGGCCGACTCCGGCAGCCTGGCGCCCCAGATTTCGGGCAGGCCCAGGCGCTCCCATATCTTTTCCGCCGTCGATGGCATGAAAGGGGCGATCGACAGCGCTATCTGGCGCAGGCACTCGAGGCAGTTGTAGAGGACGCGGTCCAGGTCGGCGGCGCGGGC
This sequence comes from Candidatus Geothermincolia bacterium, assembly GCA_038326775.1. Lineage (GTDB taxonomy): Bacteria > Actinomycetota > Geothermincolia > Fen-727 > Anoxymicrobiaceae > DYIU01. The sequence goes on from JBBQKJ010000009.1 coordinate 28,254, forward strand.
CTCGTCCTTTGCGAGGGACCAGGGAGCGGAAACGTCCACGTACCGGTTCACCGCGTGGACGAACTCCCATATCTCGGCGAGCGCCTCGTTGAACGCGGGCGCCGCGAGCCTGGCTTCGACGGATAACGTCAGCGCCGCGCACCGTTCGACCAGCGTGTTTTCCTCATCCCCGGGCGCGCCGGGCCCGGGGATGAAGCCCTCCCGGTACTTGTGCACCATGGTGAGCACGCGGCTCTCCAGGTTGCCGAGGTCGTTGGCGAGCTCGGCGTTGTAGCGCTTCAGAATAGTCCTCCTGGAGAAGTTGCCGTCCACCCCGAACGAGAACTCGCGCATGAAGTAGTAGCGGTAGGCGTCGACCCCGTACTCGTCGACCAGCTCACCGGGCCGCACGACGTTGCCGAGCGACTTGGACATCTTCTGCCCCTCGACCGTGAGCCAGCCGTGAGCGAAGACGCGCCTGGGCAGCGGGAGGCCGGCCGCCATCAGCATCGCCGGCCATATCACGGCGTGGAACCGCAGTATCTCTTTTCCCACCAGGTGCCAGTCGGCCGGCCAGGTGCTTTCGAAGCGCGCCGGGTCGGTGCCGTAGTCGATGGCGCTCACGTAGTTGAGCAGGGCGTCGAACCAGACGTACATGACGTGGCGCTGGTCGAACGGCAGGGGAATGCCCCAGGTGAAGCTGGTGCGCGAGATGCTCTGGTCCGAGAGCCCGGACTTTATGAAGCTCGTGACCTCGTTGCGCCGAGACTCGGGCTGGACGAACTCCGGGTGGTCCTCTATGTGCTTCAGGACGGCATCGGCGTATTTCGACATGCGGAAGAAGTAGTTCTCCTCCTTTACCCAGTCGACCGGCCGCCTGCAATCGGGGCAGTTGCCGTCCACCAGCTGGCTCGAGAGCAGGAACGACTCGTCGTGCACGCAGTACCAGCCCTCGTACGAGCCGAGGTAGACGTCGCCGGACTCCATTAGCTTCTCGATGAACAGCTGGGCGACCTGGGTGTGGCGGTTCTGGGTGGTGCGGATGAAGTCGTCGTTGGAGATGTTGAGCAGCTTCCAGTCGTCCAGGAAGTGCGCGACCATCTCGTCGGCCCAGCTTTGCGGGCTCTCATTTCTCTCGGCGGCGGCCTGGGCGACTTTCTGGCCGTGCTCGTCGGTGCCGGTGAGGAAGAAGACGTCCCGCCCGCGCAGTCGCTGATAGCGCGCGATGACGTCCGCCGCGAGCGTCGTGTACGCGGTGCCTATGTGAGGCACGTCGTTAACGTAGTAGATCGGCGTCGTTATGTAGAAGACCTCGCCCAATCAGTCAACACCTCCTATTGATGCCAACTGAAATAATAACGCAAATCTCATGCCGGGGTCAGGCACCTTGACATGAATTATTCATGTCAAGGTGCCTGACCCGACCGGGCCCCGCCTCTTTTGGTCTACGGCGTGTTCTGATAGGTTTAACGCATGCGACCCGACTTTGAGACATTAGACCTGGCCCTTCACAAGGCGAGCTCCGGCGGGGCGACCGAAGCGGAGGCTTATCTCGAGCGCGAGCTCGGGCTCACCATCAAGGTCTTCGACGGCCTGGTGGAGAGGTTTTCCTACGCCGAGACGCGCGGCATCGGCCTGCGCCTGTATGTCGGCGACCGGCAGGGCAGAGCTTACACGTCCGACCTCTCGCCCGTGGCGATCGAAGAGACCGTTGCCGCCGCCCTGGCGAGCGCCGGGGTCTGCCCGCACGACCCCGACCGCTTGCTCCCGGACCCGTCGCTTTTCCCACCCGGGGCCGGCGAAAGCGCCTACCTCGGCGATGACCTCGAGATACTCGGCGAGGACCTCCAGACCGTCTCCGCCGGCGAGAAGATAGAGTTCACAATGGGGCTCGAACGCCTGGCGCGCGATTACGACCCGCGGATCACCGGCGTCGAGACTTCCACATACAGCGAGTCGACCGCGGAGGTGCTGCTCGCCAGCACCGCCGGGTTCCGCTCAGGCTTTCGCTCGTCGGTTTGCTACGGCTACCTTGTGGCCATCGCCGGGCGGGACGGGGAGTCTCAGACCGGCTTCGGCTTCACCGCGGGGCGCTCGTTCGCCTCGCTCGACCCGAAGGCGGCCGCCGGGGAGGGGGCCTCCATGGCGGTCGACCTGCTGGGCGCCAGGCAGGTCGCCTCGGCCCGGGTGCCGGTCCTCATGGACAACCTCTCCACCGCGGAGATGATGGCAGTGCTGGGCGCGGCGGTCTCGGGCGAGTCGGTGAGCAAGGGACGTTCCTATCTCACCGGTCGCCTCGGCGACACCGTCGCCTCGGAGCGCGTTACGATAGTCGATGACGGACGGATGTCGGGCGGCTTTGGCACCGCCCCGTTCGACGGGGAGGGCGTAGCCGCCGCGCGCAAGACCATCGTCGAGGAAGGCGTCCTCAAGAGCTTCCTTCATAACTGCTGCACCGCTTCCCGGATGGGCGCGGCCACCACCGGCAACGCGTATCGGCCCTCGTTCCGGGCACAGGTCGGGGTATCGCCTACCAACATCGTTCTGGAGCCGGGGAGAGATACCCCCGAGGCGTTGAGGTCCGGCATGGGGACAGGTTTCGAGGTGCTCGAGCTGCAGGGCGTCCACGTTGGCTTGAACCCGGTAACGGGCGAGGTGTCGGTGGGCGCCAGGGGCCGCTGGATCGAGAACGGCAAGCCCGCCCACGCGGTCCGCGAGGTGACCATCGCCGGGACGATAGACGGCATCTTGAAGGGCATCGCCGGGATAGGAAACGACATCAGGTTTACGCCTCTTCTGGGGGGCATCGGTGCCCCCTCCATCCTTATCGAAGGCCTGGCGGTCAGCGGCAAGTAGCGCCGCCAGGGCAATATGAAGAACGCGGGACAGGCAGTTGGACTAACAGGAGGGGTCTCCATGCTGATCCATGAGCTGCTCGAAAGCGACGCCGAGCGCGCGCCCGACAAGGAGGCGATCGTCCTGCGAGACCGCCGCGTCAACTACGGCGAGTACCTCGAGGCGGTGAACCGGGTGGCCGCCAACCTGTTGAAGTTGGGCGTCAAGCGGGGCGACAAGGTCGCGCTCTATATCGGCAACCGCCCCGAATACGTTTTCTGCTATATAGCCGCTGTCTCGATCGGAGCGGCCGCGGTCCCGGTGTCCACGCGTTTCGCGGATATGGAGGCGCAGTTCGTGGTGGAGAACTCGGACTCCAGTCTCATGGTGGTGGCGCCCGGTTTCGCTGGAATCGACTTCCTGGAGATCGCCGGCAAGATCCTGCCGGACTGCCCCGAGGTAAAGACGGTGGTGGTTATGGGCACGCCCGAAGATGTGGCGAAGGTGCCGGGGGCGCTTGGGGAGGAAGCAGTGTTCGCCGATGTAAGCGCCGCCGATCTCGAGGCCCTGAAGAACGCGCGCGCCGGGGTCGACGCCGACGACACCGCCTTCCTCTGTTACACGTCGGGGAGCACCGGTGTGCCCAAGGCCGCCGAGCTCACCCACAAGAACATCGTGGCTTACTCGGAGGGGCAACTGGACGCCGCCGACATCTCTCCGGACGACCGGCTGCTGCTGGATATCCCGGTAAACCACGTCGGTGGGAACGTGATGGCCATAATCTCCATGCTCCAGGCCGGGGGGACCCTGGTCATGCTCGACCAGTTCGTGCCCCAGGAGGTGCTCGAGACCATCCAGAAGGAGAAGATCACGGTCATGGGCCAGGTCCCGGCGCAATATATTATGCTGCTGATGATGCCGGACTTCGATTCCTACGACCTTTCCTCCGTGCAGAAGGCGGTGGTGTCGGCGGCGCCGACGCCGAAAGAGGTCTTCGGGCAGGTCAAGGAGAAATTCGGCATCTACCTGACCAACGGCTACGGGCTTTCCGAGGTCAGCGGCGCCATTGCATTCACCAGGGTGGACGATGACTCCTTCGAGCGCCTTTCCAGCAGTATCGGCAAGGCCAACAAGGGCATAACAATGAGCATCATAGATTCCTCGGGCGAACACCTGCCGCAGGGGAACGAGGGCGAGATATGCATAAAGGGCGACGCGGTGATGAAGGGCTATTACAAGAAGCCCGAGGAGACCGCGCTGGTGATGACCGACGACGGCTATTTCAAGACCGGTGACATGGGCCGCCTCGACGAGGACGGCTACGTCTATATCCTCGGCCGCAAGAAAGAGATGTATATCCGCGGTGGGGAGAACGTCTATCCGCCCGAGGTCGAGGAGGTGCTCACCCTGCACACCGGTGTCCTCTTCGCGGCGGTCATAGGCGTCCCCGACCCGGTGATGGGAGAAGAGGGGAAGGCCTACATCGTGCCCATGCCCGGCAGCGAGCCCCCCACCGAGGACGACATAAAGCAGTGGTGCGCCGGGAGGCTCGCGAAGTTCAAGATCCCCAGGTTCGTGGAATTCCGCGACGCCCTGCCTCTGACGCCGCTCGGCAAGGTCATGAAAAGAGCCCTCTACGACGAGCTTGCCGGCGACTAATAAATGAAATCAGATCTGACCCCATCTATTAATCTATTAGTATTTCTTCGAGGGGTTTGCGGGGGCGGGCGGGCGGCGACTGGGCCGGGTAGCCGAGGGTCAGAAGGACGAGCACCTTGCAGGTCTCCGGGATCTCCAGCAGCTCCTCGACCCTGGCGGCCTCGAAAGCGCGGACCCAGCAGGTCGCAAGGCCGAGCGCTGTCGCCGCGAGCGCCATGTGCTCGGTGGCGATGGCCACGTTGATAGCCCCGTTCACGATAACGCGCTCGGGGTCGAGTTCTTTGTCTTTGCTACGTCGCACCTGCCGGAGCATCATCTCGAGGCCGGGCCTGACCTTTCCCTTGAGCACCAGTTCCAGGGTGCGCTTGCCCCTTTCGGCGAACGCCTCGAAGTCGAGACAGCAGGCTATCACCACCGGAGCCTCCTCGACGAACTTCTGCCCGTAGGCGAACCCCCTCAACTGTTTCTTCGTCTCCGGGTCGGTAACGACGTCGAACTTCCAGGATTGAGTGTTGCTGGTGGAGGGCGCGACGCGGGCCGCTTCCAGCACCCTGTCGATGAGCTCCCGCGGTACGGCCTCATCGCGGTATTTGCGCACCGAGCGCCTCGTCTCTATCGCTTCGAAAAGGTCCATCTGGTAACCTCCTGAATATCAGAAGCACCGGGCGCGAGCTTCTGACGTTAGATTATCACGAAGGGCGTTGTTCCGCGGAAAGGAAGCGCTTGAGCAATCTCAACAGGAAGCTCGTCCGCGACCTGCTCACGCACTGGGCGCAGGTCGGGGCGATAATAGTGGTGATGGCGCTGGGGATAATCATGTTCTCGGGGCCGCTGCTCGCGCAGCGCGACCTGAGGGACTCCGTTGATGACATATACAGGCGCACCCGCTACGAGGATTTCGGCGCCACGGTCGAGTCGGCGCCCCGGGCGGTGGTCGCCCGGGTGGCCGGCCTGCGGAATGTGTTGGCCGTGGAGGGACGGCTCTCGGCTGACCTACAGGCGAGCGTCAAGGGCCGCGGGCTCACTATCAGGATGATCTCGCTGCCCGAGACCGGCAGGCCGACGGTCAACGACGTACTGTTGAAGTCCGGCAGCTTCCTGGCGCCCGGGGCGGCCGGCGAGTGCCTCGCGGAGCATCACCTGGCAACGGAATACGGCCTCGAACAGGGCGATACCGTCTCGATCACAACCGTGGGGGGCGAGGTGCCGTTGCGCGTGGCCGGCTCGGTGGTGAGCCCGGAGTATCTCCGGCTCGTCCGCAGCCGCGCCGAGTACGTCACCGACCCGGCTCAATTCGGCGTCGTCTTCGTGAGGTACGGCGAAGCCGCAAGGCTCCTCGGCCTTGCGGACACCGTCAACGACATCGCCGCACGGGTCCGCAACAAAGACGCCCTCGCGGCTACCATGACCGAGACCAGGAAGCTTCTGGAGCCTTACAACGTGACCGGCCTGAGCGCCGGGAGCGACGAGCCGGGGGCGGCGACTCTCGACCTGGAGATAAACGACATAGGCAAGCTGGCGCTGTTTTTCGCTGTCCTGCTTCTGGCGGTGGCCTCGCTCGCCCTTTACATAACCATGACCCAGATCGTTTTCTCGCAGCAGCGCGAGATAGGGGTGGCCCGCGCCCTGGGTTACGGCAAGGGCGTCATCATCAAACATTACCTCGGCTACGGCGCTTTGCTCGGGGCCGCGGGAGGCGTGCTGGGCGTGGTCGCCGGTTACTTCCTTTCACGCCTTTTCATCGGCATCTACGCGGGCACCTTCGAGCTTCCCTTTGTCCGAGTCTCGCTCTACCCCTGGATAGCGATAGCCGGGGTCGCGGTTGCCGTCCTCTTCTCGACAGCCGGCGCGCTGGTCCCGGCAAGGCACGCAGTCCGCATGAAGCCAGCGGAGGCGATGAGGGTAGAGACCGGGCTTATCCTGGGAAAGGTCAGGCACGCCCGCGGGCACGGGATCACCGGCAGGCTCGGCTTCCCGGCGTGGCTGCGGTTCACTTTTCGCAACCTCGCGCGCAACCGCAGGCGGACGTTTTTCACCTGCCTGGGCGTCATCGGCACATTGTGTCTCCTGATTACCGCCGCCGGTGGCCGGGACTCGCTCGGCTACGCAGTCGACAAGTACCTGAACGGCGTCCTCCTCTGGGACGTGGGAGCACTCTGGCAGAGCGGCCCCGCCGGGCCCGACACGCTTGCGCGGGTGCGCGCAATCGATGGCGTCACCGCGGTGGAGCCTTTTATCGAAGCGCCTGCCATGGTGGTATTCCGCGGCAGAGCGGCGGACGTCCAGGTGCAGGCGTACAGCTCGGACACGACTATGCGTGGTGACTACCCTACCCCCGGCTCCCGCGCCCGGCCTGGCCCGGTGGAGGTGGTCCTGAACCGGGGCATCAAGAAGAAGCTCCCCGTAAAGGTGGGCGACCGGGTCACCTTGAGCACCCCCCTGGGCTCACTGCCTTTCAAGGTAGCGGGCTTCGTGAGCGAGCCGTTCGGTGGGGTCTCCTACGTGGACCTGGGCTATATCCAGAGACTGTTCTCAGCGGCCACCGGCGTTCCCGGGGCGTTCAACGGTGTGGTGGTAAAGACGGAGGCAGGAAGCACCGCCCGGGTCGCGGACGCGCTTCGAGAGCTCCCGGTTGTCTCCCAGGTGGTGACCAAGGCTGGCATCCTCAGGGTCTTCGACGAGCTGGTGGGCGCGGTAAGGACCCTGTTCGTCATGTTCTATTTCATGGCCTTCGCCATGGGGTTCGCCATCCTGTTCTCGATGACAACGGTCAACCTGCTCGAGAGGGGGCGCGAGGTCGCCACTATCAGGACGATGGGGGCCGGCAGGGCGAGGATATTCTCCTTCGTGACCGTGGAGACCATGGCCGTGGTGGCACTGGCGCTTGTCCCGGGCATCCTCCTCGGCCGCCTGTTGGAGTGGGTCGTCATCGAGAAGCTATTGAGCTCTGACAGGCTAGCCCCGGACGCGGTCATATCAGGAGTGACGTTGGTTCTCGTGATAGTCGCTGCGCTGGTGGTCCTGGTGCTCTCAGAGTTGCCCTCCGTCAGGCGCCTCTGGCGCCTCGACCTCGCGACGGCAACCAGGGAGCGCGCCGACTAGCTCGCGGGGATCGAGAAGCAGAACGTGGTGCCCCCACCCTTGTGGCTTTCCACCCATATGCGGCCGCCGTGAGCCTCGACTATCCCCTTGGATATCGCGAGCCCGAGCCCGACCCCCTGCTTGCCGCCCCTCGACTCGGTGTCCAGGCTGAAGAATTTTTCGAAGACTTCCCGGTGAAGCTCGGGGGGTATGCCCGACCCCGTGTCCGCGACCGAGAAGATAGTGTTGTCCGTGTTGGAGACCACCTTCACCGTGACCTCGCCCTCGTCGGTGAACTTCAGCGCGTTATCCACCAGGTTGGTGAGCACCTGCTCGACGCGGCCCGGGTCGAACCTCCCGGGGCCCCGCCCGTCGGGGCTTTCAAGCGTTATCCCGAGGCCCTTTGCCGCGAACGCGACCTCGAAATTCCGCACAACCCGCGAGGCGAGGTCGACCGCGTCCGCCTCCTGCGGTTCCAGCTTGAGCTGGCCGGACTCGATGCGGGTCATGTCCATCAGGTCGTCGACCAGGTTGGTGAGCCTGGCCACGCCGCGGTCCAGTATCCTGATGAGCTCCTCTCGCTCCCCGGGGGAGCCGTCGGCCTGCAGCGACCGCATGGCGCTGAGGCTGCTCTCGATGGCGCCGAGCGGCGCCCTCAGCTCGTGGGATACCATCGACACAAGCTCGGTCTTCAGGCGGTCGAGCTCATGCAGGCGGTCGTTTGCCTGCTCGAGGCGCACTATTGTCTGTCGCATGAAGCTCTCGTACTGGACACGCTCGCTCATGTTTCGGACCATTGCCCACGCGCCGCTCGGCTCACCGCCGGCGTCGTAGACGACCCAGGCGCGCGTGCTTACCGGGAGCCGCGAGCCATCCTGCCTAAGGTATTCTTTCATGTACTCGTCGGAGTATCCGGAGTTCTTCATCTGGCTGTCCACGATGTCCTCGTCCACCTGGTGCCAATCGGCCGGGGTCAGCTCGCGGTAGGTCATCTCCTTGAGGTCTTCGCTCTCATAGCCGAGCATGCCGGCGAACGCCTGGTTGCACTCCAGTATCCGGCCGGAGTTGTCGGTGTAGACGATGCCGTCGGCCGAGCTCTGGAAAAGGGCCCTGTAGCGCTCCTGCGACTCGTGCATCTTATCTTCCAGCAGCGCTTGACCGGCGCTCGCCCGCAGCAAGGCGCCCCTGGCGTACAGGTAGGCGGCGGCGACAATGACCAGGATAAGGGTGGTGAAGATGAGAAAAGCGGTCAGAAAAAGCCCGCGGTTGATGTCGCCTATCCACAGGTAGATGATGCCGGTGACCGACATCGCCAGCTCGGCGGTGATGAAGGTGATGATGGCCAGCCACTTCAGGTTTCGTGCGACCTCGTAACCGGGCGCCCCGGGAAGCGATGAGCTTTCGTTCTTTTCGCGCATTATCACTCGATTCGACGACAGTCACAGAGTTCGTTAGCGAGACCAAGTGCCCCCGGGGCCAGGCCCCTCCAGCGATCTCCCTAGCGGTCTTTCATGGAAAACTCGAAGCAGGCGCCGGGCTTTCCGCTGGCTTTCACCGACCCGTCGTACAACTTGATTATCCTGTCCACGATGGCGAGCCCGATGCCGGTGAAACCGTTCTCGCCCTTGAAGAAAGGCAGGAAGATGTCCAGCGCGTCCTCGGGGGCTATCCCCGGCCCGTTGTCCTTCACGACATATGCGTGGCCGTCAGGCCCACAACCCAGGTAACTGATCTCTACCACGGGGTCGCGATCGTGGTTGTGCTTGATGGCGTTGTCTATGAAGTTACTGAACAGCTGATAAACATGTGTCTGGTTGGCTCTTACTTTGCCGAGGTCGCCAGCCACACGCACCACCGCGTTTCTATCCTGAATCAAGGCGGCGCGCTCCTCGATTATCCGGGCCACGGTCGCGGAGACGTCAACCTCGGAGATGTCCTCAGGCTCGCGCCCCGCCATGGCGAGGGCGAGCAGGTCCTTGATGAGCTCCTTCGCCTGGACTACGCTCAAACCGATGATTTCGGCTATCCTCCGTATTTCCGCCCCGATGTCGGATACCTCGTCGCGCTTTTCCCACAACCGGGTAAGGGTGTCCGAGGCGAGCTTGATGGCGGTAAGGGGGCTCTGGAGATCGTGGGAAACGGTACGCGCGTAACCCTCGAGCTCGCTGTTCAGACGCCACAGGGCGTCATCCGCCAGCTTGCTCTCGGTTATGTCCCGGCTCGCTATGACCGCCCCTGTCAGCATGCCGCCATCGTCCGTAAGCGGCACGCCTACGGACTCCAACCACAGGTAGTGACCGTCGGCGTGCCTCAAGCGGTAGGTGACCCTGGCCGGCTCGAAAACGCGGAGCACCTCCGCCAGCGATTCCATGTAGACCTCGATGTCGTCGGGATGGACCAGGTCGAGGAACTCGAACGCCGACCTGCCGAGGGCTTCGGCGGGGTCGTAGCCGAGTAGCCTGCCGTATGAAGGGCTGACGTATTGGTAAGCGCCATTGACGTCGATAAGGGCAATGACGTCTTCCATGTTATCGGTGATCATGCCCAGCTGCTGCTCTCGCTCGCGAAGCTGCTCCTCTGCACGGATGCGGTCGGTTATGTCTATCGCGGTAACCGCGACATACGCGTCATCCACCTCGTTGCTCGTGATGAGCACACCGTTCATGAGCATGGGGAAGACGGAACCGTCTTTGTGCAGGTGCCACACCTCCCGGGCGCTGAAGCTTCCCTCGGTTGACAGCTCGTCGGCGAGCGCAAGCAGCCCTTCCGCCTGCTCCTCGGTGTCGTGCAGGAGGATCAGGTTCTGACCGAGCAGCTCTTCGGGTTCGTAGCCGTGGACCCGTGCCATATAAGGGTTAATGTAGATAAGCTCGTAGTCCATGTTGCTCATGCCGATTCCGTAGTTGGCGTTGTCGGCAATCGTCTTGAACTGCTTTGTCTCCGCCTCGGCTTTTCTGCGGCGGGTGATGTCGCGCGCGTTTACCACCACCCTCAGCTCTCCGGCGGCGTCCGTGAAGCTCTTGGCGGCGGCTTCCAGGGTGCGCCAGGACCCGTCCTCGTGCAGGAATCTGCACTCCAGGACGCCCACCGGCTCACCGCCGCTCGCGACCTGCCGGTGCGTCTCGAGCAGGGCGGCCTGGTCGTCGGGGTGGACCATGTCGAAAATTGTCTTGCCCATGAACTCGTCGAGTGTGTAACCAAGGACGTGCTCGCTGGCGCTGTTGCTGTCCAGGAAGGTGCCCCTGCTGTCGAAGATCGCTATTATGTCCATGGAATTCTCGAAGACGGTGCGTAACTGCTCCGTGCTGGCCCGCAGGGCCTCCCGCGCCAGTTCGAGCTCTGCCGCCTCCTGCTGGAGCCTGGCGTAAGCGTATGCCAGTTCGGACATGGGCTCCTCGACGATTTCCTCCAGCTTGTCGCGGCGAGGATCTTGATCGTCCCGGGCGCCCCCCCGCCCCCCCGCCAGGCGCCCGATCCCGCAGAAGCCTATCGGGACCCCGTCGCGGTTGCGCAGCACCTGCCCGGAAAGCTCGCAGGGCTTCTTTTCGCCGGTCCTGGTGAGCAAGGTCAACTCGTCGAGAGCCGCGACGCCCCCCCCTTTCATTTTCGCCAGGCTCGAGGTGAGCACGTCCGCTTCCTCGGGCGCGAACAGGTCGAGGACGTTCATGGACGCGAGCTCGGTATCGCCGTAGCCGGTCACCTCGCCCAATCTGCGGTTCCACCTGAACAGGTTGCCTTCGATGTCGAGCACCACGAACAGGTCGGGCAGGGAGTTGAGCGAGTCCTCGATGAACGTCTTCTCGTCGAGCAGCTCCTTCTCTACGCGCTTGAGGGAGACTTCGGACAGGACCTCCTCGACCGCGTCGGCCAGGTTGGCGGGGAGGAGGGAGCCTTTGACCACGTAACCGGATGCGCGTGACCGGAAGGAGCGGGCGGCAGTCTCCTCGTCGCCGTGGCCGGTGACCATTATCACCGGCGGGTGCTCCAGCTTCTCGGTTATCTCGTCCAGCAGGTCCAGGCCCGCGCCGTCCGGAAGCCTGTAGTCGAGGGTGATTACGTCGTATTGGCGAGATGTCATCATCCGCCGCGCCGATGCGCAGTCGGGGGCTATCTCGGAGTTCATTTCGAACTTCGTGCGCAGTAGCTTTTTGACCAGGCCGGCCATTTCGGCATCGTCTTCGATTATGAGAGCCCTCATCTTCGCGCCAGTTTCCATCGTCCATTTCCTCGTCAGCAAACAGGGTTACCGAGAGAGCACATTTCAGTTTAAACCGCTCCGCCGCCGCTCCGCCCCCTCATATTACCATTTAACGGGGTATTAACAAAGAAGAGCAGGAGTCCCTGACCCCGCCAGGAATTCACCCCGGGGTCAGGCACCCTGACATGAATTCTTGGCCGCATCCGTGTGTTACGGATGCAAATTCATGTCAGGGTGCCTGACCCCAACATGAAAACGCGATAAGGCGGCTTCACGGCGACGGCCTCGCTCAGCGATTCAGCAGGCGCTCGGCGGCCTTTACGCCGGAGGTGAGTGCCGCCTCCACCGAGGGCATGCCGAAGTACTCGCCCACCAGGAGCAGGCTGCCGTAGTCGCGCAGGGCGACCTTGAGCTTCTGCACGTCGCGGATCTGTCCCGGAGTAGAAAGGCATACCGCCTCCGGCCAGCGGAATATCTCGCAGAACAGCGGGTCGGGGAACGAGGGCACCAGCGTCTTTATCTCGCCTACGACTCTGTCCTTCACCTCGTCGTCGCTCATCTCCAGCATCTGGCGCGCGTGGTCCGCGTACGTGTAGGCGTGGATGATACCCCTGTCGGCGGGCGCGTACCCGGGGGCCTTAACGGCGTTGTCCGTGATGCCGGAGAAGCTGAAGTTTCCTTCCTTGCGAGGGGGGACGATGGCGTACAGCTTCCCGAGCGGCCTGTCCGGCACTGCAAGCATCACGTGCGTGCAGGCGCTGTAGCTGAGGCCGGCGAGCGTATCCAGCATAGACTGCGGCAGGCCGGGAAGCAGCGCGGCGGCTTCACCGGCGAGAGTTGCGCAAACGACGGAATCGGCCTCTATGAACCCTGTCTTTCCACCGTCCTCGAACTCGACTCCTTTGACCTTCTTGCCCTCCAGGACTATCCGCTTGACCGCGGTGTTGAGCCTGATGTCCTTTACCCTGCTAGACAGCGACTCTGCGAGGAAGCCAATACCCTTGTTGAAAGTGGACAGACCTGGGGCAAAATACCAGGACAGTGCCAGGCCGTACGCGGCCGAGATATCCTCGGGCATGCCGAGGGTCAGCGCGCTCGCCACAAGCTGGGCGATGTACTCCAGTATCTCGTCGCCGAAATCCTGCCTTACGTAGGTCGCGAAATCGATGTCGTCGAGCTCGACCGCCTTCAGGGGATCGTTGAAATCGAGTTTCTTTCCCAGCAGGGCCGTCCTGGCGCCGAACTTCATGAGATTGAGGCGGCCGCGGTGTGACAGGAGTTTGATGCCTTTCATGGCATCCAGGGGGTGCAGGATGTTCTCCTTCGGGTCCATGGAAGCCACGTGTATGGTGCCGTCCCTCAGCACTCCCGCAAATGGACGAAAAGTGACGAGCTCGTCCCTTATGCCCATTTTGTCGAGGAGGTCGAACATGGTGTGGTAGCGCGAGAAAAGGAACTGCGCACCGAGGTCGAGCGTTATCCCGTCCCTCACGGAGCCGTGTATCCTGCCTCCGCTGAACTCTCTTTTCTCGAGCACCGTATAATCGGCGCCCGCCATCTCGAGAGTGTAGGCGGCAGCGAGTCCCGCGGCGCCTCCGCCGACGATGACCGTCTTTCCCATCATGACCTCCTCGTTGGGTAATTGAGCCCGCCCCGGCGGTCCTGCTCGAGCCGCGCGTGCGGCCGGGGGCGAATGGGCCTACAGGAGTATACCAGAAAGCCGCGGCCTGGAGTCACAACTATTGACCGTGCGTTCAGGGCGTATAGCCGATCGAGTCGTGCGCCCACGTGCGCCCGTTGCCGTACATCGCACGCTCGCAGACGACCTCGCCGGAGGTGGCCTTCACCCTGGTGCTCACGTTGTAGCTGTCAACGTAGTCGCGGGCGTTGTAAGTCTTGCGCGAGCGGGCCGGGATGGTCTCCCGCGGGCCCGGGACCTCTCCGGAGTCGGTCTGGAAGACCATTTCGATGTCGGCTGGTTCGCTTCCCGGGTTCTGCACCAGCACCCAGGTCTCGTAGCCGTCGGCGGTGCAGCCCTCGGCCAGATACCAGGTGGGGGCGGGGGCGGTGACACCGATCGAGTCGTGCGCCCACGTGCGTCCCGACCCGTACATCGCCCGTTCGCAGACGACCTCGCCGGAGGTGGCGGTAACCCTCGTGGAGACGGACGGCTGGTTCGGGGCGGTGTCGGCGACAAAAAACGTGCGCCTGGAGTTCGGTGGCATCAGCGCCGACGGCCCGGGTACCGCCCCGCTTTCAGTCATGTAGGTCAGGGTGACCCGGGCCTCGACAGAACCCGGGTTCTGCACCAGCACCCAGGTCTCGAAGCCACCCGCCGTGCACCCCTCGGCCAGGTACCAGGAAGAGGCGGGCGACGTGGCCCCGATGGACTCGTGCGCCCACGACCGCCCGTTTCCGTACATCGCCCGCTCGGCTATGACCGGGGCGTCGCTGCTCACCCGTGTCGACACCGACCACTCATCAGGCACGGTGTCCGCGGCGAAGAACGTCTGCCGCGAGTTGGCCGGCACGTCAACGGCGGGCCCGGGCACCGGCCCGCTTCCAGTCATGTATGTCAGAGTCACGTGCGCCGGCGCCGGGTTGGGGTTCTGCACCAGCACCCACGTCTCGAAATCACCCTTCGTGCATCCCTCGGCCATGTACCAGTTCGTCGACGGGTTGGTCGTTCCGATAGAGTCGTGCGCCCAGGCGCGGTTGATGCCGTACATCGCCCGCTCGCAGACCACGTCACCCTCGGCGTTCACCTTGGTCGACACGTTGAAGGAGGTCACGTAGTCGTTCGCGCGGTATGACTTCCGCGTTCCCGGCGCCACCTGTTCCTGAGGGCCGTGGACCTCGCCCGAGTCGGTCTGGAATATCATGTCGATGTTGGCGGGGTCACTGCCGGGGTTCTGAACCAGCACCCAGGTCTCGAAGGAGCTTTGCGCGTTGGTGCCGGTGCAGCCTTCGGCAAGGTACCAGGTCTGGTTGGCGATGGTGAACGTCGCGATGGGGCTGGTTCCGCTTCCGGTTGTGACGGTGACGTTCCCCGTCGTCGCGCCCACCGGCACGTAACATACGATGCGGGTATCGCTCCAGGAGTCGTAGTGAGTCGCGTGGGTGCCGTTGAACGCGGCGTAGGAGCCGCCGCGCGTGGGGCCGAACCCGCTCCCGTTGATGGTGACCCGCTCCCCCGTCGGCCCGGAGGTGGGCCATATCGAACTGACCCCGGTGTTGAACCTGTTATAGGCGACGTTCAGGAGCGAGGAGAACTCGGCTGTGGCTTTCCGGTTGCCTGCCGACGAGGGATGGTCGTCGCCGGTGGGGTAGGCCAGGACGTTCGAACCGCCGTCGGTCTTGTGCTGGACCGCGCCGTTCCACCAGCGGTGGTGGTTGCCGCCCTCCTGGCCCAGGTCGTTCACGCTCGCGCTGCCGCCGTTGCTGGTGAGAACGTCGTAGAAGTCGAAGACGAACACGTTGTTGTGCGCGTAGCCGTCAAGCCAGTCGTTCACCAGCCAGTTGTTGAAGGCGCGGTCGGGTGCGCCTCCACCCGGAAGACTCCGCATGGGCGGCGCAGTGATGATGACGAACATCTTGTCAGCCCTGGTCTGGAAGTAGTTGAGCAGGTCCATGTAGATGCCCCGGCAATTCGCCACGCTCAGCGGGCCCGAGTTTCCGGCCAGGGGGTTGCTGCCGATCGGCGGAACCGGGTCGCTCATGCTGCCGGTAAGCGAGGAGTTCGGGTAGCAGGACTTGAACATCACTATCTTGTTCTGGCCGCCCGGGTCGGAGGCGCGCCTGGAGTAGTCGCAGTTCTGATTGTACTCGGTGTAGAGCGCGTCCAGGTAGGTGGCGCTGTTCGGGCCGCGGAACCAGGTCCACCAATGCCCGATGTCGGTCGAGCTCCCTATGCCGTCCGGCCCCCAGTCGTAGTTGGTGTCGCTCACGAAGTAGTTGTTGTCGCGCAGCGCCACACCAAGCCCTCCGTTGCCGTCGGCGAGCCAGTTCTGTCCGCAGGAGTGATGGATGAAGACGAGCTTGGCGGTGCCGGACGGCGGACTGGGGTCGTCGGCCCCGAGCGCGAGCGGCGCGAAGAGCAGGGCGGCAAGAGTAAGGAACCAGATGATCGCGATGCTCTTCTTGAACATTGTTCAGCTCCCTTTCGCGGGTCTACGGAAGTCTCCTTATGTATCGGTCTTATGCCCGCGGCATGTTTAGTGGATAAGACGTCCGGCGAGATATATTTCCTACAGATCGCAAACACGACTCAATATTTTATCCAGTCGGGCTGCCAGCGGCCCTCGGCCCGGCTCGCGACAGCGTCGAACAGGCGGCGCCTGAGGTCGGAGGGGAGGCGCCTCGAGAGCACCAGGGAGTCGAGGGCGCGCTCCGCGAGCCGCGACAACGCGGGGTTCTCGATGTCGTCGATGCGCGCGTAGGTGTAGGCGAGCGTGTGGAAGTTTCTCTTGACCGCCTCCGGCTCCCAGCCCGCCTCGGCGGCTTTGAGCGGCGACTGCACCCCGAATATGGAGTCGACACGCCCACCTGTGATGAGCCCCTTCTCCTCGCAGAGCCGGTGGAGTTTCGTACCGGGGTAGGGGATGAACGTCGAGACCTGGATGGTGTCGGGGTGGCACAGGCCGTTGACCTTGATGGTGTCCAGTACCATCGACGTCTCCTCGAGCGGGAGCCCGAACATGTTGGTGGAGACCGTCTTAATGCCCGCCTCGCGGCACGCCGCGAACGCTTCGATAATCTGCCGGTTGCTCATGTGCCGGTTTAGCACCTTTTCTCGCAACCAGGGGTTTCCACTCTCGATACCCATACAGGCGACGGTGCAACCCATTTCGGCGAGCGCGCTCGCCATAGAACGGTCCATGAAGTTCACCCGCGAGTTGCAGATGAACGGCATTCCCACCCGCGCGCGGTACAACTCGGAGAGGCGGGCCAGCCACTCGCGGTCGGTGGTGAGGATGTCGTCGTCGAAGCGTATGAACTCAATCGCCGGGTCGGCGGCCACCATCTGCTCGATCTCGGCGACCACGTTCTCCGGGCTCCGGAAGCGCACATACTTTGACGGGTCGGGATAGACGCTCTTCTGGGCGTGGTTGGAGCAGTAGGTGCAGTCAAACGGGCAGCCCCGGCTTGCCATGAGAGTGCCGCGCGGGTGCTGCTCGGCGCAGAAGAGGGCCGCGTCAAACAGGGTGCGGTCCGGGAACGGCAGGGAGTCGAGGTCGGTTTGAAGCGCCCGGGCCGGGTTGCGGAAGACCTCCTCGCCCCTTCGCGCCCAGAGGCCCGGTATAGACGTAGTGTCCGCCCCCGCCTCGAGCGCTTCGCAAAGCTCGAGGAGCGTGGCCTCGGCCTCGCCGAGCGCCGCGAAGTCTATCCCCGGCGTGCCGATGACCTCCTCGGGGGCGATTGTCGGGTGCACCCCTCCGCAGACGACCGGCAGGCCCGACTCCTCGCGCAGCCAACCGGCCCACCGTGCGACGTGTCGGTACATGTGGGTGGTGCTGGAGAAGCCGATGAGGTCGGGAGCTTCGGCGGCGACCCTCTCGACGAGCCACTCGCGCCCGGGTGGCTCGACCACGTGGATGAGCGAGGTCTGGTGGCCGGCTTCCTTGAGCACCGCGGAGAGGCAGGCGATGCCCAGGTATATCCGCCCCTCGGGCATGAACGAGCCGTCCGCGTACTGGAAGAAGTCGGGGTAGATAAACGTTACCTTCAAGGCGGGCCGCCTAGTGCCTCAGGTACATGAGCGCCCTGATGAGGTCCTCGCGGGACCGTTGTCGTTTCGAGACCACCGCCAGCAGCGGCCTCATGAACGAGCTGCGGTTGCCCCACTTGATGCTCAGGATCCCCATGCGGAAGTAATGCTCGTACCGCTCCGCCAGCCTGGCACGGAACGAGTCCTCCGCCGGGTCTATATGCAGGCCCCTTCCGCTCATGCGGCTGTCCAGGATGTGATCGGCGGCCATCTCGCCGGTCTCGAGCGCGTAAGTGATGCCTTCACCGCTCACCGGGTTGGTCATGCTCGCGGCGTCGCCCACCAGTATCATGCCGGGGCATTCCACCTTGCTCGCGCCCAGCCCGACGCGGAGCAGCTCCCCGCGTAGCGGGGTAACCGGCCGGGCGTTCCTGAGCTTTGGCGCCACGTGGGGCGCGTCGTTTATAAGCGAGTCCATGAAGCGGCGCAGGTTTATCCTGTCGCGCTTGATGTGGTAGAGCATCGCTCCGACGCCCACGTTCGCCAGGCCCTCCCTGTTCACCGGGAAAATCCAGCCGCTGCCGGGGCTTATGACCTTCTCCGGGTAGACCTCGAGGAAGTCGCCGATGTCCTCTACCCCCTCGAAGTACTGGCGGACGGAGACTCCCAGGTAGAGCGGGTCGTCGACCAGGAGCCCCATGGCCCTGCCCAGGGGTGAGTGCGGGCCGTCGGCCCCGACGACCACGTCGGCGGTGAGGTCGACCTCGCGCCCGTCGCGCACGGCTTTCACCCCGACCACACGGCCGCCCTCGACCAGCGGCCCGGTGACCTTGCAGCCTTCCCGGACCTCGGCGCCGCTTTCCCGCGCGTGGTTCATGAGTATGTCGTCCAGGTCGATCCGCCTTATGATGTATCCGTGGTCGGGGAAGCGGGGGGTCGGCGGTATCTTGTTTTCGACCAGCGCCCTGCCTGCGCCGGCGAACCTGAAGCCGTGAAACTTGTTGAACTGCCCGTTCAGGCGCTCCTGCAGGCCCATCTTATAGAGGGTGCGGACCGCGCGCGGCGCTATGCCGTCGCCGCAGATCTTCTCCCGTGGGAAAACGGCCTTGTCCAGGAGCAGAACGCGAACGTCTCGCTTGGCGAGATGAAAGGCGGTCGAGGAGCCCGCGGGCCCCGCACCAACAACGATAACATCGTAATCCATCTAACCTCCAGCTCAGGCGAAAAACCCGGATCTAATTATACCGTGCAACATCTCAGGTCAGGTCACTTTCTTGCGTTTTACGTGCCCTGTCATTCAGGATGATCGGTCCTGGCCCCCATCCTTACTGAAAACCGCGAGCCGGCAGCCGCTGGCGGCGCAGTGGTGTCCGGCGGTCAGGTCGCGGACCAGCGCGGTCCCGGAAGCTTCTCGCGCCCCGCGGGTTCGTTCCTGGTTTCGTCCATCCGGCTCCTTTTGTTGTCTGGTATTATAAGCCAAGGCGCGGATGTCTCGATTCACCCTCTCGGGAAGGAGGTCCAGGTGTCGAAACTGGGCGTGGGATTCATCGGATGCGGCAGGATAATGGACCTCAACATCCTCGGTTACCTGGACCGCGACGACGTCGAGGTCGCCGCCTTCTGCGACGTTAAAGACGAGACGTTGAAGAAAAGGGCCGAGGAGTTCGGCGGCTACGGCCCGGCTAAGACCTACACAGACCACATGGACATGCTGAACGACCCGGCGGTCGACATCGTCGAGGTCCTTACGCCCCATTACCTGCACAAGCAGATGGTGCTCGACTCGCTTGCCGCCGGCAAGCACGTGAGCCTCCAGAAGCCGCCCGCCATCAGCCTTGAAGAGATGGACGAAATGATAGCCGCCGCCGCGAAGGCCGGCACCAAGTTCAAGGTCTTCGAGAACTTCGTTTTCTACCCGCCGTACCTGAGGGCGAAGGAGCTTTTCGAGGCGGGGGAGATAGGTGACCCGGTGGCTTTCCGCTACAAGCTGGCCTCCAGCCTGGCGCCGAGCGGTTGGGAGGTTCCGCTCGAGTCCTGGGCCTGGCGCATCGTGGAGGATATGTGCGGCGGAGGCCCGTGCCTCTGGGACGACGGCTACCACAAGTGGTCGGTGGCCATCGACCTTCTGGGCGAGGTGGAGAAGGTGTTCGCCTGGATAGGGTCCAAGGATGTCCTGCCTGGAATCCCGGTGGACGCTCCCGGCGTAGTTGCCTGGCGATACAAGAGGGACCAGGACGTCTTCGGTGTCTGCGACTCCATGCTCTGCCGCGACCTTTTCATCGACAGCAAGTACTACGCGGTGGACGAGAGGTTTGAGCTCACCGGCGAGAAGGGCGTCATCTGGGTCATGAAGTGCACCGCCGACATGCTCAAGGTTCCCGCGGTCATGATGTACAAGGACGGCAAGCTCTCCAGGTACGACGACATGCCGCAGGACTGGGGAGACTCGTTCCACGACTCGACCCACCACTTCATCGACTGCATAATAAACGACACCGAGCCCCACCTGACGGCAGAGCGCGGGCGCGAGGTGCTGAAGTTCGGGCTGGCCATGATGCGCTCGGCGCGCGAAGGCCGCGAGATCTACCTCAACGGCTAGATAGTGTCCATCAAACCGGTCTGACCACCGTCGGGAGGCGGCGGGGGAGGTTCCGACGCGCTGGTAGGCGACTGCTCGTGGAGGAAGTCGATGCCCGAGGCGCTGAACTCGGTCAGCAGCTTCTCGGTGATGTCGGAGACCAGCTTCAGGCCGCGGTTCCTGTCGGAATCTCGCCAGAAGCGCAGGACCAGTACGACGTGTTCCTCCTCGGATTCGACCAGGATCACCGGCTCAGGCTGCGCCATGACCCCTCCGACGCCCACCAGGGTCTCCAGAGCGATTCTCCTGGCTTTTTCTGTTTCGGAAGCGAACTTTATGCCGATGCGGAGGTCGGTGCGCAGCGTCGGGGTCGAGGAGTAGTTGATGATCGGGTTTGAGAAGACAGTCCTGTTCGGGATGAACACCCGTTCCCCGTCGTAGGTCAGTATCTGGGTGTCCCTGACCCTGACGTTCTCGACCACGCCTTCCTGGTCGCCCACTCGCATCTGGTCGCCTATGGTAAACGGGTGCTGCACAAGGAGTATCACACCCGCGAAAAGGTTGGCCAGGATGTCCTGCAACGCGAAGCCTATGCCGACCGAGGCGAGCCCCAGGGTGGCCAGCGCCGCGGACAGGCTCATGCCCACCTCGCTCAGTGCGAGTATCACACCGAGCAAGATGATAAGGGCTGACGCGCCCCGGCCGACGAGTATGTCGATATGCCCCTGCGTGCTGGTGCGTCCCACCGCTTTCTGGACGAGCCTGCCTACCATCTTCGCCACAAGGTAGGAGACGACAATGATGGCGAGGGCCGCAAGCCACTTGGGGCCCGCGTCCTTTATCTTGTTCCACAGGTCGGTGAACGGCTTGCTCACCGGCACTGCTGCAGCCAGGAAACCCAAATTGCACCTCCAGCCTTCGGGCGACGGCTACCTATTATACCGGACTCCCCAACGAGCGAAGCCCCTCCCGCCTTCGACGCGCGGAAGGGGCCGCGTTTTCTGCCTGCCGGCGCACGGCCGGCGCGGTGCTAATGTCAGGTCGGGCACTGGCCGTACATCGAGCGCTCGAGGATGATGGGCCTGGTGGACGCTGCCCTCACCCCGAAGCGGTAGTATGCGATATAGTCGTCCGCGTTGAACGTCCGCCGCGACTGTGGCGGCACGCTCACGGTGACGACCGGGCCCCGGCCCGCGGGCGTCAGAAAAGTGAAGGTGACGTTTGCCACCTCGACCGTGGGGTTCTGCACCAGGAGCCACGTCTCGACGTTGTCGCCGGTCTCGCCCTCTGCCAGGTACCAGTTGGATACGGCCCCGGTTATGCCGATGGAGTCGTGGGCCCACCTGCGGTCGCTCCCGTACATCGCCCTTTCCGCGACCACCGGTCTGTCGGACACGATTCGGGTGGACACGTCCCACGTATGGACCGTCGCTCCGACATCGAACGTCTGCCGCGTGTTGGGGGCGAGGGTGGCGGTCGGGCCGACCAGCGGCCCGGACGCGGTCTGGTAGGTGAGCTGCACGTGGGCGGGCTCGGTCCCCGGGTTCTGCACCAGTATCCAGGTTTCGAACTCGGGCCCGGTGCACCCCTCCGCCAGGAACCAGTTGGTGCCAGGCGCGTTGAGGCCGACGCACTCGTGCGCCCAGGCGCGGCCGTTGCCGTACATCGCCCGCTCGGCTATCACCGGGTGGTCGGAGGAGACCAGCGTGGAGACGCTCCACGCACCGGGTAGAGTGTCGGCCACGTCAAAGGTCTGACGGCTGTGGGGCTGCATGGCGGCCGAGGGCCCGGTGACAGGTCCCGAGGGGGTCATATAGGTGAGGTTGACGTTGGCGACCGCGGCCCCCGGATTCTGCACCAGCACCCACGTCTCGAAGCCGGGTCCGGTAGAGCCCTCGGCCAGGTACCAGGTCGTCTGCGGAGCGGAGACTCCGATGGAGTTATGCCCCCAGGTCATGGCGTCGGAATACATCGACCTCTCGACGACGACCCCTACATCGGAGTGCAGTCGCGTGGACACCCCCCACTCATCGTCCATGTAACCCGCCACGTTCAGAGTCGCCCTCGATTGAGCGGGCACAACGAACGCCGGAACGACGCTCACGCTATCATCGGCCATAAACGTCAGATTGACTGTAGCGGCGGCGGCCTGCGGATTCGCGATCTCAATCAAGGTCACGAAGCCCGGCCCGGTGCACCCTTCGGCCAGGTACCAGTTGGTCTGCGGGGAGGTCATCCCGCGCGAGTCGGTGCCCCAGTCCCGGTTCGTAGCAGGCGGCTCGAACTTGTGGCCGTACATTATCCTTCCGCCGGCCCCCACGGCCCAGACGTTCCCAGTATCCGCCGCCGAGATGTCCATCAGGGCCGGGTCGGCGTATGACTCGAACTGCCACTCGGTCCCGTCGTAGAAGATGACCATTCCCTGGTTTGTGCAGGCCCAGACATGGCCCGCGCTTGCCGCCGATATCCCGCTGACCTGTTCGTCCCCGGCGAGAGGTGGGGTCGCCTGGTTTACCCAGTTCAAGCCGTTGAAATAGGATACTCGGCCGTTTTGTCCAGACGCCCAGAAGTTCGTTGCGTTCAGCGCCGACACCGAGGAGAAATCATCCGTGGTGGCCCCCATGGAGGCCCAGCCGGTCCCGTTGTTGAAAAGCCTTACACCCGATCCGACCGCGATGACATGGTTGGCGTCGGCTGCCTCCACCGACTGCAGGGGCTGCGCGGTGCCGCTTGCCTGCTCCTGCCACACCACGCCGTTGAAGTGCCGGATGGTCCCGCCGGCGCCCACCGCCCAGACGTGCGTGCCGCTAAGAGCGAATACGCCGTGGAGGGCGCGGGTCGTCCCGCTCGACTGCGCGCTCCAGCTCGAGCCGTTGTAGAAGAGCACGATGCCGTGCCCCCCGACCGCCCACACGTGGTTCGCGTCAAGGGCGCTGACCTCGTAGAGTGTCTCCAGGGTCAGGCCGCTCGCCTGCCGGGTCCATGTCGAGCCGTCATAGAACAGAACGGCACCGCCCGTTCCCACCGCCCAGACGTGGTTCGCGTCAAGGGCGTCCACCCCGTAAAGGTCGCTGGTGGTATCGGGAAACTGCCGGTCCCAGACGAACGTCCACTTGTCGTGGGCGGCTGCCCTGGGGACCGTGGCGAACGCCATCCCCATAGCAAGCACGACAACCGCCGCCCAGAGCGCCAGTATCTTTAGACGTCTCATCCTGCCACCCCCTCGTGCTCACCCCGTATAGGGTGCCTTATCGTTTCACGGGCTCTTACGTGGAACAGACGAAACAGTAAGCGGAGTCCTTACAGGTTGGGGTGCCGGCTTTCCCCTGGTCGAACTTAAGCGCGTGGCACGCCATTTCTACCACTGATCTCATGTTAGCACGCGGCGCCTGGGCACTTCAAAGCACTGCCTATATTGCTTAAAGCGGCCTCCGGCCCGTTGGGCGGGTCTGCCTGCCCCAGGTGGAAGGTATAACGGGGGCGGGGGGGTAATATTTCATGCAGGGCAAATCTGGTGGGACACATGTCGTTCTCTGAAAAGGAAATGCGGGAGGACCTGCGAAAGGTCCGGTTCCGCAAGTACATCTACTTCCTGGGCGGGCTGGGAATACTCGGGCTTTCGATAGCACTGGTGGTCATATTCTTCGCCAAGCGCGACTGGCCGGCCCTCCTGCTGGCCGCCGTAGGCGCATTCTGGAGCGTGGTACTGTTCTACCAGGCCTGCCGGACGCGCGGGCTGGGAGGCCTTCTCAAGAGCCGGCTGGAAGAGTCTCTCGGAGCGGAGCCCCCGGAGGCGCCGCTGGCACCAGCCGAAGGTGACGGCGAAGCCGGCATGGGCATAGGGGACGATGAGCCCCCTCGAGGGGGTGCGCCCGGTGAACCATGAGCACCTGGCGCAGCTCCTGCGCTGTCCCGCCTGCGGGGGTGAGATGCGCTACCGCCCGCGGGTCTACTCCTATTGCTGCGGCGGACGCGTTCTCCACACCTACCGGGTAAAAGACCAGATTGCCGACCTCGTCCACGGCGAGCCGGAGGGCCGGCAGAAGAGGGTCAACCGGGCGTTCGGGCGGATCGCGGGCAGGATGTACGAAAAGAACGTGACCGCGGCCACCCCGTTCGACCGCTTCGTCACCTGGCTGATGTGGGGGACCACAAAGTTCATCCCGCTGCTCTTCGAGCTGTTGGAGAGCGTGGCCTCCGACTGCGACCCCGGCTACTTCCTGGACATCCCCGTTGGAACCGGGGTTTTCACGGCGGGGGAGTACAGCCTGCAGCCGAACCTCGAGTTCATCGCGGCCGATTACAGCAGGGAAATGCTCGATCGGGCACAAGAGAAAGTGCTCGCCGAGGACTACGGCAACGTCATGCTGGTTCGCACCGACGTCGCGAGCCTTCCCTTCGTGGACGGAACGTTCACGGGCGTGCTGACCATGAACGGCTTCGGCTCTTTCCCGGAGCCGGCGCGCGCGCTCGATGAGCTCGTGCGCGTCTTGAAGCCGAACGGAAAGCTGGCAGGCTCGATGTACGTTCGGGGCGAGCGCTTGATGTCAGATATTCTCCTCCGCCGCGTACTCTCCCGGCTGGGCCTTTTCTCGCGCTCGGTTTACACCGAGGAGGAGTTCGTCGCCGAACTCGCGTCCCGCGGCGTCAACAAGGTGGTCACCAGGAAGGTCAAGTCGCTCATGTTCTTCTCGGGCCGCAAGTGCGCTCCCGAGCCCGAACCGCCGGCTGAGCCGAAGGCCGAGAGCGAGCGCGAACCGGAGACTTTGAGTGTCTGAACCCGTCCGGCAGCTGCCCGAGTGAGAAGCTGGTGCAGCCGTGCTTGCGGCTACGTCCCAGATCCGGCTCCTGGTGAAGCGCTGGCTGATGACCACCGGCAGGCGCATGGCCAGGCCGGTGTGGAGCCGGTCGTCAGGCTGGTAGTCCCGGACCAGGAATCCGAGCAGGCAATACATGGTGTTACGCAGGGAGTCCCGGCCCATGTTGGAGATGCCCCGCTTGTCACCGAGGATGATTATCAGGGACGGCGCCCCCATGAGCACTTAGGCCGTATAGCCTTCCTGACGCCCACCACCACCCGCTGGTCGGTGAGCCGTGGCATGGCCACCGAGGCCGGCGACCACCAGGCCCGCATGAGCAGGTTCTCCTTATCGAATCTGAACTCCTGGTTGGACCAGACGTCCGGGAGTGCGGGAAGATAGGCTTTGCGCAGGTGCTCAAGGATCATCAGTCACTCCCCCTTCTCGACTTTCCCCCCATTCAGGTTTTTTCCAGTATGTGTATGCACATCGCGGCCTCGCCTGCGCCGATGAAGCCGCCGCCGTTCTCGGCCAGGGCTACGCGAGCCCCCTCCACCTGGCGCTTGCCGGCGTCACCCCGCAATTGGGTCACCAGCTCCAGTAACTGTGCTATGCCGGAGGCGCCGATGGGGTGGCCGCGGCACTCCAGGCCGCCGCTGGTGTTCACGGGTAGTCTCCCGCCCACCCTGGTGGCGCCCGACTCGGCGAAGGGGCCACCTTCACCGTCGGGGCAGAAACCCAGCTCCTCGCACTGCAGAAGCTCTCCGAAGGCGGTGGCGTCGTGCACTTCGGCGAGGTCGACATCCCCGGGCCCCAGGCCGGACACCTCGTAGGCCTTGCGTGAGAGGCGCTTGCCGATCAGCTCCTGGTCCGGGCCGAACTTGAGGCTGCCCGAGGCAAGGACAGATGCCCTCACCTTTACCGGACGGGCGTCCGGGAACCGTTTCAGGGCCCGTTCGGAGCAGACCAGGGCGGCGGTGGCCCCGTCCCCGATGGGGGCGCACATCGAGCGGGTGAGAGGGTAGGCCACCGGGCGGTCGTTCATGACCTCGTCCACGCTCATGTCCATCTGGTACTGGGCGAGCGGGTTCATCGAGCCGTGCCAGTGGTTCTTGGCGGCGATGACCGCGAGCTGGCGCTGGGTGGTCCCGTACTGCTGCATGTGCATGCGGGCGCCCATGGCGTAGAAATCCATGAAAGGCGAGTGGCCGCCCCCGCCACCGTCGCCCTCTTTCACCGCCCCGGCCTCTTTCGCCTTCTTCTGTGCGTCGGCCTGGAAGGCGGCGATGATCTGGCGGGTAAAATCGACATCGGTGTTGGAGATGAACATCTCGAAAGAGGCCTGCTTGTCCGCGGGGTTGTAAACTTTTTCCGCCCCGACGGCCAGGGCAACGTCGTAGAGGCCTGACTTTATCCCCATCCAGCAGCCGTTCACCGCGCTGGAGGCCCCCGCGCATGCGTTCTCCACGTTCATCACCGGGACGCCCTCGATGCCCAGGGGTATCAGTGCCACCTGCCCGCGGATGGAGTGCTGGCCGGTGTTGATGCCCCAGAACGAGTTCGAGAACCAGGCGGCCTCGACGTCCTGCGTTCGCGCCCCGGCGTCCCGGAGAACCAGACCCAGGACCTCGGAGCTCATGTCCTTGATGGTCCGCTCCGCGTACTTGCCGAAGCGCAGCATACCCACGCCGATGATATAGACTTCATCCATGTAAAAGCTCCTTCATTTTATACGCGGAGTCATTCCGCCGGTCGGTTAGCCGTTTTCCATCAGGCTCAGCAGCTTCAGCCTGGATTCCTCGTTCGTCCTTGGATAGATCTGGCAGTACGTGGCGTCGCGCACGAGACGCTCCATGCCGTAATCCTCAGTGTAGCCATAGCCGCCGTGGATCTGCAACCCGTCGGTGGCCGAGCGAAGCGCCCTGTCGGTAGCCTCCATGCGGCAGGATATAGCCTGTGCCAGGTTCCCGTTCAGACACGCCGCGCGGAGCATTGCCCGGGCCATCTCGATACCCGAGGCCATGTCAGCAAGGAAGAGCCGCATCTGCTGGTGGTTGATGATGACGGCCCCACCCTGGTAGCGCTCGGAGGCGTACGCGTGGGTGGCCTGCAACGACTTGCGGGCAATGCCGGTGGCGACGGCGGCGAACCCCAGGTCGAGGGAGGCCGACCGGGCCGCGGAGGGCTTGATGGAAGCGGTGCTGCACGCGACACCTCCAGGAACGGATATCCGGGCGTTCCTGAAGGTGACCCAAAGGAACTTGCTCACTTATCTCATGGAACACCCGTACAAGGTCAAAGCGTCGATATCACCGATGGCTCCGAGATGAAGAAAGAGCCGGGCGGCGTTGTACAGGGATTGTACTGTATCTTCTTCCCGGTAATAGAAGACGCGCAAGAACGCATAGAGACGCGACGGAACCTGCCGGTGGGAACCGAGGCTATATATCCTCGGCTTCAACAGAATAGTCGGAGTGGTCAAACTCCCGGACCTCGACGCGTTCGCTCTCGAGATAACCGCCCGGCAGCACGGGCCCTGGCCGCAAGCAACGGAGGCTTCTCAAACAGAAGAAGGCGGGCATCGAGCCCGCCTTCAAGCGATTTGTCTGTTTTTCTCTTGTCAGGCGAACGCCTCGGGGATCTTCTTCAGCGTCTCGTAGCTGAACACCGGACCGTCCTTGCAGACGTAGAGGTGGCCCACGTTGCAGCGCCCGCATTTGCCGATGCCGCACTTCATGCGCTCCTCGAGCGTGGTGTAGATCTGCTCGGGCGCGAACCCCAGCTTCAGGAGGTTCTGGGTCACGAACTTTATCATGATAGGCGGGCCGCAGGTGACCGCGATCGCGTTTTCCGGGCTCGGTGAGACCTCCATCAGCAGGTTGGGCACGAACCCCACGAAGTGGGGCCATTTCTCCTCTTCGACGTCCACCGAGAGGTGGCACGAGGTCCCCGACTCGGTCATGAACTCGCCCAGCTCGTCCTGGAAGCAGAGGTCCTCGGAGGTGCGCGAGCCGTATATGACCTGCAGTTCGCCGTACTTGTCGCGGTTCGCCCTGACGTAGTTGATGACCGGCCGCAGAGGGGCCTGGCCGATGCCGCCGCCGACGGTCACGATGTTCTTTCCTTCCCACTCCTCCATCGGGAACGAGTTGCCGAGCGGCCCCCTGACGGTCATGGTGTCACCGGTCTCCAGCTCGTGGAGGGCTCGAGTGACCTTGCCCATCTTCATTATCGAGAAGCGCAGGTAGCCCTCCTCGGTCGGCGAAGACGAGATGCAGAACATGGCCTCGCCAACGCCCAGCCGGCCGACCATGGCGCAGTTCCCGGGGCTGTGGCTCCAGGTGTCCCAGACCTTATCGTCGGCGAAGGTCACCCTGAACGTCTTGATGGCCCTGTCGCCCGGGGTCTCGTAGCGCGCGTCCTCGATGTTGACTATATAAGGAAGATAAGGGTTGCTTTCGTCCATCATGCCGTCTTTGCCTCCTTGGCTTCAGCCTGCTTGGACTTATCCAGGATGTCCAGTATGTCGATGTTGACCGGGCAGTGGTTGATACAGCGCCCGCAGCCGACGCAGGCTATCACGTCGAACTTCTCCGGGAAGTACGAGTACTTGTGGCTGATGCGGTTGCGCGTGCGCTCCTTGCGCGTCGGCCTGGGGTTGTGCCCGGACGTGTGCAGCGAGTACTCGGAGAACATGCAGGTGTCCCACATGCGCGCGCGCCTGGCGTCGAACGCCTCGGCCTCGTCCTGGATGTCGAAGCAGTGGCAGGTGGGGCACAGGAACGTGCATATCCCGCAGCCCAGGCACCTGTCGGAGAACTGCTCCCAGAACGGGTGGTCGTAGAGCGACGGGAGCTTCTCGGGTATGCCGGCGGTGTCGATGGAACGCGCCACCTTCTTCAGGGCGTCCTCACCCTGTTTCGCCGCCGCCTTCGCGTCCGCGTCGCCGGCGGCCTCGAGTCCCGCCGCCTTCGCGAACTCCTCGCCCTTGTCGGTGAGGGAATTAACGTAGTACGCGTCGCCCAGGTCGAACATGAGGGCGTCCAGCCCCTTCTCTGAAGCCGGCCCGCCGCCCACCGACGGGCAGAAGCAGTTAGCGCAAGGTTCCGCGCAGGCGAGCCCGACGAGGGTGGTGCCCTCACGGCGCTTCTGGTAGTAGGGGTCCGCGAAGTCCCACCCGTAGAGGTTGTCCACGATGCTGTAGGCATGCGCGTCACACGGCCTTATCCCGAACACCATCCTCTTCTTGGAGGCATCCGGCACTGACGGCTCGACCTCCGTTGAGCCCAGGCGGTACTTGAAGAGCGTCTCGGTCTGGGGGAACATCAGCTCCTTGGGCGGGACGGTGGTGTTATCGTAGTCGAGGCTGACGTTGGCGGGGTCGGTGACCTCCTTGAACCTCAGCACGTCACCGACCGCAGCCGGCGCGAAGACCTGATACTCTTTGAGACTGGTTAGCACATCTGCGAGCTTGTCTCTTGCGAACTTGTAATCTCCCATAGCCTCCACCTACATTATGTATTCTTCGGGGTCCTGCGGGTTGTAGCAGGCGAGCATCGGCTCGGCCTCGACGTCCACCCCCGGCTCGTACTCGAACATCTCTTTAACGTCACGGGTCATCTTGCGATTGAGCGTCATGATGGGGATGTCCACAGGGCAGACCCGCTGGCACTCCATGCACTCGATACAGCGCCCCGCCAGGTGCCACGCGCGCTGCACGTGGTAGACGGTGTTCTCGCTGATGTCGGTCGACCGGCGCGTCCACTGGGGGCGCAGCTTGCTGACCACGCACTCCACGCAGTAGCACATCGGGCAGACGTTCCGGCAGGAGTAGCAGCGGATGCACTTGGAGAACTGCTCATCCCAGTGCTTCCACTTATCCTCCGGGCTCATCTTCTCGAACTCGTCGACGTCGGCGAAGTCGTCGTCGGCCCACTTCTCGACCTCCTCGCCCAGCAGGAAGTCGCTCACGAGCGGGTTGGGGTAGCGACAGCGCAGGCACTTGTCCATGAGGATGTTCGACCGGTCAACCGTCTTGACATCGCCGCCGATATCGAGGGCCACCTTCTCCTTGTCGACCTTCGCGGAGACCTGCGCGCCGGTCTGGCCGAACAGCTTCTCGGCTTTGCGCCGGTCGACGACCCCGAGGCAGGGGATGCCCAGGACGACCACGTCCTCACGAGCGTACGCCTTCTCGACGAGCTGCTGGACCACGGCGCGCGAGTCGCAGCCCTTGACCATGACAGCCACCTTGCGGGTGTCAGGCTCGGCGCCGCGCGGCACCGGCTTCTTTTCCTCGATAGCGATAAACGAGGCCGGGTTCGCGACGCAGGTGGCGTCGAAGATGAGCTGCTCGGCCTGGGAGGCGTCGGTCACGACCGCGGGAGCGGCTTCGAAGCCGTAGGTGCCCCGCTTCCAGCCGATGAGGCGCCTCACGTCATCGCGTATAAGAGTCTCCCTGGCCTTTTCCTGGAGTTTTTTCTCGTCTACCAATTTATCTGCCTCCGTCTGAATTGGTCCATGGGACCCGCTTCCTTGGCCTTGGCAACCGTCTCCTCGACGACGTCGGCGAACTTGGCGCCCTCGGAGGCGGATACCCAGCTCATGTTGACGCGGCCGGGGTCTACCCCGACGTGCTCCAGGAGCTTGCGCATCAGCATGAATCGGCGCCTGGCGTAGAAGTTGCCCTCGAGGTAGTGGCAGTCACCCGGGTGGCAGCCCGAGATGAGCACGCCGTCCGCGCCCTGCTGCAGGGCGTTCAGGAGGAACAGCGGGTTAACGCGTCCCGAGCACATCACCCTGATTATCTTGACGTTCGGCAGATAACGCATCCTCGAGGTCCCCGCCAGGTCGGCTCCGGCGTACGAGCACCAGTTGCACAGGAAAGCGACTATGTTGGGCTCGAATTCTTCACTCATTACGGCTTCACTCCTAGTACAGCTATTTGTGGCAGTATCTGTTCGTCCTTGAAGGACCTGGGCTGTATGGCACCAGACAGACAGGCCGCCGCGCAGCTGCCGCAGCCCTTGCATAGCGCCTCGTTCACAAACGCCACCTGGACTATGTTGCCCATGCGGTTTTCCTCGACCAGCTCGATGGCGCCGAACGGGCACACCTCCACGCAGAACCCGCAGCCCCGGCATTCATCCGGCGATACCACGGAGACCATGGCCTCGACCTTGACCTTCCCGTAAGCCATCAGTATGAGCGCGCTGGAAGCGGCGGCCTTCGCCTGGGCCACAGTATCGGGGATGTCCTTGGGACCCTGGCAGCATCCGGCGAGGAACACGCCGTCGGAGGCGGTGTCCACGGGGCGCAGCTTGGGGTGGGCCTCGAGGAAGAAGCCGTCGGTGGACTGCGAGAGCTTGAACAGGTCGATGATCTCGCGGATGTCCTTGCGCGGCTCGAGGCCGACGCCGAGGACGACCATGTCAGCCTCGTATTCCATCGGGGTGCCGGTGAGGGTGTCCTCGACCTTCACGACCACGGTGTGGTCGTCACCCTTGCGGTAGATCTCCGAGGGGTTGCCGCGCACGTAGCGCACCCCTTCACGCCTCACCCTGTCGTAGAACTCCTCGAAGCCCTTGCCGAACGCGCGCATGTCCATGTAGAAGACGGTGATCTCGGCCTCGGGCAGCTTGTCGCGGATGAGGTGGGCCTGCTTGGCCAGGTACATGCAGCACACTCGCGAGCAGTACTCGTTGCCGACCGACTTGTCGCGGGAGCCCACGCAGTGGATGAAGGCCACCTTCTCGGGGAGGTAGCCGCCCTCGCCCTTCTTGTCGCGGCCGAGGACAGGCTTGCCCCCGGTGGGGCCGGACGAGGACACCAGGCGCTCGAACTCGAGCCCGGTTATCACGTTATCGTTCTCTGCCCAGCCGTACTCGGGCTTTTTCTCCATGGGGAAAACGTCGAAGCCCGTGGCAACGATGACGGTGCCGATCTCTATCTCGACCATCTCGTCTTCCTGCTCGAAGTTGATGGCTCCAGGGCCGCACGCGGCCACGCAGGCCGGGCCTTCCTTGCCGCACTTCCCCTTGGACAGTTGCAGGCAACGCTCCGGGTCGATGGTGTACTTGGCCGGGACCGCCTGCGGGAACGGCAGGTAAATGGCCCCGCGATTGCCGATAAGCTCGTCGAACTCGCTGGGGATGCGCCCCGCCAGCCGGCAGTTCTCCGCGCAGACGCCGCAGCCGGTGCACTTATCGAAGTCCACGTAGCGCGCCTTCTTGCGGATCTTGGCCTTGAAGTTACCCACGTAGCCGGAGATCTCCTCGAGCTGGGAGTAGGTCATGAGCTCGATGTTGGGGTGGTTGGCCACGTCCACCATCTTGGGAGTCAGGATGCAGGCCGAGCAGTCGAGGGTGGGGAAAGTCTTGTCGAGCTGGGCCATGTGGCCTCCCACAGACGGGGTCTTCTCCACCAGGTACACCTTGAACCCGGCGTCCGCGATATCGAGCGCGGCCTGGATGCCCGCGATCCCCGCGCCGATGATGAGACAGGAGGGGATGACGTCGACCTCCTTCTCCTCGAGCGCCTCGAGCAGAAGTGCTTTGGCAACGGCGGCCTCGACCAGTTTCTTGGCCTTCTCGGTAGCCTCGGCGTGGTCCACTGTCACCCAGGAGACCTGCTCTCGGATGTTGGCCATCTCCAGGAAGTAGGGGTTCAGCCCGGCTTCCCTGATCGCCTTGCGGAATGTCGGCTCGTGCATGCGGGGTGAGCATGAGGCCACGATGACGCGGTTGAGCTTCTCGTTGGCTATGTCTTCCTTGATCAAGTTCTGGCCCGGGTCCGAGCACATGTAGGTATACTCGCGCGAAACCGCGACCCCGGGCAGCTTCGAGGCGAACTCGACGACCGCCGGCACGTCGATAACCGAGGCTATATTGATGCCGCAGTCGCAGACGTACACGCCTATCTTGGGTCTGTAGCTTTCAACCATTTACTCCGGTCCTCCTTGGGCGCCTACCCCTTCATCTCCTTCAGCTTGTCGATAAGGGCGGGAACCACCTTAAGCAAGTCATCTGCTATTCCGTAGTCCGCGTACTGGAATATGGGGGCGTCCGGGTCCTTGTTGATGGCAACGACCAGGTCCGCGCCCTTCATCCCGGTCACATGCTGGAACGCGCCGCTGATGCCCAGGGCCAGGTACAACTTGGGCTTCACGGTCTTGCCCGAGATTCCCACCTGGCGGTCGGCCGGGAGCCAGCCGGCGTCCACAACGGCCCGGCTTCCGGATACGTCCGCTCCGATGAGCCCGGCGAGCTCCTCGACCATCGGCATGTTCTTGTCCTCGCGGAGACCGCGGCCGACGGAGACGAGCATCGAGGACTGGGTGATGTCAACGTCGCCGACAGGGGGCTGCTCGTACTCGAGGAATTTGCGGGCGGTCGCCTCCGATGCGACCGGGTTGTCCACTTTCTCGATCGCGCCGGACTTGCCACCCTCCGCGGCCGGGACCGCGCCCTCGCGGAGCCCGACCACGTACAGCTCGGCGTCCTTGAACTCGATGCGGCCGTTGATCTTGCCGCCGTAATACGCGCGGGTCGCGACCGGCTTGTCGCCCTCGATGGCCAGGCCGATGATGTCGGAGGTGAACGACGCCCCGAGCTCGAGAGCGAGCGACGCCAGTATGTCGGCGCCCTGGCCGGTGTTCGGGATTATCACCAGGTGGGGCTTGTCCTTGTTGATCAGCGCGACCAGGGCAGCCTGGAAGTTGATGGCGTTCCAGTTCGCGAACATCGGGTCGTCGACTACGATGACCCTGTCCGCGTATGACGCGAGCTTGCCAGCGAAATCGTCCATCCCGCTGCCGAGCAGGACCGCCGTGACCTTGCCTTCGAGCTGGCCGGCGAGAGTCAGCATCTCCAGGGTGACGTCTCGCAGCTCGCCCTGCCTGTGCTCCGCCAGTACGAATATCTCGTGCATCTATACCAGCCCCTTTTCCTTGAGTATGCCGGCGAGCTTGCCCGCGGTCTCACCAGGGTCGCCCTCGAGGATCTCCGCGAGGTCACCAACCACTGGAACCGAGTACTGGACCATCACTGCCACTGAACCGGCCTCGCCGACCTGGTCCTCCGAGAGGCCGGTCGCCGCCAGGTCCATGACCTTGATCTCCTTCTTGGAAGCCTCGCGGATGCCTTTGAACGAGGCATAGCGGGGCTCGTTGCCGCCGGTCTGGATGGTGAGCACGCAGGGCGTGTCGATCTCGTCCATCTCGAGCAGGCCGCCCTCGAGCTCGCGCCCGATTTTCAGCTTGCCCT
This sequence comes from Candidatus Geothermincolia bacterium, assembly GCA_038326775.1. Lineage (GTDB taxonomy): Bacteria > Actinomycetota > Geothermincolia > Fen-727 > Anoxymicrobiaceae > DYIU01. The sequence goes on from JBBQKJ010000009.1 coordinate 62,353, forward strand.
CGCCGATGACCTCGACGGTCTTGACGTACGCCGCGTGAGGCACGCCCATCAGGCTTGCCAGCGCCACGCCGACCGCGCCGTAGCCGTCATCGGAAGCCAGGCATCCGGTCATCACGATGTCGCAGGACAGGTCCTTGATGGCCGACTGAAGTATGCGGGCAAGGGCCACCGGGTCCGAGCCGGCGAACTTCTCGTCGTCCAGCCTGATCGCGCCGTCGCCGCCCTTGGCGAGAGCCATTCTGATAACCTGGTTGGCCGCTTCGGACCCAACGTTAACAACCGTTACTTCTCCTTCGTGCTTCTCCTTGAGCAGGATCGCCTCTTCCACCGCGTAGTTGTCCGCGTCGTTGATCACGAAGCTGAACTTCCCCTGATCAACGCCCTTCCCACTGGAGTCTATGTGGACTTCAGTGTCGGGATCGGAAGTGTCCGGCACCTGCTTCACGCAGACCACAATTTTCATACCCGGTTCACCTCACTTCTTTTCGAGCTGCCTTTACTGGTCAAATGTCCGATCGTTTCCTTATTCCCCTTCTATAGAGCCTCGTCCAGGAGTTCCAGGATGTCCTTTACCTGCATCTCTTCCTCGAAGCCTTTGGCCTTGATGGCGTCCTCGATGGTCAGCCAGCAGAACGGGCAGGCCACCGCTATGGTCTGCGCGCCAAGGTCGTGCGCGTCCGCGACACGGGTCTCGGCGAGACGAGGCGCCTTTGACTCGGACTCTACCCACATCTTGCCGCCGCCGCCTTCGCAGCAGAGGCTGCGCTCCTTTGAGCGGTAAAACTCGGTGAGCTCGACCCCCTTGATCTTGCCGAGCACGTAGCGCGGCTCGTCGAAGACAAGGTTCTTCTTGCCGAGGTAGCAGGGGTCGTGGAAGACGACCTTCGAGGAGATCTCTTTAGTGAGCTCCAGCTTGCCGTCCTCGAGCAGCTCGGCGATGAGCTGTGTGTAGTGCTGCACTGGCAGCGCGAGGTTGGTGTACTCGTTCTTGAAGGAGTTGAAGCAGTGGGGTGAGAGGGTCACCAGGCGCTTGACGTCGTACCGCCCGAAGAGCTCGGTGTTCTCCTCGTCGAAGTACTCGAAAAGGCCTTCCTCGCCGAGCCTGCGGGCCTCGGAACCGCAGTGCTTCTCCTCCGTGCCGATGAACCCGAAATCGACGCCCGCCGCGTTGAGCACGCGCACGAGCTTCTTCACGATCGGCATGATCTTCGGATCGTAGGCGCCGGTGCAGCATATATGCAGCAGCACGTCGGCCTTCTCACCCTCCTCGAGCACGCGGACGTTTTCGAGCCCCTCAGCCCAGTCCATCCGCTTCGCCGCGGCCTTGCCCCATGGGTTGCCGTTGTTGAACATGCTTTCAAGAGCGGTGATGGCGGTCTGCTCGATGTTGCCCTCTTCGGCCCTCATGGCCCGGAGGCCGAGCAGGACCTCGAACGGCTCCAGCCCCTTGGGACAGCGGATGGCGCAGGTGTTGCACGTGGTGCAGTCCCAGATGTCAGGACTCTCGGAGAGCTCCTCGAGCCGGCTGTCGTCAACCGTGTCGTAGACGAAGCGGCGGACGTTGAGGGCGGTGCGCTCAGTGACAGGGCAACCACCGGTGCACCTGCCGCACTGGATGCAACCCAGGAGGTCGTATTTCTCCACGAAAACTCCGTGTTCAATGCTCATCTTCCACTCCATTGTTTGGTTGCTGACATGAATCGGCGCACCCTGAAGGGGCGCACCGCGACTCACATCCAATTTAAGCCCTTGAATTCTATACACAACTATTTGTAAATTTCAAATGGTTTTCATTACAGCATCGAGCAATTCGCCGTGCCGCGCTTCATATTTGCCGCAGCCTGCGAAACCAGTGCGCAGGGGTGGTGTCGCGGGGGCGCGCTGGGAGATTGGACTGCTCAGAAAATCGAGGCTTGCGAGGGGCCTTTACAGCGCCGATTATCGCGGTAAGAAGGGATAGCCGCGAAATGATGAAAGTCCTCAAGGGTGGCTTGATTATGGAGGTGGGATGATGAAGGTTGTCGTTGTCGGGGCCGGACCGGCCGGGCTTGCCGCGACCTACGCTTTAAAGAAGAAGGGCGTCGACGTCGTGACGTTTGAGCGTTCGGACAACGCCGGCGGGAGGGCTCTTTGCGTCACGAAAGACGGTTTCACCTGTGACATGGGCGCCCAGTTCCTGGGCAAGTTCTATGAAACGACTTTTCGTTTCTGCGAGGAGCTCGGCATGTCACGGGACATCATCCCGTTCAACTTCAAGGCGGCCACCTGGAGAAACGGGAAGTTCCACGTTATTTCCGACGACACGAGCGCGGTCAACCGGCTGAAAGCGCTTCCCGGCCTTTTCACTGGAGTGCCGCCGATGGCGATGCTCCAGGCGGCCAGGATGGGGCCTCGTATCTTGCGCAGGCTTCCGGCGGTGCTAAAAGTCGATTTCGACAGGTTGCGCGGTGTCGATCACCTGAGTTTTGCCGATTTCGTTTTGAAGTGCGGCGGAAAGGAAGCTCTGGAGAGCATCTTCCAGCAGTTCTGCGCAGGTTTGACCCTCGGTGAGCCTGAAGATATCGGAACCGCCCATGCGCTCTCTCTTTTCAATTTCGCCAGGGGCCTTCTCGCCCTCAGGGGCGGTTTCGGATCGCTGACCGACAGGCTGCACGAGGAATGCTCTGACGAGGTGAGGCTCTCCTCACGCGTGAAGAGGGTTGTCCTCGACGGCAAGGCAGTGAAGGGTGTCGAAACGGATGAGGGCTTTGTCGAAGCGGACGCGGTGATATGCGCCACGACCGCGGGTGTCGCCCGCGACATCATCGGCGACCTGCCAGACGGAATGCGTAAAGCGCTCGAAAAGGTGAGATACAGCAAGTGCCGGCACGTATGCTTCTGCCTCGAGGAGCGCCTGCTGCCGCGCGGTTGGTACGCGGGGGCGATACCGAGAAAGGCCGGATCGTTCCTTCCCGCCATAGTCGACAGCTCCGAGAAATCTCCGGACCACACTCCACGGGGCGCCGGACAGGTCCATTGCTTCACCTATGGCCGAAAGGCCTCGGAATACGACGATCTGCCTGACGGGAAGCTCGCCGAACTCATGATCGAAGAAGTCAGGAGATTCGTTCCGTCGATGCCCGGCAAACCGCTGTTTTATCTGCACTGCCGATGGGACGAGGCGATCTGCCTGGAACCGCCGGGCATGCTGGCCGCGATGGAGGCTTTGAGGTCGGGGGATTGCGGAAAGGTCGGCGGCTTGTATCTCGCCGGGTCTTACATGCGCCTTCTTTCCTCGGTCGAGGGCTCGCTTCGAAGCGGTGAAGAAGCCGCCATGGACGCGTTGAGATACTCCTGAGCGATAGACTCACCGCCTTGTCCGGCGCAAGCGTCGGTCAAACCACGCGGGTTGCGGATCCGGCAAGTTCCGGATGAACGCGGGCTCACTGGCCCAGGATGCCCCCCAGGATGCCCCCCGCGCCACCGCCGCCGCCCTGCTGGCCTGCCATGCTGGTGGTGGGGGCGACCTCGCTCGGCTGGACGATGACGTAGCCCTGCCCCTGGAACACCAGCTGGAAAGTCTCGCCGCTTGTCATCGAACCGAACATGCCCTTCAGGCTCTTCAGGTTGGCGTCCACGTTCACCGACGGCTCGAGGCCGTAGGACCAGGCGATCGTCGCGTTGGGGTCGGTGTAGGTCGGCGAGTCCGGGGTGACGGTCAGAGCCATGGGCGTGCCCTTGCTGATGAGCGCCAGGTAGCCGGTGCCCTGGAGCTCCAGCGTCCACAGGCCTCCCGACATCATGCCGGCCGCGCCTTTTATCATCTTGATGTCCCAGGAGATGCTCGGGGTGAAGGCGAGCAGGTTCAGCGACTCGACCCCGATGGCTTCGTTATCCAGGTACAACAGGATTATGTCGTTGGCCGCGTCCGCCAGGAACAGGTCGCCCTCCCCGTTGACCTCCATGAGGGTAAACTGCTCGCCGGAGACCTGCTTTTTCAGCCATTTGCCCGCTCCGCCGCCTTTCTTGGCGAAGTTCATCTGGCCCTGGTAGGCTATCATGGCGCCCGCCTTGGTGAGCACCTGGCCTCCCGCCGCGGCCATGTTGACCTTCAGCAATTTCCCGTTCTGGAGCACGAAAGCGTCGGGGATGTCGGTCTCCCTGGACTGCTCCAGCAGCGTTGAGAGCATTATTGCCCGTTCCATGTCGCTTCCTCCTGTTCGGCTGTCGTTTCCAGCTACGGGTGAGTCCGCGGGGAGCGGCCGCGCGAGCAGCACGTCTTCAGGGAGCGGCCCCGACGCGGATCTTGACCGCGCTGCCGGCGGGGGCTTCGCTCAGCGCCGGCGGGTCCTGGCTGATGACCCGCCCCACCCTGGTCGGGTCGGGCGTTGCTTCGCTGATGACCGTGACCGTGAACCCGGCGCTCACAAGGGCGTTCTCCGCGTCGGCCTTCAACATGCTGACCACGTCGGGCACCTTTGGCGGCGTCTTGGCCACGGTTATGGTCACCTTGGACCCCTTGGGCGCGGAGTCGCCGCCGGCCGGGGACTGCGAGATGACGCTGCCCTCGGGCACGGTGCTGGAGGCCGCCGTCTGGACCTGCGCCTGCAGGCCCGCGTCAGAGAGCCTCTGGGTGGCGACTGCCTGGCTCGAACCGACGACATTGGGGACGGTGACCGTCTCCGGCCCCCTGCTGACGACGATGGAGACCGGACTGCCCTTCGAGGCCTGGGTGCCGGCCTGCGGGTCCTGGGACGAAACGGTCCCCTTGGCGACCGAGGTGCTGTACGCCTCGGTCACGTTCCCGAGCTCGAACCCGGCAGCCTTCAGTGCACCTTCGGCGTCCGTCCGGGACTGGCCGACGACCTCGGGTACCGCGCCGAGGTTCGGGCCCTTGCTCACCACCACCTCCACCGTTTCGCCCTTGTCGATTCTGGTCCCCGGGCCCGGGGACTGGCTGATCACGATGTCTTTGGGCTTTTCCGGGTCTATCACCGTTTTGGCGACCTTCATCTTGAGCCCGGCGTCAGCCAGGACCTGCTGGGCCTCGGTGACGGATTTTCCCATGATGCTCGGGACCGACACGCCCCCGGTGTTCCGCACGATGGCCCAGACGCCCACGCCGATACCGGCGAGGATGACTATCACGATGATGGAGATCCAGAGCCAGGCGAGCGAGCGCCTTCCAGGTGGAGCGCCCGCGACCGCGGGATATGCCCGGGTGGCGCCCGGCGCCGCTTCGTCCCTGGGGAGCACCGGGGTCGCGTACACAGGGGTGCCCTCGAGGGAGCGCTCGAGGTCTCGGCGCATTTCCACGGCGTTCTGGTAGCGGTTCTGGGGGTTCTTGGCGAGGGCTTTCATGACCACGGCTTCGAGCCCCGGCGAGACATCGGGGTTGATCATCGAGGGAGGAAGGGGGTCTTCCCGCACGTGTTTGTAGGCTATGGAAACGGGGTTGTCGCCGTCGAAGGGCACCCTGCCCGTGAGCATCTCGTAGAGCACGACCCCGAGAGAGTAGAGGTCGGAACGCGGGTCAGCGGCGCGGCCCTGGGCCTGTTCGGGGCTTATGTACTGGGCGGTGCCCATGATGGTCCCGGTCTGGGTCATGGCCGAGCCGCCCGCGGTGCGGGCGATGCCGAAGTCCATGACCTTGGTCTGGTTGTCGTAGGTGACAATGGTGTTCTGCGGCTTTATGTCGCGGTGAACGATGCCCTGGGCGTGGGCCGCCTCCAGCGCCAGGCAGATGGACATGGCGATCTCGACCGCCCTTTCAGGGAGAAGGGGGCCGCCCTGGAGGATGATGTCCTTGAGGTCGCGCCCCTGGACGTATTCCATCACCAGGTAGTAGGTGCCGTCCTCGATGCCCCAGTCGTAGACGTTGACGATATTGGTCTGGTTGAGGTTGGCGGCGGCCTGCGCCTCCTGGCGGAACCTGGCGATGAACACCTCGTCTTTGGCGAACTGGGGGTGGAGTAGCTTCACCGCGACTGTGCGGCCGAGCAGGTTGTCGCTGGCCCTGTAGACATCGGCCATGCCGCCCGTGCCGATCAACTGTTCGAGCTCATACCGGGAATTCAGTATCCTGCCGACCATAGATAGACTTACCCCTTTGAAGTTGATTTCCGGATTATACTTTCACCTGGCCTCGAAAAATACCTTCGCCGGGCTGCCGCAGACGGGGCATTTTTCCGGGATGCTGCCGTCGGTGACGTACCCGCACACCTCGCAGATGTAGTAAGTGGGGTCTTCCTCGGCGAGAAGGTGCTCCAGGGCTTTTTCGTAGAGCTTGGCGTGGACCTCCTCCACATCGCGGGCCCAGGTTAACATCCGGGCGGTGTTCTCGTCTCCGGCCTCTTCGGCCCTGGCTATGAAGTCGCTGTAGTGCACCTGGGCGATCCTGGTCTCCCTCGCGAACGATTCGGACAGGTTGGTCTCGGTATCCTTGACCTCGCCCAGCAGCCGCAGGTTGTTGCGACCGTGTATCGCCTCAGACTCCGCTATGGCGCGAAAAAGCTTTGCGACGCTGGCGTAATCCTCCTTGTCCGCGTGTTCCGCGTAGACCTTTAGTCTGACGCTGGCCTTGGCCTCGCCCTCGTATGCCTGGTGCAGACCGTCCTGAATCGATTCATCCGCCAAATCATTCACCCCCGAGCAGTCTTATACGGTCAATCCTTCTTTTTCCTGACGTAAACCTTTATCTCGCCCTGGTCCTCCTCGACGGCGACGCAATCGTTGCCGGTCTTGTCGCACCAGGCGCGCATGTCGCTCTTGATGCCTGCGTCGTCGGCGATGACCTCGAGGACCTCTCCCGCGGAAAGCTCCTTGATGGCCTGGGAGGTCTTGACGATTGGCATCGGGCAGTACAGCCCCACGCAGTCGATCGTGTGGTCCGCTTCCATGTCACACCTCCGTGGCGGGGCCCGACCCCTATATGAACAGGTTTACCTTCGCGTCAGAGGCGATGCCAAGGTAGGTGGCGGCCCCGGCGACCTCCTCCACCTCGTCGATGAAGTCATCTTTACTCAGGCCCATCAACGCCATAGAGGTCGTGCAGGCGATGAACTTTACGCCCTGCTCCCTGGCGAGGGCTATCATCTCCTCGAGCGACGGCATCCGGTACGTCTTCATCATCGACTTCATGGCGCCGGTCCCCATGCCCAGCATGTTCATTTTGGACATCTTCAACCGCCGGGCGCTCCCGCGCTTCATGAGCCCCATCATCCACTGCATGAAGCTCTTGCCGCCCCTGGCCACCCTCTTCTTCTTGATGACGCCGAGCCCCCAGAACGTGAAGAACATGGTGACGTCCATGCCCATGGAGGCGCCCGTGTTGGCGAGGTTGAACGCGGCCAGCGCCCGGTCCAGGTCGTCGCTGAACACGATAAGGGTCATCTTTTCTTCACTCATGTCACCTCTCCTTGCTCCTCCGGCGGGTGGGTTGGGAATCGGGTGGCCGCTTTTCCGCCCGAGTGGAGGAGGCCGGCCACGTCAGCGCGGAGGCTCCCCGCAGGACGGGCAGGTCTCCACCCCTTCCCGCACGGGCTTGCCACAGCGGACGCATTCGATTATCACCGTCTTGCAAGCCACACAGAAGACCGCCTCTTCCCGGACATCTTCTATCTCGACGTCGCAGTAAGGGCAGTGGCACGCATCAACCCTTTCTTCGCCTGCTCCTCCCATGCTCAGCCCTCCTTCGCGGTCTTCTTGCTCTTGTAGTCCTCGATGGCGATGTGCAGCGCGTCCGCCCCCAGGTTGGAGCAGTGCATCTTGTTTTCGGGCAGCCCGCCGAGCTGCTCCGCGACGTCTCCGCGCGATATCTGAAGGGCCTCGTCGAGCGTCTTGCCCTTCGCCATCTCGCTCACCATGCTCGAGACCGCGATGGCGGCCCCGCACCCGAACGTCTTGAACTTGACGTCCTCGAGACGGTCGTCGTCCCCGACCTTGACGTAAAACGTCATCATGTCGCCGCAGACGGGGTTTCCGACCTCGCCTACCCCGTCAGCGTCCTCGATCTCGCCGACGTTGCGGGGGTTCATGAAGTGGTCCATGACCGTGTCGCTGTACTGCGCTATCTCAACCACCTCCCTGCTTAAGGAACTTATCGTATAGCGGAGACATCTGCCGCAGCCTCTCCACTATTGGCGGCAGTGTCTCGATGACATAATCTACGTCCTCGGGCTTGTTGTCGAGCCCGAAGCTGAACAGCAGCGAGCCCTGTGCTATCTCCGCCGGGATTTCGCAGGCGGTAAGAACGTGCGAGCCCTTGAGCGCGCGCGAAGTGCAGGCTGAGCCGCTCGAGACCGCGATCCCCAGCTGGTCCAGGAAGAGAAGCATCCCCTCACCTTCTATGAACTCCACCACGAAGCTCGCGTTCCAGGGGAGCCGCTGGTCGGGATGGCCCGTGGCGGTAAGCCTGGGAATGGCCGCCGGCAGCCTCTCGAGCAGTGCCTGGCTCATAACGCGGAGGTGTTCGGCCCGTCGCTCCATGTCCGTCACGGCGAGCTCGGCCGCTTTGCCCATACCCACGATCCCCGGCATGTTCTCAGTGCCACCCCGCCGGCCGCCTTCCTGGACACCTCCGTCCAAGAGCGGCATCAGCCGCCGGCCTTTCTTTACCCAGAGGGCCCCGACGCCCTTGGGGCCGTAGAGAAGGTCGGAGGCGATCGACATGGCGTCGGCGCCGACGTCCTCGACATCGATCGGAACGCAACCGGCGGCGGCCACCGCGTCCGTATGGAACGGGATTCCCTTTTCGCCGGCCACCGCGGCTATCTGCCTGACCGGCTGGATAGTCCCGACCTCGCCGTTCGCGACCATCACCGAGACCAGCACCGTTTCGGGCGTGATCGCGTCACGCACCGCCTCCGGGTCGACCATCCCGGAGGAGTCCACGGCGACCTCGGTGACCTCCATTCCGAACTTCTCCAGTGTCCTCGCGGCATGCAGCACCGAGAAGTGCTCAACCGCCGACACCACCACGTGGTTACCTTTCTTCCTGGCGGCCCAGGCGATGCCCTTGACCGCCAGGTTGTTGGCCTCGGTGCCGCCCGAGGTGAAGATTATCTCCTCGGGCCGGGCCTTGATGAGCGCGGCCACCTTCTCGCGCGCCTCATCGAGGGCCAGCCTGGCGACGTCTCCCCACCCGTGCAGGGAAGACGGGTTGCCGAAGCTCTCGGTGAAATACGGCCGCATCGCCTCCACGACCTCGTGGAGTACCGGGGTCGCCGCGTAGTGGTCCAGGTAGACTTCGGGCATTCTTTTTCCTCCAGTCGACCGTCAAATGGAATCGAAGTAACCGGCCAGTGCGTCCTGGTCCAGCACCACCAGGTGCTTGTCCCGGGTCCCCATGATGCCCTCTTTCTTAAGCCGGCTCATAACCCGGGAGACTGTCTCCTCGGTGGAGCCGATGAGCCCGGAGATGTCGCGGTTCGTGAGCGGGGTGTCGAGCTTCTCGGCGCAGTTCTTGTAGATGCCTCGCTCCTGGTCCAGGGTCTTCATAAGGATGCAGGCCACCCTCTTCTCTACCCTCTCGCCCGCGATGCAGCGCGCCTTCATGTACGAGGAGTCGAGTTTCTGCCCGACGAGCTTCAGCAGGTGTCTCTCGAAAGCCGGGTCGGCGGCGATGACGGAGAGCAGGTCTTCCCTGGGCACTTTCCAGACCTGGGACTCTTTCCTGGCAACCGCGGAGAACGGGTAGTAGTCCTGGCCGTACGCCACCCCTTCCCCGAACACGTCCGAGGGGAAGATGAAGTGGAAGATATATACCTTGCCGTCACCGTGGACGACGTTGGCCTCGATGACCCCGGACTCGACGACGTAGAGGAAAGCGGCCTCATCGCCCTCGAAGAACACGAACTGACCCCGATCGAGGCTCTGAGAAGTGAACCGGTCCTTCAGCTTGCCCCTCAGGTCTTTCCTGGCCTGCGAGACAAAATCGTCAAGGACGTCATGTTTGACCACTGCTTCCACCTTTCCTCACCGGCACCCGCTGCCAACTGCCGTCTTCAGCATATTGTACAACCATCACCCCACGCGTCGCGCTCCTGTTTTGCACCTAGCAGGTATCGTTATTCGTTATCGAGGCGCGAAATCATCTTTTCTACGCCGGTGGACGCCTTTAGCATGGAAGGCACGTTGAGCTAGCGGCCCGCAAGCCTGCGCTGGACCGCCTCTCCCTCCAGCTCCTTCAAGGCGGTGGAGGCCACCCACCGCGCCGCCCTGGTGTCGAGTGCCAGTATCTCCTTCGCGGTCCGGATGGCCAGCCGGTTCAAGGCCACGTTCCTCTTACCTATCTGCCGGAGTGCCCAGTTGACGGCCTTCTTCACGAAGTTTCGCTCGTCGCTGGCCTCCCTCTTGATGAGGGGAAGGAACTCCGCGATGCGCTCGTCGGTAGCCCCCTTGTCGCTCCACGCGAGGCGGGCCATCAGCGCGAAGGCGGCGCGCTTGACGAACTCCTCGGGGCGGGCGCTCCACTCGAAGCACTTGTCATAAGCGAACGGGGTCAGCCAGAAGAGGTTCATGCAGACCTGGTCGCAGACGTCCCAGGAGTCAAAGCCGGCTACCCACGCCTCCATCTGCCGCTCTGTCACCATCCCGGGGTCGTCAACCATGCCGGCAAGGATTCGCGCCTCGTGAACGCCAGAGTCCCAGAGCTCCAGGGCGAGTCCGTGGTCTCTTCCGGCCTCCTTCGCAAGCTTCCTCAGGTTTGCGATTGAGACACCCAGCGTCTTTTCGGGGTTGATGCCGTAGCGAGCCATGCCCTCGAGGGCTTTTGGGTCCGAGAGGGCCTCAAGCCGGTTCATGGTTTCACCGCATTCCACGAGGCTCTCCTTCCCCCATTATCTTCCAGGCTAAGGCCACCGAGTAGATGATACCGCTGTTCGGCGCGACTCGGCGACAGATGGAGAGGCGGCCGCGCCGGCCGCGCCGGCAATTATTCGCCGACTCCTACGGCCGCGTAGCCCGCTGGTCAGTCGAAGGAGACCAGCATCCAGTCTGCGACCCGGGCAAAGCCGATCCGCCGGTAGGCCCGGTACGCCGCCTGGTTGTCGGGCTCGACGCTCAAAGTGACCGCGCCCACTTCTTCGAGCAGGCGCCGGCAGAGAGCGGCCACGCAGGCCGTGGAATGCCCGTGTCCGCGGTGCTCGGGAAGCGTGTAGACGCCGCTGAGGAGAGCGGCGTGCGGCTTGACCATGGTGGCCTCCGCCTTGGAGACAACCTCGCCCGCTATCTCTCGGACGAACGCGCCCCCGCCTTCCATCTGGAAGCTGAGCAGCTTGCCCAGCGATATCTCGTCCATGCCCTCGGCGTCGAATACCTCGCGGTGCATCGCCTGCCCCATGGTGATGAGCCTGTCCAGCTCATCGAGGCGCGCCGGTCTGGTACCCCTGGAGCTCATCCTCGGGCTGACCCGGCCGCGAAGGACCTGCCACTCGGAGACCAGGGCTGTCGGCTCCGGCCTCCCGAGGTCGCGGAACTCTCGGAGCAGGCTTGCTACCTGTGGCTTCGGGCCCTGGATGAAACGTGGGAGCCGCCCGGCCTCAGCGAGGTGCCCGGCCATCCCGGCAACAGCCTGCTCTTCGGCCGCGTAGAAGAATAGCGAGCCGAGGTTATAGACCGCGCCCACCGCCGTAAGGCCGGACGCGCCTCTCCGGCCGAAATAGTAGCCGTCCAGCGGCAGGCCGCCGTCATCCATGCCGAAGCGGTCCGCGTTGTACATCAGGACGACGTTGTACTCAGGCTCCCTCGCAAGAAAAGCAAGCACCTCGTCGCGCATGTTGTTGTCAAGGTCATAGAAACTCAGCTACTTCCCCGCTGAACAGCTTCGATGGACAGGAGGACAGCTTCCTGCTCTATTCAACCGCATTCCCCGGGACGCCGGTTCTCATATGATCAGGCTGGATGTTGAATCAGTTGGTGAGTGGTCGGGGTGGCCGGATTCGAACCGGCGACCTCAGCGTCCCGAACGCTGCGCGCTAACCTGGCTGCGCTACACCCCGACTCGCCCTATTATAGGGATGTGCGCGTCATAAAAGAAGTGCCGGTGCCGGTCTCGAGAGGCCTCGGTCGAACTGCCGAGCTTCGTTATCCAGACCGCGGGCTTTATTTCACTGGAGCCGGCCCCTGGACCTCGATCCCGTACTTGGCGATTCTTCGATACAGGGTGGCACGGCTGATGCCGAGGTCGACAGCCGCCCGTGACATCACGCTGTTGTTCCTTCGGATGGCATCGGAGATAACGAGCTTCATGTACGAAGCCTCGCCCTCGTGCAGCGTGGAAGGGCGATCATCGGGGGCCTCCGGACGATCGGTGCCCTCCGGCGCCTTCAGGTTGCGAGAGACCGGCATCGCCACGCCTCAAGCTCCAGGACCGCCCCGTCGATTACGTGCAGTCCGCATACTATGCGGTCGCCGACGAGTCGAAATGCACCAGGTGTGGGACCTGCGTAGAGCGATGCCAGATAGACGCGAGAGTCGAGGGTGATCAGGCGATGAAAGTAGACCTCGCCAGGTGCCCGACCGGTGCCTCGACGCTCGTCCTGAAAGAGGACGCGCAGCGGCCCCCGTCCACGATTCTCAGCAGATATGCCGAGATCGGCCAGGAACGCGGCGTTCCTTTCGGGAAGAACAGGAGGTTGCCGCGATCTTCTGAGGGTCCTGCCAGCTCGTAATGCGCGGCACCCTGGCGCCTTCGAACATGCCGGTTTTTACGAACCCCGGGTTGACTATAGTAAACCGGACCCCGCTGCAGCGAAGCTCGGCCCTCACCGAGTCTGTGAGCCCGATGCCCGCGAACTTCGTCGCGCAGTAGGCGGCGAGCCGCGCCACCCCGACCTTGCCGGCCGATGAGCAGATGTTTACGACGTGGCCACTTCCGCGGCGGACCATGTCTGGCACCACGGCCTGCATCATCCACGCCTGCCCAAGGTAGTTGACCTCCATCATCCTGCGGATCGCCGCCTCCGACATGTCGAGGAAATCCCCGCACTCGACTACGCCCGCGTTGTTGACCATTATGTCCACGGGGCCCACGCCGCGTCTTATTTCTTCCGCGATCTTCAGGCAGGCTTCGCGGTCGGATACGTCGAGGACGTAGGAGTAAGCCTCATACCCGTTCCGGTTGAACTCCTCCAGCGTTTCCGCCAGTCTCGCCTCGTTGACGTCGGTGATGACGACCCTGCAACCCTCCCGCGCGAAATTCAAGGCCTCCAGCTTGCCCATCCCCATCGCCGCCCCCGTCACCACCACAACCTTCCCACTTAGATCCAACATATTCCTCCTACCCGTTTCTTTTGAGATTCTGAGAGAACTGCAAACCTATTCCTGCAGGGCGAGGGGTGCTTTTTTCCGCAGCCTCAGGGTACTCCCGTAGCAAGGAAAAAACGTACCCCGAGCCCCCCCTCAGTCGAAAGTCGTCGGTATAGCCTCTACGACCTCGAACGTCCCCTGGAGCCCGTCGGCGTGCTTCAGGATCGCGGCCATGTTGCCGGTCACCTTTATCTTGCCCGACATCAGGGCGTTCATGGGGTCGAGCTCTCCTTCTGTCATCGACTGCCAGATCCCGTAGTTCGCCTTGATGACGTAGTCCATGGCGTCGATGTCCTCGACGGAGCCGTGCTCGTCTATCTTGCCACTATTGATGAAGACGTACTTCGGTGTGATGTCGGGCCTGTCCGTGAACTCGTAGGCGACCCTCGCGGTCAGGTCCTTGAGCGCCTCCTGGACGCCGGAGTTTTTGTTGTAGAGCTCGACGTAGGCGTCGAGCCACTCCACCGAGCCAAATGCCACAGTGTCTGCCATGCCCTCCTCCTTTTTCCGGTCGGGATCGTGTTATTCAAGTCTCCAGGGACATCAGGACCAGGTCGGTGAGGTCGTAGAAATCCATTCCGGCCGAGGTCGCCTCGAGCACGTCGGTAAGGTTGCCTTCGCAGAACGGGCACGCGCTCACCAGGGCCTCGGCGCCGGTCTCCTTCGCCTCGTTGACCCGCTCCTCACCGACCCAGGCCGCGAAGTCCGGGAACGTCGTCTTGACGCCGGCCCCCGCCCCACAGCACCACGCTTTCTCGCGGTTGCGCGGCATCTCCACCAGCTCGAGATCCGGTATAGCCTCCATGATACGGCGGGGGGCGTCGTAGAGCTCGCTGTAGCGCCCGAGGTGGCACGGGTCGTGGTAGGTAGCCATCAGCTTCACTGGTCTCGTCAGCTTGAGCCTGCCATCCTGGATGAGCTGGTCCAGGTACTCGACCACGTGTACGACCTCGAAGTTCCGCCGCACTACCTTCGGGTACTCGTTCTTCATAACGCTGTAGCAGCCGGAGCAGCTCGTGACCACCCGCTCGACGCCGAGCTCGTTGAGCATCGCGGTGTTCTCCGCAGCGATTTCCTTGAACGTGTCCTCGGCCCCGAGGTTGTAGGTGGTAGCACCGCAGCAGATCTCCTTCTGGCCGAGCGTGCCGAAATCCTCGCCGGCGGCCTCCAGCAGCTTAACCGTGTTCAGCGCGAAGTGTGTGCGCGCCGGTATCATCGCAGCGGTGCAGCCGACGTAGTACAGGGTGTCGACCTTTTCCTTCGAAGCGTCCTTGATCTTGAGCCCCTTGGCCCAGCGGTATCGCATAGCCTTCGGCTGCTGGTACGGGTTGCGATAGTTAATAGTGCTTTTGACCACCGTCTGCGCGTCCCCGGGCGGGCCGCCCATAGCTTTGACCACCTCGCGACGCGCCAGCCTCGCTATCTGCGTCGGGTCCTGGCCGGTGGCGCACTGCTGGGCGCATGAGCGGCACAGCGTGCAGTGGAACAGCACATCCGCGAGCTCCTCGTCTGGCTCGAGCGCGCCCTCGCGCAAGCCCTGCGCTATATAGCACTTGCCCCCGCCCGTATAGGAGAACCATCCGTAACGGGTGAAAGCCGGGCACAACTTGAGGAAATCGGGCCCGTCGCCGGGGTGCAGGTTGGCTGTGCAGATCTTGCACTTGGGGCAGGTGTAGATGAGCATCTCCATGGGAATAGTCATCTCTACCACCCCCCCTCGTACATCTTCAGCCCCGGGTTCAAGATATTGTTCGGGTCCACCGCCTTCTTGATGCGCTTCATGAGCTCGCCGAAACCGCCGGCCTTATCCACGTAGTTGATTATGCCGTCGTAACGGATAGGCGTGGCGCCGTACCGCTTCATCCCTTCCTCGAGGTAACCCTGGTATATCTCGACTGCCTTCTGGTGCTCTTTCTCGTCCGCCGGGTCGACGAACGGGGTCAGGCGAAGGAAGAAGCTGCGGCCCTGGTCGGTGCAGTGGCTGTAATATGTGGTGCCGTACTGGAGGCCCCTGCTCCAGATGTACTCGAGACCGAACCTCTCCAGCTCGACCACGTTCTTCGGCTCCGCGAAGGCGATATGCATGAACCCGTACCCGAGCCCGAACCCCTTCATGAAGTGGATGCATGGCTCGTGCTGGATGCCGTACGTCTTGTAATAGTCCCAGGTCCCGGGGAACCTCTCCATCAGCTCGTCGTTCATCGGCCTGCCGCCGAGGCCCTTCGCTATGCGCTCGATCAGCCTGGTATGTGTATCGATGTCCTCCTCGTAGCCGGTCATGATGTTCAAGGCCAGGCAGTAAGGCCGGTCCTCCGGGTGCTGCCACGGCTCGGTGGTGAGCACCTTCAGCATGTCGCTCGACTCGGCCTCGCCCTCAGGCGCCGCCAGGTTGTTCATCACGGTGTAAAGTCCCCAGTGCCAGGTGACGCAGTGCTCGACCAGGTTCGCCCGGGAGACAGTCTTCATGAAATCGACCGCGTCGGCGAAGGTATCGAATCCCATCACCGGCAGGGCCTGCACGTCGTTCAAAGGGTAGATTCTTGTGGCCATCTTCGTGATGACGCCGAGTGTGCCGCAGGCGTTCATGAAGATGCCGCGGAGGTCGGGGAGGGGCCCCCATGGGGCGTGCCACCCCTGACCGGGATACGTGGCCTCGAACGCCTTGGACCCGGTCTGCACGATGGTCCCGTCGGGCAGGACCACCTCGAGCCCGAGGACCTCGGAGTCGATGCCGGACGAGCGGTGGCTGCCGTTGCCCTTTAGGTGGTAGTTGCCGACCACCGAGTTCGCAGGCGGGTATGAGCCGAGCGTCGCCCGGAACCCGTGCGGCTTGATCGCACGGACCAGTTTGCCCACCCCGACCCCGGGCTCGACCACCGCGTATGCCGCGTCGGTGTTTATCTCGAGTATCCGGTCCATCCCGTACATGTCGAGGACGATGCCGCCCGCTTTGGGGATCACCGACGGCTCGAGCGTGCCGCTCGATATCGGCGTCACGGGTATTATCAGCTTGTCGGCTATCCGGAGGACGACCTGGACGTCCTCGACTGTTGCGGGCCTGACGATTATGTCCGGCATGGTCTTGGGTATGGGCAGCGCGGTGCCTGAATAGCCGAACCGGATCGTCTTGTTGGTGGTGACCTTCTCTTCCCCGAGAGCGTCCACCAGCACTTCTCTCGCCCGCTCGACGAGCTTGCTGTCGACAGGTGACGTGAGAACAGTCACGTGAGGCCTCCCTTCTGACCTGGTACCGTTGAGCGGGCACCATTCTAACGCTTTCAGACGCGGTCAAGAAAGGTTTGGCAAGTATTTTTGGACGAACGGTCTAGAATGATTATAGCCGAACCATCTGGCAGGCAAGCCTTTGTCGAGACTGACATGCCCTGGGCTCCACAATTCCTGTCAGTTGCACTTGGTATGCTTGTATCAGTGGTCCAATGAAATTGCCCTGCTGAAGGATTGAAATAATGTGGTATATGCATTATTATAATGCATGATATGCATGATTAGAGGTGGAGAAAGATGATGGAACGCCCCGAAGCCGAACAATACCTGGAGGCATTGGGAGAAATACTCGAGAAGGAGGCCGATGAGCCAGTTTATATGCTGATCTGCGGAGGGATGGCCGGCATTCTCCAGGATCTGTTGCACAGACCTACCAGGGACATCGACTGCGCAGGCTTCGTGGTGATAGAAGACGGGGTTCCTGTTCTTCGGAAACCACTACTGGCGGAACCCCTGCGCAGCGCCATTCGACGTGTTGCAGCGGTATATTCGATGTCACACAACTGGTTGAGCTTTCAGTCGAGGATGCTTCTTGATGACGATTTGCCCGAGGGGCTTGTTGAGAGAGCTCAGGCTGTAGAGTATGGCAATAAACTGACTCTCTGGCTGATATCGCGAACCGACCTGATTTTTCTCAAGTTCAAGGCGGCCATTTCGCGCGAACGACAGGATGTTGAGGATCTCGTTCACATTGGGACAACTCAGCTTGAGGCGGAAGCTGCGGCCCGCTGGTGTTTTGAGCAGGGAGCGACCTCCGAAGAGGTCGCTGGCATTTTGAAGAGGATCAGCTATGGAAAAGTGGCTCGCGGACTTGTCTGATGGCATCGAGGGAATAATCTATCGGCAGTGGTCCGCTCTCGGCGCTTTCCTTGCGGAAGAGGCGTCAAGCCAAACCGTTGTGGACCCCGAGGCGTTGCTCGTTGCCACCTGTACTATAGGGAGGTCGGGACCGCGTATTTTCGACGAGATGCTCGACTGGCTGATTCAGAACGAGCGATTCGCAGCGCGTTTTATTCGCTCGGTAAGGTTGAAGACTATAGCGGAGAGTTTCGGATCAGGTGTTGGCCGCGTGCTGGCAGCCGTTACTGACTACGCCTCGGCCAGTACCAGGAAAGATCTCTTACCGGCAATGAGAGCAATGGGCAGAGAAGGTCTGGAAACAGCCCCGGAAGAAGAGCTGTTTTTCTCGAGCAAAGACCGGCTCGAACAGAGGGCGGCAAATCCGACGTTTCTCAGATGGAAGCTTGTCAGAGGCGAACCGCGCATCAGACGGCATTCTGGGAGGCCTGATATGGAGAATCCCGCGAACGTGATGACAGCGATGCGGCAGCATTACGGTCCGAGCGTCAAAGCGGACATATTGACCTATCTGCTCACGGGACGACCCGGGAACTCGTACACGATAGCCCGCAAGATCAGGTACAACCAGTCCAGCGTCTATAGAGAGCTTGAGAAGATGGTCGAGGACGGGCTCTTGAACAAATACGGGAGCAACTACCAGAAGCAGCAGGGGGGACCTTACTGGGTTGACCGCGCGCGCATGGCATCAGTGCTCGGGTGGAGCACTGATGAACTGCCAGTCTTCCTCGCATGGCCGGACATATTCCTCGCTTACCATATGATTTTTTCGGACTGGAGGGAGCATTCTGAGGATTATCGGAAGGAGTTTTTCCAGGCTGAGCGGATGAGAGACCTTGCTGTCAAGGTCGTTCCGCTCATCAGGGAGGCTGGAGAGCCTCTTTCCCTGCTCGCGACGCCGGACATATCGAGGCTGAAGGGCCTACAGCACAAGGACAAGCTGGTTTCTTTTCTAAGGGAAGCCATGAGCGTTATTGAATCTGCCAATTGAGACCATTCCCCTGAAGATTAATCTCCTTGCGCGCGGGAGGCGACGCAACCCCCCTTTCCGTGAACTCGTAGCGCTCGCTTAATCTCCTTGCGCGCGGGAGGCGACGACTCGTTCAGGCCGCAGGTCGCACCCTTGAGGCAGTTTCAATCCACGCCCCCCGCGCGGGGGGCGACCTTGCTCTTCGCACTTCGCATCCACGCGGCAGGGTTTCAATCCACGCCCCCCGCGCGGGGGGCGACCTCATGGCGATCTGGTCTTACGTCATGAACGGGGTGT
>JBBQKJ010000010.1:0-73288 GCA_038326775.1 Candidatus Geothermincolia bacterium
CCAGAATGTACTCTACAGCTTCTTCTCGCTGGGCGTGGTTACCGGACCTCTTCTGTGCTCCACGATAATCAACGACAACACGGCGATGTGGCGTTGGGCTTTCAGGGTTCCCGCCCTTCTGATACTCCCGCTGGCGGTACCGGTTGCCCTTGTGACATTCGAGCGCCTCAAAAACGTGAAGACGCTTTCGCTCGATACTATCCGCGAGGTTCTGGATCACAAGCGCGTTCTTTTTATCGGGCTCCTTATTGCCATCCTTCTCTATATCGCGGCGGAGAGCGCAGCTTCCATGTGGCTGATCACCTATCTCGAGGAGGAGCACGGTGTTGTCGCGGGAACGGCGCACTGGGCGCTGACGGGCCTCTGGGTCGGCATCACCCTCGGCCGTATTATATGCGGGTATCTTACGAAACGAATCGACCCATTCCGGGTGCTGGTTTTTCTCTCAGTCGCCTCGGGTTTGACCCTTCTTGTCGCTCCCCTCACCGGCTCGAAAACAGCGGCCTTCATAATGTACCCGCTGCTGGGATTGTTCTACTCCGGCATATACCCGATCCTTATCGGATACGCCTCCTGGTTCCCGCCTGACCTCAACTCCGCGGTGTTCACCGTCTTCCTTGCGGCCGGCGCCGCCGGAGGGGCGGTCCTTCCGTACATGGTGGGCCTCATCAACCAGTTCGCGGGCCTGGTCGTCGGGATGTGCTCGATCTCCCTGGCGCTCTTCGGTGTGGCCGCCTGCCTCTACTGGCTGAAGAGCGAGGTGCTCGGGCAACCCGGCCCCGTGCACGGCGTTTGACCCCGGCTCGACGCCGGTGGCTTCACGCTTCCCTCTGTTCCTGCTATTGTAGTTACCGGTTTCAATCTTGCGAGAAAGAGGGTGTTTGCTTTGAACGAGCTTTCTCTAGGGGACTTCTTCGACCTGGAATCCTGCGACTACTGTGGTGACTGCCTGTCCACCTGTCCCGAGCTTGGAAGCAGTATCATCGACCCGAAAGCAGCCATCCGGGCGCTCGCGGGGGGGCTCTACGTCAAGGAGGTCCTTGAGAAGTGCAGCTCGTGCATGACCTGCAGCGTCACCTGCCCCAGGGGCTGCAACCCTTACGGGCTCATCCTCTACCGCTGGTTCGAGCGGGCGAGAGAGAAGGCCTACCCCGTGAGAGCCGGCCTGGTCATGCCGCTCGAGCCGAAAAACGCCTGGCAGAACATCATGCGCAACCTTCCCGCCGACGAGAGGTCGATGCTTGAAGTGTGGGGTGACATGGAGCGCGATGAGCTCAAAGCAAAGGCGCTGTTCGCGGGCTGTAACCTCCAGATACTTCCCTATATCGCAGGCTCGAGCCTTTTTTCAGAGCTCCCGATCTTCGGCCGGCCCGACCTCTGCTGCGGAGAGGTCTATTACCGCATGGGAGCCCTCGACAAGGTCCAACAGGTGTCCGACAACCTTACGGCCGCTTACGCCGAGACCGAGATGAAGGAGGTCGTGGCCTACTGCCAGGCCTGCTACAACATATTGAAGAACGTCTTGCCCAGTCGCTTCGGCGCGCGCTTCCCGTTCGAGGTCTCCTACTATGGCGATATCCTTGCAGACAGGGTCCTCTCCGGAGAACTCGATGTCAAAGACAAGCTGAAGGGCATGTCTGTCACCTTGCAGGACCCGTGCCACTCCAAGCTGCTGGGCAAGGATTTCCGGTCACGACCGCGGCGGATCCTTGAGCACCTCGGCTGCGAGGTACGGGAGATGAAGCATAACCAGGAGATGTCGCTCTGCTGCGGCCTGGGTCACGGGGCGGCCCGTCAGAACCCCTTTGACATGTGGTTCGGAATCATGAGAAGACTGAGGGAGGCACGAGCAACAAAAGCAGACGCCCTTGTGGTCTACTGCAACTCCTGCGACCTGCTCTTCAGTGTGGGAACGCAGGTCACACCGTTTCTGATACCCGTTCGCCACCTGAACGAACTGGTTGCCCAAGCGCTCGGCGAGACCCTCCCCCGCCGCAACCTCAAGCGCGCTCGCTCCATGATAATCGAGCTCTTCATCAAGGGAGCGCCGTCACTTTTGTCACGCAAACGATTTCAGCCGGTAAATGATTAGCCGGACAGCGCAACGGGGTCATACAGGGGAGACCTGACGCAACTTCCACTCGCCGTTTTCCTTCACCAGGTACATACCCCAGGTGACCTTAGAGCCATCCTTCAACGTGACGCTCATGACGATCTTGGCCCCCCCGCCGTAGCTCACATCAACGCTCGTGGTGTACCACTTCTCAATCTCTCCGGCGAGCGCCTGCACTTTCGTCTCGAAACCAGCGCGGGTCTCTTCTTTCCGGGTTTCCTCTGCAAGGTATCCCCAGGCCGTCGAGATATTGCCTTTGCTGAGAGCCTGAACGTAGTCGTTCGCAACGTCCGCGGGCGCTCCAATGACATTCATGAAGAAAACGACAAACAGGACTACTGTTAGGATGATGAGCAATACCGCTCCGATTCCCAGGCCGATAGCGACCTTTGCCCCCTTTGACATGCCCTTCTTGCGTTGTGGAGTCCCGGAAGCAGCCGGCGGTAACGGTGTTCCAGGCGGCGGCGCGGCTCCCGGCGCCAGGGGTGGCGCGGAAGATTGAGAGGCTCCCGCAGATTCAAGCGGACTCGAGGCTTCCTGAACCTGTGCCCCGCATCGCGGACAAAACTTGTTGCCCTCAGGCAACTGGCTACCGCATTTCTGGCATGCTGGCACCTTACTCCTCCTTCCTGCGCTCCCCGAGCTTTCTCACCTGGCCCGGTTCATAGAAGCTTTGCATCGTATCCACGCTTGGGTGCAGCCCACACTTGGGACAAAGGTTGATGTTCCCGGGGATTGGGGTCCGGCAGTTCTCGCAGACCTCTCCCTCGTGCTCTTTGAGAATCTCCTCCAGGTTCTTCTTCTTTTTCTCTTTCTTTTTACCGAACATGCTTGCTCTCCTTATTCCAGACTCTTTCGATCCAACTACTAATTCTATCCGATACCGGAGCATCCTCCCCGGTCCCTTGGCGGGCGACCCGCGCACCCATTCAGATTTCGAGGTCATGCCCCTGGAGATAAGTCCAGGTACGTGCCAAGTCGAAAAAAGGACGGGCTCCAAACATTGCCCATCCTTTTCCTTAAAGGCTCCGTTGTGCGCTTTAACTACTGAAAGGCTATACCTTCATGATCTCCCATGCTGCTTCCTTGTCGAGTTCGGTGACTAGCGGTATCCCGCTAATCCGCGAAGCCTCTTCGGTAAGAGCCGCTATGTCGTCCCTGGCTACGTACTCAAGCGCGAATTTCCGGGCGCCCGCCATGAGCTGCCTGAGGCCCTGAGCCAGCCTCTCGTAATAGGTGTATACGCCAATGGCACCCGGGTGTTGGCTCTCGAAATCATCGCCGAATGTGTCTCGCAGGTGAACCCCAGTAACGAAGACCTCGTCCATCGAGGTGCCAAAGCGCTCGATGTAGACGGGGAGGTCTCCCTCCATCACGCGGTTGCCTATGGTCTTGCCTACCATGGCAGCGGCAAGTGACGATCTCGCCATGCCGATAGCCTTGACGTAGGGAGCGCCCAGCGCGAAGGCTTTGAACATCTGGTCCTCCATGGTCAGGCCACCTGCGAACACCACGTCAGGCACGTACTTGCCCTGCTTTGCGAGGTAGTCCACGTACTCGTAGGTGAGGCTGCAGAGCTCTATGGTCGGAACTCCCCACTCGTTCATCATGCGCCAGGGGCTCATCCCCGTGCCGCCGCCGGCTCCGTCCACGGTAAGCATGTCTATCCTGTTGTCGGAGGCGTACCTGACCGCGCGGGCCAGGTCCACAGGGCGGTAGGCTCCCGTCTTCAGGAAAACCCTCTTTGCGCCCATGTCGCGCATCTCCTGCACGCCGGATGCGAAGCCGTCCTCGGTAACCATGCCAAGGCGTGAATGCCTCTCGAAGTCTTTGACGCCTCCGAGTTCGAAAGACTCGACAACCTCCGGGTCATCCGGGTCGGGCAGTACGATATAGCCCTTGCCCTTCATCTCGCGTGCCTTGTTGATATTTTTGAGCCTGACCTCCCCACCGATGTCCTTTGCGCCCTGGCCCCACTTGAGCTCGACCGTCTCGACACCGAGGTCCTCCAACACATAGCGCGGGACCCCGAGGTTGGTGTCCTCGACATTGAACTGAACGACGATGTCACCATATCCAGCGAGCTGCCAGTCGCGGTAAGTCTTGATACGGCTCTCCATATCAGGCGACTTCTTTATCTTGCCCTTCTCAATGACAGAGTCGTCATCCATACCGCAAACGTTCTCACCTATGGTCAGGATGCAGCCGGATATGGCGGTGCCAACTGCCAGGCCGTCCCAGTTCCTCTTGGCCACGTAGGTGGAACCCAGCCCGGGTACCACGATAGGGACCTTCAGCTTTATGGGGTTCTTGTCCCCTATGGTGGTCTCGAGGTCAACCGCGGTGAACACCGCGTGCTCGCTGTCGGCAGGGACACCGTATGCGCCAACCGCGCTTCCCATGATGTTGAAATGCGAGAAGTCGACCGGGTACTCCTTCTCGGACGCCGCTGTCATGATCCCGAACGGCTGCGGGTATATGCACTCCGCTCCCCGGATGGCGGATTTGCCTATCTCACACATCCCGATGCAGCCCTCCACGCAGGTGGCGCACATACCGCTGAAAGGACTTACGCTGTCGGGGGTGCGGTTCTTCGAAAGGGTCGCCGCGGACCTGTTCAACCTGGTAATGGACATTTCTGCTTGATCCTCCTTGTTCTAGTCCCCAGAGGGGAACGGGTCTAGCCGCACCGCGTCGAGGCATGCATTGCAGAGCTCTCCCGGCTGCATCGGCCCCATGCAGGGAAGCTCGCACACCGGGCATACATAGAGGCACGCGCCGCACTCGCGGCACGCCTCCGGGGTTTTGTGGAAAGGCATCGATACTTCGCGCTCGATTCCCCTGTGGGCAAACGAGATGGCTCCTCCCTGCATCTGCTCGTCGCACATGCGCACGCACAGGCCGCATAGGATGCAGTTCCTGTCCTCGCTCTTGAACCTGATTTTGGTCACACCGTACTCGGACGCGAGGCACTGCAGGGTCCTCGAGTTGGGGGTGGTGGCCAGCATTAACTCGATTATTATCTTGCGTGCCTTCATGACGCGCTCAGTCTTGGTCTTTACCCTCATGCCTTCCTCTACCGGGCAGGAGCAGGATGCTACAAGCCTCGAGCGGGCGCCGCGCTTGACCTCCACGACGCAGAGGCGGCAGGCGCTGTAAGGAGAAAGGCCTTCCCGGTAACACAGAGTCGGGATATCGACCCCGTAGTAGACCGCTGCTTCGAGGAGTGTCCAGCCTTCCTCTGCTTCCACATGCTGTCCGTCAATAATCAGGTTTACCACGACATCACTTCCTCACGACCGCATCGAACTCGCACACATCAAAGCAGATCCCACACTTGTCACACTTCGACCCGTCAATGGTATGCGTCTCCTTCTTGTCTCCGGCAATGGCGCCAGACGGGCACTGTTTCAAGCATCTCACGCAGCCAGTGCACGCCTCGGCGTCGATACTGTAGCTGATCAACGCTCGGCAGACCCCCGCCCGGCAGCGTTTCTCATCGATGTGCTCTCGGTACTCCTCGGCGAAATAACGAATAGTCGATAGAACCGGCGTCGGCGCGGTCTGCCCGAGGCCGCACAGCGAGGTGTCTTTCACTGCCTCCGCGAGCTCCTCGAGCAGCGCCAGTTGCTCCATGGTGCCGTTGCCCTCGGTTATGTCTTTGATGATCGTCGTCATGTGCTTAATCCCCTCCCTGCAGGGGGTGCACTTGCCGCACGACTCATCGCCCAGAAAACGGAGAAAGTACCGCGCGATATCAACCATACAGGTGTCCTCGTCCATGACTATCATGCCGCCGGAACCCATCATCGACCCGACTTCGTACAACCTATCGAAGTCGACCGGTATATCTATCAACGACTCGGGTATGCATCCGCCGGACGGTCCGCCGGTCTGCACTGCCTTGAAAGCTTTTCCTTTGGGGACGCCCCCGCCGATGTCGTAGATTATCTCTCGCAACGTGATGCCCATAGGCACCTCGACAAGCCCGGTGTTTCTTATCTTTCCGACAAGAGAGAATATCTTTGTGCCCTTGCTGTCCTCAGTCCCGATGGAAGCGTATTTCTCCGCTCCGTCATTGATGATCAAGGGGACGTTAGCCCAGGTCTCGACGTTGTTCAAATTCGTCGGCCTTAGGTAGAGACCCCTCACAGCGGTATGGATGTATTTCTCGCGCGGCTCGCCAATTCGGCCCTCGATGGATGCCATCAGCGCAGTCGATTCGCCGCAAACGAAGGCGCCACCACCCCTGCTCACCCCGACATGGAAATTGAAACCTGAGCCCAGGATATTATCCCCCAGGAGACCTATTTCCTCTGCCTGCTTGATGGCGTTTGTCACGCTCTGGACCGCAAGCGGGTACTCGTTGCGCACATAGATATAGCCGTTAGTGGCGCCTATAGCGTATGCGCCGATTACTATACCCTCGAGGACACTGTGAGGGTTGCCCTCGAGCAAGCAACGGTCCATGAACGCTCCCGGGTCTCCCTCGTCGGCGTTGCAGAGCACGTACTTGACACCGTCGACGCTGCGCGCCTTACGACATGCTTTCCATTTGTCGGCCGCGGGGAATCCTCCGCCGCCGCGCCCGCGCAGGCCTGCCTTCTCGACCTCGTCGATTATCTGCTCGGGCTCCATCGCGAAAAGCGCCTTAGCAAGCCCCGCGTATCCCCCGCGGGCGATGTAGTCCTCTATCATGTAGGGGTCGATCTCGCTGTTGTGCCCCAATATCTGGCGCACCTGCTTGGCGTAGAACGGTACCTGGTCCTCGTGCACAACCTTATTGCCTGTGCCGGGGTCCTCGTATAGCAGACGCTCAACCACTTTCCCGCTGATCAGCGTCTCCGATACAATCTCAGAGGCGTCTTCCCGTGAAACGTTCTGGTAAAAGATGTTTTCGGGCTTTACCACTACAACAGGGCCCCTCTCACAGAACCCGTGACAGCCAGTCCTCCTCACAATCACCTTGCTGTCAAGACCGGCCTTCTCGATCTCGTCCTCAAGAGCGCCAACCACTTCCTGGCTGCCAACCGCCAGGCAGCCCGGGCCGGAGCAGATGGAGATACTGGTTGATCCCGGGTACCGGACCTTCCTTGCCGCCTCGCGGAATGCCTCGAGCTGTGCGATTGTCCCAAGGCGACCCACTGGCGCTTCCTCGAGCTCGACCAGACCTTGCTGGTAGGTCTTGAGAACCCTCGGGACCTTGGCGGCGTTCATCTCTCCGTAGTAAGTGCCGTCGACCACCATTATCGGCCCCATGGCGCAGGCGCCCAGGCAGTTCACAGTCTCCACGGTGAAAAGCATGTCTTCTGTCGTGCCGCCGGGCTCGACATCGAGGTAGCGACATGTCTCCTCGAGTAGGCCGGTTGAGTTCCTGACGTGACACGCCGTTCCCATGCATACGGTCACTACGTGCTCCCCTTTGGGCGTCATTGAGAAAGACGTGTAGAACGTAGCTATCCCGTAAATATCGGTGACCGGGATGTCCATGAGCGCAGCGATGTCCCGAAGTGCCTGTTCGGGCAGATAGCTGTACTCATTCTGCACCTCGTGCAGTATGAACGTCAGCCTGCTCCTGTCGGCGCCATGGCTCTTCACCAAGTTTTCCACGAAACTTGCCATGCTCTCGGTCTTTGTATCTGCCATTGTCCCTTCCTCATAAAAAAAAGACGACTGTCGTCTTGACGACATCGTCTCTGTCCGCACATCTTTGTGCGCCTATCGTCAGCAATAATATGCCAAGAGCCTGCCCAGGTCAAGGCATCGAAACAATCACTCAGGCGCTATTTCAGACCTACCTCGTGAGCGAGTATCACAGCCTCCGCTATCTCACGAACCGGCCTCCTTGTATCCATTGACTTCCGGCGCATGGCCTGAAAAGCTTCAAAACCGCTTATGCCGCGCTCCTCCATGAGTACATCCTTGGCGCGCTCGATGAGCTTTCGGGTCTCGAGCTCCTCTTCCATGAGCTTTGCCTGCATCAGGAGCTGGGTGTTCTCGATGGCCATCGCCGCCTGATTGGCAACGGTCGCGAGAATCGTCTTCTCCTCTTCGCTGAACTCGTGCGGGAGCGATGTGTAACAGTTGATGACGCCCAGTATTCGTCCCTTTACGCTCATCGGCATACTGAGCAACGAGCAGAGGTTTTCCTTAACGGCCACTTCCTTGTTGACGTAAGCGGGGTCCTGCTTGACGTCAAAGACAATTATCGGCCTGTTTTCTTTAGCTGCTCGCCCGCTCACACCCTCACCGAGCCGCACCGGGGGTTTCTTGAGATAAAGCTCGCTAACCGCTTGCGTAGCCCTTATCTCCAACCAGCCGGAATCATTGTTCAGTAGCATTAACGAGCATATATTGGAACCCATCACTTTGGCGGTAACGACTACGATCAGCCGCAGGATATCGTCCAGATACGTATCTGAGGTAATCGCCTGGCTGATCTCCGAGAGCGCCTCGATTCTGCGGGCGCTTTTTCTTACCTTTTCTTCCATATTCCCCAGTAGTCTCCCTAATCGAACAGCCTCTCGTGGTTCCATTCGTCGAACCAGCGCATGGGGCCGTTCCAGTAACGGAACACGTAGCGCCACTGGTCTTGCCGAGCGACGGCAGTGTACCTGTTTCCCCGGCTCGAATAACAATACAGGCGCACGCTTTGATCTTTCATACTATCTATATATACCACGTCCGCGGTCTTCCCCGGAGCCACCCTGAAGTCGACCGAGTCGTCTATACGTTTAAGATCGGTATCTCGCATCCCCGTGTAGCTGTCACCGTGCTCGAAGTAGTAGATCCGCGCTGCCGCGGCACCATCCAGCAGCCTGCCGGCCGCGCGCAGTTCTGGCTTCACGAAAACAACCCCGAGCGGCACCAGGACCGCCGCCAGGATAACGGGAATCGCTATGCCTGCGATTCCAAGGATAATGCCCGCCGTCGCCATGCCGGAGCCCTTGACCGCACCATTGCCGCGCCTGATCTCCCCCTTCGCGAATAACCCGAAAACAAACGCCAGTATCGACGCGAGAATCGGGCATATGACCAAGCCGGCGACACCCAGTATCAGCGACGCGATCGAGAAGCCGCTGGTCTTGCCTCTGTGAGCACCAGGCTCCGGGGGTGAAGGTGGCAGCGGGGAACCCGGCTCGGCGGAAGTCGCGGCCCCGGTGACGACTGGCGCGCCCGGTTCCCCGGTGGCAGGAGACCCGGTATCGGCTTCCCCGGGCCGGGGGCGCTCCCCACCGGCGGAAGAGCCGGCGACCCTTATGCCGCACTCCGGGCAGAATACCTCTCCTTCGCCGGAACTTTTTCCGCACTTACTGCAGCGCATCTCTTACTCCTCCCACCGTAAATGCCTGTTTGCTATCGCCTTATGGAAACCCACTATCAAGCACAACGGGCCCTTTTTGAAACATCAGAATCGCGCCAGGTGGTGCTCGCAGAGGCCAAACATCCCGTCAACCTGGATCCTCTGGCCGGCGGGGCCAGCCATCGTTCCATCGAATGTCCCGAATGGCTGATGGAAGTCGGACATTATCACGCCAAGTGATATCTTCCCCTGTCGCTCTCCCTGGGGGGTGAACTTCAGGTCCATCTCCCTGGCGGTGGTCGTAAGCTTCCAGGGTTCCATCAGCGCGGACTCATCGTACAGAAAGCGCGCAGCGGGGAGCAGTGTTATCTCTCCGTCGACCCACGTGCAGTTTTCGTTGTAGTTCTCGTCGTCGGTTATGAAGTTCTGGCAGGCGTTCATGCCGATCAGCCTTCCCGAAGCGTCATGCCCACCGAAAGTGGTCCACTTCCAGAACGTACGGTATGGGTAGTATGTCTTCTGCACATCCATGAGCGCGACGTCCTTCTCGGGGTCCAGCACTATCGTTTGCGCGCCCAGGGTCACTTTGCCCTCGACCGGGACCACCGCCTTGTGGGTGTAGAGCGGGCGGTTGGAAGAAACCGGGCTCACCTGTACGAGTGGCTTGTAACGCTCTATGTCCTCCAGCACGAATATCTCAGCCTGAACGGCAGGCTTTCCTCGCTTGCCCTTTATCTCGGCCCTCAGCCGGTGCATCCCGCTGTCCAGTCGGTTCTCGAACTCCATCGAGTAACCGAAGTGGCGGTAGTAGCACTCTCCGTGCCAGAGCTCGCGGGCGACCCGCAGCGGCCCGCCGACCGATGTGCGCTCATGCTCAAAGAACTCGCCTGTCTTGCGGTTGAAGGCGTAGAAGAACGAAGTCCCCATGAACTTCGCGTCAAAGATGACCATCCCGAAGTAGTAATCGCCGCAGATGATGCCGAAGTGTTCCCACTCTTTGAGCCTGTATTCCCTCAATGCGCGCGGGACCCGCCTGCCCCCGATTTTGAGCTCGACGTCGAGCAGGTTGACCTCCCGGAACGGCTCGGTGAAAGACCCGTACTCTGCAACCTGCCCGTCGACGACCATGCGCGGCGGCGTCTTCTTAAGCTCTCTCATCTGTTCCCTCCAGGGCGGTGGCCTCGGCTTTCGCGCGACAGGTCGAACGCGCGAGACATTACAATTGATATCATAAATGCGGAGGAGGTTCAGCGCCAGCGAAGCGGAACGTGCTTTATTGCCCAATGCGGGATATTGGCATCCGCCAGTCGCGCCCGAAGGCGCGAGGGGTTATCTTCACGCCCACCGGTGCCTGGCGCCTCTTGAACTCGTTGGCGTCGACCCTGCCTATCACCGATTGAACAAGTTCAGCCGGCGAACCGCGCCTGACAATCTCACGCGGGCTCAGCGCCTCCTCGATGTAAGCCTCGAGCACCGGGTCCAGCTCTTCGTACGGCGGGAGGCTGTCGGTATCCAGCTGCCCCTCGCGAAGCTCAGCGGTCGGGGGCCGCTCTATCACGTGGCGGGGGATCACGTCTCGCCTTTCCCTGGAGTTTATGTACTCCGCGACCTCATATACCTGCGTCTTGAGCAGATCCTTGATAAGGGCGAAGCCCCCGGCCATATCCCCGTACAGCGTGCAATAGCCCATACTTAGCTCGCTCTTGTTGCCCGTCGCCAGCACGAGCCAGCCGAACCGGTTGGAGAAAGCCATCAACAGGTTACCCCTGACGCGGGCCTGGATGTTCTCGAACGTCTCACCTTCCTCGGCATTTCCCACCTCATCTCTGAGAGTCTCGCGATATGCCGCGTATATGTCACCGATAGGTACGGAGAGGAGCTTCACCTCGAGGTTTCGGGCTAGTTCGCGCGCGGCCTCAGCGCTCTCACCTGATGTGTACTTCGAGGGCAGGAAAACACAGACTACGTTGTCGCTCCCGAGCGCTCCCACCGCCAGCGCCGCGGTCAGAGCCGAGTCGATGCCCCCTGAGAGCCCCAGCACGACCTTGCGAAAACCGTTTTTGGCCACGTACTCCCGCAGGCCCAGCACGATAGCCTCGTATATTTCCTCGACAGGTGACAGACCCCGGGGGCTCTCGGGCGCGGTTACCTCAGGCGGGCCGTCTACATTCGCTTCAGGGCGCTCGAGCGCACACACATCGATGACACGTGGGCGCTCTTTAGAGCCGTACCGGAACCGCGGCTCGAGCATCCTGGCACCCTTGAGTCCGCCCAGACTGATGCCGCAGAGCAGGAGATCCTCACTGAACCTGGGGGCCTCCGCGATGAACCCGAGCTGCGGGTGGTACACACATGAGCCTCCGTCGAAGACCAGCTCATCCTGAGCCCCGACGGTGTTTACGTAAGCAATGACGACGGGCCCGTCCATCGAGCGCGCTTCAATGAGCTTTTTGCGAAAGCCGAACTTGCCGCGGTTGAAGGGCGAGGCGGAGAGGTTGAGCACTATCTCGGCGCCGCCGCCCGCCACCTGCTCCTCCATGGGTCCTCCAGGGTACCAGATGTCCTCGCATATCGTTATGCCTACCCTGACTCCCGCGACGTCAAGGACAACGCTGCCCCTGCCCACGCCGAAGTACCTCTTTTCGTCGAAGACCCCGTAATTGGGCAGAAGTGCCTTGCGGTAAACGCACTGTATCTTATGGCGATTAATGACCGCCGCCGAGTTGAAAGTGTCATAGTCGCTCTCCACGAAGCCTACTACCGCGATTATGTCTTCGATTTGCTTCGCGAGCCCTCTCATTGCCGTCATGCTGCCCTCGGTGAACTCCGGTTTCAGCAGCAGGTCCTCCGGCGGATAGCCTGTGAGGCACAGTTCAGGAAACACGACTATGTCCGCGCCGGCCCTTGCCGCCCGTGCGGAATACTCGAGGATCTTCCTGGTGTTACTCTCAAGGTCACCAACGGCCGTGTTTACCTGCGCCAAGGCAATCAGAAGCTCGGTCATGTCTTTCTCCTGTAGATCGTGAGCGGGGCTCGCTCAAATCGCCTTCATGCCGTGTTCACCGGTCCTTACCCTGATCGCTTCTTCTACTCTCGTCACGAAGATCTTGCCGTCTCCAATACTCCCTGTGCGTGCCTTGCGCAGCACCGCATCGAGAGTCCTGTCAAGGTCCTCGTCCAGGACAACCACCTCTATCTTTACCTTGGGTATGAACGTGACGGTGTACTCGTTGCCCCGCCACTGCTGTCTTATCCCCTTCTGTTTGCCGTGTCCGCGCACCTCGCTGACAGTAACACCTGGATAGCCAATCCCGGCAAGAGCCTCGAGCACCGCCTCCAGTCTGTCGGGTCTGATGATGGCCTCGACCTTGTTCATATTCACCTCCTCCAAGCGACCTGGTCCTTCAGTCAAGCGCCAGTATCTCCGGTACGTCGTCTGTGTAAGCAGGCACTCCCATCTCGGTAACGTCGAGCCCGGCCAGCTCTTCTTCGGGGGAGACCCTTATCCCCATCACCTTGTCCTGCACCTTGAAAAAGACGTAGAAAATGGCGCACGCGAAGGCTATACAGGCTGCAGCTCCGATCAGCTGCGCGAAAAGCTGGCTCCAGTTACCGTAAAGTGCGCCGGTCACCGCGCCCCGCACGCCGTTCAACCCCGCGCCGTAAGTGCCGTCGGCGAATATCCCGAGCGCTATCACCCCCCAGAGCCCATTGACACCGTGCACCGCCACCGCCCCCACAGGGTCGTCGATCTTAAACCGCCTTTCCAAGGTGCAAACCGCGACACATACCAGCACCCCCGCGATAGCGCCGATGAGGGCGGCGGACCAACTGGGGACGAAGGCGCAAGGCGCGGTGATAGCGACCAACCCGGCCAGGCAGCCGTTAAGACTCATCGAAGGGTCGGGGTTCCCGGTCTTCTTCCACATGTAGAGCATGGCCGCCACCGCGCCGAAACACGATGCCAGAAGAGTATTTCCCGCTACTACAGCCAGGCGCAGGTCTTCGGCGTTAAGAGTACTCGCGGCGTTAAAACCAAACCACCCGAATACAAGGAACATGCCGCCCACAATCGCCAGCGGTATATTGTGGCCGGGAATCGCCCGCGGCGTTCCGTCCTTCTTGAACTTCCCGAACCTCGGGCCGAGCACCAGGATTCCCATCAGGCCGGCCAAGCCGCCCATCGCGTGCACCACCGAGGAGCCGGCAAAGTCCACGAACCCATTCCCCAGATGCGCCCTGGTCCCCAGCTGCGAAAGCCATCCGCCGCCCCAGACCCAGTTACCGAATATCGGGTAGGCGATCGCTCCCATGAAAAGGCCGTAGACGACGAACGCCGAGAATTTCCAGCGCTCGGCCAACGCGCCAGTCGGGATGGTTGCGGCGGTGTCCATGAAAACGACCTGGAAGAGGA
This sequence comes from Candidatus Geothermincolia bacterium, assembly GCA_038326775.1. Taxonomy (GTDB): domain Bacteria; phylum Actinomycetota; class Geothermincolia; order Fen-727; family Anoxymicrobiaceae; genus DYIU01. The sequence continues at coordinate 13,831 of JBBQKJ010000010.1, forward strand.
AAAAGGCGAATATGCCAACATCGTAGGCCGGGCCGTTCAGGGCAAAGCCCTTCCAACCCAGCAGGCCCCACCCGCCAACAGAGAGCTCGCGAGTTAGAATCGGCTGCCCACCTAACATCTTGAGTGGCCCGATCCCACCGAACATGAGCGCGTATCCCACCAGATAAAAAGCCACGACCGCGATACCGAATATCATGAAGTTGGTCATCATGACGTGCAGGGCGTTCTTCTTCTGACAGAAGCCGGTCTCCACAAGCGCGAAGCCCGCCTGCATGAAGAACACCAGCGCCGCTCCAAGGAACAGCCACACGAAGGTAAGGCTGATCCTGGTGTGGCCGATCTCATCGAGCACCGCGTCGGTCGCCTGCCGCGCGGGCTTTGCGTCCCCTGGATTGTTGATGTCCACCCTGGTGCCCGTATTCGCCCCATTCGGGTCTCCCGCTCGCGCCAGCGTCCCAACGCAGAATACCAGCCCCATCACTATGATCGATATAACCGCCGCCCGCATCAGGCGAATCCTTCTCTCTCTCAGGTTCAGCGGTATCGCGCCTTCCCACATACCCGCCTCCATCGTCAAACTCATGTTTTTCCAGGATACCAGCGGGATGTTTCGTGCCCGTTTCGGGTTTGTTAAATGCAGGTAACATCAGCGTTGTAATGAAAGGAAGGGTTTCAAAGCTTTCAAAGCGAAGTTGATCAAGCCCCTTCACCCGCGACGTGATGGCTGACCGGCGTGGTGGAGCTGGAGGGATTTGAACCCTCGACTTCCTCCCTGCCAAGGAGGCGCTCTCCCCCTGAGCTACAGCCCCGCGACTCACTCTCGAGTGAATATGATAGCGGTAACCGAAGGGCCTCTCAAGTGGCGGTCGTTTCGCGCCACTCGATGAGGGGGACCTGCCAGAGGTGCTCGAGGTCGTAGAACGAGCGGTCTTCCTCGAGGAAGATGTGGACCACGAAATCCAGGTAGTCGAGTATCAGCCAGCGCCCGCTCCTTTCGCCCTCCCTGCGATAGGGCTTCACGCCCTGCTCCCTCAGCCTTGACTCTACCTCGTCCTGGACGCGTTTGACCTGGCGGTCGTTATGCCCGCTTGCCACCACGAAAAAGTCGGTAATGCTCAACGACTTTCGCATGTCCATTATCCGGACATCTTCGGCCTTCCTGTCATCGGCCGCCCTGGCGGCCTCTATGGCCAGCTGCTCGGGCGTCATCCGGCGCCATGCTCCACTGGAGTATCCGCCCCTGCCTCGGCCGCCCGTGCTCGGCTCTTACGCGAATTGGTGCAGGTCATCTACTTTTGCGCGTAGTCCTTTCCCACGATTATGGTTATGTCGGATATATCCTGTGTCTTAGGCCTGAACTCGATCCGACCTATCTCCAGTTCTCTCTTGACCTGCTCGGCGGCATCGGCAACACCCCGGTCGCTTTCGTAAATAAGTATCACGGTGTCTGGGTGATTGAAGTCAGCGGCGTTCGCGCTGTTGACCACCTGGAACTTCCTCATGTCCAGCTTCGAGGCAACGTCCTCGCCGATTCCCGGCACCCCGTTTCCGTTGAGTATCTCGACCTTGTAGCGCCTGGGCTCCTTCTTGCTCGATGAGGACTTCACATACTTCCGAACGAAGGCGCCAAGAGCGTCCTGGTCAAGACGGTGAACCACTGTCTCCTCGAACTTGAACTCCTTCACCGGGATGATTCCCTGCTGGAACTTGCCGCCACCCAGGCCGGCATAGGTCTTCCAGATACCGGCAAGCTCTTTATCGGACGCATCCGTGTCAAACAGGCTGGCGTTTTTAGCCACCAGTTTGTCGATATCGGCGAACATCTCATCCGACCTTTTCAGAAAGAGCGCAGCGAACTCAATATTCCTCCGGCAGAGCGCTATCTCCTGCCCCGGCGGGGCATATGTCAGGTAGGACGCAAGCGTAGCAGGTGACAGGTTCTGCTTGCCGGCCTGCAGGTTTACCTCCACGTTCGTGCTCGGGTCCTTAAAAGAGGTCTTCGAGGGCACATCTATGCTCCAGTTGCTGCCCATCTGGTTAAGGATTATGCGTACGTCCCTGTCGGTAGACAAGACGTAGCGGTCTATCTCCAGCCCCATGAGGTTCTCTATGGTGATGAGGGTCATGCTGATGCGGCCCTCGTCAAGGTCCACCAGGTTATTGAGCTGGTCTAACCCAAGCCCCGGGACGTTGACCATCAGGTCGTTGGGGAAGTATATGAGGCTTCCGGAATCACTCTCGGAATCATAACTGGCGAGAAACGCCACGGTCATCACCGGAGCGCCGTTTATCTGCTTGGTCATCGCGAAGAGATAGTTGGCGGTCTTCTTCCCCTCGGGAAGCCACCTGGCAGCCGTCCCAGCTTGCTTATCCTTAAAAGGCCAGGCTGACTTTATCTTCCGGCCGGTCCAGGTCAGGCCGTCGTAGGTCTTGTCCCAGGCCTTGTCGAAAGGGTTCACCTTTACGACCGCTCCAAGCAACACGAAAAGGCCGATGACCACAACCAGCGCGATCACCCACCGCCACCATGTTTTCTTATCCTTGCGCTCGAGCCTCTTTTTGGTCCGATACCCTACGTTGTCCTGCACTTTCCTCCCCGTTGACTAAGTGCTCTCGCTCTTTTCACCTCTCCCATCAGTACTATTCATATATTTACGCCGAAAGCGCATTTCACCTTCAGGCGTAAAGCCCTTTCTCCCGTATGTAAGTCCACACCGCGTGGCTCACCAGGTACCTGTACGGACGCCCGGCCGCGACCCTCTCCCTGATGTCGGTTGAAGATATGGCAAGATCCGGTATCTCCATGGCGAAAACACGCCTCACTGACTCCTCCCCGGCGCTGTTCAATCGCGGCAGCGCGTCCTCGAGCTTCTCCAGGGGGTAGCCGGGCCTGCTTGCGGCTATGAACCTGCTCTCCGACAGGAGCTCCTCGGGGTCCTTCCAGGTCAGTATCTCCAGGATAGCGTCCGCTCCTGTAATAAAGAACAGCTCGGTTTCCGTCCCGCGGACCCGGTGGAACTCACGGAGGGTTTCGATGGTGTAGCTCGGGCCTTGCCTGCCGGCCTCCATGTCAGAGACTGCGAGAAACGGGTTCCCTTCAACGGCGAGTTCGACCATTCGCAGGCGGTGTTCCATAGCCGACTGACGCGAGCAGGTCTTATGGGGCGGACGCGCGGATGGGACGAACGTTACCTCGTCAAGCTCGAACTGGAACCGCGCTTCCTCCGCCGTTACCAGGTGGCCAATGTGAATGGGGTCAAATGTGCCCCCCATGACACCAAGCCTCAATTGCCCTCACCTCTCACATCGTCCCGGCCCCTTATGGCCGCGGCGAACCGGGACTTCAGTGCAGCTATCACACGGTCCAGCTCAGCGTGCGCCTGCGCGTCGGTCAGGGTGCCCCCCGCCGAGCCAAACTCGAGGGCGTACGCCAGGCTCTTCTTACCAGCAGGAATCTGGGGACCGGTGTATACATCAAAAAGCCTCGCAGAAAGAAGAAGGTCTCCACCGCTCGCCTTTATCACCTCGGCCACCATCCGGGCTTCAAGGGACTCGTCTACAACTACGGCAATGTCAACCTTGACGTTCGGGAACCTGCCCACGGGGCGGTATTCACTCGTTCCCGCGGCCGCCTCCATCAGCGGCGCCAGTCGTAGCTCCGCGACGTACAGCTCGAAGACGAGCCCGAACTCCTCGGCGACCCCCGGGTGAAGCTGTCCGATGACACCGGCCTCGGCTCCGTCCACGAGCACCGCCGCCGAATGGCCGGGCGCCAGGTACGGCCTGTCGGCCGGGAGGAAATCGATATCATCCACCCCCAGGGTCAGCGCGGCTTCTTCAACGGCGCCCTTGAGGTCGAAGAAGTCGGCCTGCCTGCCGGGCGCCGACCAACCGGCCGGTTCGACCAGCCCGCACAGCAATATGCCGATGGCGTCGAACTCCTCCGGCAGTTCTTCAGGGCCCTTCGCTATGAAAACGCGCCCTTTCTCAAAGAAGGCGAGGTCGACGTTTCCCCTGTTGGCGTTGCCCAGCGCAAGCCTGAGAAGACCTGGTAGCAGCGTGGTGCGCATCGCTTCACCCGTCTCCGCCAACGGGTTCATCAGTGTCACCGCCCGCCTCAGCCTGTCACCCTCCGGCAGGCGAAGGAGGTCAAGGTCGCCGGGGCGCATGAAGCTGTAAGGGACGACCTGGCAAAGCCCCCTGGCGACGAGTCCGTCCACCAGCCGCTCCTCGAGCGCCTGCTCGGCGGTAAGTCCGGCATCGAAACCGCCGCCCCCCGGCAGCGACCCCGGTATGCGGTCGTACCCGTAAACACGGGCGATCTCTTCGATAAGGTCGACCTCGCGCTGGAGGTCAGGACGGAATGACGGCGCGGTGATGCGCGGCACGTCGGCATCTTCAACACGCGCGGCGAGTCGCTCCAGTATTTCGAGCATCTCGGATTTCGATATCTCTGTTCCCAGCACCGTGTTCACCCTGGACGGCCTCAAGTCAATCGTCACCGGAATGACGGCTTTCGGATAAACGTCGATGGCTCCGAGAGCGATGTCCCCGCCCGCCAGCTCGCCCATGAGGCCCGCGGCCCGGTCGGCCGCCGCGAGCGTGCCCCCCGGGTCGGAACCTTTCTCGAACCTGCCGGAGGCTTCCGTCCTTACCCCGAGACGCCTGGAGGTCAGCATGATCGAGGTGGGGTCGAAGTGCGCGGACTCGATGAGAATGTTCCTGGTTTTCTCCCCCACCTCGGAATCCTCTCCGCCGATTATCCCGGCAAGCGCAACTGGCCTCGAGGCGTCGGCTATCACCAGCGACGTGTCGTCCAACTGCCTGTCCACGCCGTCGAGCGTGGTGATGAGCTCCCCGCGCCTTGAGAGCCTGACAATGATGGTGCGCCCGGAAAGCAGGTCCATGTCGAACGCGTGGAGCGGCTGTCCAAGCTCCATCAGCACGTAGTTGGTGATATCGACCACGTTGTTTATGGGCCGCAGTCCCGAGGCGAGCAACCTTCGCTGCATCCACGCGGGTGAGGGCCCGATCGAGACCCCCGTCACGGCCCTGCCGGAGTACCTCGGGCACCCCCCGGCGTCGTCTATCATAACAGCGACAAGGTCACCTGTCGGCGGACCGGTCTCGTTCACGGTGCAGTCGGGCATCCTCAGCTTCGAGCCGGTAACGGCGGCTACCTCCCTGGCGATACCGACCATCGACATGCAGTCAGGCCTGTTTGGGGTTATCTCGAGGTCAAGAACCACGTCCTCGAGCGGCAGGACCTCGTGGATGTCCAGCCCCGCCCGGGTAACGCCCTGTAGCTCTAGAATCCCGGAATGGTCGTCGCTGAGGCCAAGCTCGGAGGCGCTGAGAAACATGCCTTCGCTTTCGACTCCCCTGATAGTGGCCTTCTTCAGCTCTTTGTCGGAAACCTCTGGCAGCCGGGCTCCCGGAACTGCCAGGGCCGACTTCATCCCTTCGACGAGATTGGGAGCGCCGCAAACCACCGTGCGCCGCACGGTGCCGTCGTCAGCGATAGCCAGGCGCAGGTTGTCGGCGTACGGATGCGGCTTGACCTCGTCCACCCGCGCCACCACCACGCCGGAGACACCGGAGCCGAGCCGACGGACACGCTCCACCTCGGTCCCGGACATCCATAACAGATCGGCGACCTCCTCCGGGGAGGCTTCGACGTCCACGTATTCTTGAAGCCACTCAAACGATACTTTCAAACCAACCGCTCCCGGTCATTTATCAGAACTGCCTCAGGAATCGCATGTCGTTCTCGAAGAAGACCCTCATATCGTCGATACCGTGCTTCAGCATCGCTACACGCTCGACCCCGACCCCGAAGGCAAACCCGGTATACTCCTCGGGGTCGTAGCCCACGTGCTCGAAAACGTTGGGGTCGATCATCCCGCAGCCAAGTATCTCCAGCCAGCCGCTGCCCCTGCACAAACCGCAACCCTCGCCGTCGCAGACGTAGCAGGAGACGTACACCTCCGCGCTCGGCTCCGTGAATGGGAAGAAATGAGGGGTAAAGCGCACCTTGCGACTGGAGCCGAACAGCTTCCTGACGAATACCTCGAGGGTCCCTTTCAGGTGCCCCATGTTGATGCCCGGCCCCACCGCGAAGCCCTCAACCTGGTGGAACATGGCGGAATGAGTGGCGTCGATCTCGTCCTTGCGGTACGCCTTCCCCGGGCTTATCACGTAGAGCGGCGGTTTCCTCGACTCCATGACCCTGATCTGCACGGGGGAGGTATGGGTGCGGAGCAGAATATCGTCGGGGTACTCCCTGAAGGGGTCCTTCCTCCGGATGTAGAGTGTGTCCTGAAGCGATCTCGCGGGATGGTAAGGCGGTTGGTTCAGAGCCTCGAAGTTGTAATAATCGAGCTCGACCTCGGGGCCTTGCACGACCTCGTACCCCAGGCTTATGAAAACACTCGTTATCTCTTCGGCGACCTCTGAGAGCAGGTGCTTGTGCCCGACCGTGCGGCGCCGCCCGGAAAGGGTGACATCCACCGCCCGGCTGCGAAGCAGACGCTCGCCCTGGATCTCGCTCAGCTCTCTGCCCTTCTCGCCGAGGCGCTCCTCGACAAGCCCTCGAAGGAGGTTTCCTATCTGCCCGACCACCGGCTTCTCATCGGCGGAAAGCATAAAAAGGCCTTTGAAGACGGTAGTAACCGTGCCTTTTTTGCCAAGCAGCTTCACCCGCGCTTCCTCGAGCTCTGAGACAGTGCGGCAGCCTGCCACAAGCGCAAGCGCATCCTCGACCAGCACTGCCATTTCCGGCCGCTCCGCGGTCAGGCTGTCAAGCTTATCCCTCGCGCCCTGGTCCATCGCTCATCCACCTCGAACGGCGACTTCTCTCTGGCGAAGCGCCTCGAACAGCACCACTGCGGCGGCGCTGGCCACGTTCAGTGATTCAGCCATACCCGGCATCACGATAGACATGGTGCCGTCCATGATAGCCATGTCAGCCTCGACTATGCCGAAAGCCTCGTTGCCGACTACCAGCGCCACCGGCACTGTCATGTCGACTTCGAGATAGTTGCTCTTGCCACGCGGGTCCAACCCCAGCAGCGCCATACTGTCTTTCGTATCCTCTTTTAACGTGGCAAGCGCAACCCCGCGCGACATCCTCACGCGGAAGTGGGCCCCCGCCGCCGAGCGAACGACCTTGGGGTTGTACGGGTCGGCGCACCCCTCGGTCATCAGGAATGCGTCCACTCCGGTAGCGTCGGCTATCCTGAGCAGAGAACCAAGGTTTCCCGGGTCTCGCACCTGGTCGGCGACCAGGAGGATCGAAGCCTCTGTAAGCGACAGGTCCTCGTAAGGGGCATCGACCTGGTCTATTACTCCCAGGATCCCCTGCGAGGTCACCACGTCCGACACCCACTCCATCAGATTCTGGCTCAGCTCGTGTGCCGGCACCGAACCCTCCGAGCTTCCCCTTAGAAACCGGGCCTCCTCCGCGCGAGAGTCCACGTAAGCTATCTCACGAAGCTTAGCCCCGGAACCGACCGCCTCCTGGAGTAGGCTCAAGCCCTCGACAATGAACGTGCCGTTTTGATCGCGGTAGGAGCGCCGCCCGAGTTTCCTCAACCGTTTTACCACGTCGTGGTTGCGGCTGCTTATCGGGTTCAGCATGGGTTAGGAGTCACTCTCCGGCTGCCTGTCATCCGGCAGCCTCGTCAGCCTTCTCATCCTTCACCCCGCCGTCGGTGGGCTCGCCCGGGCCCGCGTCCTCAGTCTCGGAGACGTCGGCAGTCGAGGCCTTCGTCTTGACCCCGGTCTTAACGTTAACCTGGCCGTCGCCCGCAACGAGGGCAACCAGCTGCCCGAACGCCTCGGGGTCGTGGACCGCCAGCTCGGCTAAAATCTTGCGGTCGACCTCCACCCCGGCGTTGTGAAGCCCGCTGATAAACTTGCTGTAAGACATGCCGTGCTCGCGGGTCGCCGCGTTTATGCGGGTTATCCATAACCTGCGAAAATCCGATTTCCTCGCCCGCCTGTCCCTGTAAGCGTACTGAAGCGAGTGCTGCACCTGCTCGTTGGCGGACCTGTAGCAGTTGCTTTTCGGACCTCTATATCCCTTGGCCATGTCGAGCACTTTCTTGCGGCGCTTCCTCGTAGCGACGCTGTTCTTTGCCCTCGGCATCCTAACCAACCCCTCTGTATGTGATATCAGGTATCTTGCGACTTACTTCTTGCGATTCGGTATCCCCAGCACTTTACGCATGTTGCCGTCGTCAGCGCGGTCCACCTCCTGCTCCGCCTCCAGGCTTCGCAACCGCTTCGAGCTTTTCTCGGTGAACAGGTGGCTGTTGTAAGCTTTTTTCCTTACGAGCTTTCCCGTTCCGGTAACCCGAAAGCGCTTCGCGGCGCCCCGGTGGGTTCTCATCTTCGGCATTCGATCACTGCTCCTTCGGCTGCTTCTTCGTCTGCTCCTTCTTCTCCTTCTGATGCTCATCCCTGACCTCAACCGCAATTGGATTGAGTACCATGGTCATGTTGCGCCCGTCGAGCCGCGCCCTCGCCTCGACGTTGGCGATATTGTTCACGTCATCCGCGAGCCGGTTCAAGAGGTTCAACCCGAGTTCGGTGTGGGTCATCTCCCTTCCCCGGAACATAATGGTCACCTTGACCTTGTTGCCCTGGTTAAGGAACCGGACCACGTGCTTCTTCTTTGTCTCGTAGTCGTGGATGTCGATCTTTGGGCGCATCTTCATCTCTTTGACCACGATTGTGCTCTGTTTCTTTCGAGCAACCTTCTGTTTCTGCTCCTGCTCGTAGCAGAACTTGCCGTAGTCCATCACCTTGCAGACCGGCGGGGTCGCCTGCGGCGCAACCTCCACAAGGTCCAGGTCCTCCTCCAGGGCAATCCGCTGGGCTTCCTCGATCGGTGTGATTCCCAACTGCTCCCCGGTAGATGATATGAGCCTCACCTCCGGGCTCCTCACCATCTCGTTTATCCTCAGCTTTCCGGTTATGGCAACCCCTCCTTCGCTCGGCTGAACGTGAAAAAAAGGGCAGCTCAATGCCACCCTTCATATCCATTATGGACAACCATGCCGGCAGCCTCGTTGTCTATCATCACATTGTCAGCGCCGCAAGGTGAGGAGCGGCATCCTTCGCCCCTGCTTATCAAGTTGATAGGAGTATAGCGAAAGCGCCCCGCAGTGTCCAACTCGCGGCGAGCGAGCAGGTGGTTGCGTCCCATCCGGAGGCGCCCGGCGTTTCATGATCGGAACCTTCGGGCGTTCAACGGTTATAATAGTGTCAGCTGTTGAAAGGCGGAGAGTTAATGCTGCAGCCGAGGCCAAAGGTCCTTATAGCTGATGACGACCACAATCTGCGCCAGTTGTTGATGGAAGCGCTTCCGAAACACAAGTTCGAGGTCTACCAGGCCGCGGACGGCCCCGAGGCGTGGGAGACAGTGAGGAACCTCAGGCCCGACATAGTGCTCCTCGACATAATGATGCCTGGCAAGGACGGTTTCGAGATATGCCGCTTGATGCGCGAAAACCCACAGACACGCAGTATCCCGGTCATCATGCTCACGGCCAAGGCCCAGCTCAAGGACAAGCTGGAGGGAATAGAATCCGGGGCCGACGACTACATCACCAAGCCGTTCGACCCGCTGGAGCTGCAGGCTCGTATCGAGATGCATCTCAGGCGCTACCTCCGGGACATCGACATAAGCCCAATCACCGGGCTGCCGGGAAACAAGTCCATTGAGACCGCCCTGCAGGCGATGCTTGATTCCGGAGAGCAGTTCGCGTTCCTCTACGTCGACCTAGACGACTTCAAGGCCTATAACGACTACTACGGCTTTCACCAGGGCAGCGATGTCATCAGAATGACAGGCCTGCTGCTCCAGGAAGCGCTGAACGCGGCCGGTCGCGAAGGCGACTTCCTCGGGCACGTTGGCGGCGATGACTTCATCGTCCTCACCTCAATCGAGAACGCCGAAGCGGTCTCCCGAGAGATCATCAGGCGGTTCGACGAGAGCATCCCGTCCCGCTACCAGCCCGAGGACCTGGAAAAAGGCTACATAGTCTCTGTGGACCGCCGCGGCTATGTCATGAAGTTCCCGGTGATGAGCATCTCCATCTCCATCGTGCATAACGAATTTCGCGCGCTCACAGACCCCGCCCAGGTCGGCAGGGTCGCAGCCGAGCTCAAGAAGTACGCCAAGGACCTGGAGGGCAGCGTTTACGTCTTCGACCGGAGGAAGACTTGAGCCGCCCCGCCCTCCGCCGGACCTGAGGCGGATCGGGGCCATGGACTACCGCGGGCTTTTTCGTGGCAAAGCCAGGCCGGCTCCCCCGCCCGGGGGCACGACCGGGGTCGACATCAGCCAGCAGTTGTTGGTGACAACTCGCCCCGGAGTACAGCTGTTCTGGACAGTTGTGGTTGGCGCTACGCTCATCTACGCCCTGTCCTCGGGCGGGCCCGGGCACTCCGCGGTCGTAGTGGTGATGCTTGCGTCCTACGCCTCGGTGATAGCAGGGAACCACTACTTCCCGTACAGGAGGTACAGGCCGTTCGCGTTCTTAGCGCTTATGTGCTCCTGCCTCGTTCTTATCTCGAGCATCGTCTTTCTGACAGGCGGCCGCGCCAGCCTGCTCGCCTTTCTTTTCTTTCTCGTGCCGGTTTTCGCCGCATCCTATTTCAGCTACCCGGGCACGCTGCTGGTTTCACTTCTGAGTGCCCTCGCACGCTGCTTCCCGTTCTTCACCGGTCAGTCGAGCGGCATCGTCCTGTTTTCGCTTGCCGTCTCCGCTTTCGCCTTCATTCTTCTCGGCATACTCGCTTGCTTCGTCTTCGAGGGCGAGAAGATGTACGCCCGCGAGTCGCACGAGTACCGCCATCTCCTGGAGTTGGCCCTCGACAAGGAGAGGGACATCTCGCTCATCTATAACCTGAGCCGGAAGTTCTCCTACACGCTCGACCTCGATACCGTTCTCAAGACCACGGCCGCCATGGCCCGCAAGATGCTCTCCTCACAGGGGGCGCTGGTTTTCCTTCTGGAGGATGGAAAACCAACGCTCAGGGCAGCGCTGGGGATACTCCCATTCTCCGATATGTCCGCGGTGCGTCCGCCCTCCGACGAAAACTGGGCCAGCCAGCTCGAAGCCGGCAACAACGTTGTGGCCGAGAAAACCTGTCTTGGATGGCTGCCGCTTCCACCCGGCTCGGACCGCTTGCACAGCCTCTCGGCCGTGCCCCTTTTTACGGGCGCGGACATCGCGGGCTATCTCATGTGCTTCTCTCCGGCCGCCCGCTCTTTCAAAGAGACTCACCTTGATATCCTTTCCACGCTGGCCAGCCAGGCGGTCGTTGCTATCGAAAAGGCGCGTCTTTACACTCGCACGCTGGATGAAAAAACAAAGGTGGAAACAATCCTTTCCGCTCTGCGCGACGGGCTGCTGGTGACCGACTCCCGGGGAGTGCTGGTCCAGACCAACCCGGTCGCCGATCGGCTGCTGGGCATCGGCTCGAGCGCGTTAGGCTGCGGGCTGCTCGATGTGCTCACTCCTGTTCTGGCCGCGTGCGACCTCGGGCCGTTCACCCCTGGTGAAGCAGTCCTGGCCGTACTGGGCGGACACACGATCTTCGGCGAGATGGAGTTCTCCTCCGAGTCGCGCGTCTGTGTCCAGGCCCACTTCATTCCCCTCGAGGACCAGCTCGGCAAGGTCAGTGGAATGGTCCTCTTCCTCCATGACATCACCGAGTTGAAGCGTATCGACGAGCTGAAGACCAACTTCGTATCGAACGTCTCCCACGAGCTCAGGACACCGCTTACCAGTATCGCGGGGTTCGTCAAACTCATGCTGGCGGGAAGGGCGGGCGCCCTTTCGGCGCGGCAGCGCAAATACCTGGATATAGTCAGCTCTCAGGCCTCGGACCTGACCGGGATGATAGAGAGCATTCTCGACCTCTCCAGGCTGCAGTCCGGCAGCGTCAACCAGGAGATGAGTGAGATCGACCTCTGTCAGCTTGTCAATTCGGTATTGACAGACCTCTCCCCTACCGCGTCCGAGAAAGATATTGATATCCGGAGCAGGTTGTCCGATACACTTCCTCACGCCAGGGCGAACCCCGTCCGCATCTCGCAGGTCCTGACCAACATCATCGATAACGCAGTGAAGTTCACCGAGCCCGGCGGGCTTGTCGAGATATCCGCCCTGCACAACGGACCCCTCCTGCAGGTGCGGGTAAGCGACTCCGGTGTCGGCATTCCCCCGGGCGCGCTTCCACACATCTTCGACCGCTTCTTCCAGGCGCGCTCCGGAGAGGTCAACGATGCAGACGGTTTCGGCCTCGGCCTCGCCATCTCCCGGGAGATCGTCGAGATGAGCGGAGGTAAGATCTGGGCCGAGAGCGACCCTGGCCGCGGCAGCACGTTCTATTTCACCCTACCGGTGCACAAGTGAAAGTCAGGGTTTGAGGCGCTCGGCGTGGGTCTCCGCATCTTCCGCCACCTGCATGTGAACGGCGGCTTCGCCCTCCGAAATAGCATCGAGGAACGCCTTCACGACGGACGGGTCGAACTGCGTGCCGGAGTTCGATTCGATCTCCATCATGGCATCGTGCAAATCCAGGGCCTTTCGATAAGGACGGTCAGACATCATCGCCTCGAACGAATCGGCCACCGCCAGTATCCTGGCCCCCAGTGGTATCTCCTCCGCCTTCAGACCGTCGGGATACCCCTTGCCGTCAAACCGCTCGTGGTGGCGAAGGATTATCTCGCGGGGCTCCGAGAGGAAGTTGACCGGAGCAATGATGGAATCGCCCATCTGGGGATGCGTCTTCACGTGGAGCGACTCCTCCTCCGAGAGCGCACCAGGTTTGTTGAGAATATGTGCGGCGATGCCCAGCTTTCCGATATCGTGGAGCGCCGCGGCGTATTTGATAGTGCGCGTCTCCCACTCCGTGAGTGAAAGCCTGCGCGCGATGACCAGGGCGTACCTGGTCACCCGCTCGGAGTGGCCGTACGTGTACGGGTCCTTGACCTCAATGGCCCTCGCCAGGGCATTGACCGTGGAAAAGTAACTCATCTCCAGGTCCTCGTAGAGCGACGCGTTCTCCATGGCGACGGCGGCCTGCCCGGCAATCGCGGTCAACAGGTCCAGGTCTTCATTCGCGACTTCCTCGCATTCCATGCAGTAGAAAAGCACCATGATTCCCAGCAGCCGCTCACGCGAGTTGAGCGGCACCAGCAAGACGGCCTTGACGCCGGTGTCGTCCAGGCGCTTCGCGGGTATGAACGGAGACAGCGCGGCGTCACTTACTACAGTCTGGCTGTTCAGAAGCGCCTCGGCGTCCTCTGTCGCGAGGTCCCCCGGCTGCACCCCCTCCGCAAGTGATGTCTCCCACTCGGACTCGGCGAACATACCGAAGGTGGCGGTCGGGAAAAAGCGCTCCGCGCCCTTCTCGCCGAGGCTGATATATACAGTGCATTTCCCTACCTCGCAAACGTCAGCTGTAATCTGGACCAGCCTGGAGAGCAGGACGTCTATGTCAAGGGTGGATGTCACCAGCCTCGACACCTCGAGCAGCGCCATTGTCTCCTTGATCTTCTGCTGCTCGCTTCCGTGGAGGCGGGCGTTCTCCATTGCGGCCGCCACCTTGCTGGCGAACCTTTCCGCCAGGTTGATCGTCTCCGGTGTGAACACCTGGGGGTTCCGTACGTTGTCCAGCATCATCACGCCCACGTTCCTGTCCCTCACCATAAGGGGCACCAGCACCATGTGCTTTGTCTTGAGCCTTCTCATTATGGCTGAGGTAAGAGGCATGTTTCGCGGGTATCCCTCGACCGTGACCGTCTGCTTCATGTGCACGAGCTGCCTGATCACGGGGCCGTCAAGCCTCACCCCACCGTGGCCGAAGGCTCGCCCGGCATCGAAGTTGGACGACTCAAGCCGCAGGTCGTTGGTCAACAGGTCTCTGGTGAACAACGCGCAGCGCTCGACGCCGATCAGGTCCTTGCACTTCTTAACAGCGGAGAGCAGGAGCGTGCTGAAATCGAGCGTCGCCGCGAGGTTGCCGGGGAAGCGGTCGATCTCCTCCTGGTAGGAGTGATAAAACCGCACCACCTCGTCCCTGGTCTGTGTGAACGACTCCGCCCTTAAAGTCTCCGCCTGCCCCAATATATCGCTCAACAGCACGGCGGCGGCCAGCCCCGCGCCGGCGTCCGCCTCCCCCGCACCAGCCATGTCGGCGACAAGCCCGACCAGCGCCCTCTCCACCAGCGTAGGGACGCTCAGGACCTCCTTCATCGAAAACCCGTTCTTGGCGTGCGAATAGCTCTCGAACGTCTCGCTTCCAAGGAAGTCCGTGGTGTCTTCAGTCTCGACCGCTTCCTTGAGAAGGTCGAAATATCCGAAGAAGAAATTCTTGCGGGTCTGCTTTAGAAACGCGTAATAGGGAGTCCGCGGAGACTCTCTAACGGGTATCCGCCCGATAATGTCGTCTCGCCTGCTCGTGAGCAGGTCAAGCGCCAACCTCTTGCCTTCACCGGAATTCGACGGCAGCCTGGCCATTCGTCCCCTCACTCTTTCTGGTGCCAACAAACGCGTCTCGCCGGCCCGCCTCGCGGGCACATCATTTCAAGCCTTCGCGGAGGCGAATCAACCTGTGACGGTTCAGATAATCTTCCGCTACTCCAACGCGGACATGAGGTTGGCCATCTCGATAGCGCTAAGCGCCGCCTGCCAGCCCTTGTTGCCTGCTTTGGCCCCCGCCCTGTCCACAGCCTGCTCCAGGGTGTCAGCGGTTATTATGCCGAAGGCAACCGGCACCCCCGTGTCGAGGCCGATCCTGGCGACACCCTTTGAGACTTCCGCTGCCACGTAATCAAAGTGCGGCGTGCTCCCACGGATAACGGCGCCAAGGCATATCACGGCGTCGTACTTACCTGATGCCGCCATCTTCTGCGCCACAAGCGGTATCTCGAAAGAGCCGGGCACCCACGCCACGTCGATGTTATCGTCAGGCGCCTCGTGTCTCTTCAACGAGTCAAGCGCTCCTGACAGCAGGTTCTTGCTGATAAACTCGTTGAAGCGGCTGACCACTATCCCGAACTTCTGATCCCTGGCTATCAACTTTCCCTCAAACGTTCCCATCTTCACTCCTCCCGCATGTCCCGACTAATCCTTAACATCCTCGAGGTCAAGAATGTGGTCCATCTTCTCCTTCTTGGTCGTCAGGTATTTGAGGTTTTCCTCGCAGGGCTTTATCTCCAGAGGCACCCGCTCGCTGACCGAAAGCCCGTACCCCTCGAGACCGACACGCTTGGCCGGGTTGTTGGTAAGAAGT
The DNA here is from genome assembly GCA_038326775.1 of Candidatus Geothermincolia bacterium. Lineage (GTDB taxonomy): Bacteria > Actinomycetota > Geothermincolia > Fen-727 > Anoxymicrobiaceae > DYIU01. The sequence goes on from JBBQKJ010000010.1 coordinate 29,146, forward strand.
CTCATGGAGGTCACCCCGAGGTCGCGCAGGATCTGGGCTCCGGTGCCGTAGTCGCGGGCGTCCACAGGCAGTCCCAGCTCGATGTTAGCCTCGACGGTGTCCATCCCCATATCCTGCAGCTGGTAAGCCTGAAGCTTATGGGCGAGCCCTATGCCCCTGCCCTCATGGCCGATCATGTAGAGGAACACACCCTCTTGCGCCAGGTCGATCATGCGCAGCGCGGCGGCGACCTGCGAGCCGCAGTCGCAGCGCAGGGACCCGAAAACGTCGCCGGTCAGGCACTCGGAGTGTACCCTCACGAGCACGTTCTTCTTGCCCTTGACATCTCCGCGGACCAGCGCCAGGTGGAAGGTACCGTCAGTCACACTTTCGTAGCCCATTGCCCGAAACACCCCGTAGGCGGTGGGCAGGCGGGCCTCTGACACGAGCGTCACCAGCTGTTCCTTGTCGATCCGGTAGCGGATGAGGTCGGCCACGGTGACCATCTTGAGACCGAACTTTTTCGCCGTCTTCTCGAGCTCGGGCACCCGGGCCATCGTGCCGTCCTCATGCATGATCTCGCAGATGACCCCGGCTGGAAAATGGCCGGCCAGGCGCGCCAGGTCTACCGCGGCCTCAGTGTGCCCGGCGCGGGTAAGAACGCCCCCCTCCTTTGCCCTCAAGGGAAAGACGTGACCCGGCTTGCTGATGTCCTCGGGCCCCGTCATGGGGTTGATGACCGCCTGGACGGTCGCCGCGCGGTCGTAAGCCGAGATGCCTGTAGTTATCTGTCCTTTTGCCCCGATGGAGACGGTGAACGCCGTCCCCTGGGCGCTGGTGTTGTCCTCCACCATGGCCGGTATCTCGAGCTCATCGAGCCGGCTAGCTATGCAGGGCATACAGATAAGCCCGCGTCCGTGCTTGCTCATGAAGTTGATCGTCTCCGGCGTGACCATCTGCGCGGAGCAAACAAAGTCACCCTCGTTCTCCCTGTCCTCGTCATCCACGACGATTATCAGGTGGCCGGCCTTCAGCTCATCCAACGCTTCCTCGATGGTGCTGAAAGGCATGCACACACCTCCCTTTCACATATCCTGCCCGGGTTCCAGAAAGCCTCCCCGCAGCAGGGCTTCTTCCATGCCTCTACGCCCCTCTCTCCTGGTGAGGAACGCGTCGACATACTTGCCGATTATGTCTACCTCCACGTTGACCGGCGCGCCGGGCCGGGCCTCGCTCAACGTTGTCTCCTCGAGTGTGTGCGGTATCACCGACACCGTGAAATGCCCCGCCCTGACGTCCACGATCGTCAGGCTGACGCCGTCGATGGCGACCGAACCCCTGGCGACCATGCAGCGCGACAACTCCTCGGGCACCGCTATCTCGACGATTATCGCGTTTGCCTCCCTGCGAAGGCCGTGAACGGTTCCCACTCCGTCAACATGTCCATTGACCAGGTGGCCCCCAAAGCGTCCGCCGGCTCCCATGGCTCGCTCCAGGTTTATACGAGCGCCCGGCCTCAACCCACCCAGGGTTGAGCTCCTCAGTGTCTCGGGCATCACATCCGCCGCAAACCACCGCCCATCCAGCTCCACCACGGTGAGGCACACCCCGGAAACCGCGATGGAGTCTCCTATCCGTGTGTCCTCTAGCACCCTCGAGGCGGCCACCTTGAGTTTCCCCCCCGCGGAGAGCTCCACCACGCTTCCTCTCTCTTCGATGATCCCGGTGAACACGTCAGTCGACCTCCGGGTAGGCGATCACTTTGAAGTCTGGCCCCATCTCGAATATCGCGTAGATGACGAGCGGTCCCGCGTCCTCGATGCAGGCCACTCCCGCCCCGCCTATCGGGCCGGGCGCGCTGCATCCCGCTATGACCTTGGGCGCGAAGTAGAACACCAGCTTGTCTACGAGCCGCAGCTCCCACATGGCGCGGGTAAGCTCGGGGCCACCCTCCACCTGCAGGCTGGTCACCCCGCGGCCGCCCAGCAGTTCCAACAGGCCCGACAGGTCGACCTTGCCCGCGTCGTCGAGCCGGACCACCTCTACGCCACGAGCTTCCAGGCTCCTGACGCTTTCGACCGGCGCGCTGTCCGACACCGCGATCAGTGTTTTAGCGTTCACTGTGTCGGTCACGTTGCTGTCCACGGGTGTTCGCGCTAGGCTGTCGACAACGACTCTCAGGGGGTTGGGTCGTCCATCGGCGGTCCTTGCCGTCAGTTGAGGGTCATCCTGGACGACTGTTCCGATGCCGACCATCACGGCGTCACTTTCCGCCCTCATTGAATGGACGTCCGCGCGGGAGGCCTCCGACGATATCCACCTGGACTCGCCGGTCCTGGTGGCCGCCTTGCCGTCGAGGCTCATGGCCATCTTCATGGTCACGAAAGGCAGGCCCGTGGTTACCCACCGGAAGTAAGCCTCGTTCAACCTGAGCGCCAACTCGCCATAAGGGCCGTCGATCACCTCTACCCCGTTGTCCCGAAGGAAGCTCTCACCTTTCCCTCCCACCAGGGGGTTCGGGTCACGGACGGCCATCACAACTTTTGCGATTTTCGACTCGACGAGCCTGCCTGCGCACGAAGGAGTCCTGCCCCGGTGGGCGCACGGCTCGAGTGTCACGTACAGCGTGGCTCCGGCGGGGTCCCCAACGGAGTTCTCCAGCGCGTCTACTTCAGCGTGATTCCCGCCCGCGTAATGGTGGTACCCCTCGCCGATCACTTCGCCCCCGCGGGCTATCACCGCACCCACCATCGGGTTGGGAGAGGTGCTACCCCTCCCTTTCTCGGCCAACTCCAGCGCGCGCAGCATGAGCCGTTCCGCCGGGCAGGCAGGCTCCGGTATCCTCGATCCAGCTATAGTATTTGTTCCCCTGGCGATTAAATCCATCAGGCATAATCTCCATGCCGGGCCTGCGGGAACAAATGAGCGCCGGGAGAAGCCGGCGCGCTGACAACAACTGCCAGATATCTTCTCCCATCCGGACTGTAACCGTCGGCCCCGGAATCTCACCGGGTCTGCTCCGAAGAGCTCGCGGGCTATACCGCCGGTAGGGGCTTCCACCCTGTCCCGAAGACCTTATGTTTTTTTATTCTAGCAGACCTCCCACGTGCGTTCAACAAAGCTTTGTGCATGCTTCCGATGGCCTTTGTGTCTGAGACATTGCCCGGGCGCATGGACTCGGATAACATATGTGCCGGCGTTCCGGCTGTGGCGTCGCGAGTACGGCTTCGCGGTTCATCTGCCGATACCGCGGACCTTCAGTTGTGAGGAGAAAACCAATAGGGTTGCCAGTACTGTGGCGGGCCCTTTGACATAGTACGTCAAATGAAAAAACGCGCAAAGGAGTCGATATGAAGAAATGCGTTACCCTGGCCCTGGTGATAATGCTGGTTGCCACAGTCGCGGTGCTGCTCCCCGGCTGCGCAGGGGACACCAAGCAGGCTAAACAGTATATGCAGAACGGCATCAAGCTAGTGAAGCAGCTCCAGGAGGAACAAAGCACCTGGCAGACCGCTGTTTCATCGTCGATGACCAACATATCCGACCAGGTCGCCTACCAGGCGGCTATCGACAAGGCAAAAGCCTCGGCGACCAGTCTTTCCAAGACAGCGGGCGAGGCAAAGGCCGAGTTCGAGAAGATCAAGGGCCTCAACGGCGTTGATGACTACGTCAAGTACGCCAACTTTCAGATAGCGGCCCTCGACAAGTTCCAGGAATTCATAACCAAGACCAACTCCTTCTTTGACCAGGTTATCGCAATGGTCAAATCCGGTGACATCACGGGCTTGACCAGCGCGGAAGAGGCATATACCAAAGAGGGGAGCAAGCTGGGCGAAGAGATGAACAAGCTGGACGAGGAAGCCCAGAAACTCAAGGCCGACAAGAACCTTTAAGGACTGCTCTTTATTCTGAAGAGGCCCCTCCGGCAGGCCATTGGGGCCTGTTCTTCAATCCGGTGGGCGGCGGCGGTTTTACTAATCTGTGCCTTGAGATCCTTTTGGGGCATTGATCCATGAAGTGGGTAAGATGAGAAAGCTTATCAACCTGACCCTGGTTGTTTTCCTTGGGATCGCCCTGAGTGGGATGCTCGAGGGCTGCGGTGGCGACAGGGGCAAAGCGCGCGAGTACCTCGAGAGAGGAGATAAGATCATTGTCGTCATAGAGAAGAAAAGCGAGACCGTTGGAAGCGATACCCAGACCATGTTCACCGACCTCTTCGGCGCTCTCTCCTCCGGCAAGGCCCCCGATGTCGCCTCGTTCGCCCGGGACTCGGCTCAGATAAAGACAGTGGTGGACGGTATGATAGCCAAAGCAGCCCGGGCGAAGTCATCCTTCGAGAAGGTATCAACCCTCGAGGACGTGCCCGACTACGCCAGGTACGTCGATCTGAAGATCAAGATCATCGACCGCCAGGTGGCGGGCCTGAAGCAGCTCGAGACGTTTCTCGATGAGGCCGGGAACAGGCTGGCCGCCAAGCCGTTCGACCTCATCGCTTTTCAGACATTTGTCACCGGGTTCGGCGACTCCATCCAGAAACAGGGCGAGGAATCCGGCAAGCTCCAGAAGCAGGCCGCGGACCTCAAGAAAGAGAAGAAACTCTAAGTGCCGGTGCTGATTTCAGGCCTGCTCGCCCACGGAAGGCCCACGAAGCTCAGCTTGAGGATTGGTCCTCCGCCGGCATGGCCCAACCGTCGAGAAGGTCACGTATTTCCGAGGCGGCTTTTGAGACGTCGGCGTTTCCAAATATTGACGAGCCCACCACGACCGTATCCGTCCCGGCCGCAAGGACCTGGGGTAGGTTTTGCGCCTTTACGCCGCCGTCCACCTCCACCTCGACAGTTACTCCCAGCTCGGCGGCGTCTCTATTTATCGCACCGACCCTGTTGAGCATCTCAGGCATCAGATTCTGCCCGCCGAATCCCGGGTACACGCACATTACAACAACGAAATCCACCATGCCCAGGTACGGCTTCAACTCGAATACCGGCACCTCTGGGCTTATTGCGAGGCCCGGCGAAGCCCCCAGAGAGCGTATCGCGCGTATCACGCTCTCGGAATCCCGGCAGGAACGCAGGTGGAAAGAGATGCGGTCGGCGCCGGCCTGGGCGAACGTCTCGACCCACTCCGGCGGGTTGTATATCATCAGGTGGCAGTCAAGGGGGACGGTGGTGATTCGCTTCGCCGTCTGGACCACCATGGGACCGAACGTTATGTTGGGCACAAAGTGACCGTCCATGACATCGAGGTGGATGTAGTCGGAGTACGGCTCGATAGCACGTATAGCCTTTCCCAGGTCGGCGAAATCGGCGTTCAGAATCGATGGGGCCAGCCTGACGTTGTCTTGCATGCCAATGCGCTCCTTTGGAGCATAGGGGCAACTCTACACCAAAGATTATACTCCCGGCGCCGGTCGCGCGCGGCCGCCGCAACCGCAGAGTTCAATAGCAGTACATGTTGCCGTAAGGCCTGTGCGAAAACGGCATCAGCTTGGCGAATTCGTCTATAGATACCGGGGAGATGTCGGCCCCGGTCTCGGCCGCGAACTCGGCGAGAAGGCTCTCCAGCTGACAGCGGTCTTCTTCCTCAAGCGGAAACACCCTGACCTCTTCCCCGAGCTGTCGTTCCGATACCTGACCACGAAGAAAGATGACACCGCCGTGCATGCCGGTTCCCACGTAGTTTCCGACGAGAGGGCCTTCCTCCGCATTCAGGCCCAGCAGCACCATGACACCGCCGGCCATGTATTCACCGAAGAAGTCGCCGGCGCGGCCGCCCGCCACGATCACCGGCACCTGGTCCTTGAAGGACTTCATGTGGATACCGACCCGGTAACCGACGTTGCCGAGGACGAATATCCTGCCACCGCGCATCCCGTAGCCCATGACATCGCCCACATGGCCTTTCACCACTATCTTGCCGCTGTTCATGGTGTTGCCGACCCCGTCCTGCGCATTTTCGTTCACGAACAGCGTGGGGCCGTCCATGAAAGCCCCAAGATCGTTTCCTGGGACGCCGTTGACGATGATCCGCACCTTGTCCGTCAGGCCGTCGCCTATGTAGCGCTGACCGTTAACGCCGTCGAGCGTTATCTCCCGGCAGCCCTCCGCAATAAGGCCGCGTACCCGGCAGTTCAGGTCTTTGTAGTGGACGCCTGTCGCGTCGACGGTCATGCTCTTCGACCCCGTCTTGTCGCTGGTGGCCGCCTTCCCCATGTCTTCCCTCGCTCTCACCTTCCGGCTGCTTTCACGTCGAGTATCTCGGTTGTCATCTCGTCGAGGCCAAGGGCGCGCAGCCTCTCCCTGTTTCCCCGAAGCGATTCGACCGCGTTGACGCCCAGCGCCCCCAGTATCTCCTTCAGCTCGAGCGACCACGCGTTTATGAGGTTCACCAACCGCTCGGCCCCCCAGTCGGGGTCAAGCCTTCCGGTGAGCTCCGGCCGCTGGGTGGCCAGGCCCCAGGAGCAGTTCCCGGTATAGCACTTCTGGCAGAGCCTGCACCCCAGCGCGATGAGCGCGGCCGTGCCTACGCCCACGGCGTCCGCCCCCAGCGCTATCGCCTTTGCCACGTCGGCGCTGGACCGTATTCCCCCCGCCGCGATGATCGAGACCCAGTTCCTTATGCCTTCACTGCGAAGCTGCTGATCGACGACGGCAAGCGCTATCTCGACGGGGATGCCCACGTGATCGCGTATGACCGCCGGGGCCGCCCCCGTTCCGCCGCGGAACCCGTCCAGGTAGATGATATCGGCCCCCGCTCTCGCGATTCCGCTGGCGATGGCCGCTACGTTGTGTACGGCCGCTATCTTGACCGACACCGGCTTGTAGCCGGTCGCCTCTTTGATCGCGTAGATCAACTGCCGCAGGTCCTCTATGGAATAGATGTCGTGGTGTGGGGCGGGCGAAAGCGCGTCGGTGCCGATCGGTATCATGCGCGTACTCGAAACTTCTCTTCCTATCTTCTCCCCCGGCAGGTGGCCGCCGATGCCGGGCTTGGCGCCCTGGCCCACCTTGATCTCGACCGCCACGCCTCGGTTGAGGTACTCGGAGTGGACCCCGAACCTGCCAGACGCGCACTGGACTATTACATTGTCGGCGTAAGGATACAACTCCTCGTGAAGCCCGCCCTCACCGGTGTTCATTACCGTCCCCAGCCGTTCCGCCGCGATTGCCAGCGCCTTGTGGACGTTGAGGCTGACCGACCCGTAAGACATCCCGCTGAATATTATCGGAATGTCCAGCTTTATATTGTTGCTTATCTTCGTGTCCAGCTTGTAACCGCCGTTTGAGGGCTCCAAGACCAGACGGTCTGGCTTGCGGCCAAGGTATGTGCGCAGCTCCATAGGTTCGCGCAGCGGGTCGATTGAAGGGTTTGTGACCTGGCAGGCGTCTATCAGCAGGTGGTCGAACACGTTCAGCCAGGGCTGGTCGTTGCCCATGCCGGTCAGTATCATGCCGGAGCTCTCCGCCTGCTTCCATATTGCCTTGCGACGGTCGACATCCCAGGAGGCGTGCTCGCGGAACGCCAGCGGGTTTCGGGCGATGGATATCGCCTCCTCCGGGCAGAACACCACGCACCTGTGGCAGGCGACGCACTTTGAGGCATCCGACGTGACCCTGTCCTTGAAGTCGAAGACCCCGAACCCGCAGTTGAGCGTGCAGCGTTTGCACTTACGGCATCGCTCGTGGTCCACGACCACCTGGAACTCGTTCGTAACCATGTTGCCCGGCATCAGAGGTCACCCTTCAGTTCCCCGATGACCGGCTGGCCCGCGCTCGGGGCCCATACACGGTCCGGCCGTGGACATATTTGCCTAATGGCCGACTCCTCGCTCGAGATATAGAGGAAGTCATCCTTACCGGCCGCGACAAGCGGCCGCAGCTTTATCCTGTCGTTCAAACCGACTATGCCGCGGGAGTATCCCACGATCACCGCGAACGGCCCGTTCACGAGCGCGCTGCCGTAGGCCACGCGCAGAGCCTCCTCGAGCTCACGCTCGATCGGGTCGGACTCGTTATCTATGTCTTTCCAGAAAGGCGCCGCCAGAACTTTGCAGGCGACCTCGAGAGGCAACCTGTGCTTACGGACAAGGAGGTCAAACAGGTACGCCATCACCTCTGTGTCTGTCAGCAGCGTGCACTCGTAGCCGAACATCTCCAGGTAGCGCTTGTTGATGCCGTAGGAGGATATCTCGCCGTTGTGCACGACAGCCCAGTCGAGGATATTAAACGGGTGGGCGCCTCCCCACCAACCGGGTGTATTCGTGGGAAATCTTCCGTGGCCTATCCAGCTGTAACCCGAGTAATCGGGCAGGCGGTAGAACTCGCCTACGTCCTCCGCGAACCCGACCGCCTTGAATACCCCCATGTTCTTGCCACTTGAGAAGACGAAGGTCCCCGGCACAGTCGTATTGATGCCCATGACCAGCCTTACCATGAAGTCATCTGGCTCGATTGCCTCAGCAAGGAGCTTCTCTCCCCTCGGCAGTGCGAAGTAACGGCGCAGTTCGGGAACGTCCTGTATCTGGGGGCTCGGAAGTGTAGGTATCTCCTCGGCGGCCTCGACCTCGAGGTTCATCTCGAGCATCTCCTCGCATGCGGCCCTGCCGTCAGCGTCCTCGAACATTATATGGAGCGCGTAGTGGTCATTGTATCTCGGGTATATCCCGTACCCCGCGAAGCCTCCGCCCAACCCGTTGCCCCGGTCGTGCAAGACCTTCATTGACTCGATGATGACGTCTCCGCCTATCATCTTGCCGTCCTGGCTTATCACGCCGGAGAGCCCACAGGCCGCCGGGACACGGCTCTCGTCCACTCGCCACTTCGAATACTTATCACCGAACGCCAATGTCAACCATCCTTCCCTTCGAAAGTGTCCTTTAAGAGCCTGGCGAGCTCCGCGGTGCCGGGTTCAGCGACGGGCCCCAGACCCAGCCTGGCACGGGCTCTTTCCCTTGCCTTTCCCAGCACGCCCGTTTTATGGAACATCTCTATGCCCTGCAGCGTCTCGGCCGGACCGATACCCCGATCGAGCGCCATGCGCTTGGCCTCCTTGAAGACCTTCATCATACCGAAGTTGTTCGGGCACATATCGGTGCAGGTGCCGCATTCCAGGCATTTCCATATATCGTCCCCGACGATGACCTCTTCAGCTTCTCCCGCCAGGATACGGGACAGGACACCGTGGGGTTGATACGTGTCATCGACCTGCGCTACCGGACAATCGTTGGAGCATGATTCGCAGTCTACGCATGTGAGCATTGCCTGGTAGTCGAATTCTTCCGGTACGGCCCGGCGAATCCGCCGCAGCTCATCCCAGCGGTCAACAAACGGCTCGACCGGGACCCTGTGCATATCCAGGCCTAACTCCGCCGGGGAGAAGCCGAGCGCGAGCCCGGCAAGCTCCGTGTAATACAAGACCGGGATGCTCATACCCTCCATCTGCTTCTGGATAACCATCTGCTGCGTCTCGAACTGCCCGAAGCACGCCGGGCAGGTAACGATCAATGCGTCCGCTTGCTCCCGCTCGAGCTCGAGCAGTTTGAGCCTGGCGCTTTCCATCGACTCCTCCGGGTTGCCCGCGCGCCCTAGAGCTTCGCCGCAGCACATGAGCTTGGACTCGTAATCTATACTGGTGGCTCCAAGGCACTCTACAAGGTGGTCGAGCTTCACTGGGTGCAGGGAGTCGTCCATACGTACTGTGGGCGACGGCCTCAAGACCTGGCAACCAACATGGACGCCCACCCTCATGCCATCGAGCCGGCGCTCCACCTTCCTGGCGATGACATCCGGCCCAACCTTGTCATGGAGCACCTCGACAATGTGATACACGGAAGTGCGGAAATTGTAGGAGAGGCCGATTTCCTCGAGGCGCCCCGATACTTGCTTCCGTAGCGCGCTCGAGGCGCTGAAGGCGCTTATCGCACTCCGGAAACTCGCGTAGCAACCGTTGCAGGCGACCAGCAGGTCGCCCCCGTTCTTCTCGGCTAGCGCAAGGTTGCGCGCGGCGGTAAGGTACCACGCCTCCTCCGAGAGCGTCTCAACGAGGAACTTCTCCGGGCAGCAAGTGAACCCCTCGACCTCTTGGTACCTGACGCCAAGCTCATCGAGCACCAGGCGCAGGGACTTCTCGAGGAAAGGAAACCTGCCAGGTATTGTGCAACCCCAGAAGAAAATGTACTCGCTCACTTGAATAGACGCTTCCTAACCTGTGTTTTCTTTCAATATCCTGCGAATTCTAGCACCCATAATACATACGTTCAATGACGGCCGCCAACGCCATCTTTGACCCCTTCATCGTGGTCACAGTCAAACGCAAAGCGCCCCACCGTGCACCAGGTGAGGCGAATTGCGGTCGCGGAAAGTCTCAATCTCTCATAATATCGACAGGTGGCATTCGAGCTCGTACTCGGTCACTTGCGCCCTGTACTCCTCCCACTCGATCTTCTTGTCGATGATAAGGTTTTCGAACACGTGGTCGCCAAGGCACTCTCTCAACAGCTCGCTTTTCTCGGCAAGGCGTATGGCCTCCCAGAGGTCCTCCGGCAGCGACTCGATGCCAAGCTCCCTGCGCTCCCGCTCTCCCATCTCGTATATGTTGCGCTCGACGGGCTCACCGGGGTCAATGTTTTCCTCCATGCCCTTGAGGCCCGCCGCTAGCATCGCGGCGAACGCCAGGTACGGGTTGGCGGCCGGGTCGGGCGAGCGGAACTCCACCCTGGTGGACTTCTCCTTTCCCGGCTTGTACACGGGAACCCTGATCATGTCCGAGCGGTTGCGCCGCGCCCAGGACAGGTAGACGGGAGCCTCGTACCCGGGAACGAGCCTCTTATAGGAGTTAACCCACTGGTTTGTGACCAGGCACATTTCCGGGGCGTACTTCATGAGGCCGCCGATGAAGCTCTTGGCCTCCCTGGTCAGGAAATACTTGTCGTTCGCGTCGAAGAACGCGTTGGCGTCACCCTTGAACAGCGACATGTGCGTGTGCATCCCGCTGCCGTTCTCACCAAAAAGAGGCTTGGGCATGAAGGTCGCGTACACCCCGTGCTTCATTGCCACCTCCTTGATGACAAGACGGTAGGTCATTGCGTTGTCGGCCATCTGCAGGGCGTCGGTGTAGCGCAGGTCTATCTCGTGCTGGCTTGGGCCCACCTCGTGGTGGCTGTACTCGACCCCTATGCCCATCTCCTCGAGTGTTAGCACCATATCGCGGCGCAGGTCGCTTGCAACGTCCAGGGGGGTAAGATCAAAGTAGCCGCCGTGGTCTATCACCTCCGGAGGGTACTTATCGTTCGCGAAAACGTAGAACTCGAGTTCCGGCCCCACATAGAAGGTGTAGCCCAGATCCTGAGCCTTCATGAGGTTCCTCTTGAGCACGTAGCGCGGGTCGCCGGCATGCGGGCTGCGGTCTGGCTCGACTATGTCGCAGAACATGCGCGCCACGGCGCTATGGCCGCTGGGCCGCCAGGGCAGCAGGGCGAATGTTGAAGGGTCCGGCTGCGCGATCATATCGCTCTCGTCGATCCGGGCGAAACCCTGGATCGAGGACCCGTCGAACCCCATTCCGCTGTCCATGGCCTCCTCCAACTCCTCCCTGGTAATGGCGAAGCTCTTTAGGAAACCCAGGATATCGGTGAACCAGAGCCTTATGAACTTGACGTCGTGCTCCCTGACGGCCTCGAGTACGTACGCTTTGTCCGGGGTGTCAGTCATGAGCCCTCCCTTTGATCTGATGGCGTTCATTACGCATTTGATTGTAGGGCAGGGTTGTTTCGGAAATGTTTCCGACCGGTGAAATTGTTGTTAATAAAGCGACGTCGCTATCGGGCTTCCTCAGGCGGAAACGAAACGGTAACCGACGCCGTGTACCGTCTCAATGTAACTCCGCTTACCCTCGATCTTGGCCCTCAGCCGGCGGACGTGGACGTCAACCGTTCTGGTCCCGCCGAAGTAGTCGTAGCCCCAGATGCCTCTGAGCAGCTCCTCCCTGGTGAACGCCTTCCCTGGTGAGCCCGCCAGCTTTCTCAGAAGCTCGAACTCTTTGAACGTGAGGTCTACCGGCTTTATGTCCAGGAAGACCTGGTGCGCTTCCAGGTTTATTACGAGCTCGCCGAACACCACGGCTTCGCCCTCTCCGCCGCGCCGGAGCGCGACCACTTTTACCCTGGAGACAAGCTCCCCGGCGCCACCCGGCGCCACCATGAAATCATCGACGACCCTGAGGGTATCGGTGTCCTCCAGCCTGTCCATGCTTCCCATGGTTGTGATTAGCGGCACCCGGGACATCCATCCGCCGGCGCGGTTCATCGACGCCCTGGTTTCCCTGGCAAGGCGGGTGGGTGGGTTAGCGAGGACTACTGCGGAAAGGGGCTCGAGGTCCGGGCTCTCCAACTCGGAGGGGCTCTCGAGAAGTACTGCGGCAATATCCAGCAATTCCAACCCATCCAGCAGGCTGCCAGCATATTCCGACCCGTCACTGTGGAAAGCGTAAGCCGCCATGGCCAGGCCTCACCCACCAGAGTCCTGTTCCGCTGAGGCCACTCCTGGCACTCCGAATATCGGCACGGAAGCCCGCTTGTGCTCGCTTGCGGAGACCAGGCCCTTGACCCGGGCCACTTCATCAGGCATTTCTACAGGGGTACGGCCCTGCTCCAGTGCCTTCAATATCGAGTCCATCTCCTGGTAGGTCATGCCCAATTCGCCCTCGTCGGTCTGTCCCTCCCACAGGCCCGCGCTTGGTGGCTTCGCAAGTATCGGCCCGGGCACCCCCAGGCTCGCGGCTATCTCGTAGAGGTCGGTCTTGTAGATATCGGCAAGAGGGCAGATGTCAGCGGCGCCATCCCCGTGCTTTGTGAAGTAACCCACGCTCCGCTCGCTCTTGTTGGAGGTGCCGACAATCATCATCCCGCGATCGTTTGCCAGGTAGTAAAGGGTTATCATGCGGAGTCTCGGCTTGATGTTCGAGATAGCCGCCTCGCCTCCGGGCGGCAGCACGGCCAGCAGGCTCTCGAGCACGGTTGAAAGGTCGATAGTCAGTGTTTTTATCTCGAACGCTTCGGCGGCAAGCAAGGCATCGTCCATATCGCGCCTACGGCTCATGCACGGCATTATCACCCCTAGCGCGCGGTCGCCAAGGGCTCTCTCGCACAGTGCTCCCACTACTGCGGAGTCCAGGCCGCCGGAAAGCCCGAAAACGGCTCCCTTTGCGCCTGCCGCTTTGGCCTGCTCTCTTATCCACAAGGTCAACTCTTCAATGATTCTCATGACGCTCCACGCTTTAAGCCCAATAACTGCCTATTGAAGATAATACTTCAGGTATGCGCTGCCGGAAACCCGGGAGGCCTCACAAGGCCCGCCGCAGGACCGCCGCGAACATCCCGTCGCTTCCGTCGGTGTCGCGGAAGAGCTCGAGGAACGTCCCGCCGGCGCCTGGCCGTTGGCCCGAAGCCTCGATTGGCCCGAATCCGCTTTCTTTCTGGAGGAACAGATCGACCACATCCTGGTTTTCCCTTCTGGATATGGTGCAGGTCGAGTAAACGAGCAGGCCTCCTGGTTTCACCATGGCGGCTCCTTCCCGTAGCAGGGCCAGCTGCAGCTTCGAGAGCCTTTCCACGTCTTCCGGCCTTTTTCTCCACCTCGTGTCAGGCCTCCGGGCGAACGTGCCAAGCCCGGTGCATGGCGCGTCGACCAGCACCCTGTCGAACTCCCCCTCGAGGTATGCTCTGGCGGTTGTCGAATCGAGCGCCCTTGTCTCAACGATTGTGTTGCCCAGCCTGCTCGCGGCCCCAGCAATCATCTCCAGACGCGCGGGGCTTACGTCGAGGGCTGTCACCGACCCGATGTTCCTCATCAGCTCGGCCAGGTGATTGGCCTTTCCTCCCGGCGCTGCGCACATATCCAGCACCCGCATCCCGGGGGCCGGGTCCACTTGGTGGCCAACAAGAATTGAGCCCTGGTCCTGCACCGAAAACAGTCCACTCTGGTACTCGTAGAGCTCTGGAACCGAACCGCTTCCGCTGACAAGCAGCGCCTCGGGCGCCAGTTCGCCGCGGCGCACCTCCATGCCATGAGCCTGCAACTTCGCCTGCAGCTCCTCTGGAGTATTTCTCAACAGGTTGCATCTGATACTGAGCGAAGGCTGCTCGTTATCCGCGGCACAGAGGGACTCCGCGCGCTCGAAGCCAAGCTCCCTGACCCACATCTCGACCACCCAGCGCGGGTGGGAGTGGCGGACCTCCAGGTAAGAGAGTGGATCGCTGTCGCGGTCGGGCCACTCGATATTTTCCAGCCCACGCGCAAGCGCCCTTAGCACGCCGTTGACGTATCCCACCGCGCTCTCTCCCAGTTCGCTGCGAGTGAGGGCGGCGGCAAGGTCGCAAGTGGCGTAGTCTGGCACCTCGGTGAACATCACCTGGTAGGCAGACAAACGCAGAATCCACAGTACCCCCGGATCGAGAGTATCGAGAGCGCGGCTGGAGAACCGCGTGAGTGCCCAGTCGAGGGCGCTCTTCATACGAACCGTACCCTGCACCAGTTCGGTCACCAGGGCTCTGTCGCGCCTGTCCATCTCAGATGACGAGAGAGCTGCCGCCAGCAGATGATTTAGAAAAGCCCCATCGCGCCCGTATTCCGCCAGCACCCCATAGGCGCACCTGCGCGCGCTCTCGCCCGCAGGTCTTGGCACTTCTCCGGAATATCTCACGTCTCGGGCCTGTCTGAGAATCTTTCCCCGATCAGAAGGCGCTGACCGCGCGAGAACTCCCCGGCGGTCATGCGCTGCCTGCCCTCCGGTTGCATCAAGGCCACCCTCAAGCAGGCGGTCCCGGTATTCACCAGGAACCCTTCCTTTCCCATGTTCATCAAAGTACCGGGCTCATCCTCCGGCGGCACGTCCGTCACAAGCACCGACCAGATTTTTACCCTCTTGCCCCTGAAGAACGTGTAGGCTCCCGGTGCCGGATCGAAGGCCCGTACCAACCTGCCTATTTTCTCCGCTGGCTGGGACCAGTCTATCCTGCCTTCATCCGGATGCACGGCGGGGGCCATGGTGGCCTTGTCTTCCTCCTGGGCCACCGGCATGATAACCGCCGATTGCAGCCCGTCCAGGGTCTCCACGAGCAGGCGGGCCCCAACATGACCAAGCCGTTCGCCAAGGATACCGGCAGTGTCGAAATCGCTTATCGGGACCTCCTGGTGGAGGAGTATGTCTCCAGAGTCAAGCTTTCCGTTCATCCGGATCGTGGTCACCCCGGTTATGCTCGCTCCGTTCATCAGCGCGCGCTCGATCGGCGCTGCCCCCCGGTACCTGGGTAGAAGTGAAGGATGCAGGTTGACAAAGCCGAACGAAGGCAGCTCAAGCAGCCAGCCCGGGATGAGGCCGCCGTACGCGACTACGACCCCGGCGTCCCAGCCGATGCCGTCGGCCATCTCGGCGATTGCCTCCCGCGCGAGCGATACAGGCTGCCACACGGTGAGGCCGATCTCAATCGCACGCCTGACAACCGGCGTTGCCGCTTCCTTCAGGCCCCGCCCGGCCGGACGGTCAGGCATACCAACGACAGCGACGATCTCGTGCTCGCTCGAGTGTAGCGACTCGAGCGCTTCCAGCGCGAACCCGTCACTTCCGAAAAACAGTACTCTCAAGTCAACCCCTCTGCGCGGCGGCCTCCTCGCGCCGGATAGCATGCTCCTGGCACTGCTCCAGCGCCCTCTTCCTTTCATCGGGGTCACACCTGTCGATTATCAGCACGCCTTCCAGGTGATCACATTCATGCTGGAACACCTGGGCGGTGAATCCAATCGATTCAAGCACGATATTTTGCCCGGAAGGGGTCATGCATCTGACCTTTACACGCTCGAATCGTGGAAGGGAGATGTAAACACCCGGAAGGCTGAGGCAGCCCTCCTCGCAAACGGTCTCATTCTCCGTCTCTACTATCTCGGGGTTTATCAGACACCTGGTACCGTGGCCCAGGTCATAGATAAAAAGCTTCTTGAGGACGCCGACCTGCGAAGCCGCGAGCCCGACCCTGCCCGGCGCCTCTTTGAGGGTCTCCTCCATCTTCTCTACGAGATCGCTGACCTCTCGGTCCACGGCCTCGACCGCTCGGCACTTTTCCCGGAGCACCGGGTCGCCTAAAGTCCTTATCTCGAGGGCCAACCTTGTTACCTCCGAGGGCAGAAATCCTATAAGTCCTAGAGCCCCGCTTCGCTCTTGAGTATATCCGCTTTGTCGGTTCGTTCCCAGGTGAAGCCCTCTTCCTGTCGGCCGAAATGCCCGTACGAAGCGGTCCTCCTGTAGATGGGGTTCAGCAGCTTCAGGTCCCTGATGATGGCCGCGGGCCTCAGGTCAAAGGTTGCAGAAATGAGCTTTCCTATCCTATCGATGTCGATCTTCTCGGTACCAAAACCCTCACACCTTATAGAAACCGGGTGGGCTACTCCGATAACGTAGGCGAGCTGGACCTCGAAGCGGTCGGCAAGGCCCGCTGCCACCACGTTCTTGGCCACCCAGCGCGCGGCGTAAGAAGCCGAGCGGTCGACCTTGGACGGGTCCTTCCCGGAGAAGGCGCCCCCGCCATGACGCGCCATTCCGCCGTAAGTGTCAACGATTATCTTCCGGCCGGTGAGCCCGGTGTCCGCCTTGGGCCCACCCTGTTCGAACCTGCCAGTGCAGTTTATGAGCACTTCGGTTTCCTCGTCCATTAGTTCCGCGGGCACTATCGGCCTTATGACGTGCTCCGTGAGGTCTGGCGTCAGCAGCGCCTCTATGTCGACGTCAGGCCCGTGCTGGGCCGCGATTACTATCTTTGAGACCCTCACCGGCCGGTCGTCCTCGTACTCCACGGTGACCTGGGTCTTTCCATCGGGCCGTAAGTACGTAAGGACCTCCGCCTTCCTGACATCGGCAAGCCTGCGGGCAAGCTTATGCGCGAGCATGATCGGAAGCGGCATCAGCTCTTCGGTCTCGTTACAAGCGTAACCGAACATCATGCCCTGGTCGCCCGCGCCAAGCTTGTCGAGCTCATCGTCGCTTCCCTCGAGCCGTTCCTCCATCGCGTCGTCGACGCCCCGGGCGATATCCGGCGATTGCGGGTCTATCGATGTGAGCACCGCACAGGTCTCAAAATCGAAACCGTACTTGGCCCGCGTATAACCTATCTCCTCGATGGTCTTTCTGACCGCCGACGGGATGTCCGCGTATGCATCGGTGGTTATCTCGCCCGATACCACCACCAGCCCGGTCGTCACCAGCGTCTCGCAGGCGACGTGCGCGGTCGGGTCCTTGGCAATTATCTCGTCCAGAATGGCATCGCTGATCTGGTCAGCGACCTTGTCCGGGTGTCCCTCCGTAACCGACTCAGAGGTGAAGTACCTCTTTTCCTGCGACATTGCTTCCCTCCATTTCCATCCGACGCCATTTTGCGCTGTTTTATCTTCCTACAAGCCTTGACGCTGTCACTGACAAATGCGACCCGACCCCAGCCTGACTTCATTAAGTATGCCCCCTCCACGCGGAGGGGGCACCACAACCCCCGATCCTTCAATAAAATACAATAGCACACTCAAGGAAGGCTGGCACCGCATCCTCCGCGGTGTGGCTCAGGACGGCGGTTTCTGGATCTCTTTACTTATGAAGTCCCCGTTCATCCCGTCGACATAGACACGCAGTATCTCGGAAGCGATCTTTGGCTCGCGGTAGTTTACGTCCCAGATCCACTTGTACTTGGGGGCCGGCATCTTCTCGCCTATCGCTTCGTAATCAGCACTGCAGCGGAGCGTCACGTTCACCTGCGCATCGGGGTGCGCCTCCAGGAACTCGCTTCCTCCATTGCGCAGCCCTACCGTGTACACCTCGGAGGAGTCCACCCGGAAATCGGGCGGTTTGTTCTTTGAATAGATCTCCCGGCCTTTTTCAGCGCCTTTGTTCCTGGTCGGAACACCGGGCCAGATTCGGCCGCGGTTGTAAATAACCAGAAACTGCCCGTGTTCCTCCGGGGTCGGAGAGAAGTAGTAGACCTCCCATATCTTGCCCTTGCCATCCCGGCCTATGCCTTCGGCGTCACCGTCCCTCACCTGGATCATCCAGTTCTGGTCCTGCCACCTGTCGGCAGCGGGGCGTGTGAACCGTACGGCTTCGTAGGCGGACACCGCCTCCGGCCGGCCTCCAGTATCATCAGCCTGGGTGACTTCCACCTCCTTGCCGCATCCGGGCAGAGCAAGCGCCGCAAGCGCAACGATCAGGACGCATAAAGACAATGCCGCAAACGCTTTCATATTCGCACTCTCCTCCCCCGAGACTCGCTTGCATCCAGATCGCCGGTCATCCTTGCCTGACCCCCCGCCAGTGAGCCTGTGACGGCTTCTCGACGATTATTCTACAGCATCGCAAGCACGGATCTCATCGCCGGCAACGCGCGCCCACAAACGATTAGACCACCCGGCGGCCTCAAGGGTTCACAGCAGGGACGATAGCCTCGCGCAGTAAGCGCCCGTCAAAGACCCAGACACCGTCGATATCGATTGGGAGCACGAACCGCGCGAGCCCGAGAGCCGGGTCGGAGCCATCGGATGACTTGAACCCAGGCCTCATCATGACGAAATCCGGGCGAACATATGCGACGTGTTCGGCCACGGCGTCGGCGCCCACCGCCTGTAGAAGCACGAGCACGGTGCTGGCCGGATCGATACCCTTCTCCTCACCTCCGCCGGGCTCTTCGGGTAAAAGCAGAAGGGACTCCGGCCTGTAGCTCTTCAGGTAGAACGCCATGATGGGGCTGAGGTCGTTCAGCCGAAGCATCACACGGCCGCGCGCGGACATCCGCCCGTTCATGTACTCGGCCGCCTCCTTGTACATCAGGGAGCGTCGGTAGGTGGGGTCCGCTCTTAAGAGAAACGAACCGAACCCTACCGGCAGGCTCAAGGCGAGCGAGGCCGCCAGCACCGCGGCCACCACCACCCTCGCCCGCATCGGATGCGCCGAGAGCACACGGGCTGTCTCCGACAGGCCCCAGCCCCCGAGAAGGGCGAAGGCCGGCAAGGCAGAGTACACGAGCCAGGGAGGCTTGCCCCACGAAAGCGAGAGGAACACGTATGTGAGCAGGACCCATATGACCAGGAAGAGCGCAATCCGCCAGTGAGGTTGGCGGGATGATGTACGAGTGGTCGCGCTCGCTTCCGCGACCGGGGCTCGCGACCCTCCCCTCGGCCACCCGTTTCTTCGAATGTACGTTACCAGGAAAGCCGCGCCGGCTGCGGCCAGGGCGAGCGTGACCCAGCCGAGGTCCAGGTGAACGCGCCCGAGATAGAAGTGCCACGGCTTGCGCCAGTTTGCCGACTCCGGGCTGCCGCCCAGGTAGAAACGCACGAACTCCCCTTTGCTGGTCGAGAAGAACAGGTACCACCATGACGAGATCAGAACGCCCGTGGCGAGGCTTATGAAGAACCCCTTCAACCGATCTAACCCGCGGCTTGCCAGGATGAAGAGAAAAAGCGCCGCGGGAAGGAAGACGAAGATCTCCTTGGTGAGCATGGCCATGCCAAGCATCGCGCCCGCTACCAGGTACTTCCCGCGGAAGAACAGCAGCAGGAACAGCATCCCCAGCAGCAGCGCAAAGGATTCCTGCTTCACCAGGCTGTCGTATACCCTGGCCGCCGGCATGACCGCGAAGAGGAAAGCGGCCGCCAGCCCCGCACGCTCGCCGAACCAGTCGCGCCCGCAGAAGAAGATGGCGAGGGCAAGTCCTGCCGCGGAAGCGACAGACATGATCTCCATCGCTATGGAAAGCCCGTGCCTGCCGGTTCCGCTCACGGCCTCGTAGAGCGCCCCCAGCCCGGTGTAAAGCGGGGGGTGCCTCAAGAAGTTGTTATAGAAAACGTCGCTGGTATGGCCCGTCGCCGCGTCAATGACGGAGTTGACGTTCCATGCCTCGTCGTAGGTCAGGGCGTGTCCAACGTTGAACACCCGCAGCAGTATCACTAACGCCACGATGGCTATCAGCCCTGCCACCAGCAGCTTTCGGTTCATCCCGCCCATAGGTCCCTCTTCAGCGGCCAGCGGCCAGTCGCTCTATCAGCAACGCCGGAAGGCCGGTATTCGACATCCTCTTCTGCACATCGGCAATGGGGTACTCCACCCGGCGGTAGGTGATGGTTCCACGGCCGCGGTCGAACTCAACGTAACAGGCGCGAGGGTCGCCGTCGCGCGGTTGTCCGACGCTGCCCGCGTTCACCATGAACCGATGGCCTTCCTCCAGTTCTATGACATCGCCGTCGCGCGGCTTTGCGAGTGCAATGACTCTTTGCTCCTCTTCAGGAAACGATTCGCGGCTCAAGCGGAATACCGCCGGCACGTGCGAGTGCCCGTGAAAGCACACCGCCTCTTCGAACTCGAGAAAGCTCGCTCGCGCCTGCGATACTGAGACCACATACTCCCATAGCGGGTTTCGCGGGCTTCCATGCACCAGCCTCCACTCCACCGTGTGCCACATCGTCGCAAGAGAGTCCAGGTACGAACACGATGCCTCGACGAGCACTTCCCGGGTCCATTCACAGGCCAGGCGAGCCTCCCGGTTGAACGACGAGAGGTCCAGCCTTCCGCGCGACACGAGGTCGTGGTTGCCGGCTACGGCCATCGCTTCGATATCTTCTATCCTCCGCAAGCATTCATTGGGATACGGGCCATACCCGACAGTGTCTCCCGCGCACAGCCATTCCGCGGCACCATCCGCGTTGGCTATCACCGCTTCAAGCGCAGGCAGGTTTCCGTGAACGTCTCCGATCACGCACGTGAACGACAACCATTCTCTCCCTGGAATAACAGGCCGCTACGTGGCCGGTCGCGACTGCAGTCAGCGCAAAACCGCTCTCCCCGCCCACGCCCCGTCAACCCCGGCTTCGCTACCCTCACAATATGCCGCGGCACCGGTTTCAGGTCGCGATGTGTCCGTGGACGGCTACGATGTTGCTCCAGGGGATGAAGTAGTGGTGGATGCCGAGCATGCCCGTAGCCGCAAGGGTGATGCCCTCCCCCTGCACCTCGACCACCGCGTAGAACTGCACTTCAGGTACCTCATGCCGCAACAGGATCTCGATCGACTGGCAGGCCGATTCCCAGCCGAACATCTTCTTGCAGAGCTCCACCGGGAGGTGTTTGATATCGCTTTCAGGTTCCTGCACGTAACAAGGTTCCCTGAGCCTGATGACTTGCATTCTTTCCTCCTTGCGGTCTCTTCCAGACCTTGGAAAAGGATATTCCATTCGCCCGGCCCGGGCAAACGGCACCTGCTCGCTCCAGCCTGACCCAGGTGTCGCTTTTCAGACCTGGGTCGCGCATCCCGGGGCCTTTATCCGTCGCTGGTAGCCTCCGCTCTTCTTCCTCTCGATGCGCGCTTCTATAAAACCGCCCGGGACAGGCACTCGACCTTCCACCCAATCGAGCCCCACCGGCCGCGGGTCGAAGACAAACTTACGGTATCCGGCGCCCGCCGGCCGGATGCCAAGCACGAACTTGGAAAGCAGCGGCACCACACCCGCGGACCATCCGTGGCAAAGCGAGGTGAAGTGGCCCGGCGCTTCACCCTTGCGCCCTTTCCATTCCCAGAAGGTAGTCCCGGGCTCGCAGCCCAGCATGCCACCCCAACACCTCCGCACAAGCTCTATTGCGCCGTCGTCGTCTCCCGCGATGAAACGGGCCAGCGCCTCGTAGTTGTTCATGAACGGGACCACCCGCCTGTTGTGCCAGGGGTACCCGGGCGTAAGCCGGTAGTACGGGATATCCACGTTCGTGGAGCCCCATTCCTCCCACATGTTCTCCTTGATGTACTCGAGTATTCCCCTGGCGACATGCGGCTCCCCGGAAAGACCCGAGACGATCGCGATGGAGTTCGCGTCCTGGGGGACGCGGCCGCGGTCGGCCGTCGTGTCAACGAACGCGCCGCGCTCCTCGTCCCAGAGCTTGCGCTCCATCGCCTCCCCCAGCCTGAACGCCCTGGAAACGTACCCCGTAGAGATGACATCTTCCCCTATCTCGTTCGCGAGGTAGGCCGCGCTGTTCAGCGCCCAGTAGTACATCGCGTTGGTGTAGGAAGGACTGCCCCTGCGCAAGACCGTGAAGCACCACTCCATCATGTTGAGCGGCGTCTGGCGAAACATGCCTCCCCTGCACTGGGAATGCAGGTAATGAAGGGCCCTCTTTAGAGCCGGGAACGCCGCATCGAGCGTCTCCCGGTCGCCCGTGTGTATGTAGTACTGGTACAAGCAGACGACCCACCAGGCAACGTAGTCTCCGAACAAGCCGCCTGCCGCCCTCAACGGCAGTTGGGCCGGGCTGCAGGCGGGGATGTAACCGTCCTTCCCCTGGTAAGCGGCGAGCGAGAACAGGGAATCTCGCAATGCGCCGGTATTGTTGTCGCTGACGCAGACCGCCGGGCCCATCGGGCCCAGGTCGCCGGTCCATATCAACCTGTCGCGCTTGGCGCCGTCGACCAGGACCCACCTGCCCTGCCCTATCCGCTGGCCGCCGCCGACGCCGCCCATACCTGGATCGATGGTGCACATCTCGACGGTGTGCAGGCCGGCGAACCAGGCACGGTTCAACATATCGTCGCTCGACAGGAAGTAGCCGCAGGAGTCCGGGGCCTCGGACCGGTACGGCGTATAGTCGACCGACACATCACTCAAGGTGACCCTGCCGGGGAGCATCGGATAAAACCAAAGGTAGCGGAAGCCCCCGCAATGAGCCAGGCGCACACCGGGCCCCGGGCGCGCCCTGAAGTGCCTGCAGTAAACGGACGGGTCCGCGATCGAAGCGGCATCGGCCGCCAGCGGGTTCAAGATGTGCTTCACAGACTCGACCGCCTGCAGCCCCACCCTCCGGCACTTGCCCTCGCCGAAGGAAACGCGCGGGAACCCGCCGACCTCCAGTCCGAAGTCGACCAGGACGCCCCGGCGCCTCGACGCGGAAGCCACAAGCTGCATCCCGGCTTCACGAGAGTAAGGGACGCGTTTCAGCACGTTCCCTGACAGATCCGTCTCCGCCAGCCACACCGGCGCCACATCACCGGACTCCGGCTCCAACCAGTACTCCTTGATCGCGCTGGTCTCTTTGAGCACACCACTCAACGATGAACCTCCCGCCCTGCCGGACTTTCTCTATCCATGCGTATTCTCGATCAGTGCAAGCTATCCCTTGAGCAAATGCCCCGAAAACCCCCGAGGTCACCTTCGCGCCACGAACTGCACGCGCCTGGTCTCCTCTCCCACACCCGTCAAGTCTCTTGCGTCACGGGCTTCGGCCCAGGTGAACCCGGCGCCGAAGACCAGGCCCATGACAAACTCCGTGTCGTACGACCTCTCCCGGTGGGTCTCTTCGCTCATCCTGAACAGACCGTTCTTCGACCTTATGAAGTTGGTCATCCGGAGAGTGTTGGTGCGCGAATCAGGGTCCCATTCGGACTCCCAGACCGCCATGCCCATCGACACTCTATGAACAAACGCCGCTGTCCCCCACTCGACCTCGAGTTCCCTGGTGGTGTTCATATCGAAAACGCAGTATCCTCCCGCTTTCAGGCTGAGGGCAAACCGCGCTAGCGCCTCCCGGAGGTCCTCCTCGCGTAACAGGTAGTTCAACGAATCGAAATTGCACGTCAGCAGGTCCACCGGCTCGGGCAGCTCGAGCTCGGTGAAAGACTGCTCCAGGAAAACGATGTTCTTTGCGCGCATCTTGCTTTCAGCCACCTCGAGCATCTCGGGGGACGCGTCGACCGCATACACGGTTGCACACCTGCCGGCCAGGTACCCGGCCGCGTGACCGGTCCCGCAGGCGACATCGGCGGCAACCTCGAAATGTATGCAGTACCTCGTAACCAGCGCCTCGAAATTGTCCTTCCAGCACTCGAACGCCGTGTCTCCGACGAGCTCATCGTAGATGAGCGACAGCTCCCTGTACGGCCGTTGGGAGTCACGCGCTCGCTTCATCCGGCCCTTGCCCATACGAATCACGCGCATGCCTTGACACCTCCGCGAACAGGCTACATGACAATCCTACCCGCATATGGTTATGATATGTAACCGGAATTCATACTGGCGCAGCAATCAGTGACAAGCGGACCAGGAAGGGAGTGCTGAGAATGGGAGCAAAGAAGGCAAAGAAGCTCGGGAAGAAAGCTTCAAAACTCAACAAGAAGGCCGACAAGGCCACCAAGAAGTCTGGCAAGGTCGTCCAGAAAGCTGAAAAGGCCACCAAGAAGGCCGACAAGGCCATGGCCAAGCTCGGCAAGGGCAAGTCGGCTGAATAGCGGCAGTTAAACAGACCCACGCAACACCGTGCAGGCACCACCTTCGCGCGCTCGCAGAAGGGTGGTGCCAATATTTGTTTGTGTGGAGGGGAAATGAGGGAGTGCCGGCAGTGCGGTTTCCCGCGCAAGTTCGCGAGTAACTTCGATTGGCGCGAGGACGGAACCATAGTAAGCACCGACAGGGCTGGGACTCGCGCTCAGATCAGTTTGCTGAACGCCGGGGAGTTCGAAAGGGTTTTCGACGGGCTGTCTCACTCCATCGGCTTGAAGGTCGAGCCTTTTCTGGTGAAGGCGAATAAGGATATCGGCAAGGCGATATATAACTACACGCCCTTCAGATACCTGGCTCATTTCCCCAACAACAGGTTTTTCCGCCCCAGTTTATTTGCCAGGGCGGCCGTGCGCATGAGCGCCTACGATATCGCGGCACTGGGAACGGGCCGTGTCAGGCTGGACCAGTTCAGAGCTGGAGAGTACGCGGTAGTGAGATTCAGGTATCCCTGCCTTTATCCTCTTCTCGCCGGGAGTGCTTCGGGGATATACGAGTCGGTCGAAGGCATCCCGGACTCACGCGTTGAGTTCGAGCTGGACGCCGGTGACCTGGTGGTCCGACTCGGTCACGCCGAGGCGCCCGATGAATCACCGGATGTGGAGGGCAGGTTTCATTACGAGCCCGCGGTGCCGGCTGATGGCCCGGTGAGGTACGCCAGGTGCCGCGAATGCGGAGTGCCCGCGCTGGCCGGCCTCGCACTCGAGTGGGATATCAAGCGGGGCGTTATCAAGAACCGCCTGACCGGCGAGCGCGAGGTCGTGGTTCCGGTCCAGGCTGTCAACGCGATACTTCGTGAGCTCGAGCTGGAACTCGGTGAAGGAATAGCTGACATTATCTACGCACACCAGAAAGCGCTTTCAATGGAGCGTCTCCAAGGCGTCCTGGTGCTGGACCCGGACGGTTTCTGGGACGAGTACCTTACCGAGCTCGCACTTCGCGGCCTGGGCTATCCTTTCGTTTTCGAGAGAGACGGCTCATCCGGACGCGTCGAGATAGTGAACGCTTACAACCAGGTTCTATACGCGGCGAAGCTGGCGGCGGCTTTCGAGGCGGCAAGCGGGTCTCCCAGCAAGATAGAGTGGGAGAGGCGAGACTGCTACCATGGCGTCTACCGCATTTCGACACTCCACAGCGGCTGAACGCCGCCAGTCACAAGGCATCGCGCCCCCGACCGGGGGTCAGTTGCCAGGCCCTCACCTGAAGCGGCTTGCGGGCTGCGTCGAGCAGGAGTGCACTGACGTGTTTCCCAGGGTCCCGAACACGGAGAAGACCTTCTTTATGACCCCCTTTTCGCAGGAGAGGCATTTCCTCCCGCTCGAATCCTCTCCCACATCCTGGAGCCTCTGCGTCCTCTCTCCGCACGCGTTGCACTGGTACTCATAAACAGGCACTTGCTCCTCCTCATCCGCGACGTTTACATCGTCATCGGCGCATCAGGTAGGTATGAAATCGACGTCTCGGACCGTCACCAGGCTGAGGGCGCCCGTCGGGCAGACGACCTGGCAGAGCCCGCATCCCATGCATTGCTCCGCGTCCACGGCGGCCACCCCCGTTTCATCGTCCATGGCGAGCGCCCCGAAGTAACAGCGCTCTAGGCATTCCCCACACGCGTCGCAAAGCTCGGCATCCACGATCGCGGCGTACCTGCTCGGGTCACACAGCTTCAGACGGCGCTCGATAAGCATGGGGAAGGTGATGCAGCAGTCGTTGCAGCAGTTGCAGATGAAGTGGAACCCGCTGGTCCTGTTCATCGTGACGTGTATCAGGCCGGCCTCCTCGGCCTGCCTCAATAACCTGAGCGCCTCTTCCTTGTCTATCTCGCGGCCGCTCCCCCGGTCTATGGTGTACTCCCCCGCTTTGCCCACCTGGAGGCATATCTCAACCGGCCGGTCGCACTTGCGGGCGGTCAGTCGGCAGGTGCAGTTGACCACCGCTATCGGTGATTCGTTCTCGATGATCTCGCGTACGTCTTCAAACGCCAGAATCTGCTGGCGGGCGTCCACCGACTCGCTGACGGGCACCACGCGGGCGACAGGCTTGGGCAGGAGCTTATCCACTATCTCCGAGAAAGCCGGCCACTCCGTCTCCATGTACTCCTGCCAGAGGTCGAGGTACTCACGGGGCGCCTCCGGCCAGAGTATCGAGGCGTCGTGGAACTGCATAAAATCGCGGCACATCCGAAATTCCGTGCCTTCTGGCCGGGCTTTCTTAAAGACCAACCCCTTGTGAAAAAGCTCCTCCATCATGACCCGTACGGAATCTTCGTCACGGCCGAGCTTCCCGGCGGCCTGCGCGACGGTACCGGGCAGCGCCAGGAGGAGGTCCGCCTCGTCGGGAGGAGCGATCATCTCGAAAAGCCGCGGCATGATCAGCGAGCTCCCCATCATTATCTTTTCCGCCAGTGTCTGATACCGCTCGTCGTTTCCCATGGTACCTTTCCTCCCGTTTCCTGCCGGGTTGACCGCATCTTAGCAGCAAACCGGCGACCTGCCTCTGACATTTATCAATAGTTATTCATCAATCGATACCCTCGCTTGCGGCCTCCATGTACACGTCATAGTCTTTCTTGTTGAAGGCACAGCAGATGACCCTGTCGAGCGTGGAGTCATTCGCAAGGAAGTCTCTTACCTCCTTGAGCGCGATCCTCGAGGCCCTGTCGATAGGGAATCCGTAAACGCCGGTGCTGATGGACGGAAAACCGATTGTCTTCACCCCCTTCTCAACCGCCAGCCCGAGGCTGTTCAGATAGCAGCTAGCCAGAAGGGCATCCTCGTTTGATTCCCCACCGTGCCAGACCGGGCCTACCGCGTGGATCACGTACCTCGCCGGCAGGTCATACCCGGCCGTTATTCTGGCTTCACCTGTCTGGCAGCCGCCCAGCGAGCGCGTTTCCTCGAGCAGTTTCGGGCCGGCGCCCCTGTGGATAGCCCCGTCAACACCGCCTCCACCGAGAAGGCTCTTGTTGGCGGCGTTCACTATGGCATCCACGTCAAGCCTCGTGATGTCCCCTTCGATGATTTCCAGGCGACCTCCGAGAAACTCCATGACGGCCCCCTTTGTTTTCCGCTTCCGACCTGCCCGAGAGGAGTATATCAAAGGACAGGCGGTTGTCCGCCCGTCATTACGCCCCGCCTCTGCACGACATAACCGGGGGGCCCATGACCGCCCCGCGCCTGGTGATTATGACGATGTTCGGTTGGTACAACCCCCGCGCCGCGCTGTGGGCGATTCGCCGGCGAAGTAAGATCATGAATACTTCTCGCTCGCTCTGGCTGTACGGGCAAACACGGTGTAACCTCAAGGTGTGCAGCTGTGCGGAAGAGGGAGGTGGGGTTTGTGTCGGTAGTCGCGGTGACAGGTTGCTCTGGATATATAGGGTCCCGCCTCCAGCGGTTCCTTGACGACGATGACACGGTTTCGAAGGTGGTGGGTGTGGACATCAACATTCCGGCCTTCGATTCACCCAAGCTCGAGTTCCACCGACTGGACGTTCGCGACCGGGTCATCTCCTCTCTCTTCAAGGAAAAGGGCGTCCACAGGGTCGTGCACCTTGCCTTCGTGATGAACCCGCTTCACGACGAAGCCCTGATGCACGACATCGACCTTGGTGGCGCGGCGAACGTGCTGGCTGCCACCGGCGCCTGCGGCGCTGACCAACTGGTGGTCGCGTCATCGACAACCGCGTTCGGGGCGTTCCCGGATAATCCGCAGTGGCTCACTGAGGAAGACCCTGTCCGAAGATTTGAAAACTATTACTATTCCGCCGACAAGTACGACGTGGAGATGATGCTGCGGCAGTTCGCCACCGGGCATCCCGCGGTCAAGGTGGCTATTGTCCGCCCCTGCTTCGTTTTCGGGCCAAACATCGACAACTTCGTTTCTCGCTTCATCCTGAAGCTGCCTTTATTGCCCGGCCTGGGAGGAGCGCGCCCGGACCTGCAGTTCGTCCACGAGGACGACGCGGCCGACGTGTTCATGCGGGTTCTCGACAAGAGGGCCGCGGGGTGCTTCCACGCGGTCGGCGAGGGCACCGTCAACCTGAGCCGCATAGCCGGGCTTGCCGGCAAGCGGATACTGGACCTCCCGGCGGCGCTGGTCTCTGGAGCGGTGAACGTCCTCTGGAAGCTGCACGCTCCCTTGATAGAGGGACCCGCCGGCATGCTCGACTTCATCCGCCACCGCTGGACCGCAACTGACGCGATTACCAGGGAAAAGCTGGGAATAGTCTCGATGCGCACGAGCGAAGAAGTGCTTCGCCTCATGCTGGAAAGCAAGAGTGCGCTTTCAAGCCGTGAGATTCTCAACCCGCACCAGGGTTGAGGCCTTCGCGAAGGTTTGCGGTTCGGCAAGGCCGGGGCCCTGGTTCATCACTGCGGCAACCGAGCACGCGAGACCTGTCTTGAAGACACGCTCCAGGGGCAAAGACTGTACTATTCCCATAACAAGCCCCGCCACCATCGAGTCGCCTGCCCCGACCGTATCGCCCGGGACGACCGGCACTACGCCCCTGAGCACCGTATCGCGGGTAATAAGAAGAGCGCCGGACCGGCCAAGCGAGACCACCACTATCTCCACGCCCTTCTTGCCGAGCCCCCGGCAGAACTCGATTATCTCGGGCTCCTCGACAAGCTCTCTGCCGGCAAGCCCCCGCAGCTCGGCCAGGTTTGGCTTGACGAGGTAGGGGCCCGCCTCCAGGCCCGCGGCCAGCGCGGCCCCGTGGCTGTCGAGAACTACCCTGGAGCCCCTGGACTTCCCCGCCATGGTTATCTCGCGGTAGATATCGTCGTTCACTCCTGGCGGAAGCGAGCCCGACAACACCAATATTTCCGGGGCCTGTGTTATCTGGCAGATCAAGTTGGTTATCCTGTCGGCCTCGGCCCTCTGAACCGGCGGGCCGGAGGCCTTTATCACCAGTTCGCGCTTGTCGCCGGCGCCGAGGATGACCACGTTGGTGCGCGTGTCGCTCTTTATCTTGACTATCTGGAGTATCAGGCCCTCGTCCCGAAGAAGGTCGAGCACTTCCTCTCCCACGTAGCCGCCGACAAGTCCCATCGTGACCGAGTCGGTGCCCATGGCCCTGAGCGCGCGGGAGACGTTGATGCCCTTGCCACCAGGGCTCTTGATCACCTCAAGGGCCTCGAGCGGCTCTCCGAATCCGATCTTGTCGAGCACGTAGGTTATGTCGAGGGTCGGGTTGAGCGTTACCGTGTATATCATCCTGCCTCCTGAACCGGCACCTTTCCCGGCGAATGTCATGCCCCGTCTCGGCTTGCTAAATGATACCATTTCTTTTACGCATGGAGTCGAACCGCGGGGGGCCGGGGGGCCGTTGACCCGGAGCAGGATAGTCAGCCAGATGTTCACTTCAGCGAAAGGAGCAGACGATGGCCGCCGTAGAGAACGGCTCGGGATGGAGCGCAAGGAAAATACTGGCCGTGGTCATACCAGTCTGCGTGCTTGTCATAGCAGTGACGGTTATCGGTGTGCTGGTGCTCGGCAATGGCGATTCTGAGAAATCCGGCCCGACCGGCAAGCCGGCGACGGAGGAAGAGATAGCCGGCCAGTACGAGCAGATAAAGACCGATGCCGACGCCGCGGTGAAGCAGCTCGAGCAGCTCGAAACCCAGCAGACACAGCAGGATACCGCCGCCTACCAGCAGCAGATCGAGCAGGCCGGCGCCGAGATGGCGCAGCTCGAAAAGGACACCGCCGAAGCTCTCGCGGCTGCCGGGCAAGCCTCGACGGAAGTGTCGAGCGCGGCGGGTACTGCCACCGAGGTCGCCCTGGAATACGAGGCTTTCTTAAAAGAGCTCGAGGCGTATTACGCATACGTGGAAGGCCTCACGCAGCAGGCCGTGACCCAGGTCGAATACCTGAAGTCCGTGGCTCCCACCATGCAGGACGTCCAGCAGTGGCAGCATCTCGCGACGCGCCTCGGCGAGGCGCCGACCCCCGCCCTTCAGAGGCAGCTGTCCGGCCAGCTCACCGGCCGCGCGCAGCAGGCGCTCTCAAGCCACCAGTCTCTTACGACGACCGCGCCCGATTCGCTGAAGGGCTATGGAGACAGTGTCCAGGCCCTCACGGGCCAGCTGGGAGGAATATCAGAGCAGATGAGCCGGGCGCTGGCATCCGGAAACAAGGCTTCTTTCGACGCTCTGTCTAACCAGATGACCGCCGCTTTAGACCAGGCACAGCTGCAGCTCGCCGGCGCGTTCGACTCCTTCAGCTCGGGGCTCTCCTCCGCTGCTTCGAAGGTGGACGCGGCAATGCCAGAGAAATAAGTTTCGGTCTGGTCCGTCAAACCAGCGGAGCTGCCGGATGAGCACTTCGTGGCAGATTGTCATACGCGTCCTGCTGGCCATGTTGTGCGGGGGCCTGGTAGGGTTGCAGCGCGAGCTTACAGACCACCCCGCCGGCATTCGAACCCACATACTGGTCACGGTCGGTGCATGCGTTTTCACCGCCATGTCGTTGTTCGGCTTCCCCGGCTTCCCGAGGGGGGACCGGGTGGCGGCCGCGGTTGTCACCGGCATCGGATTCATCGGCGGCGGTGCGATCCTCAGGAGCAGAGACGGTTGGGTCACAGGTCTTACAACCGCGGCGAGCCTGTGGAGCGTCGCCGCCATAGGCATGCTGATGGCGACCGGCTACTACGCTGTGGGCTTCGTGGTGACCGCCATCGACCTGCTGGTCCTGGAGTTGATAGACCGTGCGATCGATGTTGTGTCACCGAAGGTCAAGACGCACACGATGCCAGTCAACATCGCCGGGGCCTACACGGACGAAAGCTTCGACGACGTGCTCGAGGTGCTCGAGCGCAACGGGTGCTGCCCCCAGCTTATCCATTTCCACCGGCTCGAGGGCGGGGAGAATATCGACCAGCGGCTGCTGGCCGGGCTTGGCCCGAAAAGCGGTTTGAAAGAAGTCACCGAACAGCTTTACGAGATCAGGGGTGTTTCGCAGGTCCGCTGGGGATAAAGCGGTTCACCCGGAAATGCCCGAGGAACGGCAGTGCCGGTCTTGCTACGCCGGGGAAACGGGCTGGCCTTTTGCAAAGCGCCGTTTTCTTTGCCAGTATGATGTCGCCGGCTATCAGGAACTCCAGCCCGAGAAGTATGCTTCTTGCGACGGTCTCGCGGTAGTCGCGGTAAGGGTCTGCCGGCCCGTGCTTGCGGTGAAAGATGTTGCGCATGAACGTGATGGTGGCGTACAGGGCGCCTATCACGATGACGGCCACACCGGCGGCGTCGATGACCTTGCTGGTGAAATCCATTATCTCCTTGAAGTGCACGACGCCCCTCCATTCCTCACGGACAAACTGCCACCGGGCAATCGAACTACTCTCATCGCCCGGACCACCCCGGTCACCCGCTTCGCGTTATTGTTCTCTTCGCCGTCGAATTCATTAATTCATTTTGCCTGCAATGCCTTGCGGATGAACCGGCTGTAGCCCGGCCCATCGCCCTTTTTCGCGCGAAGGAACACCGCCTCGAAAACTTGTACAATAACTTGAAGCTGGAGGCCTTTAGCGGTCGGCGCGGGTGGCGGACAGGAGAGCGACTTTTGAGCAACAGGCGAAAGAAAGTTATTATCTACGCACTTGTCGTGCTCATCTTCACTCTCATGACCCTCTTCTACACACGCCCGCTAGCGCTCAAGGCTGACGACCATACCATGCGTGAGAACTGGGGCGACACCCTCTTCAACATCTACGTTATCAACTGGACAGCCCACTCGCTCAAGACAAACCCTCTCGGTCTCTTCAACGCCACCATGTTCTACCCGAACCGCTACACGCTCGCATACTCGGACCACGAGTTTATGAGCGCCCTCATCGCCCTGCCCGTGCTTGCCCTGACCCATAACGGCGTGCTTGGTTTCAACTTCGTTATCATGATGAGCTTTATTATCGGCGCGCTTGGCGCCTTCCTGCTCGTCGAGCACCTGACCGGCGACAGGCTGGCCGCCTTCGCGGGCGGGGTGATATTCGGCTTCTCCCTTTACAGGCTCGCCCACATAACACATATGCAGCTGCTGTCCACGGGGTTCCTGCCGCTGGCCTTCCTCTGTCTCCACCTTTTCACGGAGAGAAAGAAGCCCCTCTACGCCTTCTTGTTCAGCATCTTTTCAATCGCGCTCTTCTTGACGGTCTGGAGCTACGGCTTCTTCCTGGCATTCGCCGTGCTCGTATACCTTGCCGTCCTCGTGGTGCTGGAACGCACGAAAGTCTACGCCTTCATCAGGGGAAAGGCCGGTGCCCTCGAGCGGAGAGCGGCTTTCCGATGGGCGGCGTTCCTGTTGGCTTCGTTCGTGTTGATCGGGGCGGTTCTGGCGCCGTTCATCCTCCCCTACCTGAAAGCGCGCAAGCTCAACCCTGGCTTCCAGCGGGACATCTCGGAGATCTACAGCTACTCAGGCGATGTGGCCGACTTCCTGGTGGCCCCGAAGCAGAGCCTGTTCTGGGGGGCGGCCACCGGCGTTCTGCGCCCCGAGCCTTACCCTCGCGGCAACGGCTCCGAGAGGTCGCTCTTCACCGGTCTGCTCCCTTACCTGCTCGCCATCGCGGGCGTCGTCTATCTTCACGGGATGGGCCGTTCAAAGCGTTTCATACTGTGGTTCTACGTGGTCCTGCTCCTGCTTGCGGCCCTGATGTGCCTTGGTGTCACCTTCTACGCGTTCGGTCGCCACGGGGGCATCTGGATGCCATACCGCCTCCTCTACCACTTCTTTCCGGGCTTCAAGGCCATCCGCACGCCCACGCGGATGTTCGTCCTGGTGCTGCTGTCGCTCTCGGTGCTTGGCGGGTTCGGGGTAAAGTGGCTGCGCCAGAGGCTGGAGGGCCGCCTCGACAAACTCGCGGTGGTCTTCCTCATGGTGGCGCTCCTTGTCCTGATGTTCGCGGAGGTCATGCCCACCGGCATCGAGATGAAGAGGATCGAGACCAGGGACGAGTTCCCGGCTGTCTATAGCTGGCTGGCCACCCGCCGGGGAGACGCACCCACCGTGGTATTCCCGCTGGCGCCTTACGACGCCGAGGCTCCCTCCGGTATAAACGAACCGGCCTTTGTAGGCATGGAACCTCATCGCATCTACCACAACACCGCCAACTGGAAGAAGCTCCTCAACGGTTACTCCGGCTACATCCCCGTTTCCTACAAGGACGCCGTGAAATACACGCGCGACTTCCCTTCCCCCGGCGCCCTTTCCTTCCTGCGCGGCTTGAAGATAAAGTATGTCCTGCTGGAAAGCCAGTGGTACGAGCCCGCGGTGCTGAAGGTCATCCTGCAGCGGGCAATGCGCGATCGCAGGCTGTCGCTCGAGTACGAGGCCAGCGGTTATTACGCGTTCCGATTGAGGTGAGGGCCCGGCGCGCGGGCCATAGCGCATTGCGCGATAGACGGTACGCTCCGACAGGAAGTCGCTTCCTGCTGTAGAAGCAATGGGCTGAGGAGACATGCAGAACTCATTGAAGAGAAGGGAGGCCAGGATGAGCCAGGCACTGGAGCGTTTCAAGCAGGCCCCCGGTGCGATGAAGCATTTCTTCGCGGACCGGCTTTCCCGGGCGCGCACCTCCGAGCCCGAAAACCTCGGGAAAGGTGAGGGCGCCCTGGTCCAGGCCAGCTCCGGGAAGGTCGCGGTCTATCGTGACGAGGAGGGCAAGCTCCACGCCATGTCCCCGGTCTGCACTCACCTGAGGTGCATCGTCGACTGGAACGCAGCCGAAAAGACCTGGGACTGCCCCTGCCACGGCTCTCGTTACGACCCCTACGGGCACGTGACTAGCGGCCCGGCCAGGAAGAACCTGGCACACGAAGACCTCGAAGCCGACTAAAAATTGGGGTCAGATCTGATTTCATCAGCCGGTCTTACTCGAGCCGTGTGACGGCCAACGACTGATGAAATCAGATCTGACCCCAATTTTTACACACCGTACTCGGCGCGCTCGATCAGCTCTGTCTGCATGTCGCGGTTCAGGGTGACGAAGTAAGCGTTGTAGCCGGATATGCGGACCAGGAGGTTGCGGTAGTACTCGGGGTGCGCCATCGCGTCGCGGAGCATATCGCTCGTAACCACGTTCATCTGCATCTGCATCCCGCCCAGGTCGAAGTACGTCTTTGCGTAGGAGTACATGTTCCGGACGACCTGCTCGTGCGTGTCATCCGCGCCCGGCACCACCTTGACGTTGAACGCCATGTTGTTGTTCATGCTGTGCGGGTCGAGCCTTGCCACGTCCCTGATGTTATCGAGGAGGTTCCTGCTCGCGTTGGGCTCGGGGGTGAGGCCCGGCGTGAACGCCCTGGTGGCCAGGCGCCCCGAGGGCAAGGCCCCCGTGAGGGTGCCGAACGCCACGTGGTTCGACATGGTCCAGAAGCCGGTCGTGTAGGGCCCTCCGCGGTAGTTGCGGTGCGCCAGGTAGGTATCGTGGGCGAACCTGGCGACCCTGTTGGCCATGTCGACTGCCTCGTCGCTCCCGGAGCCGAAGAACGGGACCTTACTGCTTGCCATGGCCCGCAGTGCGGGGTCGCTCTCGAAGTTCGAGTCGACGGCCTCTTTCAACTGCGCGAAAGTGACCACGCGGTCGTCGTAGACGAGCTTCTTTATGACCATCAGGGAATCGGTGACGTCCGCGAGCCCGATGCATGCCGCCCCGCTGGTGTTGTGGCGGGCCCCGCCCTTCGTGACGTCCCTTCCCTTCTTGATGGAGTCACTGATGAGCGCAGACAGCAGCGGCGTGGGGCGTATGTAGGCGTGGGCCTCTCCCATCATGTTGTTGTACTCCACCGACGCGTCGATAAGGAACTCGAACTGGGTGGTGAAAGCGCCGTAGAAGTCCTCGAACGTCGGGAAGTCTCCCGCCTCGATGCGGCCTGTCTTCGGCCCGACGTCCCAGTTCATGAGCGGGTGCTTCCCGTTGTTCATCGCCATCTCCAGGGCGGCCACCATGTTCATCATCTGGAAGTTGGTGTGCCCCATGTGCCTGCCCCAGATAGTCGGCTCGACGCAGCCGACGGCTGCCCAGTCGCGCAGCTCCTCGGGCGGATAGTCGAACTCCTTCAGAGATTCCATCACGGCGACATCGTTGTGCATGGAGGGTGTGGCCGCCGTTATTAGGTTGACCTCGCAGAGCCGCTTGAGATAAGTCTCGGAGTTCTTCTCGGGGTTATACTTCGCGTTCATATTGGGGTCGCGGATGTTGAGCAGTTCCGTGACCTTCAGGAATATATAGGTCATGTCGTTGACCGCATCTTCGCCCAGTGGGGTCACGCCACCGAGGGTTATCGCCTGGTCGGACGAGCTGCCGCCGAATAGGTAGTTAGCCACGTCGGGGAACAGGGGAAGGTGGTCGGTGCACTTCATGAAGAAGCAGCCAACCAGCTCGATCGCTCTCCTGATATACACCTCCCGCTCCTCGGGGGTGGAAAGCTCCGCCATGCCGTCCTCGAAAAAGGGCTGGAACAGCTGGTCGAGGCGGCCCAGGGACAGCCCGGCGTTGGTATTCTCCATGTGCAGGCCCACGAACGTTATCCAGACCGCGTTGAGCGCTTCGTCGAGCGTTTCGCAGGGGTTCTCCGGGACTTTCGCGCACGTCCGCGCCAGGCTCTCCAGCTCGGCCACCCTGTCAGGATCGCTTTCGCGAGCAGCCTCGAGCCGGGCCTGCCTGCCCAGGTTGGCCGCGTAGGCGTTGACGCCCTGCAGACAGAGCTTCATCGCCTCCAGGGAGTCCTTCTTCTCCTGCGGCGGGCCCGCGCTCAGCTCGTCGTCTATCTCGGCGATGATGCCTGACGTCCCGAGCCGGAGCAGCTTGGGGAAGTCCGCTATGGTGTGCGAGAACGCGCTGGTCTTGAACATGAATATCACGGCAAAGCGCTCGTCGAGCCTCTGGCCCAGGGGATAGTCGTGTTTCACCCGCACCCACTCGCGCACGTTCCTCCTGGCCCAGAACGGGAAAACGTGATGGTGGAGGACCTCGGCTGTCTCCTCAGATATCTCGTAGCTGTTGAGCATCCTGAACGGCGATGATCCCAGCTCCCCCCAGAACAGCGTCCCCGCCGCGTCCGGATAGCCGAGCACCCCTATCTCCATTGAGGTGGTCGTGCCCGCTATGAGGTCGTTTTTCCTTATGATGGGAACTCGGTTCTCCATCATGTGTTTATATGCCCGCGCCTGCCTGAGCTCGGGCACGTGGGGGTTTCCCTCACGATCGGTCTCGAAGCCGTTCTCGACGAACCAGTCGGTCATGAGCCTGGCGCGCTCACAGCAGACCTCCGGCTTGACCGTGAAGTGGATGTCCAGGAATCTCTTCAGTCTGGGGAAATCCTCGAGGGAGTATCCGGAGAGGTACGGCTCGGGCAGGTGCAAGACACCGGGGTCGACGCTTTCGGCCTTCATCCGGTCAAGTCGCCTGTTCTTCATCTCATCCCTGAGAGCCGGGTCCGCGGGAGGCGCCTGCCTAAGCCTCAGGGCGGTGTCCTCCACCTTCTGTTTGTCCATCATCCGGCGGTGAATCGGGCCGGCGATGAGCGAGATATAGAAGTTCAAGAGGGTCAAGTAGGTGAAGTTGCCTTCGGCGCGAACCTTGTTCTTGAGCAGGAGGTTAAAGACCTCGCTGGGCGGGAGCCTGACCATCTCCTTGAGGACCTCTTCGGCGGTGAACACCAGGCTGACGTCGCAGTCTTCGGGTATCTTCCTGGCGACCCTGACATGGCCGCCCTTGAATATCATGGCCTCCTCGACGCCGCGGTCCTCGGTGCGGAACCCAACGGAGAAGTCAATCCAGGATCCGTTGCCGCGCAGGTACCCATTGAGGCGCTTGCGATGGTTGAAGTTCGCCGCTATCAACCTCAGGGCGGCGTTAGCGACGTGATCCGTTAGAGTTCTGCCACTCATCACCCCTCACTCTCATGGCTACGGTTTACTGCCGGCATCGCGACGCTTCAGTCTATATACGGTATTCCGCGCGCTCGATCAGCTCGATCTGCATCTCACGGTAAAGGGTCACGAAGTAAGCGTTATACCCGGAGATACGGACCAGAAGGTTGCGGTAGCTCTCGGGGTGCGCCATGGCGTCACGTAGCATCCGGCTCGTGACCACGTTCATCTGCATCTGCATGCCGCCCAGGTCGAAGTACGTCTTCGCGTAGGAGTACATGTTCTCGACGACCTGCTCGTGCGTGTCGCCGTCCCCCGGCACGACCTTGACGTTGAACGCGATGTTGTTGTTCATGCTGTGCGGGTCGAGCCTTGCCACGTCCCTTATGTTATCGAGGAGGTTCTTGCTCGCGTTGGGCTCCGGGGTGAGCCCCGGCGTGAACGCCTTGCCGGCCAGCTTGCCGGACGGAAGCGCCCCGGAAAGCATCCCGAAAGCTACGTGGTTCGACATCGACCAGAATCCCGATGTGTAAGGACCGCCCCGGAAGTTCAGGTGCGCTCCGTAGGTATCGTGCGCGAACTTCGCCACACGGGAAGCCATCTCGACGGCCTCGTCGCTCCCGGAGCCGAAGAACGGTACCTTCCTGGTTACCATGGCGTGGAGCGCCGGGTCGTTTTCGAAGTTAGTGTCGACCGCCCTCTTCAGGTCGGCCAGGCCGATCACCTTCTCGTCGTAGACCAGCTTCTTTATCACCATGAGCGAGTCGGTCACGTCAGCGAGGCCTATGCATGCGGCGCCGGACGAGTTGTACCGGGCTCCGCCCACCGTCACGTCCTTCCCCTTCTCGATCGAGTCGCTTATGAGGGAGGAGAGCAGCGGGGTCGGCCTGATGACGCTGTGGGCCTCACCGAGCATGTTGTTGTACTCGACGGAGTTGTCTATGAGGAAAGCGAATTGCGTGGTGAAGGCGTTGTAGAAGTCCTCGAAGCCAGCGAAACTGCCCGCTTCGATGCTGCCGGTCTTCGGCCCGACGTCCCAGTTCATGAGCGGGTGCTTCCCGTTGTTCATCGCCATCTCGAGCGCGGCGACCATGTTCATCATCATGCAGTTGGTGTGGCCCAGGTGCTTTCCGGACAGCGTCGGCTCGACGCAGCCGACGGCTGCCCAGTCGCGCAGGTCCTCTTCGAGATAGTTGAACTCCTTCAGAGACTCCATCACCGCCAGGTCGTTGTGCATTGAGGGGGTGGCAGCCGTTATGAGGTTGACCTCGCAGAGGCGCTTCAGGTACGTGTCTGAGTTCTTCTCGGGGTTAAAGCGCGCGTTGACGTTGGGGTCGCGTATGTTCAGCATCTCCGTGACCTTCAGGAAGACATAGGTCATGTCGTTGACCGCGTCCTCACCATCGGAGGTCACCCCGCCAAGGGTTATCGCCTGGTCTGAGGAGCTGCCGCCGAAAAGGTAGTTCCCGATGTCGGGGGCCAGCGGCAGGTGGTCGGTGCACCTCATGTAGAAGCAGCCAACCAGCTCGACGGCCTTCCTGACGTATTCCTCGCGCTCACCGGGCGTATCGAGCTTCGCCATGTCGGCCTCGAAGTAGGGCTGCAGCCACTGGTCCATGCGGCCGAGCGACAGCCCCATGTTGGAGTTCTCCATGTGGAGTGCCACCCACCCGATCCAGCAGGCGTTCACCGCCTCGTCCAGCGTCTCGCAGGGGTTCTCCGGCACGCGCGCGCAAATCTCGGTCATGCGCTCGAGCTCCGCGGCGCGCGCCGGGTCTTTTTCCAGGTCGGCTTCGCGAGCCGCCTGCCGCGAGAGGTTGCCCGCGTACGAGTTGACGCCCTCGAGGCAAAGCTTCATCGCCGCGAGCGTATCCTTCTTCTCCCGGCTCGCGTCCTCGTCCGAGGCCAGTTCATCCTCGATGTCCTTGATAATCCCGGAGGTGCCCAGTCGCATAAGCTTCGGGAAATCGGCGATAGTGTGCGAGAGAGCCGCCGTCTTCCACATGAAATAGACCGCGAAGCGCTCATCGAGCTTCTGGCTCAACGGAGCATGGTAGTTGTCCCGCACCCACTCGCGCATGTTCCTCCTGGTCCAATACGGAAAGACGTAATGGTGGAGCGTTTTCGCGGTCTCCTCGGAAACCTCGTAAGGGTTCAGCAGCCTCTCCGGCAGGGAGCCGAGCTCGTTCCATACCATGGTGCCGGCCGTGTCAGGGTATACCACTACCCCTATCTCCCTGGTCGTGGTCGTCCCTGCGACAAGGTCGTCACCGCGGATGATGGGCTTCTTTTTCTCCATGAGGTGCTTGAACGCGTGAGCCTGCCGCAGCACCGGCACCCAGGGCTTGCCCTCCATGTCGGTCTCGAAGCCGTTCTCCACGAACCAGTCCGTGAGCAACCTGGGTCGCTCCGCGCATACCTCCGGCTTCTTAGTGAAGTGGATGTCGACGAAGCGCTCGAGCCTGGGGAAGTCGCCGATGTCGTACCTCGAAAGGTACGGTTCCTCCAGGTGCTTGACCCCGGGGTCGCTCTTCTCGCCTGCCATCCTCTGCTTCCTGCGCCCGGACATCTCATTGCGGATGGCGGGGTCGACCTCCGGGGCCTCCTCCAGGCGCTCCGCGGCGTCACGGGCCTTGATCTTCGCGTTTCGCTTGCTGTTCTGCTTTGCCATAAGGACGGAGATGTAGTAGTTCATGAGCGTCATGTAGGAGAGGTTACCCTCGAGCCTGAACTTGCTTTTTAAGAGCATGTTCAATATCTCGTTGGGCGTGGCCTTCAGCATGTCCATGACCACGCCGTCGTCGGCCAGGATCATCGTCACGTCGGCATCGTCAGGGATTCTCCCCATCACCTTGACCTTGCCGTCCCTGAACCTGATGGCCTGCACGACCGTGTTGTTCTCGGTGCGGATCCCGACAGTGAAATCTATCCAGGCGCCGTTGCTCCTCATGTAATCCCTGACCGTAGGCCTGAGGTTGAAGCTGGCCGACATCAGCCGCAGTACCGATCCTCCAACGAGGTTGGTAATGGACTTACCGCTCATCGCACTCCTCCTGGTAACCGAACCACACGAAAATATCTTTGATAGCAGTACCGCCTGGAGTCAATGATATTACTCAAGCGACCCTTTGCGCCAGCAAATCTTACGTGCGATCGCCGGCAGAAGCCTTGCGCAATGAAGCTCGCGAGTCATATGCTTTCCCTGGCCGACCCGGCCGCCTGAAGCGGCCCCGTGAAACCAGTGGGAGGACTGATGGCGCTTGACATCGACCTGGAGCTGCTCCAGGAGTTCGAAAAGTACCTCGACCCGCGCAAACCCGAGCAGAGCAGGGTGCCCGCCAAAGTCCTCGGATACGGAGAGATCAGCACCGTCTTCGAGATAGGCGACGAGCGGCAGAGGGACCTCGCTTACAAGCGGATGCCGATATTTGCCGCGGAGGGCGAGATCGAGCAGTACGAGCGGACCTTCAACGAGTACTGCCGTGTCCTTACCGAGGATGTCGGCCTGGTGCTTCCTCCTTACGGGTGCGCGAGCCTGCCACCGGAAGCGGGAAGGCCCGTGATGTTCCTCGCCCAGAGGAAGCTTCTGCCCGAGTCCATCGGAAACAGGGCGATACACGTGATCTCCCGGGACGACACCGTCCGGCTGGTCAGGCACCTTCTCCGCGAGCTGAAGAAAGTCTGGGAGTACAACGCCCGCGGCCGAAGCGTCGAGCTCGGTATAGACGGCCAGATATCGAACTGGTCGATCGAGGGGTTCGACCCGGGAAACCCCGGCCTCGGAGAAGAGGCCAGGCTCATCTATTTCGACACCAGCACGCCTTTCCTTCGGATCGACGGCGTCGAGCAGCTCGAACCGGAGCTCTTCCTGCGCAGCGCCCCGTCATTCCTGGTGTGGCTGCTCAGGAAGCTCTTCCTCGAGGACGTCATGACCCGCTACTACGACTTCCACCTTGTTACGGTCGAC
This sequence comes from Candidatus Geothermincolia bacterium, assembly GCA_038326775.1. GTDB lineage: Bacteria > Actinomycetota > Geothermincolia > Fen-727 > Anoxymicrobiaceae > DYIU01. The sequence continues at coordinate 70,306 of JBBQKJ010000010.1, forward strand.
CTGATAGGGAACTTCTACAAGGAGCAGCTGCCGGAGTACATCCCCGAACTGATCGACACGGCTAACTGTTTCTTCGCGGACGAGGCGGGCGGCCTCGAAATCGCCCCGATAACCGAGAAAGAGGTGCGCTCTTACTACCGGGAGGACGCCATAATCTGGTCGTCCTACCTCTCCGCTCGAAGGATCGACCGGTTCCTGCGTACCCGGCTGTTGCGCAAGGACTACCCCTACATTCTGCCTGGAAAAATAAAGCGTTAGGAGGCTGGAGATGAGCGTCATCGGCCAGGAATCCAAAGAGAAGATAACCGAGCTGTTCGCCCGGCATGTCTCAAGCGGCAAGGTCGAGTTCTTCAAAAACGCGGGTATGGACTTCATCCTCGGAAGGCGCGAGGGCGTCTACATGTACGACCTGGACGGCAACCAGTACATAAACTGCAACTGCAACGGCGGGGTCTTCAACCTCGGCCACCGCAACCCCGAGGTCGTCGCGGCCCTCCAGGAGGCGCTCAAAGAGCTCGACATCGGGACCCACCACACCGTCAGCGAGCAGCGCGCGCTGCTGGGTGAGAGGCTTGCCTCGATATGCCCCGGTGATATCAACCGCGTCATCTACGGTGTCAGCGGAGGCGAGGTGGTCGACACGGCCATCAAGCTGGCGCGCGGGCACACCGGCAGGCCCGGGGTCGTTTCCGCCATCGGGGGCTACCACGGCCACACCGGGTTCGCTCTGCCCGCCGGCCACGAGCAGTACTCCAGGCCGTTTGAACCCCTCGTCCCGGGCTATACACAGGTGCCGTTCGGCGACACGGACGCACTCGACGCGGCTGTCGACAAAAACACCGCGTGCGTGCTCTTCGAGACCATACCGGCGACGCTGGGAATACTCCTCCCTCCAGAGGGCTTCTACGCGCGCGTCCGCGGGATATGTGACGAGCGAGGTGCCCTCTTGATATGCGACGAGGTACAGACCGGGCTTGGCCGCTGCGGGGCTTACTGGGGCATAGACACGTACGAGGTGGTACCCGACATAATGGTGAGCGCCAAGGGGCTATCCGGCGGCATCTTTCCTATCAGCGCCGTGCTTTACAGCGACCGGCTCGACCGGTTCATCCACGACAATCCTTTCATCCACATCTCGACCTTCGGCGGGCCCGAGCTCGGCTGCAGGGTCGCCATGAAGGTCCTCGATATCCTCGAGCGCCCGGGGTTTCTCGAGCACGTCCGCGACATGGCCGCTGTTTTCGAGAAAGGTTACGCCGAGCTCGTGGGCAAGCACCCGGATTTGCTCCTGGAGACCCGACAGAGCGGCCTGTTCACCGGCCTCAAGATGAAGAACGAGATGTGCGGGCCGCTGATGACGGTCGCCGGCATGCGCAACGGCATCTTCACCGTCTACGCGAACAACGACAACTCGGTGAGCCAGGTGATCCCGCCCCTCATAATCCAGGAGGATCAGGCTCGCGAGGTACTCGAACGGCTCGACGCGATGCTCAGCTGGGTCGAAGGGACCCTTGCGGAATTCGAGTCGGAATAGATCTCATTCGCTCCAGGTGTACTGGCCCTCCAGCGAATACGCCTCGGCGAGCACCTTCTCGAAGCGCGCCTGGTCTGCCACCGGCTTGCGCAGCATCTTCAACGCAAGGTCCATCTGTACCTGTGTGCTCGACGTCTTCGAGTAGAGCTGCAGCGCGAACTTGGAAAAGTCCCTCACCATGAAGTCGAATACCTGGTCGAGCAGCGCGTCCGGGATATCGAGTATCTTCGCGTTCTCGATGATGAGCTGGCCGTATCCCACCAGGGTGAACAGCTCACCCAGTATCAGCAGGAAGTCGATATCGTCTATCTGCTCTTCGCTGGGCTGGGCCTTCATAAGAAGCTCCTTCAAGACCTCGATCTGCTCCTTGAAGACGTTCACGTTGGGCAGGTCCACGCTGCCGTAGGCTATTTGATAATTGTGAAATTGTATCTTGCCGAGACCCCTGGTCGCCCCCTGCTCGAACAGGAACGCGTCGTCGGCGGCGTCCATCCTCTGGCCGATCTGCGGGAACTCCGCCGGGTTGAAGAAGTAGTTGGGCATGAACTTGATAATGAGCGCCATGTTCACGTGCACGGTGCCCTCTAGCTTGGGGAGCGCCCGGATGTCGCGCGCGGCTTCCTCGAAGTACATGTCTTTCTCGAAGCCCTTGGCGGCAATCACGTCCCAGAGCAGGTTGATGACCTCCTCGCCCTGGGTGGTGACCTTCATCTTCATCACCGGGTTGTAGAGCAGGTAGCGGCGGTCGTCGGCCGACGCCGCCCGCAGGTAGTCGGCGGCGCGCAGCGCGAACAGCTTCATCGCCACCAGCCGGGCGTAGGCGTCCGTGAACATCTGCTGCACGTGCGGGAAGTCGGTCACGTACATGGCGTAGAGGCGGCGGTTGGCGGCGTGGTTGATCGCCTCGTACAGGGCATGGGTGCACATGCCGATCGAGCCCCAGCCGAGGTTGTACTTGCCGACATTGACGGTGTTGAGCGCGGCATTCCAGGCCTCCTTGCCGCGCGACAGGATGTCAGTCTCGGCGACCGGGTAGTCGTCCAGCACGTACTCGGCGACGTACGACTGGCTGGCGACCACGTTCTTGACCAGCCGGTAGCGCGGGTGCTGGGTGTCGACCGCGAAGAACACGTAGTCGTCAGGCCGGGCCGGCACGCCGTCGGCGGCGGGGGCGCCGGTGCCGGCGAGCTTGCCGAACGTCGACAGCATCGCCGCCTGGTTGCCGTTGCCGATGTAGTACTTCGATCCGCGGGCGAGGTAGCCGCCACCGGGCGCGGGGCTGAGCACCATGTCGGTCGAGTAGATGTCGGCGCCGTGGGCGCGCTCCGACAGGCCGAAGCCGAAGATGCCGCCGGCGGCGAGGTGGGCGGCGGCCTTGGCCTGCAGCGCCTGGTTGCCGCTCATCCAGATCGGGCCGAGGCCCAGGATCGAGACCTGCCACGTGTACCA
>JBBQKJ010000011.1:0-68393 GCA_038326775.1 Candidatus Geothermincolia bacterium
CCCGGGGTCGGGCACCCTGACTGGGATTGGTACCCGAAACATCCGCATGCCGCCGAAAATTCTTGTCAGGGTGCCTGACCCCAACATGAATTAACCTGTTCTTAAGGATGTCTTTACCGCTTCTTTACCATCGGTGAACCCGGCCGTAAGGCGGCCCTGATTAAATAGAAGCCATGAGAAAAAGCCTTTCGGTGAAAAAGTGGCTGGCCGCGCTCCTGGGGGTTGCGCTCATCATGGGGGCAGGCATCCTCCCCGCCGGCTGCGGCACGGCGAAGGGCACGGGCACCTACTCGGGAAGAGTCAGGGTGTCCGGCTCGACAACGCTGCTCTCCCTGATCCAGGAAGCGTCCATAGAATTCATGGACGCGAACCCGCGCGCCAGGGTGGACGTGCAGGGCGGCGGCTCCAGCGCCGGCATAACCCAGCTGAAAAGCGGCATCGTCAAAATCGCCAACAGCTCCCGCGAGCTCAAGGGAGACGAGGCAGGCGGGGACCTGGTCGACCACAAGATAGCCTTCGACATAATCGCCATCATCGTCAACCCCGGAGTGATGATCAGGAACCTCACAAGCGCGCAGGTGAAGGCGATTTTCACGGGCAGGGTCAAGAACTGGAAGGCCCTCGGCGGCCCCGACAAAGAGATAGTGGTCGTGGTGCGCGACCAGGCCTCCGGTACCCGGGAGATGTTCGACGAAAAGGCGCTTGGCTCCACAAAGGACCACCCGGTCGAGTCGGAGCCGTCGGCCATCGAGGGCTCGAGCAACGGGTTTGTCCAGGAGACCGTCGCCACCACTAAGTACTCGATCGGCTACCTCTCCTTCGGCTTCGTAGACAAGAGCGTCAGGGCGGTCAAGGTGAACAACGTGCTCCCCCGGGTCGAGGACGCCATCAGCGGCCGCTACCCCATGGCAAGGTGGCTGCACATGTTCACCAGGGGTCAGCCGACCGGCGCGGTGAAGGGCTTCATCGACTTCGTCCTGAGCCCCGGGTTCCAGAGCAAGGTGGTCAGCCAGGAGTACATAGAGGTGGAGAAGGTGCAAAAGCGGTGAGCGCGCCAGGCGGCGGCGCCACCGGCCTTCTCGGCGCAAAGGGAGCGAGGCTGGCGGATCGTGAGAACTGGATCCGGCTGGTGATGTTCGGGTGCGCGTCCGTCTCCATCCTTTCCATTCTTCTCATCTTCATCTTTATCTTCAAGGAGAGCCTCCCGGCGATGCGGAACGTCGGCGTGGGCAACCTTTTCTTCTCGACCAACTACAGCCCGCAGGTCGGCAAATACGGGATGCTGGGTTTCATCTGGGGCACTCTGTTTACGACGTTCGGGGCGATGCTCATCGGCGCACCGCTCGGCATCGGGACGGCCGTGTTCCTCGACCAGGTCGCCCCGGAAAGGATTGGCCGCGTTGTCAGGCGCGGCATTGAACTGCTGGCTGGAATACCTTCAGTGGTCATAGGTTGGTTCGGGTTGATACTCCTCGTGCCGTTTCTCCGCACGGTTACCGGCACCGCGGGCTTCGGGGTGTTCGCGGCGGTGCTGGTGCTCGTGGTGATGGCGCTCCCGACCATAACCACCTTGAGCGCCGAGACCCTGAAGTCTCTTCCCCTCGAGCTGAAGGAAGCGTCGGCCGCCATGGGGGCGACGCGCTGGCAGACTATCTACAAGGTGCTGCTTCCCAGCGCGCGGGAGGGGTTGCTCATCGCCGTCATTCTGGGTATGGGCAGGGCCATCGGCGAGACCATGGCTGTACAGATGGTCATCGGCAACGCGAGGGCCGCGACTTTTTCGCTGTTCGGGCGCACCAGCACCCTGACAACCCGCATCGTTACCGACATGGCCGAGGCGCCGCCGGGCGACCACCGCTCGGCGCTATTCGCCATGGCGCTGGTGCTCCTCCTGCTGGCAATGTTTCTCATCATAATCATCAGGTTTGTTTCCAGGGAAAGGCAGCTCTCCCGATGAAGGCAAAGCGCGCTGACCGCATAGCCACCGTGGTCTTCTGGGCACTTGGGGGTATTACCGTTGCCATCCTCGCCTTTATCATATTGGAGGTCCTTGGCCGGGGGCTGATCACCGCTCTCAACCCCAGGTTCCTCTTCGGCAAGCCGAACGCGATGGCGTCCGGGGGCGGCATATTCCCGATGATAGTCTCCACGTTCTACCTGGTGGCCCTGACCATCATGATCTCGCTGCCGATTGCCATCGGGGCCGCCATCTACATGGCGGAGTACGCCAGGAAAAGCAAAGTCAACAGCTTCATCAGGTTCTGCCTGGACTCGCTCGCCACCCTGCCGTCAATCGTGTTCGGATTGTTCGGCCTGGCGCTCTTCGTGACCGCCTTCCGCTGGAGCTACTGCCTGATGGCGGGGGCCTGCACGCTGGCTATCCTCAACCTGCCTATACTGCTGCGCAGCACCGAGGAGGCCATAAAGCTGGTGCCCGATACATACCGCGAAGCCTCGATGTGCCTGGGGGCGAGCCGCTGGACGACCATCCGCCAGGTGGTCATCCCCAGTGCGCTCCCCGGGATAATCACAGCGACTATTCTCCCGATCGGCAGGATAGTCGGGGAGTCCGCCGCGATCATATACACCGTGGGTGTCTTCATAAGAAACGTTCCAACAAACCCGTTCGACACCGCGGCACCGCTGGCGGGTTACATCTGGGCCAGGCAAGCAGAGCACGGTGTGCCCGACTGGAGGGCCATTGTCAACGGTGGGGCGGCTCTCCTTCTCATCATGGTCTTCATCATCTATTTTCTCGCGAGGTACGCGGGGCGCAAGTATCAGGAGAAGAAGCTTCTCGGGGCCGGAACCAGGTAGGAGAAATCAGTGGCAGAAGAAGCGCTCGAAAACAAGATGGTTATCAAGAACCTTTCGATGTTCTACGGCGGGTTCAAGGCGATCGAGGACGTCACCTTCGACGTACCCGCCAGGCGCATCACCGCCCTCATCGGGCCCTCTGGCTGCGGCAAGAGCACCCTGGTGCGCTGCCTTAACCGCATGAACGACCTCATCGACGGGGTCCGGGTCGAGGGAGAGGTGAACCTCGACGGCGAGAACATCTACCAGCCCGGTTTCGACACCATCGGCCTGCGGCGCCGGGTAGGCATGGTATTTCAGCGCCCGAACCCGTTCCCCAAGAGCATCTACGAGAACGTGGCTTACGGCCCCAGGCTTGTCGGGATAAAGGAAAAGGGCAAGCTCGACTTCATTGTCGAGGACAGCCTCAAGAAGGCCGCGCTCTGGAACGAGGTCAAGAACATCCTGCGCGACTCGGGCCAGAACCTCTCCGGCGGCCAGCAGCAGAGGTTGTGCATAGCCAGGGTCATCGCGGTGCAGCCGGAAGTCATCCTCTTCGACGAGCCGTGCTCCGCCATCGACCCGGTGGCGACCCAACTGATCGAGGACCTCATGGCCGACCTCAAAGAGAATTACACCATGGTAATCGTCACCCACAACATGCAGCAGGCGGCCCGCGTGAGCGATTTCACGGCCTTCATGCTGGTGCAGGAGCAGGGGGAGCCCGGAAGACTGATAGAATATGGGGATACAAACACCATCTTCACGAACCCGACCGACGAAAGGACGGAGCGGTACATCACCGGGCGGTTCGGTTAGAGCGCGGATGAGGCGTACCAGGCAAAAGCGGCAAAGGGGTTATTGATGGAGGGCAGGAAGAGCTTTCACCAGCACCTGGAGGACCTGTACCTCGACGTGCTCAGAATGGCCAACATCACCGTCGATATTATCGAGCGCACCAGGAGGGCGTTCGCCAAACTGGACAGGGAGCTTGCCCAGGGAATTATCGACGGTGACGACGAGGTCGACGACTACGTCAAGAAGATAGAGGGGAACGGCATCGAGTTGCTGGCGCGACAGGCGCCGGTCGCCATCGACCTGCGTACCATCATCGTAATCATGCGCCTGGCAACGCACCTGGAGCGTGTGGCCGACCTGTGCGTGAACATAAGCAAGGCAGTCTTGAATCTCGAAGGATACACCCTGTCACCCTGGATATCGGAGAACATGGACGAGATGTTCCTGGGGGCCGTCAGGATGCTGGTCTGCGCCGTGGACTCTTTCAAGGAGCGTGACGAGAGCAAGGCCGAGGGGCTCAGCAAGATGGACGACACGGTCGACCGCATCAACCGCAGCTTCCTGAAGGGCACCAACAGGGACAGCGAGGAAGAGGTCGACCTGGTGATCCGCGTAGTCATGATATCCCGTTTCATCGAGCGCATCGCCGACCACGCGGTGGACATCGGCGAGGACGTCCGCTACATGATCACCGGCCAGTTCGTCGACTAGCGGTGGCCGAGCATCGTCTCGAGCGCTTCCTTGTTCTGAATGTTGGTGACCGCCAGGACCTTGTCGCCTTCCCTGAGCACGGTATCCGCCTTTGGTATCATCATCGCGTCCTCGCGGACCACGGTAACGATCAGCGTCTCCGGCGGCATGGCTAGCTCGGAAAGCGGTTTTTCAAGTGCCAAGGCATCATCGGTCAGCGTTATCTCCACCAGGCTTACGTCGCTCGCCTGCAGCTTCATGACGGTCACGACCTCGCCCAGGGTGGTCTCCTCCTCGATTATCTTGGCGATGATATCGGGCGTGCTGACCTCGACATCGACCCCCCAGCTCTTGTTGAAGAGCCAGCGGTTCTTCGGGTTGTTGACCCTGCCTATGACCTTGGGAACGTCGTACTCGAACTTGGACAGGTAGCTTATGACCAGGTTGTCCTCGTCGTCGCCGGTGACCGCGACCATGAGGTCAGCCTCCTGGACGCCGGCGAACTCCAGCACCCACGGCTCGCACGCATCCTCGCAGATGGTCCTTATCGGGCCCTTTTCCGACGACATGAGAGCGCACTTCTCCTTGTTCTGGTCGATGACCGTTACCTCGTTCTTCTCGTGAAGTATACGGGCGAGGAAAGAGCCAACCACGCCCCCTCCGGCAATTACTACTCGCATCTTGAAATCCTCCTCGCCCTCATGTCAGGAAGAACATCTTCTTGTACTTCGCCATCGCCTGACGGAGCACCAGCACGCTAACGGTATCTCCCTGCTGGAACGTGGTCCCCGCCACGGGAAGCAGCGCCGCGCCCAGCCTCTCGATGGCCGCCACCTGCACCTCGCCGGGCACCTCGAACTCGCCGACCCGCCTGCCGACCAGGTTTGAGGGGAGCTCGAACTCCATCATCTCAACCTCGCCCGAGCCGAACGTGTCCCTCGAGTAGGAGCGCTCCCGGAACATCAGGTCGAATACCTTGTTGACCACCCACTGCACCGGCGCGACCGTCGCTATCCCGAAGCGACGGTATATCATCGCCCGCCGGGGGTCGTAGATGCGCGTTACCACCTTCGGGACGTGGAAGACGTCCTTGGCGATTATTGACGACACTATGTTCGAGTTGTCCCCGCTGCTCACGGCGATGAACGCGTCGGCCCTCTCGATGCCGGCTTCCACCAGCACCTCCGAGTCGAAGCCGATGCCCTCAACCACCCGACCCTTGAAATCGACGTCCAGCAGGTGGAAAGACGTCGGGTCCTTGTCGACGACCGCCACGCTGTGGCCCTGCCGCTCGAGCCGGCGGGCAAGCCGCGAGCCGGTCCTCCCGCATCCCATTATGACCACGTGCATAAGCTTCAACCCCCGTTAGACCTCGCTGGGCGAACAGGCGCCCGTCCCCCCGCTCAGGCCGCCTGTTCCAGTGCCTTTTTTTCTCTTTGCAGGTGCGATTCTTCCTTTTTCGCCACATGCATGCGGATGAAGAACTTCCTTATCTCGTCGCCTATCAGGCACATCGGTGCCATCGCGAACATGAACAGCCATACCCAACCTCCGGGCGCCTGAAAATCGAACAGCCCCTTGAACGGCGGCAGGTATACGAAGATAACCAGTATTGTCAGCTCCGACAGGATGCCCCAGAGGTAAAACCTGTTGGTGGTGAACCCGACCTTGAATATCGACTCTCGCTCGGTCCTGCACGCGAACCCGTTGCCTATCTGCGTGGTCACGATGGTGCCGAAGCAGGCGGTGGTCGCCATCACGTAGTAAGCAGCGTAGGCGCCGGCGACGATGCCGGCTTGAGCGTCGGCGGGCCACATCGCTAGAACCCCCATCGAAGGACGCCACCCCGCCAGCCAGTAGACGAAGAAGAACGCCGCCAGGCACGCTATCCCCTCGATGGGCCCCAGGAACCCGTACGCTCTGCCCAGCACCTTCCATGAGAGCAGGCGCTCTTTCTGCGAGCGGGGCGGGCGCTTCATTATGCCGGGCTCGGGGGCTTCGGTGCCCAGAGCGAGGGCGGGTACCAGGTCGGTGCCGAGGTCCACCGCCAGTATCTGCATCACCGTCAGAGGCAGGGGTACCTTCGCCATGACAAACAGCAGGAACGGAAATATCTCAGGGATGTTGCTGGCCAGGATGTACGTCACGAACCTCTTGATGTTATCGTAGACCGCGCGGCCTTCCTCGATGGCGCTCACTATGGATGCGAAGTTGTCGTCGGTGAGTATCATCTCCGCGGCGTCCTTGGCGACGTCCGTGCCGGCGATTCCCATCGCCACCCCGATGTCGGCCGCCTTGAGCGCGGGCGCGTCGTTGACCCCGTCACCGGTCATCGCCACAATCTCGCCCTTGCTCTTGAGAACCAGGGCTATCCTCATCTTGTGCTCGGGGGCTACCCTCGCGAAGAGGACCTCCGGCTCATCGAGCGCGGCTCCCAGCTCCTCGTCTGACATCTCCTCGATGTCCGGGCCGGTCACCACCCTCACCTGGCGACCGCGCACCAGCTTGATGCGCCTGGCGATAGACTCGGCGGTCACGCCGTAGTCTCCGGTTATCATGATGACCCTGATGCCGGCGGTGCGGCACTCGGCGATGGCCTGCTCGACCTCAAGCCTGGGCGGGTCCATCATCGCTGCGAGCCCCACGAAAGTGAGGTCCTTTTCCAGGTCCTCTATCTCGTAATGCTTCTGCTCCTGCTCGAGGTCGCGGTAGGCGAACCCGAGCACGCGAAGTGCCTGGGTGGCATACTGGTCGTTCGTCTCCGCGACCAGCTTCCTGTCCTGCTCGGTGATCTCCCGCACACCGCCGGGCTCCCATATCTTCGTGCAGAGCCCGAGCACCTCCATGGGCGCCCCTTTCACCAGCGCCTCCACGCCCGTCTGGCCCTGGTGCGTGGTGGTCATGCGCTTGCGGCGGGAGTCGAACGGCAGCTCGTAGCGCCTGGGGAATACCTTGAGCTCGGTCTCGTAGTCGTACTTGAACTTCTGAGCGGTCACCAGCAGGGAGGCCTCGGTCGGGTCGCCGAGTATGCGCCATTGTTCTTCCCCCTCCTGCGGGGGGAGCAGCCTCGAGTTGTTGCAGAAGGCGGCGATACGAAGGAGCTTGAGCATCGCCGTGCTGTCTTCTTCTCCGAGCGCCCGCCCGTCGACGCTGAAGTCCCCCACGGGGGCGTATCCGACCCCGCCGATCACGATGTCGCGGTTTGCCACCCATATTTCGCGCACGGTCATCTCGTTGGTGGTAAGGGTGCCTGTCTTGTCCGTGCAGATAACGGTGGTGCAGCCGAGGGTCTCCACCGAGGAGAGCTTCTTGATGAGGGCGTGCCGCTTCGCCATGCGCTGAGTGCCCATGGCCAGGGCCAGCGTAACCGTGGGCAGAAGGCCCTCCGGGACGTTGGCCACGATGATGCCGATGCCGAACATCAGAGCCTTGGCCTCGCCCATCTTCATCACGAACGCGCCCAGGACAAAGAACATCACGCCCAGGCTGGTGGCGATGAGGGCCAGTAGCTTGGTTATCTTGCCCATCTCCTTCTGGAGCGGGCTCGGCTCCTCCTTGACCTCCTGGGTCAGGCCGGCGATCTTGCCTATCTCGGTCTCCATGCCGGTCGAGTAGACCACTGCCTTCCCGCTCCCCGCGGCGACGCTGGTGCCGGCGAACACCAGGTTGGAGAGGTCGGCGAGGGCCGCTTTCTCGACGTTCAGGGCCTCGGAGCGCCGCGACTGTGGCTCGGACTCGCCGGTGAGCGCGGAGTTGTTCACCCGCATCTCGCTGACCTGAATGAGGCGGGCGTCCGCGCTGATGCTGTTGCCGGCCTCGAGCAGCACCAGGTCGCCCGGCACCAGGTCCTCGGCCTCGATCTCCTGTTCCTCGCTTTCGCGGACGATCCTGACTTTCCTGGGGAGTATCTTCTCCAGGCTCTCGATAGCCCTCTCCGCCTTGAACTCCTGCCAGAACGTGAAGATTGCGTTGATTACGATGACTGCGATACAGGCGTAGCCGAGCTCGGGCATCCCCGCGACGAAGGAGAGGACAGCCGCTACCCACAGCATTATGGCGAAGAAATGGAAGAAGTTGTACAGGAACTTGCGCCAGAGGGGGGTGCCGCGCTTCTTTTCGAGAACGTTTCGGCCCTCGACATCCAGCCGACGGGCCGCCTCGTCGTAGCGCAGCCCCTCGGGAGTCGATTCCAGCAGCTCGAACACCCCGTCTTCAGGCGTCGTATAGATTGCTTCTTCCATCGAACTCCCAATACCCTAAAATATTACCTCAGTTTAAGCAGGGTCTTTTCGAGTCTGCGGATTTTCCTGGCGGTTACGAGCGCGGTTATGGTATCACCGGCGCGGAGCACGAAGTTCTCCTCGGGCATGTAGCCGGTACTGCGCCTGACGATGTAGGCGAACGTGACTTTGGACGCGTTTGACGCCACCCGCACCTTCTTGCTCTCCCACCGGGCGGGGCACTCGAACTCCACCAGGTCGTACTGGTTGAACATGCAGGATGACTTGGCGCGTACCACCGGGTTCACGAGCTTTTCGAGCAGCGCCTGGGCGAGCATCCTGGTGCCGCAGACGTACGGCATCCCCAGCGCCTGGTAGGCGGGCTCCTCCTCGGGCTCGAAGACGCGCGACATCACGTGCTCGACCATGAAGACATTCCGGGCTGCCTCGACGGCCTTTCGGTTGGCCTCGTCCGACTTTGAGACGGCCGCGAAAGCGTCCGCCTCCCTGACGCCCGCCTTCTCCAGAGCCTCGTGCGAGAAGATATCGCCTTCGACGAAGCCTCCGGAGTACTCCTTGGACACCCTCTGGAAGAGGGAGGAGTCAGGGTCTATGAGCGTCACCCGGTGCCCCTCCCGGTCGAGTATGTAGCCGAGGTAGGCCCCCACCTGGCTGCAGCCTGCGACCAGCACTTTCAACCCGGGCGTGGTCTCATCGAGCGCGTCAGAAGCCAGGCCGAAGGCGACCGCGCCCCGGCAGGCGCTCTCGTCGAGGTCGGAGCCCATGCACTCCTTGACGACCCTCCACCCTTCCTTGCGCAGGGTCATGACCACCCTGTCGCCTTCAGCGAGCGGCGTGTCCTCGTCGAAAGGCACTACCTTGTTGTCCCGCAGGAGCACCAGGAGCCTGGAGCTTATGCCGTAGTTGAGGCTGCCGGCGGGCTTGCCGGAGGCCTCGTCGCCTATGCCGAACTCGATGACCTGGATGCCCACCTCGCTGCGGTCCTGCTGGACGATGGAGTCCGGGCTCTGGAACAGCTGCGACCGGACCCTGTTGGCTATCATGACTGTGCTGTCGAAGTAGTCGATGTGCTTGCGAGAGAACGCGCGCTCCTTATCGGGGTTCACCAGCCGGGCGACGACCGTGGGCACCAAGTAGCGGCTCATCGCGGATTCCGCGATGGCGAGGTTGGTGTCGTCGAACTGGGTTACCGCGGCCAAGCCGCCGGCTTTCTTGATGCCCGCTTTCACCAGGACGGCGTCCTGCATGACGTCCCCGATAATGGTGGTACCCTTGAAAGACTTCGGAAGGTGCTTGAGGGCCTCCGGGTCCCTGTCGACCACGACAACCTGCTGGCCCTCTTCGGCGATGTACTCCGCCAGGCGAGAGCCGACCCCGCCACATCCGGCGACGATGATATTCATGCGGGTATTATATCGCTACGGGGTCACCCTACAAGACGCTTCCGGGACCTCCACCACATCCATGCCAGCGCGGCGGACGCGAGGAGAAGCGCCGCCGCGACGACCGGCTTCGCGCCGATATGATTCCGGTTCACGGCGTGTCCCTTCCGGAGCACCGTGAGAGTGTCGAACTCTATCATCAGGTCGCCGCCCTGCTCCGGGTTGGCCTTGAAGAACGTGCCCTCGACCAGCACCAGGTCCCCCAGCGAATCGTAGGAGCCGAGCCTGGTGATCCGGGATGCTTCCGCGTATGGCCCGTACACCCCGATACCGCTGTTCCCGCCCTTGAGCTCCTGGTACTCCCTGCGCGGCCTGTGTCGGTAGGGGTCGTCGTTCAGGGTCAACCACGCGTTGTCGCCCCGGCGAAGTATCTCCCCGATCGCCTCGCCCTCATAAGCGACCCTGCGGCCGTTGTACTTATCCGGGTGCTCGATCAGCTCCGTGCTCGAGACCGTTCGCCCGGCGGCCCGCGCGGGCCCTGGCAGGAGGCTCCACGCTAAGAGCAGGCAGCAGCCCGTCATCAAGAGCGCCGCGGCGGCGGCCACGGCACGGCCGGTTCCTGTCGAGCTCCGCGTCCCTGGCATGCTACTTCCCCCTCGCGAGAGCTACGAGGAAACCGATGAGCATGAAGACCGAAATGAACTCGAGCCTGCCGGCCCACATCTGGATGATGAACACGACCTTCACGGTCGACGGCATCGCCGGGTTCGTCAGCCCGCAGGACAATCCCACGTTGCCGCAGGCGCTGGTGGATTCGAAGAGCGCCTGGGTAAGCGAGTAATCGCTGAACATGGTGATGACGAGGGCGCCCGCGAGGTAGGCGATTATATAGCAGCCGGTCACGATGAGCACGCCGCGCACCAGGTCGTGGGTGATGGTGCGCTCCCTGATGTGGTGGTACTTCTCTGAGATCACTGAAGACGGAGGCAATATGAGCCTCTTGGCCTCGAGCCATATCGACCGGGCGCTTATGTGCACCCTGATGGCCTTGATGCCACCCGATGTCGATGATGCCGAGCCGCCCAGCCCCATCGCGATAATGGTGGCGAAGAGCGCTAGCGAACCCCACTGCGTGATGAATTGCCTCCCGTAGATCGTCTGGAACCCGGTCCCCGAGTGCCCGGATATTATCTGGTAAAAGCCTTTGCGGAAGAGCGCCACGGCATCCGGCAGCACCCCGAGATGCGCAAGTCCTATCACGGCGAGCGAGGTCGTCAGCAGGATGGTTACCCCGAGGGTGCGTATCTCCACGTTCTTCGCGAGCTCGCGCCGGTTGCCGGTCCAGGCGGCGTAATGGACGGCGAAGTTTATCATTCCCAGGAACATGACCAGCATTGTCGCGCACTCGAACCAGAGGCTGTGGTAGAAAATAATGCTCTGGCTCATGGGGGTGAACCCCCCGGTGTCGTAGCCGGCCATGAATATAGAGACTGCGTGAAACAGGCCCTTCGCGGGGGGCATCCCGGCCTGGAGCGCCGTGACCCAGAGCACGAGCGACCCTATGACCAGGTATACCAGGCTCACTACCCAGATGAAGCGGGCCGTGGAGACGACGTTCGGCAGTATTCGCTCGTCGCGGCCTTCGCCCAGGTAAAGCTCGACCGCCCTCGAGGACCCGCTGACGAAGAAGGTCAGCACTACCACCACGATGCCCTGCCCCCCGAGGAACATGAGGAGGTGCCTCCAGAAGTTGGTCCCGTAGGCGAGGTGGTCGAGGTCCTGGATGAGAGTGAGCCCTGTTGTCGCGAGACCGCTCATGGTATCGAAGCAGGCGTCGAGGAACGAGCCGAAATGGCCCGACAACATCAGTGGAATCGCGCCCATCACCATCGCGGCGAGCCAGGCGAGGGCCACGGTGACCATCCCCACCAGCCAGGAAGCCGTCTCGTCCGTCCGGCACGTCAACCTCGTGACAGCTCCGAACACGAAGCACGAGAGCATCCCTATGAACAGGTCGAGGGCGGGTACCCATTCCTTGAGGGCCAATGACATAACAAGGGGGATGGACATGGCCGCCCCTATTCCCAGGACGACCTTCCCGACATTGGAAAGTATTATCTTGATATCAGAACGACGAGGTCGTGCTAGCATTTTCTCCTGTTTTATGACCCGGGCGGCGTCAGCCCGCTATCGCGTTTATCAACCATACGAGCAGGTAGGAAGCGCCGAGGACCGCGACTATGCCCGCGATGGTCACGACGATGCCGAGGACGCTGTTGACCACTCCATCCAGATTCTTTCGCCATCCGTTATCTTTCAACTGTCCACCTGTCTCTATGAAGTGAGCACTCTCTTGAGCTCATGCTCGTACTCGACGTCGGTCACCGCGATTATGGAATCGCCGGCCTGTATGATGTCTTCGCCGCTGGGTACTATCACCTCGTCGCCCCTGACTATGGATACGAGCACGCAGCCCTCCGGGAGCCCCAGCTCGCTTACCCGGCGGCCGCACGAGCTGCACTTCTTGTCAGGGATGTCCACCTCGACCAGCGCCAGTTGCCCGTGCTTGAGAACGTGCAGGGTGAGTATCTCGCCAACGGTCGTCTCCTCCTCGATGAGGTGGCTGATCACGGTCGTGCTGGAGACGGCGTTTATCCCCATTACGTTGAAGATGCGCTCGTTCTTCGGGTTATTCACACGCGCGACCGTGCGCGGCACGTCAAAGGATATCCTGGCGAGCTGGCAGGCCACCAGGTTATCGTCATCGTCGCCGGTGACCGCCGCGAAGACGTCCGCCTTATCCACCTGGGCATCCTGCTGGTACCTGTAGTCACAGGCGTCCCCGCAGATGATCATCGCGGAGCTCTCCCCAGCCAGCCTCTCGCACCTGTCGGCGCTCTTCTCTATGACCACGACCGCGTGCTTCCCGCTGAGAGTCCTGGCGAGAAACGACCCGACCATCCCCCCTCCGCTGATTACGATATAGATACCCTCACCCCCTCGAGAGCTTGTGCAGGCCCTTCTCCAGGACCGATACCTGCTTCGACGGCGCCAGCGCGCTGACCAGGTCGCCCCTGCGCAGGACGAAGTTGTCTTCGGGCAGGAAAGCCGTGCTCCTGCGGATCGTGTAGGCGACGGTCATTCCCGTGTCCTTCACAAGCGATCCGACCGGCTTCCCGTCCCAGGGGGGCGGGCAGTCGAACTCCACCAGCGCGTACTTATCGAAGACGCACGACGACCGGGTTTTGAGCACCGGGTTGAGCAGCCTCTCAAGCAGTTCCTGGGCGAGTAGCGTCGTGCCGCAGACGAAAGGCATGTTAAGGGCCTGGTATGTCGGCTCCTTGTCGGGGTTGAACATCCGGGCCATCACGTGCGGCACCTCGAAGACGTGCCGGGCGACCTCGACGGCCATCAGGTTCTTGTTGTCCTTCTTGGTCACGGCGATGAACGCGTCCGCCTCCTCGATGCCGGCGGCGAGCAGTGCCCCCTCGTCGTAGATGACCCCTTCCACGAAGTCTACGTCGTAACCGGGTGCCAGACGCCTGAAGCGGTCGGGCACCTCGTCGACTATCGTCATCCGATAGCCCTCCATCGACATCACGCACGCGAGGTGCGCCCCGACCAGGCTGCATCCGCCGACTATCACCTTCGCCGCCTCGGGCCTCGTCCCGGCCTCGCTCTCGGCGGCCAGCGCTTCGGGTATCGTATAGAGACGGCAGGAAGAGTCTTCGACCCAGGGTCCAAGGCACTCACTCACCGTTCGCCATCCCTCTTTGCGCAGTATCATGACCACCCGGTCTCCCGCTTCGAGGGGGGTGTTGTCGTCGAAGGGAATCCTCTTGTTGTTCCGCTCCAGTATGAGGACGCGCGAGCTGACGCCGTAGTTGAGGCTGCCCGCCAGCTTCCCTCGGGCCTCTTCCCCGAGGGAGAACTCCACGATCTGGACTCCGATGTCCGACCGGTCGTGCACGACTATGCTGTCCTCACGCTGGAAGATACGGCTGCGTATGCGGTCGGTCACGAGCGTGGTCCCGCACACGTAGTCAACGCCGAGCTTGAAGTAGGTACGCTCCTTTTCGGGGTCGTAAAGGCGCGACAGGACGAGCGGTACGCCGAAGATGCTCTTCACGATCTCCGAGGACATCAGGTTCGTGTTGTCCTCGTTCGTGGTCGCCACAAAAGCGTCCGCCTTTCGGGCGCCGGCCTTTTCGAGCGTTTCCTCGTCGAACGCCATCCCATCGAGCATGATGCCGTTGAACACCCCGCCCAGCCGCGAGAACGCTTCGTTGTCTTTGTCTATCACCACTACGTTATGGCGCTCTAACGACAGGTAGTTGGCCAACTGCGCACCGACCCTGCCGCATCCGGCGATGATAACGTGCATGCCCGGTATGTCTCCCCACGTCTCTGTGGTCCCGACATATTCTATCAGTAAGGCTCCTGTAAAACATTAGTAGGTTAGAAGCAACTGAACCAGGTGCGATTCGTGTTTGAAGTTGCCCGTGGATGGAGCGGAGCCGTAGGCGAAGCGGAATCCACGGGCTCGCCGACAGTTTGCAGACATGAGGGGAACCTCCGAGAATCTCTTTGTCAGTGCAATGAACGAAGAGAGAGGAGGCTCCCTGATGGAAAGCATACCGCAGATTGCAGGAGAACTCGTAGATCACCTGGATGATCTCAGCGCCTGGGAGGAAGAGGTGAACGCCCTGTCCCAGAGGATCGCATCAGAGGTTGGCTCGATGGTCATGAGGGCGATGGACGACGCGCTACTTTAGCAGAAGGACAAAGGCCTCGTCGTGGTCGGCAAGAGGAAGCGCACCGTCACCACCCGCTTTGGCCCCTCGAGATAGATAGGCGGCTCTACCGCGACGAAAGAGGCCGCTACCGCTTCCTTCTGGACGAGGCCATAGGCCTGGAGCCCGAAAGGGCGCTCACGCCCACCATGCGCAGCCTGGCGAACCTTCTTTCAAGGCACGTGCCCTGCCGCGTGGCCTCCCGCATCATCGGCTGCTTCATACAAGACGGCCCCTCGCATGCCACGCTACACTCCGAGGTGGGCCGCACCGGCTCGGAGAAGATCACCGATGAGCAGGAGAAGGCGCGCTCGCTATTCGAGGACGGGGAGCTGCCGGACTCCAAGATGAGGAGAACTTCCCGCCTCTTCATAGAGGCCGACTCCACCTCGGTGGCACTCCAGCGCTCCAAGACGAGGAGGGCCGAGCTCAAGCTGGGCGTGGCGTACGAGGGACTCGAGCCCTCGGGCGGCAAGGCGTTGCGCGCCGTGGGAAAGACGGTCCACTCCGGGTTTGGCAAGACCGAAGAGTTCTGGCGGGCGTTCAGCGTGTCCCTTGCCTCAACATACGACCTCGCCGGCGTGGGAGAGGTGGTGCTGGGAGGCGACGGAGCCCCCTGGGTAAGAAAAGGATCCGAGCTCTTTCCCGTCGAGCGCTTCCAGCTCTGCAGATTCCACTTGAAGAGGGCGCTGCGCACCGCCCTGGGTCCGGACCACAACAAGGTCCGCCTCGCGTCCAAGGCGGCGTGCAAAGGCGATCACGAGGGCGCCGATACGATCCTTGCGGAGGCCGCCTCCGAGGCGGGCGACGAGAAGAGGGAGAAGATATCCGGAACAAGGCGCTACCTGGCGGCCAACCGCGACTGCCTTGCCGACTGGCGGACGGACGAGCAGAGAGAAGAAGGCCTGAGGGGCCTCGGGACCATGGAGGGCAACATAGACAAGCTGCTGGCCAACCGCTTCAAGAAGAGGGGCATGAGCTGGTCGATCAAGGGTGGCGACTCGATGGCGAAGGTCATCCAGCTCCGGCAGAACGGCCAGCTCGAGGACTGGGTCCGGGGTGCTCGCCGGCGACAAGATCAAATTGAGCCGGGTCTCTCAGGCCCGGATCAAGGCCAAAGATTATTGAGCCGGGTCTCTAAGGCCCGGCTCTTCCTTGCAGGACTCGTCCAGAGACTATAGAAATAGCACCTGAGATAGCGGGAGGGACCGGAGGAAAGGAGATGCACGTATGTCAACCGAGGACAACTTGAAGGAAGCATTCGCCGGCGAGTCGCAGGCAAACCGTAAGTACCTGGCCTTCGCAAAGAAAGCGGACGAAGAAGGATACGCACAGGTCGCCAGGCTGTTCAGGGCGGCCGCCGATGCCGAGACAGTGCACGCGCACGCCCACCTGAGAGTCCTGGGAGGCATCGGCACCACCGATGACAACCTCCAGGAGGCCATTGCCGGCGAGACCCACGAGTTCACCAAGATGTACCCCGACTTCATCGCACTGGCGGAGAAGGATGGCAACAGCGCGGCCGCTATGTCGTTCAAGAACGCGAACGCGGTAGAGGAAATACACGCCGGCCTCTACAAGGCCGCTCTCGACAGCCTGGGCAGTAACGAGGATACGGTCTACTACGTGTGCCAGGTGTGCGGCAACACCGTCGAGGGCGAAGCCCCCGACAAGTGCCCCATCTGCGGCGCGCCTAAGAAGATGTTCAAGTTGGTCGAATAGTAGAAATCACATTGGGGCCAGACAGGCGCCCTCATGCTCAAAAGCGCCCGGCTTTCTGTCGGGCGCTTTGACGTGCCGCACTTTTTCCCGTTAGGCTTTCTGTCGGTAGGCTATGAAAGGAAGAGCAAGTGGAGAAGACGAAGTTCGAGGTCCCGCCTGTCGGGGTGAAGATCCTGGACTCGATGGAGGGCTTCGAGGCAGTCTCGGTTTACAATGGGGTCTCGTACTGCGACGCGGTGCGACGGGCGACGTCGGGCGAGGAGGTAGTCCTCGTTACAGGGTCCATCGAGGTCTGCAGGTGGTCGCCGGTGATCCTGGGTTTGAAAAGCCCCGAGAGCGATTTCGAAAAAAGCCTCGAGCCTCGCATGGAGGGGCTGGCGAAGGGCGTGTACGTGGCGCCGCTGTCGCGGTTCCGCGAAGGCCTCGAGCCGGACGTCGTCATCGTCCGGGGGCGCCCGGCGCAGTTGAGGAAGCTCGCGTCTGAGATGGGGGTGGGCGCGCTGCAGGACAGGTACCGCGGCCGGATCGGCTGGACGGCTCTGGACGTGGGGGAGGGGGGCTTGAGCTGGCGGGTGATGCTGGTGCACACGCTCAACTACTCCCTTAACTTGCTCAAGCGCTCCCGGCGTTTCGACGAGCTCACCAGGAAGCTGTTCCGGCGGGAGTCTGTCGCGAAGGCTTTTGAGAGGGCGGCCAAGAACGCGGTGGCCGATATGTCGATGTGCCGCAACGCGACTGTTTTGCCGTATGCCGAGGACGCCGGGAACATATCGTTCTTCTGCACCGGGGGAGTTACGTGGGGAGGCAACTCGCCCAGGAACATGACCTCGGGCTTTCCGTACAGGCTGATCAAACCCCTGCTGTAACGCAACACCGCGGGGCCGGCCGCCGTGCACCAGGAAGAAGTCAGCCATGATTCACTGCTGTTCTCAGTCAGGTCTTACTCGAGCCAGGACCACATGCGGGTGGCGCCGGTGGGGCAGCGGGCGGCGCAGAGACCGCAGCCGAAGCACTCGAGCACTACCGGTTTTTCGTCCTTGAGCTCCCGCGCGGCGAACGGGCATACCTCCACACAGGTGCCGCACACGACGCAGACGCTGGCGTCGGCGGTCGCCCGCCAATCGCCTTTGACCAAGGGGTAGACGTCCTTCCCCAGCGAGCGGTTCAGGATGTATGGTACGCAGCCGTCGGTGCAGCAGTTGCAGATGACATACTCGTTCATAGCGCCGCCGATAAGGCAGTGAAGGAAAACCATGTGAAACATACCCACCGAAGCGCATACCTCGATGATGCGAACCGCCTCCTCGGCTTCGATGACGCGGTACTCGCGCGGGAAAGCCTCCAGCCAGACGTCGGTGCCGGTCCGGATGACGATATCGGTCTGGATGGGGTGGCGGCAGGCCCTGTGCCCGATGCGGCAGCGGCACGGGCCGACCGCGATGCGCCCCTCCAGCCCCCGGACCATCTCGACCAGCTTGTCTGTCGGGTACGGCCTGCCGGTGTCACCGTAATGCCCGAACGGGTACGCGATGGGGTAGAGCAGAAGCCAGCGGGTCAGGCGGAAGCGCGACAGGAACCTGAGCCTGCCCACGCAGGCGTGGTAGGAGATGTAGAGGACGGGCACCTCGATGAAGCGCGCGAAAACGCGCATGAGAAAAAGCCTGATGGGGCTGTGTTCACCCGAAAGCCAGTCGTGGTTGAGGTGCCCGAGCACTAGTTCAGCAGGCCGCCGCCATCGGCCAGCACGGTGACGCCGGTTATGTAGCTCGCCGCGTCGGAGGCGAGGTAGACGGCCAGCCCGGCCATCTCCTCGGGCTGCGCCATGCGGCCAAGGGGTGTTCTGCCGGTGGCTATCTTCAGTATCTCCTCGCTGGCCCACAGCGCCTGGCTGAAATGCGTTTTCACCAGGCCCGGGGCGATGCCGTTGACCCTTATGCCCTGTGAACCCCACTCCAGCGCGAACGCCTTGGTCACCATGTCGAGGCCCGCCTTGCTGACCGAGTACATGCCAAGCATGGGGGTGGGCTTGACGCCGGCCTCGGAGCTTACGTTGATTATCGAACCCCTGCCCTTCTCGAGCATGACCTCTCCGACCATCATGGTCAGAAAGAAGATGCCCTTGAGGTTGACGTCCATTATCTTGTCCCAGGCGCCCTCGTCGGACTGCATGAGGGGCCCGAACACCGGGTTCGTCGCCGCGTTGTTGACCAGTATGTCGATGGTGCCGTACGCATCTATGGCCCCGTCGACCACGGACTTCAGGGAGTCGAGCTTGCCCATGTGGGCCGGGATGCAGATGGCTTCGCCGCCGGCGGCTTCTATCTTCTCCTTGACGGCGTTGAGGCCCTCCAGCTTGCGGCTCGACAGCACCACCTTCGCCCCGAACTCCGCCAGCGCCATGGCGATCGCCTCGCCGATGCCGCGGCTGCCCCCGGTCACGATGGCCACTTTGCCGGTCAGGTCAAACATCTCTTTGTACATGCGCCTCACCCTTTCGCGTGTATCGCTCACCGGCCGTGTTCGCGCCCGTCCTGCCGTCCGGCTGAGCAGTCACTTGCCGACAGTCCAATATATTAACAATATTGCGGCCGCTTGACCTTGCATACGCCTGTCCGCTTTGAATAGTATAATACCGCTCTTGGATAGCACTAATTCAGTTTAGTAGTGTGTTGACGAAAGGAGATGGAGCATGGCTGAAGAGATCAGGTTTGACGACCGGGTAGCGGTAATCACGGGAGCAGGCGGAGGGCTTGGCCGCGCGCACGCTCTCCTGCTTGCGAGCCGTGGGGCGAAAGTGGTTGTAAACGACCTGGGTGGTGCGATGGACGGCACCGGCGGGGACGCGACTCCCGCGCAGAAGGTCTGTGATGAGATAAAGGCCGCCGGCGGCGAGGCCGTACCGAACTACGACAGCGTCTCCGAGTGGGACAGCGCCCAGAACATCATCAAGACCGCCATCGACACCTGGGGCAAGATCGACATCCTCATAAACAACGCGGGTATCCTGCGCGACAAGAGCATCATGAAGATGGAGATCATGGATTGGGACCTCATCATGGCGGTCCACCTCTCGGGCACTTTCTTCTGCACCAAGGCGGCGTTCCCACACATGAGGGAGGCCGGTTACGGGCGCATCCTCTCGACATCCTCGGCCGCGGGCATTTACGGCAACTTCGGCCAGACCAACTACGGTGCGGCCAAGATGGGCATCGCCGGCATGATGCTGTCGGTCAAGCTCGAGGGTGCCAAGTACAACATCATGGCGAATACCCTGGTGCCGGTGGCGGGGACCCGGCTGACCGCGACGGTCATGCCTCCCCAGGTGGTTGACATGCTCAAGCCCGAGTTCGTGTCGCCGATAGCCGCCTACGCGGTCAGCGAGGCGTGCGTGCAGTCCGGCCAGATATTCGTGGCCGGCGCGGGGTACTTCAGCCGCGCGGCGATAGTCGAGGGTCCCGGCGCGTTCTTCGATGACCCGGCGGCGGTCACCCCGGATGATGTCGCCGGCAGGTGGAGCGAGATAATCAACCTCGAGGGCGCGGTCGAGTTCGACTCGGCTACGGCTCAGACCGGTCATTCACTGAGCCACCTCAAGCTGTAATCGACGGCTTGTCGTGACGAAAAAGGTAAGGAGGTAGAGGTATGCCGATAGACCTGTCGAAAGCACTCGGCGCGGAACTCCCCGCGCTTGACTACACCTACGACCAGAGCAAGCTGATACTGTATGCTCTTGGCGTTGGGGCCGGCGCCGATCCGGACGACCTCAAGTTCTGCTACGAGAACGCGCCCGGACTGGTGGCGCTGCCAACGTTCGGGGTCATCCCGCCGTTCCCGGCTTTGATGGGCTTGCTGGGCGCGCCGGGCGTGGACATCAACCTGATGATGCTGCTGCACGGCGAGCAGTATCTCGAGGTGCGGAAGCCTCTGGCTCCAGGCGGGGGCAAGCTTACCACCAAACCGAAGGTCATCAACATCTACGACAAGGGCAAGGGCGCGCTGATCGAGCTCGAGGCCGAGACCACGGACGAGACCGGCGACGTCGTTTACTACAACGTCTTCGGCACGTTCATCCGCGGCGAGGGAGGGTTCGGCGGCGAGAAAGGACCGGCCGCCGGCAACGAGGCCCCCGACCGCGCCCCGGACAAGGTGGTCGAGTTGGCGACCCATCCAGAGCAGGCGCTGCTTTACAGGCTCTCCGGCGATATCAACCCGCTGCACGCGGACCCCAACTTCGCGGCAATGGCCGGCTACGATAAGCCTATCTTGCACGGGCTGTGCAGTTTCGGGGTTGCCGGCAGGGCGATCCTCAAGGAGTACTGCGGCAACGACCCGGCAAAGTTCAAGTCGGTCAAGGTGCGCTTCTCCCGACCCGTTTTCCCGGGAGAGACAATCGTCACGGAGATGTGGGATGAGGGCGGAGGAAAGATCCTCTTCCAGGTCAAGACCAGGGAGCGCCCCGAGGAGACCTCCATCGCCAACGCGGTAGCAATGGTCGAGTAACGCAACATCGGGGCCAGGTCACTTTTCTGCATTTTGCAGCAAAGTGACCTGACCCCTTCCAGAAGATCTTGAGCCGGGGCTCGTGTCCCGGCTCAAGGCTGTCATAAGCGGTTTTCCCATGAAAGGCCGGGGCCCGGCTGCTCCTCAACAACCGGGCCCATCCGAACGTCCTGGGGGTTGTCCGTATTGCCTAGATATCTATGGTTGCCTGATAACCGGGCTTGACGCCGTTCCTGGCGAACCAGCCCTGGTTGACCTCTATGGCGTAGCGGTAGCTATCGGGCGGCTCGATGGGGGTGAGGTCGAACGGCTTCATGTCAGCTATCCCCAGGACCTTGCCGTCCGCGTCGATGAAGGCGATGGACAGTGGTAGCGAGGTGTTCTTCATGTAGAAGGCGGTCTTTGTGTCGCCCTTGAAGTCGAACAGCATTCCGCTGTTCTTACCGAGCTCGTCGCGGCCCATCAGCCCCGCTGCGGTTTCGGAAGGTGTATTGGCGACTTCCGTGGCAAGGGTCGCCACCCTCGAGTCGTTGCTGAACGCCACCGTCGAACCCTTGCAGCTGATGGCAAAGAACACGGTACCCCCGACTAACATAAAGATGAGCAAGAACGGCAGGATGTTCCTGGCTTGCGCAACCATCGGCTGCACCGCCGAGTTGATATCTATATGACCCCATGTGTTTTCGTGTACTCCAGCTCTAACTGTCATCTCAACCTAATATTTACCTTCCGCCCCACTTTTTCCTTCTCTGCTGCCTTGAGCGATTTCTCGAGCGCCTGACCCGGCAGGGACTTCTCCGGCCCCGGCTTTTCGATTCGCTCTTAATGGCAAACCGAAAAGAATCGCTCTGTAGTGGGAATAGCATCCGCTTCAAGAGACTTCAGGGTAGGATTGCAGGGCGAGCTTTCGACCAGAAAATGTGGCCTGCTCGCGACCCATACGGACTTGCATGATTATTATAGGGGATACCAGGACACCTGTAAACACTTGAGTTAAGGTTTAGCCAGTCTGGGGAGAATCACGACTGATTTCAATTATTGATACTTGCTGAGAACAAGAGTTAAGAGATGTTAAAGAAGAATCCTGCCGAAGCGGTCATGTCACTTTTCTCCATTTCCAGAGTCATGTTGGGGTCAGGCACCTTGACATGAATTTACGGCATTGCTCTGATGTAACAGATGCAAATTCATGTCAAGGTGCCTGACCCCAACATGAATGACCTGACCCCGATGACGCAGATTAGAGGCCGAGGGTCCTTGTGATAATGAGCTTCTGTATCTCGGTCGTACCGCCGACGATTGTCTGTATGCGAGCGTCGCGCCATGCCCGCTCCATCGGGTACTCCTTCATGTAGCCGTAACCACCCATCAGCTGCATGGAGTCATACGCGACTTCGTTCGAGACCTCCGTCGTGAACCACTTGGCCATCGAGACCTCCTTGAGGCAATCGAGACCGCGGTTGTACATGTCACAGCAACGGTAGGTGAGCTCCTTCGAAGCCTCGATCTTCGTGGCCATCTCGGCTATCTTGAACGCGTTGTGCTGGTGGCGCGATATGGCCTTGCCGAACTGCTTGCGTTCCCTGGCGTATTCGATGGCCATCTGCAGGATCATCTCGGCGGCCGAGTAGGCGCCAACCGCGATGAGCAGGCGCTCGGGCTGGAAGTTGGACATTATCTGGAAGAAGCCCTGGCCGACCTCGCCCAGGACCTGCGTCCTGGGGACCCTCATGTCGGTGAAGAACAGTTCGGCGGTATCACTGCTCCGCAGGCCGCACTTGTCGAGCTTTCGGCTTACCTCGAAGCCCGGGGTGTCAGTGTCCACGATGAACTCGGTGATGCCGCCGTAGCCGGCGTCCTTGTCGGTCTTGGCCGCTACGATTATCCAGTCGGCGCGCGCGCCGTTGGTGATGAATATCTTGTTGCCGTTGATGATGTAGGAGTCGCCGTCTTCCACCGCGGTGCAAAGCATGGCGGCAACGTCACTGCCCGCCTCGGGCTCGGTGACGGCCAGCGCGCCCAGCGATTCACCCTTGACGGCGGACACCAGGTACTTCTGCTTCTGCTTCTCGGTAGCGTGATGCATGATGGCGGGCATGGCCACTTCCATGTGCACGCCCACCGCGGTCATGAAACCGCTGCACCCGCTCCTTATGAGCTCCTCGAAAAGAATGACGATCGCCCAGTAGTCCGACCCGCCGCCGCCGTACTCCTCCGGGGCCCTCAAGCCCAGGAAGCCGAGCTCGCCCATCTTGCGGAACGCCTCGGCATCATAGGCCTCATTCTCTTCCCATTCCTCGGCGTGAGGAGCGATTTCTTTCTCGCAGAACTCGCGAACGGATTGGCGCAGCATCTCGTGCTCGTCGTTGAAGTACGGATATTTCTTTTCCACTTCACTACCTCCTCGAAAGGGATGGCCTGCCGCGGGCATTATAATACATCCATGCCTCGCGCAAGCTGTGAGGGAGGTGAAATCATTCGATGTTTGACCGGCGGTAAGCGTCCGGATGATGTAGCGTTAGATGGGGATGACGGGGGAGGTCGAGGGGAAGGGGGACTCGGGCACCTGCCCGCCGTCAGGATTCAAGTCGTTCCAGAAATCCCTGTACATGTCCTCGAGAGGTCCGAGGTCCATTTCGTCGGGCGCCAGGCCTTTCAGCAGGTCCTCGAGGAGGCTCCCGCCCGGGAGCGACGAGGCTATGTCTTCGCCTGCGTGCTTCTCCCTGACCCAGCGCTGGTGCAGGGCCGCCACAGCGGCGGGGTCGCTCGCGTTGTCCTTGAACGCCTGCATAAGGTCATCAGGTGCGGGGTTGAGAAAGGCGTACTTCTGGTAGTACGCGCCAAGGCTTTTCTCGAACGCCTCTTCGCCCATCTGCTTCTCCAGAGCCTGAAAAAAGAGAGCGCCTTTGGAATAGACGATGGCGGTGAACTGACGCTCGCTCTTGAAGGAGTCAACAGGCGCGTCGACAACCCCGTCACCACTCCCGAGCAGGCTCCCGGCGGAATACGGCAGCGTTATCTGCATCTCGAGCTGCTTCTTCGCGGCGTCCTCGCCGTGCTGCCAGCGGAAGTAGAGCACGCTCGAATAGTTGGTGAGCGACTCGTCCTGCCAGGGGTGCGCAATGGAGTCGCTGCCGACCACGATTCCCCACCACTGGTGGCAGACCTCGTGGGCCACGACGAACTCGAGCGCCTCCCCCATGATGCCGCCGGTAAGGTTTTTCAGCAGGTCGTTGAGCTGGTCGCCGCCCCGGTCCTTGAGCGAGTCGGGAAGGGGGACGCTAACCCCTCCGGCCATACCGTAGAGCATCCTCGCTATAAGGACCTGGCCCGCGAACTCCATGCCCGCCGCGCTGCCCCCGAGCGAGGCCTCGCAAACGTTCAGCCTCTTGTACGGGTACGGGCCGAAGTGCTCGTTGAACTGCCCGAGCGCGTTCGCGCAGTATTCAAGCGCCTTCTTTCCCCCGTCGCTCGAGTCCAACAGATAATAGGAGACGATCTCGGTCGGGCCAACGCGCCTGGTCGATGACCGGTAGGCCGCGCTCGCCTGCGCGGCGAAATCCCTTACCGGGCCCGCGGCAAACGAGAAGGTACGCCGGCCGCCCGATTTGCCGCTGCCGGTCTCCAGCCCGGTGGCGGCCACCTGGAAGTTGCCCGGCACGTCGAGCGAGACGTTGAAGTATGCGGAGTCGAAATCGGATATGTCGCCGAACGGCGGCACCTCGCGGGCCTCCCATGCGCCACCTCTGCAGGTGGTGACGAGCGGCATGAAATAGCCGAGGTTGAAGATGTCTTTATCGCGCCCGAAGATACCGTAACCGCCCGCCGCCTCGCCGGTGATGAGCCCTTTCAGGTCACCCGTTACGCCCTCGGTCTCGGGGACGTACTCCTTGAAGGAGAAAGCCACGACCGCCTCGCTTCGCGGCGCCAGCGGCTTCGGAAGTGTAACGGTAAGGAGCGAGTTGTCGAGGGTCGTTCGCGCCTGGCTTCCGCCCACCCGAGCTCCGGTCACTGTTGCTTCAACGCCTTTGGGACGGACGCCGGGGCTGTTCGCGTAGACCCGGAAGACTATTTTCTTGAGCGTGTCCGGGGTGCGGTTGGTGAACAGAACCGCCTCCTTCCCGGAGACGCTATTCTCGCTGGTGTCAAGCCGCGCCTTCACCGAGTAGATGGAAGCGGCTTTCACCCGCCCGCCGGCGAGCTTTCTGCCCTCGGCGGTCAGGTACTCCTCGCAAACGCTCACGGATTGACGGAGTTCCTCCGTGGTCGAGGGCGGCCCGGCAGGCTTCGAGCCGTCGCGCAGGTGATAGATGAGCGCATAGGTTCCCCCGCCCAGGAGCAGAGAGCGACCAGGATGACCGCGATGACCGCGAAGACGGCCTTGCGACTTCTACGCGGCCTCTTCGCGCCGGCCACGGGGGCAACCGGCGCCGGAGGTGGCAGCGCCGCCGCTGTTCCCCCGGCCCGGGCCGGGCCCGGGTGAAGCGCGCCGATGGGCGTACCGCAGGTGTGGCAATAGGCCGGGGGCGTGCCTTCGTAGTACCTGCTGCACCCCGGACAGCTAACCCTGGTCGGTTGTCCATCTTGCGTCATGAGTTCTCCCGGGAGCCAGAACATCGCGAACCGATGAGCTGTTATCATATTATTAGACGGACGCCCGGATTGAAAGTTTCCGCGCATGGACAGGTTTGAGTTCGCCCCAATAGGATACGTGGAAAGCAAGTTCAGCGGTATCCAGCACGACCCGGACGTATTCCGGGGAACCGTGTCGAGGATACGGTTGCTCGACGAATATGCCGGCGGGCTCTACAGGCTGGATGGCTGTGAGCGCCTTTATGTCATCTTCGTATTCGACCGCGCGGAAGGCTTTCGGCTGGTCATTCATCCGCGCGGCGACGTGACCCGGCCCGAACGAGGGGTCTTTGCCACGCGCGCGCCTTACCGCCCGAACCCCATAGGGCTGGCGGTGGTCGACCTCATCAGCGTCGACGGGAGTGTGCTTACGGTGCGTGACCTCGACGCCATCAACGGCACGCCGGTGCTCGACATAAAACCTTACGAGGACCGCTATTCATCCTGGGGTCAGACACCCTGACATGAATTCTTATCCGAAACATCTGTACGCCGCCGCGAATTCATGTCAGGGTGTCTGACCCCAGGATGAATTCCATGTTGAGTGCAGCTGCCGAACGCCTCCGGACGGGGAGGCGGTTACAACTTCAGGCCGGGGGGCCACAGGACAAACTCCATCAGATATGGAAAGCGGTCCGGGTCGTAGGTAGACATGATTCCCCGCACTATGTACTTCAGCAGGGCGTGCGGCGCGTACTCTCTTACTTTGCGGAGCATAAACTGGGGGAAGTAAAGAGGGGCGAGCCTGCGGAACTCGCGCGCGGCGGCGTCGCGGTCGGTGACGGCCAGCGCCGCTATCATGCCACTTGCCAGCGCTCCGTTGACCCCGAACAGGAGCACCGGGCTCACGTTGCCGGCAAGCGTGCCGGCCAATATCTTGTCCTGGCTGAAGAGGTTCCGGTTGCTCCAGCGGCCGAGCGGCCACGCCAGGGAAGCCGCGATCTCATCGTGCCAGCCGTCGAGCTCGATGCCGTCGTTGGCCGCCAGCTTCGCCTTGAACTCGCTTTTTTCGCCGTCGGTGAGCGGGCGCTGCACGCTGAACACCAGGCTGCTTGCCACACCGCGCACCTGGCAGTAGTAGCCGAATTCGCGGGTGAACCGATCGAGGTAGATGATGACGCTGGGCCTGCCTGGCTCGGCCTTCCCGGTCGTCATGTGGCAGAAGAAAGGCCTGCAGGGGATGTCCAGCAGCTCGAACGAACTCCTGTTAAGACCGGTGGCGATGATGGAACCGCCCGGGAGCTTATCAATCTCCTCCTTGGAGAGCCTGCTCGAGAGGACAACTTCGACGCCCGCTTCAACCGCCTGCCTGTAGAGGACGTTGTCAATAGACGATTCGCCGCTCCCGCGCTCGACGGTGAACTGAAGCTCGTCGCGGGGCCCCTCGAACTCGAAGCGCCGGTCGTAAGCCCAGGCCCGGGTGCGCTTCCACGGCTCCAGCGCATCAGAGATATCCATGCCGATGTCCCTGCGCACGGCGTACGGGTTTATCAGGGTAGAGTCCGACCAGGAGGCGCTGCCGCCGACCCTGTCGCCAGCCTCGAAGATCCTGACCTTGTAGCCCCTGCGGGCAAGGAGCGTGCCGGCGACAAGGCCTGATATCCCCGCGCCGGCGATATCGATGTGCTTTGGCATTCTTCACTCCAGGCTAGTGGGCCAGGAACCCTCAATGAATGGCGGCGGCTAATGAAATCAGATCTGACCCCAATTATTAGTGAACTTGAGGGCGAGGTCGGCGGCTGTCTGGCTGTCGGCAGAGGCGAGCTTTCCATCGAGTATGAGCTGCACCAGGTGCTCTTTCACCTCGCCGATCCAGGGGCCCTCCTTGCGTCCGAACAGCTCCATCAGCTCGCGGCCGTCCAGGGGCGAACGGATCTTCTCGACGTCCTGCTCGGCGCGGATGAGCTCGACCCTCTTTTCGAGCTCTTCAACAAGTGAGAGGAACACGGGTACCTTCGCCTCGTTGCCCGCCCTGATGTCGGCGCGGGCGAGCTCGATCACCTCGGAGAGCGGCACCACGACCTCGTCGTTCTTCAAGAGCGTGCAGTCCCGGATGAGCCTCCGCACCGCGGCGTCGCCCCAGTCGCTCTCGTAGTGTATCGGGCGCATGTGCCTGCGAACCAGGAACGCCGTTCTCTTGATATCATCGTTGCCGTAGCGCAGTCGCTTCATCGCCTGCCTGGTCAGTTGTTCGCTCACCTTGTCATGCTCGGGGAACATCGTCTTGGGCTCGGTCACCCTGGTCGATGGTTTGCCCGTGTCGTGAAAGAGAGCGGCGCGTCGCAACAACGCATCGTCAGGTAGATATGCGATGGTGAGCAGGGTGTGCTCGAGGACGTCGGCGCGGTGGTATGCGGCCGGCTGCTCGATACCCTTCATCTGTGAGACCTCGCGACAGACGTGGTCCATCAACCCGGTCTCCACCAGCCTGCGGATGCCCGCGCCGGGGTCGGGTGAGACCAGTATCCGCTCGAGTTCCTCGCGGCGCCGCTCCCATGATATGTTCTCGAGCTGCCCGGCCCCGCGCCGGAGCGCCTCGAGGAGCGACGCTTCGATTTCAAAGCCCAGCTGCGCGGCGAACCTGACCGCGCGCATCATGCGAAGCGGGTCCTCGGCCATCCTGGGCCCGGGCTCGCCGGGCGTCCTGATGACGCGCAGCTTGATGTCCCCGCGTCCGTCGTACGGGTCGAGCAGGCGCCCGCCCCCGGGGGTGGCCGAGAGCGCCATCGCGTTGATTGTGAAGTCGCGCCGCGCGAGGTCCTGTAAGATATCGCCCACCGGGGTTATCTCGGGATGGCGCGAGCCGGGCGCGTACTCATCGGCGCGGAACGTGGTTGTCTCCAGCAGAGTCTCCTCGGCGCGCAGGCCGACGGTGCCGAACCGCTCGCCGATGTCGAAGACGGAGCCGAGCCCTTCCATCGCGCTCTTAATCTCGCGGGGCGCAAGGCTGGTGGCGAGGTCTATCTCCCAACTCTCGCGTCCCATGATGCGGTCGCGCAGCCAGCCGCCGACGATGTACAACTCGCCGCCGGCCGCCGCGACCCGCTCGCCTAACCTTGCTACGACCTCAGGCATCTCTTTATCCATAGGTTAATAATATGCAGATATCGGGGCCAGGTCACCTTCTTGCATTTTCTTTCTTCACCGTGGGGTCATGTCGTGGTCAGACACCCTGACATGAATTCGTATCCGAGACATCCGGCTGCCGCCGAAAATTCATGTCAGGGTGTCTGACCCCGACATGACTACTTGTAGGGGAGGACCCAGACCTCGGTCGAGGAAGGGAGCGACTCGCGCGTCACCGTGACCGGCCGCTCGCCAATCACGCGCACCGTGCCGTCGAATCGCGCGGTGAAACTCTCGACAGGCTCGAGGTCGATGGCGCAGTCGGGCGTGCCGAAGTGCATGGGCAGAACGATGGATGGCGCCAGTTCGCGTGCCAGGCGCGCCGCTTGCTCGCCGTCGATCGTGAATATGCCGCCGACCGGTACCATTGCGACGTCCAGGCCCTCGAGGCGTTTCATCACGTCGGCGGCCGGCCGGTCCCCCAGGTCCCCGAAATGCGCGAGCTTGAACCCGGCCTGCTCCCATGCGTAGATCACCACGGGCCCCCGAGCAGTGCCCCCGCTTTCGTCGTGGAAGCTGTCATAGCCTGTTACCTCCAGCCCGTCAATCGCGAAAGCCCCGCTTCTGGATATCATCCGGGGGCCACCCCTGACCCCATCGATATAGTTGTGGTCGAAATGCCCGTGGGTTATGAGCAGAACGTCGGCGTCCACCGGGTCGTAGGGGTAGCCGACCTCCGGCGGGACCGGGTCGATGGCTACGGCCACGCCGCCGCCCGAGACCGTGAACATGGCCTGCCCGTACCAGGTGATGTCAATCGCATCGTCAGTCGCCATCTCCAACACACTCCTCGGTGTCGCGGCCGTCGCTGCCATGATACTCTTTCACCCGAAGTCGCCGAGTTCCTTCAGGTGGGCCAAACCACGGTGCTCCCACTGGGTGTCGGTGAGGCGCGAAATGCCCTCCACTCGCCGCGGGGGGCGAGACCGGCGAGAACTGCGGAGGTCCGGATGCTTGAGGGCAGGAACATAATAGTGACCGGCTCGTCTCGTGGGATAGGAAAGGCGATCGCGCTCGACCTCGCTTCGAGCGGCGCTAACGTTGTGGTCAACTGCCGTTCGCGGGTGGACCTCGCCGCGGAGGTCGTGGCCCTGATCGAATCGATGGGCTCGTCGGGGCTGGTCGTACCCTCGGACATCTCCACGGAGGACGGCGCGCGCGCCGTCGTCGAGGCTTGCGTGGAGCGGTTCGGTGGTGTCGACGCCCTGGTGAACAACGCGGGGGTAATCCACCACGAGAACATCGAGGTCCTCGACGAGAAGACCCTCGTCGAGACGATAGACGTCGATCTCCTGTCCTGCTTCTACCTCTCGAAATATGCCGTGGCTTCTATGATCGAGCATGGGCGGGGCGGGGCGATCGTCAACATCTCGTCCATCATAGGGATGATAGGGATGGCCGGCGCGACAGCTTACGCCGCGGCCAAGGGCGGCCTCAACGGCTTCACGGCCTGCCTGGCGCGAGAGGTTGCCAGGCACGGGATAAGGGTCAACGGCGTGGCGCCCGGCTACGTGGAGACCGAACTCATCGCCGACTGGCCGGCCGAGCACTTCGAGAAGGTCCTGCCACGCATCCCCATGCGCCGCTTCGCCGACCCCGTCGAAGTCGCCGAGGTGGTCACGTTCCTCATCGCCCGCGGCACCTACATCACCGGGCAGACCATCGTAGTCGACGGCGGCATAATGGTTGATTAGTGAAGCAGGAACTCCAGCTTGGCGGGGTCCTTGCGCACGACGGGCTTTGTGACGGCCTCAGGCGCCGGGGAGGCCGAACTCCTCGCAGATCTTTGCCTTCAACTCTTTCTTCAGCACCTTGCCGATTGGCGTCAGGGGCAGCACGTCGCGGAAGACGACCTCCCCTGGGACCTTGTAGCCCGCGAGGTTCCCGGCGACGTGGGCCTTGACGTCCTCCTCGGTCAGTTCGGAGCCTGGAGCCTTGATGATGTAGGCGCGACCGGACTCGCCCATCACCTCGTCGGGGACGCCCAGCACCGCGGCGAGCACTATGTCCGGGTGCCTGGCCAGGACCTCCTCGACCTCCCCGGGATAGACGTTCTCGCCGCCGCGGATGTACATCTCGGAGAGGCGCCCGGCGATGCGGTAGTAACCGTCGGCGCAGCGCAGGGCCAGGTCGCCCGTGTAGAGCCAGCCCTCCTCGTCTTTTGCCGCGCGGGTGGCCTCGAGGTCGTTCAGGTAACCGGCAAAGACGGTCGGCCCCTTTATCGCAATCTCTCCAACCTGTCCGTCGGGCACCTCGTCGCGCTCCGCGTCCACGAGCCTTACCTCGGTGCCTGGCAGTGGGACGCCGATGGTCTCGAGTTTGTGCTCGTCGGTGTCGTCGAGGAGCGTGGTGGTCACGTTACCCATTGTGGCCTCGGTAAGGCCGTAGCCGATGATGACCTCGGCGCCCATCCTTCTCTTGACCTCGCTCCGTATCTCCGGAGGGCACGGGCCCGCTCCCATGATGATGTACTTGAGCGAGGAGTAGTCGTACCTGTCGAAGGCCGGGTGAGACATCTGCAGTGCGGCCATCGCCGCGACGCCGCCCATGAACGTGATGCCGTGCTCGCTGATCAGCCGAAGGCTCCTCTCTATGTCGAAGTCGGCCAGCACAACCGTGAACCCGTTCACTATCGCCCCGCAGATGCCCCCTATCGCGCCGGCGGAGTGGAACAGCGGGAAGAAGACGCCCACAACGCCTTCGGCTCCCCTGTCCGGCAGGCGCGTCCTCCAGGCGGTGAGGTTGGAAACGATGTTGCGCTCGGTGATGACGGCCCCCTTGGGGCGTCCGGTGGTCCCGGACGTGTAGATGACGACGACAGGGGTTTCTTCACCAACGCTCGCGGCCACCTCGTCGAGGGTCTCCGCCGAGACCCCGGCCGCCTCTTTCTCGAGGACGCTCGCCGGAGCGTACGCGTCTCCCTCCGGGGGCTCCCCGACGACCAGGACCTCACCTGGCCCGAATCGCGAGTCGAGCTTTTCCTTGAGCGCGGCGCCGGCATCGCCGGCCACGAAGCGCTCGCCCACCACCACCAGCGCGGGCTCGGAGTTGCCGAGCACGTAATCTACCTCGTCGGCCTGGAGCCGGTTGTTGACGAGCACGGAGGTCACACCGATCTTCTCGGCGGCGAGAAGGACCACGGGGTGCTCCAGGCAGTTGTCCATCATCAGCGCTATGCGGTCGCCCGGCTCCAGGCTCAACGCGAGAAGCCCCCGCGCATACCCGGAGACCTTCTCCTCGTACTCCCTGAAGCTCAACCGTCTGTCATCGCAGATGAGCCCCGGCCTATCCGGGAAATCTCTTGCCGCGGCTTCAAGGTAGTCTGCCACCCTGGACTTGCTGTCGGCACCCGCCATCAAGAACGCCCCCTCTCTTACCGCGCTACACATGGATATTAACCCGGCCCGGCCACGAGGTCACGGCCATGAAGGCTTCCAAGCCGGCCGGAGGTGCAGTAAGCTATTGCGCAAGCCACACTAGAAGCGGGAGGTTGCCATGAACGTCGGAGAGTGGACCACCAACCGTGCGGACCTCGACCCCGAGAATATTTTCGTCGTGTGCGACGACGGGCGCGAGATCTCCAACCTCGAGTTCAACGGGCGCGTGAACCGCCTGGCCAATGCTCTGCCATCGGTGGGAATAGCGCGCGGTGAGCGCGTTGCGGCGCTGTTCCCCAACAACGCGGAGTTCCTGGAGCTGTTGTTCGCCACGGGCAAGATCGGCGCCATCATGGTGCCGCTCAACTTCCGCCTCGCTCCCGCGGAGCTCGCGTTCATCCTGGACGACAGCGGGGCGACGGCGCTCCTGTACTCGCACGACTTCGCCTTTCAGGCGGGAGAGATCAAGGGCCTGGCGAAGGGAGTGAAGACGTTCATAAAGGTCGGGGAGGGCAACGAGGGAGACTCCGACTACGAGGAGCTTGTTTCAGGCTTCCCCGGCACCGAGCCCGTTGTCGAGCCGGAGGTCACGCTCGATGACCCGCACTTCATCATGTATACGTCCGGCACCACGGGAAGGCCCAAGGGTGCGGTGCTGACCCACGGCAACACCCAGTGGAACGGCGTCAACGCGGTGCTCACCTACAACCTGTGCTCCGAAGACACCAACCTGGTTGCGGCCCCCCTTTTCCACATAGGGGCGCTTTCCGCGGCCGCGACCCCCACTATATATACAGGCGGCAAGCTGGTGCTGACGCGCTACTTCGTCCCGGACCAGGTGCTCGAGGCAATCGAGAAGTACCGGGTCACTACCATGTTCGGAATCCCGGTTATGTTCCTCTTGATGTCGATGAGCGAGCGCTTCGACAAGACCGACTTCTCTTCGATCAGGATTATGATCGCGGGCGGGGCGCCGTGCCCGGTGCCGCTTATCGAGAAGTACCTCGAGCACGACGTCGTCTTCAGCCAGGGCTACGGGCTCACCGAGACCGCCCCCGCGGTGTCCGCCCTGCCCACCGGGGACGCCCTGCGCAAGCGAGGGTCGGCCGGCAAGCGGCTGTTCCACGTGCGGATAGCCATCTTCGACGACGACGACATCGAGCTTCCGATCGGCGAGACGGGCGAGATAGTGGTCAAGGGCCCGAACGTTTTCAAGGAGTACTGGAACATGCCGGAGGAGACCGCCGTCGCGCTCAGTAACGGCTGGTTCCACACCGGCGACATGGGGCGCATCGACGATGAGGGGCACCTCTGGATACTCGACCGCAAGAAGGACATGATTATCTCCGGCGGCGAGAATATCTACCCCGCCGAGGTCGAGGATATCATCATGGGCCACCCGTTGGTGGCCGACGTAGGCGTGGTCGGCATGCGAGACCAGAAGTGGGGGGAGGCGCCGCTGGCCCTGGTGGTGCTGATGCCGGGCGTGGAGCTGGCCGAGGACGAGCTGATCGCCTGGACGCGAGAGAGGATCGCGAAATACAAGACCCCCAGGCAGGTCATCTTCGTGGCCGAGCTGCCGCGTACCCCCACCGGTAAGATACTCAAGAAAGAGCTGCGCGCGCAGTACGTGGAGGGCGGCGACCGCTCGATCGTCGAACGCGACGGCCTGGGCGGCTAGCGCAACATTGGGGTCAGGTCACTTTCTTGCATTTCGAGGGGCGCAGAAGTCCACGGGAAATAAATGCAGAAAAGTGACGCTCGCAGAGTAGTTTTTCCAGGGAGAGCGCGAGCGCACCGATTCCTTCCAGGAAGCGCCGGTATCGGCCTGCCGGTAGACGCCTCCCCAGGCTGACCAGTTTCCGCCCGCGGGCTGCCACAATCCCGCCCCGCCGGTGAAGTCGTCGCAGATGCTCGGTTCGCTGCCTTTCTTTTTGCCGTCGACATGGAGGCTGTGCGGGCTCCTTCCCCGGGACCGACGATGATGAAACCTTTCTCACCGGCCTGCTTATTCAGTTCATTGGAGAATGGGTTGAAAGGGTCGTTGTCGATGATCGGCTACGCGTGAAGCGCGTGGAACTCGACCCGGACGGGACAGGTGAGCTCGGGGTTGAAGCCCGCCGGCAGATACACGCTGCACGGTATCTTCAGTCTCCCGCACCTGCCGAGTAGGGTGCCACAGCTTGTTTCCCATAATAAGCAACCTGTAGATAATGAAATGACACGTTATTCATTCGGTCGGGGGATGCATTATCTTGCCCCGAATCAATGCACTACACACCCCTGATGTGCTAACCTGCTTCAAATCAGGGCCTTGACCGGAAGGCCAGACGATAGTAATGATGACTAATCGGTCAATAATGGTAACTGACAGCAAGGTGGGAAGAGCGATGATCCACACGGTGAACCGCCTCATGGAGACGAAAGTCGAGGAGCGTACCGGAGAGAGGGTCCGCCACTGCTACCAGTGCAAGAAGTGCTCCGCCGGCTGCCCGGTCGCCTTCGCGATGGACCTGCTCCCCCACGAGATAATGAAGATGGTCCAGTACGGCCAGGAGGAGCGACTGCTCAAGTGCTCGACCGTCTGGCTGTGCGCCTCGTGCGAGACGTGCTCGACGCGCTGCCCCAACGAGATCGACATAGCGCGCGTCATGGACGGCCTTCGAGGGATGTCGCTCGAGGAGGGCCTGGTCGCCGAGCCCGAGATAGCGATGTTCCACAGGTCGTTCCTGAACGGCATCAAGCTCGCGGGCAGGACCAACGAGTCGGTCCTCATCGGACAGTACAAGGCGCTCTCCGGGAGGCTTTTCGACGACCTGGGGCTGGGGGCGGTCATGTTCATCAAGGGCAAGGTGAAGGTGATACCGCGCGTGGTTAAGGACCGAAAGTCGGTAAGGCGTATCTTCAAAGAGACTGACAAGGGGTAACGGCGTGAGCGAGCTTAGATTCACTTACTATCCCGGATGCTCGCAGTCCGGCTCCGCCGAGGAGTACGGCGACTCGTCCGAGGCTGTCTGCCAGGCCCTCGGCATCGAGCTCACCGAGCTGCCCGACTGGAGCTGCTGCGGGGCGTCCTCCGCGCACATGACAAACGACGTGCTGTCGGTGGCGCTCCCGGGGCGCGACCTGGCCGCGGCGAAAAGGCTCGGGCAGGACGTGCTGGTTGTGTGCGCCGCCTGCTACTCGAGGATGAAGATCTCCCAGGAGCGCATCCTGGCCGACGAGGAGCTCGCGCGCGAAGTCGAGGCCGCAATCGGGGCGGACCCGAGGTTCGCCGGGAAAGTCAGGCACCTGCTGGACGTCATGGTGAACGACATCGGGCTCGCAACGCTCAAGGAGGAGGTCCTGCTTCCGCTGGAAGGCCTGAAGGCGGTGCCTTACTACGGCTGCCTGCTGGTGCGACCCCCCGAGGTCTGCTTCTGCGATTCTGTCGAGAACCCGACCGACCTCGACCGATTCATGGAGGCGCTGGGGGTCGAGGTGATGCCCTGGTCGTTCAAGACGGACTGCTGCGGAGGGAGCCTGTCCCTTTCGCGCACCGACGTCGTCGAGAAGCTGGTCAACAAGCTTTTTACCCGCGCCGAGGAGGCCGGGGCAAACTGCATCGTGGCCGCCTGCCCGATGTGCGTGGCCAACCTCGAGATGAGGCAGCGGCCGGGCAAGCTCTCATTCAAGATAAACCATCCCATGCCGGTGTTGTACTTCACCGAACTGCTGGCGCTGGCCATGACCCTGCCGGGTGCCCGGAAGTGGCTCGAGAGCCATATCATCGACCCGATGCCGCTGATGGTCCAGGCGAAACTGATGAGCGTTTGAGGCGCGGCGCGCCCGCAATATGAGAAGAAGGTAGCAAGTGGCTGAAAAAGAACCGGCAAAGAAAGCAGCGAAGAAGACGGCCGGGAAGAAGCCCGCGGCGAAGAAGAAGCCCGCGGCGAAGAAGACTGCCGGGAAGAAGCCCACGGCGAAAAAGCAGGCGAAGAAGCCGGTGGCGAAGAAGGCCGCGCCCGCAGCGGGCCCCGGGGAACAGCCTGTCGGCGCGGTGATGGTTGTCGGCGGCGGCATCGGAGGCGTGCAGGCTTCGCTCGACCTGGTCGAGATGGGATACCGGGTTTACCTCGTCGATTCCAGCCCTTCCATCGGCGGCGTTATGGGCCAGCTCGACAAGACGTTTCCAACCAACGACTGCTCGATGTGCATCCTTTCGCCGAAGCTGGTGGAGGTGGGGTCGAATAAGAACATCGAGCTGTACATGCTGACCGACGTGGTCGGGCTCCAGGGCGAGCCGGGCCACTTCGAGGTGACGCTGCGGGTCCGGCCGCGCTACGTCGATTTGGAGAAATGCACCGGCTGCGGAATCTGCAGCGAGCACTGCCGGGTCAAGGTCAAGGACCCGTACAACGCGGACCTCTCGAGGACCCCGCTCATCAGGGTCCCGTTCCCCCAGGCCGTGCCGGGAGCGGCTTTCATCGACCCCACGAAATGCCTGTACCTGCTCAGGGGCAAGTGCGGCGACTGCGCCGAGGAGTGCCCGGCGGGCGCGGTCGACTACGAGGACAAGGAGCGCACCGAGAAGGTCGAGGTCGGCTCCATAATAGTCTCCACCGGTTACAAGCCGTTCGA
Source organism: Candidatus Geothermincolia bacterium (assembly GCA_038326775.1). Lineage (GTDB taxonomy): Bacteria > Actinomycetota > Geothermincolia > Fen-727 > Anoxymicrobiaceae > DYIU01. The sequence goes on from JBBQKJ010000011.1 coordinate 36,678, forward strand.
CGCGAAGAAGAGGGCGGAGTACGGCTACGGAGTTTACGATAACGTGGTGACCAGCCTCGAGTTCGAGCGCATACTCGCGGCCAACGGCCCCACCAGCGGCCACGTGGTAAGGCGCTCGGACGGAGAGCCTGTAAAGAAACTCGCCTTCATCCAGTGCGTGGGCTCGCGCGACTCGACCGCCGGCAACACCTACTGCTCCTCGGTGTGCTGCATGTACGCCACCAAGCAGTCCGTCATAGCGAAGGAGCACGCTCGCGAGGTGCAGCCGACCATCTTTTTCATCGACATGAGGACCTACGGCAAGGGCTTCGAGGAATATTACCAGAACGCGAAAAACGAGAAGGGCGTGCGCTACGTGCGCTGCCTGGCCTCCTACGCCAAGGAGCTGCAGCCCACGAGAAACATCCTGGTCGGGTACACGGACCCGGACGGCAGCACCGTCGAGGAGGAGTTCGACATGGTGGTGCTGTGTGTTGGCATCACCCCGGACGCGGCTGGGCTTGCAGGGGTGCTCGGGGTGGGGCTGAACGATCACGGCTTCATCGCCTCGGACGACTTTCTCTCGGTCAAGTCTTCTCGAGAGGGCGTCTATGTTTGCGGCGCCCTGGAAGGCCCCAAGGACATACCGGACTCGGTCATACAGGCCAGCGCTTCAGCGGGGCTGGCTTCCTCGAGGCTGGGCGTATGCCGCTGCGAGCTCACCGAGCACGTCGAGTACCCGCCCGAGAAAGACGTCTCCGGCGAGGAACCCAGGGTAGGAGCGGTGATATGCCGCTGCGGCACCAACATCGGGGGCGTGGTGGACGTGCCGGCGGTGGTAGATTACGCGAAGACCCTGCCGAACGTGGCGTTCGCCGACGAGCGCCTGTACGCCTGCAGCCAGGACGCCCAGGAGTGGATACGAGAGATCATCAGGGAACACGACCTCAACCGGGTCATGGTCGCCTCCTGTACACCGCGCACGCACCAGCCGCTCTTCCGCGAGACGGTGCGCTCGGCCGGCCTGAACAAGTACCTTTTCGAGATGGCCAACATCCGAGAGCACTGCTCGTGGGTGCACATGGACATCCCTGACGACGCCACCGAGAAGGCCAAGATGTTGTGCAAAATGGGCATAGAGAAGGCTGCTCTCCTCGAGCCGCTCGAGGAGGGCGTCTCCCAGGTCATACATAACGCGATGGTCATCGGCGGGGGCGGAGCGGGAATGGTGGCCGCCCTGCAGCTCGCCGACGCGGGCTTCAAGACATACCTGGTCGAGAGAGAGCCCGAACTGGGGGGCCAGATGCGCCACATATACGCGACTGTCGAAGGGGCCGATGTGCAGGCGTATCTCGGGGAGCTCGAGTCCCGGGTCAAGGGCCATCCCGACATCGACCTCATGCTCTCTTCGGATATAGAGGATGTTGACGGCTACATCGGTAAATTTCACACCAGGGTCCGTACGCCGAAAGGCCCGCGGGAGCTCGACCATGGTGTCGTCATAGTCGCGACGGGCGGCGCCGAGTACGTGCCGCCGCCGGGCGAGTACGGCCGTGGCTCAGACGAGCGGGTGATAACCCAGGTCGAGCTGGAGAAGCTGCTGGCCGAGGACCCGGGCTCGCTCGAGGACGTTCGCGACGTGGTGATGATACAGTGCGTGGGCTCCCGCAACGACGAGCACCCTTACTGCAGCAAGATATGCTGCGGCGTCGCCATCAAGAACGCGCTGGCCATCAAGGAGCTCAACCCCGGCGCGGCGGTCAACGTGTGCTACCGCGACCTGCGCACTTACGGGTTCAAGGAGGACTATTACCTCAAGGCGCGCGACCTTGGGGTCAACTTCATCCGCTTCGAGAAGGAAGACCCGCCCAGGGTCGACATCAGCTTCGGCGACCCGCGCGTCCGGGTCGCGGACCAGAACATCCGCGGCGAGGAGGTCGTTCTCAACCCCGACCTCGTGGTGCTCTCGACCGGCGTAATCTCCAACCCCGGCGCCCGCGAGCTGGGCCCGAAGCTGAAGGTGCCGCTCACCTCTGACGGCTTCTTTCTCGAGGCGCACGTCAAGCTGCGCCCGGTCGACTTCGCCACCGACGGGATATTCCTCGCCGGACTCGCCCACTACCCCAAGACCATAACCGAGAGCCTGACCCAGGCGGCCGCGGCGGCGGCCCGCGCGGAGTCCATCCTGGCCAAGGAGAACGTGGTTACCGAGGGCGTGGTGGCCCGTGTCGACCCGAACGTCTGTTCCGGCTGTAAGGCCTGCATCGAGCTCTGCTCTTACGAGGCCATCGAGTTCGACGCGGCGAAGGGTGTCGCCGTTGTCAACCGCTCCCTGTGCAAGGGATGCGGGGCCTGCGCGGCGGCCTGCCCGTCGGGGGCCAACCGCCTGCTCGGCTTCAAGCCCGGGCAGATAATCGCCCAGATAAAGGCGGCTTGCGGCTCGCTCTAGCGGGGTCAAGCGAGCATCGATGCATGGACCTCACGCCCGGCTTACCGAACACGCGGCGAAAGTGGCTTGACACTATATGGTCGTAATTTCCGGAAAGTATGGTCGAGCCGGGACTACTTGTGTAGAATGACCCCACCTTTCGAGATAGGTCGAAACTGACCGTGAGACCCGGACGGGTGCCATGAATCCATTAGCTGAAGAGTTGAACGTCACAATAAGATCGGCGAGCCCGGCTCTCTTCTCCTCGCTCTCCCGGCTTGGCAGGGAGCTCTTTTTCCCGAAGGGCATCCTGACCCAGACCGCCGAGGCGCGGGAGAAGGCAGACCGCTACGACGCCACCCTCGGCATCGCGCGCTCCGGCGGCGAGGCGATGAACCTTCCCGTGATCATGGAGCTTCTGAGCGGGCTTTCTCCTGATGAGGCGCTCGATTACGCGCCCTCCACCGGGAACGCCGCGTTGCGCCGCCGGTGGCTGGAGGACATGCACGCCAAGAACCCCTCGCTCGAGGGAACGGAGACCAGCCTCCCCGTCGTGACCAGCGGCATTACCCACGGGCTGACCATCGCGGGCGAGCTTTTCGTCGACCCAGGCGACGTGTTGCTGGTGCCGGACAAGTTCTGGGGCAACTACAACATGGTATACGCCACCAGGCGCGGGGCCGAGGTGCGCAAGTTCCCGTTCTTCGCGGCCGGCGGTTTCGACATTGCGGGGCTCGCCCAGGCGCTCTCGGTTACGCTGGACGAAAAGGGAAAGGCCATCGTCCTGCTGAACTTTCCCAATAACCCGACGGGGTACTCGATCAAGCGCGGGGAGGCCGCCGGGCTCGTCGACGCGCTGGTCAAGGCCGCGGGGCCGGGCCGCGAGGTCGTGGTCGTTCTTGACGACGCCTACTTCGGCCTTTATTACGACGACGAGTGCTTTGCCGAGTCGCTTTTCGGGCTCCTCGCGCAGAAGAGCGAGCACGTGTTCCCGGTGAAGCTGGACGGTGCCACCAAGGAGGAGTACGCCTGGGGCCTGCGGGTCGGGTTCATAACGTTCAGCGTGGCGGCGCCGGGCCGGGAGAAAGAGGTTTGCGCCGCACTCGAGAAGAAGGTAGGCGGCGCGATCAGGGGCAACATCTCCAACTGCTCCCAGCTCGGGCAGTCACTCCTGCTGGCAGCGATGAACCACCCCGATTTCGCGAAGCAGAAAAATGAGAAATACGACCTTATGCGCGAGCGCGCCCGGAAGGTCATGGAAGTCCTGCGCGAGCCGGCCTTCGACGCGGCCTGGGAGCCTTACCCGTTCAACGCCGGGTACTTCATATCGCTGCGTTTGAAGGGGCTCGACTCCGAGGCGTTCAGGGTGCGCCTCCTCGCCGAGTTCGGCACGGGCGTGATAGCCGAGGGGGCGACTGACATCCGGGTCGCTTTCTCATGCCTCGAGGTGGACGAGATCCCGGACCTGTTTGATATAATGTATCGTTGCGCCATGGGGCTTAAGAACGAAAGTGGCTTGTAGGACCTTCACCGGGTCTTGAGCGGGCGGCCGCCCGCGGACAGAGGAGAAAAGATGGGCCAGAACAACACCATATACGTTATAGATGTCACAAACCGGGACGGCGTCCAGACGTCCCAACTGGGCCTTGCCAAGATCGAGAAGACGATCATCAACATGTACCTCGACGAGATGGGCGTGTTCCAGAGCGAGGCGGGCTTCCCCACCACCAACCACGAGACCAACTACCTGCGCGGAAACCTCGAGCTGGCTGAGATGGGGGCCATAAAGAGGCTGCGCGTCTCGGGGTGGCTGCGCGCTATCAAGGCCGACGCCGAGCTCGCCAGGGAGATGGTGCCCGAGATCGAGCACGTCAACATATCCATATCGACCTCGCCCCAGATGATAAGCGGCAAGTGGCAGGGCGAGCGGACGTTCGATGACGTGGTCAAGCTGATGACCGGCGCCCTGGAGCGGGCGCTCGAGCTCGGCTATGAGAGCGTCGCGGTGAACGCCGAGGACGGCTCGCGGACGCCGATGGATGACCTGTTGAAGTTCTCCCTGGCCGCCAGGGATTCCGGCGCCACCCGGTTGCGCTATTGCGACACCCTGGGTTACGACGACCCCTTCACGACCTACGACCGGATGAAGCTGCTGGCCGAGGAGGTGGGCCTCGACATAGAGCTCCACGCGCACAACGACCTCGGGATGGCGGTGGCCTGCTCGGTGGCCGGAGCGGCGGGGGCGGTGGACGGCGGCGTCGACGCCTACATCAACACCACCGTAAACGGCATCGGCGAGCGCGCCGGGAACGCCGACCTCATTTCCTGCCTGCTGGCTATCACGAAGTCGAGCGGCATGGCGGGCCGCTACAAAGTGGACCCGGCCATCGACCTGACCAACGCCTGGAAGCTGGCCAAGTACGCGTCCTACGCCTTCGGCGTGCCCATACCCATCAACCAGGTCGGCGTAGGGCGCAACGCGTTCGCCCACGAATCAGGCATACACGCCGACGGCGCCCTCAAGGACCGCCGCAACTACGAGCTGTATGACTGCGAGGAGCTGGGCCGCGGCGACCCCGAGATGGTCGAGACCGGGCGCATGATAACCACCGGCGCGTACGGCGGCATCAAGGGGTTCCGCAACGTGTACGACCGCCTGGAGATCGAGTTCCAGTCCGACGAGGAGGCCCGCGAGATCCTCGACCTGGTGAGGCTCGCCAACGTCACCACCGGCAAGCCGCTGACCGAGGACGAGCTGAAGTTCGTCGCCCGCTACCCGGAGCAGGCCCGCAAGATACTTACGCTCTCGCTGTACCAGGAGCCGAAGATAGTCGAGGAGAGGACGAGGGTCACCCGAAAGGTCAGCTTCCCCTGGGAGAAGGCCTCCGGCAGTAAAGCCTAGCGCTGCCGCATGACCCCGATGTGAATCGAGGTAAACGGTGGAAGTCAGCGACGAGGTCTGGGACCTGGTCAACCTGAGGAAGCCGGCATCGGGCTTCATCGTGACCGCGGACAGGAAGGGCAGGTGCAACGCGGCGTGCATCGCCTCACTCCAGCTTTCCGACCGCGGCACCATGAACATGCTCGTGGGTGACAGCCGCACCCTCAAGAACCTCAAGCAGAACCCGCAGGCGGCCTTCATCACCGCGCAGGGCGAAGCAATGGATGAAGTCAAGGGCTGCCGCGTCTACCTGAAAGCGACGAGCATCGTAGAGAAGGGGCCGGTCATCGACAAGGGCAGGGCCATGCTGGCTGAAGCGGTGAACCCCGAGGCCGCGGAGCGCATTCATGCGTTCGTGACCTTCGAGGTCACCGAGTTGCGCCCGCTGATCGACATGGGCCGGGAGACGTAGGGCCCGATTCCCGCAAGGGGCGGGGAAAGGTCCCACTACGGTAAGCGGCACCCGGACGAGTCCCCATATTCCAGCGGCGGCATCGATGCAAGGGGGTAGGACGATGGGCGGCGAGATAATCTGGATGAGCGCGCAGGAGCTCCTTGACAGCTATCGCTTGAAAGAGCTCTCACCGGTGGAGGTAGCGCAGGCGGTGCTCGAGCGCATCGACGCGGTGAACCCCGGGCTGAACGCCATAGTGACGCTGACCGCCGAGCTGGCCTTGGAGCAGGCCAGGGCCTCGGAGGCGGCCTACCAGAAAGGCGAGGCGCGCGCGCTCGAAGGCGTCCCCGTCACCATCAAGGACCTCATCATGACCCGGGGCATCCGCACCACCTGGGGCTCGATGCTCTACGAGGATTACGTCCCCGACCTCGACGCGGTGCTGGTGGAGAGGCTCAAGGAGGCCGGCACTGTCATGCTGGGCAAGACCAACGTTCCGGAGTTCGGGCTGGTGGCGGTGACTGACAACCTCGTGTTCGGGCCTGCCCGCAATCCGTGGGACACCGCAAAGACCACCGGAGGGTCGAGCGGCGGCGCGGCGGCTGCCGTCGCGGCGGGCTTTGGCCCGCTGGCCGTGGGAAACGACGGGGGCGGGTCGGTCCGCGTACCGTCGAGCCTTTGCGGAACTTTCGGCCTGAAGCCGCACTTCGGGCGCATCCCCAGCTACCCGCATATCGTACACGGCTGGGACACCATGAACGCCGAGGGCCCCATCACGCGGACGGTGGCCGATGCCGCCCTGATGATGAACGTTATGGCGGGCCCGGACGAGCGCGACCGCCACTCACTGCCCGCCTCCGGCATCGATTATTTGAAAGGGCTCGGGGATGGTCTGAAGGGGATGCGCTGCGCTTATACGTCGGATCTCGCGGTCGCCGCCGTAGACCCCGAGGTGGTGGAGATAACAAAGAGGGCGGCCTTTGCCATGGAGAAGCTCGGCTGCGAGATGGTCGAGGACGACCCGGGCATAATGGATATGTCCGGCGACCTCACCATACTGGTAATAGCGGAGACGGCTACCGCGCACTGGGACACCCTGGAGGAGGACAAGGAGAAGATGTACCCGCTCTTCGCGCCGTTCCTCGGCCTCGTCGATTCGCTTGGCGCGGCCGACTTCGTGCGCGTGCAGAACCACCGCGAGGACATCTGGGAGAAACTCTGGAGATTTTTCTCCACCTACGACTTGCTGCTCACCCCGGCGACCGCGTGCGCGGCATTCGACCTGTTGGAAGGCGGGATGCTGGGGCCCGACGAGATAAACGGCGTGCCAGTTACCCCGGCAAGCTGGATAGGCTTCACCTACCCGTTCAATTTTACCGGCCAGCCTGCCGCCTCGGTGCCGTGCGGCTTCACCGCCGCGGGCCTGCCGGTGGGCCTCCAGATAGTCGGGCGGCGATTTGACGAGCCCGCGGTCCTGCGCGCGGCTGCCGCCTTCGAGAAGGCTTATCCGTGGGCCGACAAGCACCCCGACCTTTAAGCGGCGGTCCGGGCCGGGTTCAAATCCGTTTTTCGCGCGAGACGAAGGCGCGCTTGCCGGTGAGGATCGAGAAAGCCTGCCTCCTTGCCTGTTCAAGTATTAACGGAGGATTCCGATACAGGTCTTGAGACCTGGATTTCCAGTTGAAGGCCTGGCAGGGATTCGTGCTTCAGCCTGTTGTGGCATGTTTGCGCCGTATGCCTCAAGATAGGCTCAGGTGATGAGTTTGAAAGCGTACCGAGTCGCGTACCTGGGCAGCGATGGCGAGGCCGCGCTTGCCCTCGAGAACGCGCTCAAAGATGTTGGTTTCCCGTTCCTGCGCGAGACCTGCGACCCCGCAGGCGTGCAGAAAGCGGTGGGATTCAACCCTGACATCGTGCTCTGGGATACGGAGAACTCCCAGCCGGACGAGAAGTTCCCGCTTGCCGTCCTGCGGGAAGCCGGTTTCGACAACCAGCCGCTGGTAGCGGTGGCCAGGCGGAACGACATGGAGAGCGCGGTCGCCAGCCTCGCGGGCGGCGCGGTTGACTTCATCTTCAAGCCGATAAACGAGAATCCCCTCCCGCGCATGCTGGCGGCCCTCAACGTGGGGCAGAAGCAGTTGCGCATCGATTGGTGCAACAGGGTGATAGAGGACACCAATAACCAGATAAAGGGTGTTCTCAGTAACCTCTCCGACCCCGCCTACATAGTCAGCCCCGAGTACCAGGTACTGTGGATGAACCGCCCGGCCGAGGAGATATTCGGCGAGGGGCAGCGGGGCGGCGCGTGCCATCACGTCTTCTACGACCGCACCGAGCCATGCGAGGTCTGCCAGAAGAACAAAGGCTCGGCCCGCTGGCGCGCCATGCTCAAGAACGGCAAGAACTACCGGTTCATCTCGGCCGTGGTGCGAAACGGCAGGGGAGAGGTCGAGAAGCTGGCGGTCGGCACCGACATAACCCCCGACGAAGAGGTGCAGAAGATCCACAAGACGTTCATAGCCAACGTCAGCCACGACCTGCGCACGCCACTCGCCGCCATCGACCAGTATGTGAACATCCTGCTCGAAGGCCTGGCGGGCGAGCTTACCGGCGACCAGCGCGAATACGTCGATGTCATCAGGCGCTCAAGCTTCCGGCTCCACAGCCTCGTGGAGAACCTCATCGACGCGAACAAGATACTGTCCGGCGACTTCAAGCTCAGGATGGAGGTCATGAGCATCCAGGATATCCTGGACGTCGTAGTGGAGATGCTCCGGTCGCAGGCTGAGGACAAGGGGCTCACGTTCCAGGTGCAGGTGGCCGAAGGCCTGCCGCCGGTCTACGCGGACAAGGCGCGTATCGCGCAGGTCGTAGCCAATATCGCCGGCAACAGCATCAAGTTCACCGAGCAGGGCATGATCCAGATACGGGGCGGCTTCATGCCGCGCGACGAGGGAAGGGTGATCGTGTCGGTGGAGGATACCGGGATAGGAGTGCCGAGGGAAGACCTGGGGAAGATTTTCGAGCTCTTCTACAGGGTGGAGAAGGATAAAGTGTACGTGGAAGAGGGGGCGGGGCTCGGGCTCTCCATCTCCCGCGAGATTGTCAGAGCTCACGGAGGCACGCTCTGGGCGGAGAGCATGGAGGGCATGGGCAGCGCCTTCCACTTCGCCTTGCCCGTACACGGAACAGGCCATGCCTGAGCTTCTGTAGCGGTACATGATGGTTGACCACGACGCCGGTCATGCGAAGCGAGTAGCCGGGGCTGCTTACGGGGAGGCACAAGTGGGCGAAGACAAGAAGCTCATACTGGTCGCTGATGATGACAAGGACCTGGTGACCGCCCTTTCCATCAGGCTCAGGGCAGCCGGTTACGCTGTCGTGGGGGCCCACGACGGCGACGAAGCTTACGAGGTCGCGCATGAGAGCAAGCCGGACCTCATAATACTCGACGTCAGGATGCCCGCCGGGGGTGGCTTCGCCTCCATCGATAAGATAAAGCACTCTCTTACCACCCGCAGCATCCCGGTGATCTTTCTTACCGCGTTCGATGACGAGGAGATGAGGGAGGAGGCCCGCAGGCAGGGAGCGGTGGGCTTTTTCCGGAAACCGTTCGACGACGCGGAGTTCATGGGGGCGATCCGGAACGTTCTCTCGAAGTCTTGAGTGCGCCCGCGCCAGAGGTCAGCTTGCCGCCTCGGTCGATGGTTCGAAGTCACGCCCGGGCGTGGTGAGGCGTAGGCTCCAGCTCGCCGCCGGGGAACGATTCGATCTCGTCCTCCGCCTCCGCCCTCTGCGAGAGTATGACGGTGCCGGTAAGTATCAACACGAACGCCATGATCCTCACGACTTTGAGCAGGTTGGACGCCGGGAACGCCTCGTTGAGCGCCATCATCCCGACCACGATGGGGACGAACTCCATCAGCCCGTTGTAGATCGGCGCCACCACTATGGCCATGCCTTTCTGCAGCGCCGCCTGAAGCAGGATGAACGCGGGTATGTAAGTGCAGATGCACGCGACCAGGAAGACGAGGAACAGCTCCCAGTGGGTATCGAGGTTGACGAGGTACATCATAACAAGGCGCTGAAAGACCGCGGCTATACCGAAGAACAGGCCGACGGAAATGCCCAGACCCACCGACAACCTGGCCTTGCTGCCCCGCATGATAAGCGGGAAGATGATGGCAAGGCCTATTATGACCCCGGCGAACAGGGGGATCTCCCACCCGTGGTTAAGCTTGTCCTCGGGCAGCCCCTCAGCCAGGCTCACCCCGATGAGAGCTACTCCGAGCACGGTCATTCCCATGGCCAGGTAGTCTATGCGGCGAGGCTTCTCGCCGAGGTGCTTTATCGCGAGGTAGGCCAGTAGCACCACCCCCGAGGCGATGATCGGTTCCACGATGGAAACCGGTGCCAGCGCCAGGGCGATCGAGTACAGCACGAAACCCGTGATGTTGACAGTCTGCGCCAATAGCCAGGGTTTGTTCGTGGCGAAAGCCATTATGGTGTCTTTCGAGAACTTGAACTCGATATCGGGGAGAGCCACGACTGCTTTTTTTTGCAGGTAGATAGCCCAGTTGAGCGTCAGCGCTCCAAGGATGGCACACAAGATGGCGAAAGACTCTTTCATTCAAACCCCAAACTGACCGCTTGACCGAAAGTCCCCGCGTTTATGCCCCAACGTCAGAATATTACCACCAATCGAGCTCCCACAACCTCCGCTGCCGGAAGTTCTTTCACGTCCGGGCCTCAATCACCGACGCGCACGAGCTCGTACTCGCGGCTTCCGAGCCCGAGCTCCTGGGCCCAGGCGAGCTGGCGGTTCCAGGAAGCCCCGTGGGCGCCGAGGAACGTTTCCCGCATCGCCTCGTCGGGCGCGTTGCCATCGAGCGCCCGGTCCATGATGGACCGCATGACCAGCTCCGCGGCAGCCTGGTCGATGGCCACCGGGTCCTTCGAGGCGAGGTAGCCGATATCGGCTACGGCTGGAGGGGCGCTGAAGTTCCAGCAGTCGCAAGTGGGCGTTATGTTTATGAGGAAGTTGAAGAAGCCCGCGCGCCCCTTTTTGTTGGCGAGCACTCCGAAAACTATCTCCGCGAGCTTCTCCTGGGCTTCCCGGGGGTCGCCGCGCCACATCACCTTGATGGCCCGCTCGCCACAGAGCGCCTGGCACTCGCCGCAGCCGATACAGGCGTCGTTATCGAAGACTATGGCGTTGTCCCCGATGCTGATAGCGCCGGCGGGACAGTTGTCGAGGCACTCCTCGCACAGGGTGCACCTGCCCTCCTCGAGCGAAGGGCGCACCTGGCTGTGGACAGCCATCTTCATCAACCGCCCAGCGGCGCCCATGCCAAGGTTCTTGATGGTGGCGGCGAAGCCGGTAAGAGCGTGGCCTGTCACGTGAGAGACGACCACCAGGCTGTTGGCGTCGTGGATGGCCGAGGCCACGTCTATCGAGCCAAAGTGCTTCAATCCCACCTTCACCGGGGTTACGTCGCTGCCACGCAGACCGTCGGCGATGAGGACCGGCGCCCCGGTTGCTGAGCGGGAGAAGCTGTGCTCCTCTGCAACCACCAGGTGGTCGCGGGCGAAGTAAACTTTTGAAGCCACCGCAACCCCCTCCCTGCCCGGATTATATCCCGATACGCATCCCGGGGAAATAAGACCCCAGCCGGCCTCTCGATGTTGCCTCCCCGGGCCGTGATATAATTTCCCCCGGTTAATCGATCATCGGAGGTGGTATCCGTGCAGGACGACTTTTTCCAGGGAGTCGACCAGGTAGAACTCGAGATCGGCGGCGGCGCCATTAAGTTCCCCATCTTCTACCGGGACGCTCGCATGTTCACGATCGTGTTACCGGCGAGCCTGCGAAAGCTTAAGCGCGCTTTGCCCGACGTGAGGTTTACCCCTGCCCAGATAGTGCCGGGAGTCGGAGCGCTCGCCCTGACCGCGTTCGAGTACTACGACACGGACATCGGGCCTTATAACGAGTTCTCCATGGGCATCCTTCTAAACGCCCCGTACTTCGTGCCCGTCCCCGGCTACAACATGCTGCGGCAGACGTTCGCCAACCTCTTCAACGCCTTCATCTGGCAATTGCCCGTGACCACCGAGATAGCGTTGAGGGGCGGCGTCGACTTCTACAACTACCCGAAGTCCATCTGCGATATCGATTTCAGCGAAACCCAGAGCCGCATCACCTGCGACCTGTTCCGGGACGGCGACCAGATAATCACCATGTCCGGCGAGAAAGCATCCACGCGCAACCTGGGCGAGAAAAAGTTCCTTTGTAATCTCTACCAGTCAAGGCAACCGCAGCTCGCCGAGTTCAAGATGAACGTCATCCAGGGAAACATCTCGTGGTTCCCGACAAACGTCTCCTGGGCTTTCAACCGCTCGAACGAAACAGGTCATGACCTATCCGAAATGGTGATAGGCAACCGCGCGGCGATGTACTTCTACTTTCCCAGGATACAGGGCATCCTCTACGGGCCGGAGCACATGCCCATCCCACTGATGAACTACGTGGTCAAGAGGCCGGGTTTCCTTCCCGCGCCGGAGGCCGGGAAGCCCGCCGCGAAGAAGCCGGCGGCTAAGAAGCCCGCGGCTAAGAAGAAGACTGCTCCGTAGAACCGTTAACAAGGGGGAAGACGTTGAGAACACCTGGCGCTGTGTGTGGCTGCGGATGCGGCTGTGGAGGCGAGGCGGAGCAGGTCGACTGGCCCGAGCCCGATAAGGGCGCGATGAGGTTCCTCATAGGCTCCGGAGTCTGGATGCTGGCTTACGGCGGCTACGCGGTCGCCCGCAGGCGGCCCAGGTGGTTTCCTATCTGGCTGGCCGCCTTCGTGACCTGGTTCACCCTCTGCAAGTACCTCATCTGCACGCGCTGTGAGAACTACGGCAAAGCCTGCGACTTCTACTATCTGGGGAAATGGGCGGCGCGCCTTTTCCCGGCTCAGCCCGGCCGCTCACTTGACACCACGGGCATAATCGCCGAAGGCGGTTCGGTCGCGGTGCTCCAGTTTCTCCCGGCGCTCGCGGCGCTGGGCAACTGGCGCATGTTCTTCACCTTCGCCGCCGCACTGGCCACCAACCAGGGGGCCCAGATCACGATATGCTGCAGGCGTTGCATACGGTACTCGACCGACCCCTGGAAGCGAGAAACCTGCCCGAGCTACAAGCTGGCCGAGAAGCTTTTCTCGCCGAAAGAGTGAAACCGTCCCCGCTCAGCGGACGTCACCGGAATCGGAGAGGGTCTCGAGAAACCTGACCAGCTTTCCGAGGGTCTCGTCGCTTATCACGTGTTCGATCTCGCAGGCGTCCCTGTCGGCCACCTCGTCATCCACGTCAAGGACGTTGATGAAGAACTGCTTTATCACCACGTGCTTGCGGTCCAGCCCCTTGGCGATGCGGCGGCCCCTGGCAGTGAGCTCTATGCGCCGGTACTTGTCGTGGGTGACAAGCGAGTTCTCCACCAGTCTGTCCACCATCTCTGAAACGCTGGGATAGGAGATGCCGAGCGAGTTGGCGATGTCCTTGACCCGGACCTCGCCGGCGCTCTCGGCTATCTCGTAGATAGCCTCCAGGTATCGTTCGAACGCGCTGGTGCCCATCAGGAGGAGCCTCCCTCTTCGTTCCCCGGGCAGGCCGCGGCGAAGACGCACGAAGCGCAGGATACCACCCCGCACCCCTCGCATTCCTCTCCGGGACGGTACACCTGGAGCCGGCCTTTCCTCTCGAGGAACTCGAGCATCCCTTGAAGGGCGCTCTCCTCCACGTCCAGGCGCCTCGCGAGCTCCTTTACCGTCATCGGACCTTTGTTATTCTTTATCTCACGTACTATTTCATCAAGCATACTCGTCACCGCCCTGCGCGCCTGAAGAGAGACGCATCAAGGTCCAGTCTCACCTGCCGAGGCCGAAAAGGAGTCCAACCCTGTATATGATGAACGCCACCAGCCACGCCAGCGCCAGCGAATAGGCGATGGTGAACGCCGCCCACTTCCACGAGCCGGTCTCTTTACGGATGACAGCGACCGTCGCAAGGCACGGCGTGTAAAGCAGCGTGAATGCCATGAAGCAGTAGGCTGTGAGCGGCGTGAATATCTGCTGGAGCCCGGCTGATATCGCGGTTCTGTCCGCGCCGACCCCGAGGAGGGCCCCGTAGGTACTCACTACAATCTCCTTTGCCACAAAGCCGAACAAGAGCGCGACCACCGCGCGCCATTCGAAGCCGAGCGGCTTGACCAAGGGCTCCAGCGCCCGGCCTATCATTCCCGCCGCGCTGGAGGCGCTACCGTACTTGACGCCTGGCGGCAGGTAGGAAAGCAGCCAGATGACGACCGAGCCGGCCAGGATAACCGTGCCTGCCTTGCGCAGGAAAAGCGAGCCCCGGTCCCACATGTGGACCAGCGTTCCCTTCAGAGTCGGCCAGCGATAAGGGGGGAGCTCCATGACGAACGGCTCGCTCTCCCCGGGAAAAAGGAACTTGCGGAACAGCTTTGCCATGGCCACCGCCAGGATCACGCCCAGCAGGTAGAGAGAGAAAGTCACCGTCCCCTGGTTGGCCGCGAAGAACGCCGCGGTGAAGAGCGCGTACACAGGCAGGCGCGCGGTACAGGACATCAGCGGGTTCACCAGTATGGTGATCATGCGGTCCTTGTCGCTCTCCAGTGTACGGGTGGCCATCACCGCCGGCACGTTGCAGCCGAACCCCATGACCATGGGGATGAACGACTTGCCGTGCAGACCCAGCCAGTGCATGATGCGGTCCATGATGAAGGCCGCCCTCGCCATGTACCCGGTGTCCTCCAGTATCGAGATGCAGATGAAGATGATGAATATCTGCGGGAGGAAGACCAGCACCGCCCCCACCCCTCCCACCACGCCGTCCACCAGCAGGGAGCGCAGCCACTCGGGCGACGCCAGGTTGCTGTTGATGAGGTTGGCGAGCCCCCTCATCAGCCTGTCAATCCAGTGCATGGGGAACTTGCCCAGGAAGAAGGTGAGGAAGAACATGAGCCACATGAAGAAGGCGAAAAAAGGGAACCCGAGTATACGGTTGGTCAAAACGTTGTCTATCCTGTCGGAGGTGGTCAGCGCCTCATCGCGCTTCCTCTTGACCGCCTCCCGGACCACGCCGGACACGAAGCCGTAGCGCATGTCCACGACGACCGTCTCGATGTCGTCGCCGAAGATGGAGAGCAGGTGCCGTCGGCTATCGGAGAGCTGCCGGAACAACTCGCAGCCCGGCTCGCAGTTCGACAGTATGTCTTTCTCGACCCTCTCGTCCTCCTCCAGGAGCTTCACCGCGAGCCAACGCGACGAGTACCTGCCCATGAACTCCCTCGAGACACGCTCCTCGGCCTGGATGGCCTGCTCGAGCTTGGCTATCTCCTCCTCGGTCTCCCTCCCGTAGTTGACGTGCACGTCGCGGAAGTGAGCCTCGCCCCTGATGGCCGAGACGATGACCCGCTTGAGCTCGTCGGTGCCGCGGTTTCGCAGGCCCACCATGGGGACCACCGGGAGGCCCAGCAGTTCGGATAGCAGTTCCAGGTCAATCTGGACTTCGCGCCCCTCGGCGACGTCCATCATGTTGAGCGCGACGACGATGGGGACGCCCAGCTCCATGAGCTGCGTGGTGAGGTAGAGGTTGCGCTCGATGTTGCTCGCGTCAACGACATCGACGACGACGTCGGGCTTCTCGGAGGCGATGAAGTCCCTGACTATCACCTCTTCCAGCGAGTAGGCGGTCAGGCTGTAGGTGCCGGGGAGGTCCACGACCGTGAAGACGTAACCCTCGTACTTGCTGGTGCCCTCCTTTTTCTCTACGGTGACGCCCGGCCAGTTGCCTACGTGCTGGCGCCCGCCGGTGAGGTTGTTGAAGACGGTGGTCTTGCCGGCGTTTGGGTTGCCGGCGAGCGCGACCGTTGCCCTGACGGGTTTATCCGCCATAG
The DNA here is from genome assembly GCA_038326775.1 of Candidatus Geothermincolia bacterium. Taxonomy (GTDB): domain Bacteria; phylum Actinomycetota; class Geothermincolia; order Fen-727; family Anoxymicrobiaceae; genus DYIU01. The sequence continues at coordinate 52,375 of JBBQKJ010000011.1, forward strand.
CGGCCCCTTATGACTCCTCCCTCGCCGGGGAGCCCTCTACACCTGCCCCCGGCCTTACCATGACCTTGTTGGCGACCCCCCTGCCCAGGCAGAGGCGGGTGTCCTTTACGGCCACGATAACCGGTCCGGGGGCGTTGTTCCGCATCACCATGACTCGCGCGCCTGGTATCAGCCCCATGTGGTTCAGGCGGTGCACCAGCCTGTGTCCGCGGTCGGAGTGGTGGAGGTGGCCTCGCTTGTAAGTGATCTTCGGGCCGGCGTGGCCGGCCCCGGTGCCGTCGTGGTCGTGGTGCCTCAGGCCCCGTATCTCCGCCAGTACACCGCTCTCGCCCGGGCGCATGAAACCAAGGGGGATAAGGCCGCTAGCACTCATCCTCCGGCACCTCCACCCATATGTCACCCGCCTCTTCCCTGCGCAGCGACAGGTGGAATCCCTTGAGCTTCAACTCGATGGGGTCGCCGAGCGGAGCCACCCGCTCGATTTTCACCGGGGTCCCCGCCACCACTCCCATGTCCATGAGGCGACGTCGCAGCTGGCGCCTGCAGGAAAGCCGGCGGATAGTCCCCGTGGCGCCGGTGGAAAGCTCACCCAGTGCGACTACCCGGGTCTTACCTGCACTGTCCTCGGTGCCCGGCCGGCCCTGCCCGTTCCGTTCGCGCGCCCTTGTTCTCATCTTTTCCGCCTGGACAAATCGCCTTGAAACTCAATAATTAGGCTTACCTAACTTCTGAATTGAGATTACCACCGGAAATCTGCCGTGTCAATAGGATTTTTCGCCGCCGCTCTACATGCGCGCGTTGAGCCAGGCCGCGATCTCGGGGGCGATTTCGTCCACGTTGTTGGTCAGCACCAGGTGCGGCGCGTCCTTCACGAGGAGGAACTCCTTGTCGCACGTCAGCCTGTCGTAGATGCTCCTCGTGTATTCGACGGTGAAGAGGGTGTCGCGCTCCCCCTGGATGACCATTACAGGCACCGATATCTGCTCGACCGGCTTCGGCGGCGGGGTGGTGGCGAGGGAAACCATCGCCTTCAGGGATATCGCACGGACCGCGAGCGGGTCTTTCCTGATGAACTCGAGCGCGTCAAACCCGAACCTGGTCATCTCTTTCTTGAGGTCGAGGTAGCCGGTCACGGGCACCCTCAGCTCCCCGAACAACCGGGCCAGCGGCTTGAGGCGGAAAGCGAACCTGGAAAGGGCGGGCCAGCGCGTCACGTCGATGACCTCGGGCTCGTCAAACAGGGCGATATTGTGGCATACCGCTCCCTTAAGCCTGTCGTCCACGGCGGCCGCGTAGAAGGACACGATGCCGCCCTGGCTGCTCCCACAGATCGCCACCCGGTCGCCGAAACGGTGCCGCGCGTAATCGAGCGCCGCCAGCGCGTCGCGCAGGAGCTCGTCCACGGTGTAGCTGCCGCGTCGGCCCTGGCTGCGGCCGTGACCGCGCGGGTCCAGGCCGACTACGTTGAAACCGAGCACACGCATCTTGTGCAAGAACTCGACGTACAGCGCCGAATATGCCGTTGTGCCGGGGATGAAGACCAGCGCGGGGTCGGAGGGGCCGGCCGTAAGTACGTCGAGGTGAAGCTTGAGCCCATCGCACTCGAGCCAGTCCTCCTCGATGGTGTCCATGAGGCCGGGCAGGCCGATCATGTCCAGGAGGCTGTCGAAGTGCGCGTCCAGCTCGTGCTGCCCGTGAAGCCCTCCGGGCCGGTAGTATTCAACGTACGTTTTTACTCCAGCGGCACCCACTGCTCCCGCGCCCCCCGCCAGCGCCGCCAGCGCCCATCCTTTCTTTTTCATCTCCATCGCCTTTTCGTATCGCGGCACAACGCTCCAGCAACCTGACTCAGCCGGTCGATCGACCACTTCTTTGTCAGTCATAGACGGCGTATTGAGCAATGATAATCGCAGGTGCCCGCAGTGTCGAACGTCTTTGTGGAACTCCGCGGCGGGCTGGAAGGCGAAGTCGATGTTCTTTCGCGTCCTCCCCTGGACCATCAAGTCCCCCGCCATTTCGTCGAGCTCTCTTAGAGCGAGCAGACCCGCGCCCGCAGTTATCTTAGCCCCCTCCGGATTCCAGCCTGGGGCGGCGGTCGAACATGAGCTTCAAACCGGTGTTTTTGCTTGCACCCGCCGGGTTTCCTCTCACTGGAACCTCGCATTGCCGAAATTGCCCATTGTAATGCGGTCTTAAGCAAAGCAAACAGATCAATGGTCTCAGCAAGGCGGGTAAGTGGTATCGTTTTCCAACGGGTTTCAAGTCACAGACCCTGGGAGGGCAGATGAGCAGAATTGAAGGCAGGACCGTTCTGGAGTTCCAGTCGGCAGCCGACGTGTGGGGGACGCTGGATAGCTGGGCCGAGGAGAAACAGTACAAGCTCAAGGCCCAGGACGGCATGGGTCGCGTTTACCAGAAGGGCAAGAACCTGGCGTTGCCGCCGATGACGCTGAGCGTTGTATGGACCGGTGCCGCGTACAGGCTGGAGGCCTGGGTGCGGTTTCCCATGATAAACAGGATCTCTTCTTTCGGCATGCTGCCCGCAGAGGCCGTGATCGCCTCGGAAGGCGGCAAGATAGGGTTCATCCCCCGCGACAAGATGCGCAAGGAGCTGAATGAACTCCTGGATAAGCTGGGCATCCCCCGGGTAACCTAGGGTGCCGGCCTGGTCGGTATCACCCTTTCTTTACCGGGCACCGGGCGGCGTTTCCAGAGCGGACCCCCGCCGGTCTTGAAGCGCAATCCGGTTTGCGAATATGCTATGAGCGCAACCGGTACGACACCGGGGTCGGGCATCTCGAGTCACGGAAGGGACAATGAAGCTCGGATCTATTGAGTAGCTCGAGCTTTCGAAAGGGCAGGGGGCGCATGAAAGCGATAAGGTTCAACGCTACGATTCCGCGCTACGTCTTCACCATGGGCGCGGGCCGGCTCAGGACGGAGCTTTTCTACAAGGGGCCGTTTGCGACCACCAGCATGCAGGACATCCCGGAGCCCGAGCTCATCAACGAGAACTGGGTGAAGATAAAGACCGCCTATGGCGGCGTTTGCGGCAGCGACATCAACATGATATTGCTCAAAGACACGCCGTACACCGAGCCGCTCCTGACCATGCCGATCACGGTGGGGCACGAGAATGTCGGCCGTATAGTCGAGGCGGGAAGTGGGGTGGAAGGCTTCGAGCCGGGCGACAGGGTGGTCATGAACCCGATGATAACCTGCAAGGTCCGGGAAATCGAGCCGCCCTGCGGGCCTTGCGCGAGGGGCGATTTCTCCCAGTGCCTCAACATGAGCAAGGGCACCCTGCCACCGGGATTCTACGGGGGTTTCTGCGGGCCGGTCGGGGGCTCGTGGAGCGAGTACTACCTTGCGCACAAGAGCCAGCTCGTAAGCATTCCCGACGACATGACCGACGAGCAGGCGCTTATGCTGGAGGCTCTCTCGATATCCCTGCACCCGGTGATGCGCAACCTTCCGGAGCCCGGCCAGACAGCGCTGGTTTACGGATGCGGAATCATCGGGATGCTGACCGTCGCCTCGTTGAAGGCGCTCGTGCCCGGGTGCAGGGTCATAGTTATCGCCCGCTACCCGTTCCAGGCTGACGCGGCCCGCGGCTACGGCGCGGACGAGGTGATCATGCAGAGGGAGGTCAAGGACCTCTACTCGGAGGTGGCCCGCCTCACCGGCGCGGAGGTGCTCAAGCCCATGATCGGCGGCAAGTACCTGAACGGTGGCCCGGATGCGGTCTTCGAATGCGTGGGCACCCGGGATACCCTGGACGATTCTTTCAGGATGACCAGGTCGGGCGGCAAGGTGGTCATGATCGGGCTGGTGAGCTTCGCGAGGAAGATCGACTGGACCCCCGTCTGGTTCAAGGAGCTGACCATCAGGGGTTCGCTTTGCTCTTCCACGGAAACGTGGGAGGGGCAGACGAAGACGACCATGGAGTGGGCGCGAGACCTGGTAGTGGACGGCAGCGTCAGGGTGGACCACCTGTTGACCCATGTCTGGGAGCTGGACCAGTACGTCCAGATGATCGAGACCGCCTTCGTCAAGGGAAACACCGGCTGCATCAAGCAGGCCTTCAGGTTCTGAGGAGACGGGGGCACATGGCATTGGTCCACGCCCACCTCGAATACCTTGTCAACCGCTGCGGCGACCGCCGCATCGGCACGCCCGGCAACCGGATGGCGGCCGAGTACATCGCGCGAGTGCTGGAATCCGCCGGTTATGACTGCACCCTCGAACGGTTCAGGTCACCGGGCGGAATACAGGCGCCCAACGCCGCCGCCATGTTGACCGGGTTTTTTGCTTCCTGGCTTATGTCACGCCGCGGGTGGCTGTCACACTTTGTTGGACTCTGCCTTGCGGGCTTGATGGCGGCGATGATAATCGGTGAGAACACGACGCGCTTTCAGCCCGCCCACTACTTCGTACCGCGGAGGGAGGGCAGGAACGTGCTTGCTCGCCCGCACGGCTCCCGGGTTCCCACCGTGCTGGTCGTCGCTCACTATGACACGGTCAACCAGGGGACCGCTTTCGACGAGAGGTGGGTGCGGTTCGTGCCCGCGGGCCTCCGCGCTTATGCCTTGTTCCCGCCCATGGCAGTGCTGCTCTCGAGGCCCCGCCGCAAGTCACCGGGCAGGCTCTTCCGGCTGGCGATGCTCGCGGGAGCCGCGAGCATGGTGCAGCGGCAGCTCCTGGGGGGGCACAATCAGGCGCAAACGACAACGGCTCGGGGGTGGCGGTGGCCCTGGCTGCGGCAGAGAGGCTGGCTGTCGGAACGGCCCACGGCGAAGCCTGGTTCCTCTTCACCGACGGCGAGGAGGCGGGCATAACCGGCATGCGCGCTTTCCTCAAAGCGCACGCGGGCGAGTTGGGCCAATCGGTCGTGCTGAACCTGGAGGCGCAGGGAACCGGAGGCCTCTGCTACCTGGGGCGCGAGGGAATGCTCTTTCGCTACCGGCCTTCCTCGAGGTTACTCTCGCATATCGAGGCATTTGCCGCCTGCGGAGGCCCGGCGCCGCAGCGCCGCGACCAACCGGCTTTCAGCACCGACGCCCTCGCCGCGCGCGCGGTCGGGCTTCGCGCGGTCACCGTGGTGAGGCTCGACGAGAAAGGTCTCATGCCCGGGTGGCACCACCACGACTACCTTGAGAGGATAGACGGCACTGCGCTTGAGGAGAGCGTCGATTTCGCGGCCGGATTCACCGCGTTTCTGCTTGACGTGTTCAACAGGTGAAAACCCGCCTGGTCGGTCTCGCCGCCGGAGGCCGAGGTGTTTTACCCCAGGAGACGCACCCGGCGCCGGCGCACCTGTACTGATTGCGCACTCGGGGGATTTCATATATACTTTCCGATTTGGTCGGGGTTCGACGGTCGATAGATCATCGGTTCCGGCTGGAAGGCCAGCAGCAAAACGCCACCGGCCTCCTGAATTTAATAAAATCAGCGATTTTTTTTGTCGCCACGCGGCGGCGTCCATGTCCGTTATCGAGAAACATTACTGGGGTGTGGCCAGAACAGGGTAGCGCTGCGCCCGTATGATTTGACAAAAAGTCCGGAAGTGTAGTGAAAGGAGACGTAAGATGGCCGGGGCGGATAAAGAGAAGTCCAAGGGTGAGGACCAGATAATCTACCCACCCGAGGAGCTCAGCAAGAAGGCCTACATCAAGAACATGGACGAGTATAAGAGGATCCACGACAGGTCCCTGAACGACGCCGACAACTTCTGGAGCGAGATGGCCGAAACGCTCGACTGGTACAAGAAGTGGGACACCGTCTCCACCTGGGACGAGAAGTCGCACGACTGCACCTGGTTCGCCGGGGGAAAGCTCAACGTTTCGTACAACTGCCTGGACAGGCACTGCACCACCGATAAGCGTGACAAGATAGCCATCATCTGGGAGTCGGACGAGCAGGGCAGCAGCAAGACGTTCACTTACCAGCAGCTGCTGGACGAAGTATGCAGGTTCGCGAACGCGCTCAAGAAGCAAGGTGTCAAGAAGGGCGACCGTGTCTGTATCTACCTTCCCATGATTCCGGAGCTCCCCATCGCTATGCTCGCCTGCGCCCGCATCGGCGCGATCCACAGCGTGGTGTTCGGCGGCTTCAGCTCTGACGCCCTGCGCGACAGGGTTCTGGACAGCGACTGCAAGACCCTCGTCTGCTCGGACGGGAGCTACCGCAGCGGCAAGGTCATACCCCTCAAGAAGAACGTCGACTGGGCTCTCGAGGAGTGCCCCGACGTGAAGAGCGTTTTCGTGGTCAAGCGCGCGGGTATCGAGGTTGACATGAAGGCCGGTCGCGACCTGTGGTGGCACGAGGCGCTGTCCTCGAAGGATATCGAGCCGTCGTGCGAGCCCGAGGAGATGGACGCCGAGGACCCGCTTTTCATTCTCTACACCTCCGGGAGCACGGGTAAGCCCAAGGGCGTCCTCCACACCACCGCCGGTTACCTGCTCCACACATCCCTGTCCCACAAGTGGATATTCGACATCCATGATGATGACGTCTGGTGGTGCACCGCGGACATCGGCTGGGTGACCGGGCACAGCTACCTGGTCTACGGGCCCCTGGCGAACGGCTTCACCGGTGTGATGTTCGAGGGGGTCCCCACGTACCCGAACCCCGACCGCTTCTGGGAGATCTGCGAGAAGGACAAAGTCACCGTCTTCTACACCGCGCCGACTGTCATCCGCTCGCTGATGAGGTTGGGCGACAAGTGGACCAAGACGCGCGACCTTTCCTCGCTGCGCGTGCTGGGCACGGTCGGAGAGCCCATCAACCCTGACGTCTGGCTCTGGTACTACGAGAATGTCGGCGGGGGAAGGTGCCCCATCATGGACACCTGGTGGCAGACGGAGACCGGCGGTATCCTTATCACACCGCTGGCCGGCGCCACCCCCATGAAGCCGGGCTCCGCAAGCTTCGCGTTCCCGGGTGTCGCGCCGGTTATACTGCGCCAGGACGGAACCGAGGCCGACGTCAACGAGAGCGGCTTCCTGTGCATAAAACGGCCCTGGCCCGGAATCATGCGGACCATCTACGGCAACCACGAACTCTACGAGAACACCTACTACTCGATGTTCCCCGGCGTCTACCTTACCGGCGACGGTTGCAGGGTGGACGAGGACGGGTTCTACTGGCTGCAGGGGCGCATCGATGACGTTATCAACGTCTCGGGTCACCGCATCGGCACCGCCGAGGTGGAGAGCGCGCTGGTCAGCCACGAGTTCGTGTCCGAAGCGGCGGTCGTCGGCATGCCGCACGATATAAAGGGGCAGGGCATCTACGCCTACGTGACACTCAAGAGCGAGTACGAGTCCAGAGAGGAGGAGGAAGTCAAGAAGAAGCTGGTGCTTCATGTCCGCAAGGAGATAGGCCCCATCGCCACGCCGGATGTAATTCAGCTCACACCTTCGCTCCCCAAGACGAGGAGCGGCAAGATAATGAGAAGGATTCTGAGGAAGATAGCCGAGGGCACCGCCGATTCACTGGGCGACACAAGCACCCTGGCCGAGCCGGGAGTCGTCGACCAGTTGGTCGCCGGCTCCAAGGAGCTGATGACCAAGTAGGCGGCGCGCGCGGCAAAACGACATTGCAAACATCACAGGAGGGAAGAAGGAGATGGCAGAAGAGAAGTTGGCAAACCCGGCAGTGCTGGGGTTGACGTGTTTTGGTCTTACGACGATGCTGTTGAACTTTCATAACGCTGGCATGTTCAAGATGGACGCGACGATACTCGGCATGGGCTTCTTCGTGGGTGGCCTGGCACAGGTCATCGCGGGCATCATGGAGTTCAAGAAGGGTAACACCTTCGGTATGACCGCTTTTACCGGCTACGGCACATTCTGGATAAGCCTGGCTTTCGCGGTTATATATAAGCCGCTGCTTCTCACCAGGGTCGGGCTCGAGGCCTCGGGCAAGGGGCTCGCCTGGTACCTCGTTCTCTGGGGTGTGTTCACCATATTCATGGCAGTGGGGACTTTCAAGATAAACAAGGTGCTGCAGTTCGTTTTCATAACACTGGTGGTCCTGTTCTTCATGCTGGCTATCGGCATCGGCTGGGAGTTGACCGGTGTTATCAAGGCCGCGGGTGTCGTCGGCATCTTTACCGGCGCCGCCGCACTGTACCTGGCAATGGCCGAGAACATCAACGAGATATACGGGAAGACGCTCCTGCCGATCTGGCCGGAAAACGCAACCTATAAGAACCCCGAGGACCTGTAGACCTCATTTCGAGCGAAGTGACGAAAGCCCGGGCCCGCGCCCGGGCTTTCTTCCTAGTGTGCCGGGCTCGTGGCGTTCGATTTGCTCACTAGCTTCGCTTAATGGGTGAACGCGGTAGGCGGGCGGAAGCTCCATAAGGCTCGCAAATCGAACACCCCTCGCCCGTTGGTCAGGATGGAAAAGCTTTAAAGGCGCCCGAGGTTGCGCAAAACGAATACCTAGATAGTGGGGGTTTCGCTGGCGATCAGGTCGCGGTAGGCGGCAGTAAGGCGCTTTGTGATGGGCCCGGGGCAGGACGGCAGAACGCGCGTACCGACCCGGCATACCGGCATGAGCTCGAACATGCTGTTGGTCAGGAAGACCTCGTGTGCCGCCATCAGCGTGTCGAGCCCTTCCATTATCGCCTTGCATGGCATCGAAATCCTGCCGCAGAGTTCGATGACAGCCTCGCGGGTCACGCCTGGCAAAAAACCGCAGCCGACGTTAGGGGTCATGAGCTCGCCGTCCTTCGCTAGAAATATGTTGGACGAGGTCGCCTCTGAAAGGTTTCCCGCGGTGGTGAGCATCACCGCGTCGTCCGAACCGCGGTCAAGGGCGTCCTGCCGCGCGAGCATCGAGTCGAGGTAGTTCCCGCTCTTCACAGAGGAGAGTGGCGAGGACGAGTTTCGCTTGAGCCCGCTTACCGCGAGCGTTATCCCCCTCCCGTAATCGACCTCGCCGGGCGGCTGGTACGGGCGGGCGGTGATGAACATGCCGGTTGGTCCGGGGCGCTCGAGCCCCCCGGGCCCGGACGACGGGCCGCCGGTCACGGTTATCCTTATCCTGGCATCACCCTCACGGTCCAGTCGGTTGTCAGCGAGGAGCGCCGCCACAGCAGCGGTTATTTCTTTCGCGGACAACGGCAAGGCGAGTTGCGTCAGCCGGCACGACTCCGCCAGCCTTTCGATGTGGCGCCAGAGCCTGAACGGGCAGCCGCCGTAGGCGCGCACCGTTTCGAACACCGAGTCGCCGAACAGAACCGCCCGGTCGTCGATCGGCACCAGCGCCCGCGACAGCGGAACAATGTCCCCGTTCAGGAATACCTTTTCCTCGGACACTAGCACCATCCCCGCTCGACGGCCCGTCGACTGCATTCTATCAGGCATTTCAACCTGTGGGGTCAGACACCTTGACATGCATATGGCAGAAAAAGGCACGATTCATGTCAGGGTGCCTGACCCCGACATGAATTCGGTGACGGCGGCGAACATCGCCTTGCCCTTGTCAAGTGTCTCCTGGAACTCGGCCTCGGGGTCGCTGTCGGCCACGATGCCGCCTCCGACCTGGAAGCGGACGCGGCCGCCGCTGATTATCATGGTGCGGATGGCGATGTTGATGTCGTGGGTGCCGTCAAAGCCAAGATAGCCTATACCCCCCGTGTAGACGCTGCGCGCGGTGGGCTCGAGCTCGTCGATTATCTCCATCGAGCGTATCTTGGGCGCTCCGGTTATCGAGCCCCCCGGCCAGGATGACTTCAGCAGGTCGATCACGTCCCGGTGCCGGTGTAGGTTACCTGAGACGGTGGACACCAGGTGGTGCACGGTGGCGTACGACTCGAGCACGGCGTGCTCCTCTACAACGACGCTGCCGTAGTCGCAGACTCGACCGAGGTCGTTGCGCTCGAGGTCGACTATCATCGAGAGCTCGGCGTGGTCCTTGGCGCTGTCGAGCAGTTCCCGTTTGTATCGCTCGTCTTCGACGGGGTCCTCCGAGCGGCGCGTGGTTCCTTTGATAGGCCGCGTCTCGATGCGCCTGCCCTCGACTTTCACGAACCTCTCCGGCGAGGACGACGCGACGGCGAAGTCGCCGAAGTTGAGGTAGGCGCTGAACGGAGCCGCGTTGAGGACGCGCAGGCGGCGGTAGAGGCTCCAGGCCGGCTCGACGAGCGGCGCGCTGAACCTCTGGGATATGTTGGCCTGGTATATGTCCCCGGCGAGGATATACTCCTTGACCGCGCTCACCGCCTCGAGGTACTCATCGCGGGTAAAGCCCGACTCGAACTCGAGCGCCGTTCCCGGCTTCGCCTGGGGCGGCACGGCGGCACGGCTTTCCCCGCCCGCGGGCGCGCGGTGCAGGTCGAAGGCGTCGCGGGGTGCCGCTCCGGGGGCGATTTGCTCGAGGGCGCGGTCGATGACCGGCGTGGGGTTTTCACCCCGCGGCACCGAGGCAAGGAGCCACTTACTGCCGCTTCGCAGGTCTGCCGCCACCACGCGGTCGAAGAAACAGAAGGCGAGCTCCGGAAGGCCAAGGTCGTCCTCGACCGACACGGGCAGGTGTTCGACATAGCGCCCCAGCTCGTATGACAGGTACCCTATGCCCCCTCCGAGGAACGGCGGGAGGCCTTCGTGGCGCTCGCTTCTCCCAAGCACCCTTTCCCCGAGGGCCGCCTTGAGCGCGTCGAACGGGTTCATGTCCCGCCGCTCGATGCGACCGTCGCGGTAGCCGAAGACCGCTTCGTACCCGCGCGTCTTCAGCACGAGGTAAGGGTCGAAGCCGATGAAGGAGTGTTCACCGAACCGCTCCATGAGAAGGCTCGAGTCGAGGAAGCAGGAGTGGGGGAGGTGCGCGACCTCGTCGAAAATCTCCACCATCTCCCGCCCGTCGTCCAGCTCGACGGCCACCAGGTCGAGCTCGGCGGAACGCGCTGTCTCTGCAACCACGTCATCTGTCGACATCACGCCTCCATGAAGTTCGCAAGTATTTTCATCCCGGGCCCGGTCATGAACGACTCGGGGTGAAACTGAATGCCCTCGACCGGGTACTCGCGGTGGCGCACGCCCATGACCACGCCGTCCTCGGTCCTGCTGCTCACCTCGAGGCAGCCGGGAAGGGACTCCTCATCGACCACCAGCGAGTGGTACCTGGCAGCTTCGAACGGAGATTCGACACCCTCGAAGACGCCCCGACCGTCGTGGAAGACCCGAGAGGTCTTGCCGTGCATGACTCTCTTTGCGCGCAGCACCGTGCCGCCAAACGCTTCACCGATGCACTGGTGTCCCAGGCAGACCCCGAGCGTCTTTACGCGAGGTCCGAACTTGAGCAGTATCTCCTTGCTCATGCCCGCGTCCGCCGGCGCCTTTGGTCCCGGGGAGATGACGATGCCGTCGGGGCGAGCCTGCTCTATGTCGTCGAGCGACATGTGGTCGTTGCGAAAGACGACGAGTTCGGCGCCCAGCACCCCCAGGAACTGGACCAGGTTGTAGGTGAACGAGTCGTAGTTGTCCACCATCAGTATTCGATTGCCTGCCATCTGCCCTCCAAATAAAAAACCCAGCCTGACTGGCTGGGTGCCGCCCGCAAGGGCGCCTTTACATACCGTCTCGAATCTGTTCATCTTAAACTCAGGCGTGTATTCTACTTGAGCCCGGGTATAAGGTCCAGAGCGTTCCTGCAACACAGGTCTTTCCCGCTCTCCGGATACGGGTCGGTAACCGGTCCTTATATGATCTGCGGGGCGTTCAGAAGCTGGAAAGCTTGCCGAGAAGAGTTACACATGAACGAAAGAGCCAGGAGGTTGGCAGCTCGAGTGTTGCTCGTTGCCGCTACATTCGCAGCGGTGATGGGTTTCAACTTCACCGGGAACCCGGTGTTTGTCGCATTGCCGTTCGCGGCGGGTTTAGCGCTCGTGTTCGTGGTGCGCATGAGGCCGACCGAGGTCGGCGAGCAGGACGGGCCCTCGATCCGAAAGAAGCGAAGGCAGGGCATGGTCCAGGTGATTATCTCCTGCCTCATGATATCCGGCTTCATCGTCTACAGGTGCATAAAGGAGGATTGGGGGGAGGCCTTGGGATTCTCCATCATGCTGATCGCGCTAGCGACACTGGCCGTCCTTGCGTACGTCTTCTACAAACGCGCGCCCATCGAGAGGCCGGGCGGAAGGCCGTGAGGTCGAAGGCCGGCCCTTTAGACCAATGAAGCTTTCAGGTACTCTCTGGCTTTCCCGGCGTCCTCCCAGCCTTCGCTGGTGACGACTTTGGCCTCGAGCCTCTTGTAAGTGAGGAAGAAATTCTCTATCTCATTGAGCAGGTGGGGTGGGATATCGTGTATATCGTCGACATATCTCCATCGAGGGTCTGAGACGGCGACCCCCAGCACCTTGTTGTCGAGGCCTTTGTCGTCCCTCATGAGCAGCATGCCGATGGGCTTGGCATCGAGCAGGCACCCTGAGAACGTGGGTTCCTCCAGGAGCACCAGGATGTCGACCTCGTCACCGTCCTCGGCAAGTGTACCCTCGATGAATCCGTAGTCCGCCGGATAATGGACAGCGCTGTAGAGGACGCGGTTCAGTTTAATGCGCCCGCTGTCGCGGTCGTACTCGTACTTGTTGCGGCTCCCCTTGGGTACCTCGACGATGACGTCCACCACATCGGGAAAAGTCTTGTTGACCATGCTGACCTCTTTTGCCGGTTGAACATCATGCAATTATGGGCAACACTTGGGGTCAAAGCAAGGCGCCGGCCACCCTGGTGAAGAGCGGGGAGCCGACGGGCGCGGTCGAACGATCGGGAAGTAGGTCATAGTCCCGATCTGTCGAATAATTTATAGTGTTGTCTGGAGGTCGTGGGTGCGGACGGCGGGCGTGGCTCGAGGAAAGGGGATGTTGTGAAGAGACTACTGGCGTTGTTGTTGGTTATGGCGATGGGGGTGACCCTGCTCGGGGTCGTGGGCTGCGGTGGACAAGCGGGTCAGGCCAAGGAGTATCTCAAGGCCGCCGACGCTGCCTATGCCAACGTACAAAAGGACAGCAAGAAGCTGGAGGGCATTCTTACGCCGATGCTTGCAGGTGCCATGGGCGGTAACTACGCTGCAGTTACCGCGCAGGGGTTGCAGGATGCCAACGCGGTCATCAAGAGCATTCTGGAGGCGGTGCCCGTAGTGAGCGAGGATTACCAGAAACTCGACGACCTGTCGGGTGTGGAAGACTACCAGGCTTATTCCGACGCGATGGTGAAGACCGTCGAGTCGGATACTGAGGCCATCAAGGGAACGAAGGCCCTCATCGATTCCCTTCTGCCGATTGCGCAGACTGGCAACACCGCCCAGATCGGGCAGTGGTTCCAGGCCAACAGTTCGACCATAACGGGGCTACAGGGGCTCCAGACGGCTGCTGAAGAGAACTACAGCGCCGCGCAGCAGGTGAAGAAGGACAAGAACCTGAGCTACTAGCGAGGCGTGGCACGAGAGGCGGGCGGCTGGTGAAGGGCCGGGGTTGCCGATCCCGGCCCTTCGCTCGTCATTGAGAAGATGTCACGCGAGAGCGATTTTTCAGGCGTACGTCTCAGGAGAGGGGAAAGCCGGCCGAGAGGCCGCCTGGAAGGTCAGCCCCGGAAATGCCCCTTGAGCGCCGGGTACAGAGCGCGGAACTTATCGTAAGCGCGGCGGTAGGCGTCGAACGACGAGGGGTCGGGCTCGAGTCGCTCACCGCGGACCGTCGCCGCGAGGCACGCTTTCTCAACCGAGGGGAACACGCCCCCGGCGACACCACCCAGAAGTGCGGCACCCAGCATCGCGGCATCGCTGGTCCCGGCGGCGGTGATCGGCAGCTCGAAGGCGTCGGCCTGCATCTGCCTCCACATCAAAGAGCGAGACCCGCCGCCGCCGGAGACTACGCAAGAGAGCGGCACGCCCAGTTCGCCCATCAACCGGATCGAGTCCTTCAAACCGAAGGTGACGCCCTCCATGATCGAGCGGACCACGTGAGCGCGGGTCTTGGTGAGGTCGAGCCCGAACAGCACTCCCCTTGCGAAGGGGTCGGCGTGGGGCGTGCGCTCGCCGTTGAGATAGGGGAGGAAGATGAGCCCCTCGCACCCCGGAGGGGCGCCGGAGGCGGTGTTCGCCAGAAGCTCGTAAGGGTCGATGCCCTTCGCCTCGGCGGCGCTCCTCTCGGGCTCGCCAAGCTCGTCTCGGAACCAGCGCAGCGCCATGCCGGCGGACAGCATCACCCCCATGAGGTACCAGGTGCCGGGCGCGGCGTGGCAGAACGAGTGGAGCCTCATCTCGGGGTCGACGCACGGCGAAGTCGTGGGAGCGAGCACGGTCCCGGACGAACCGATGCTCACCGCTACCTCTCCGGAAGAGAGCACCCCCATTCCCAGGGCGCCGCACGCGTTGTCGGCCCCTCCGGCGGCGACGGGGGTTCCCGCCTCGAGGCCGGTGGCAAGTGCAGCCTCCCCGGTCAGGCATCCGATCGGCTCGCCTGATTCGTGGACCACGGGCAGCCACTTCTCCGGTATCTCGAGCCTCTCGAGCATGGGCGCCGACCAGGCGCGCCGGGCGACGTCGAACAGCAGGGTGCCCGACGCGTCCGAGGCCTCGGTGGCCTTATTGCCCGTCAAGCGGAAGTTGACGTAGTCCTTGGGCAGGAGGATGGTGCGCACGCGAGCGTACCGCTCGGGCTCGTTGTCTTGAAGCCAGAGCACCTTGGGCGCGGTGAAACCCGGAAGCGCGGGGTTGCCCACCCACCTCGCGAGGTTTTCAGGCCCCACCTCGGCGGTTATCCGGTCGCACTGCTCGGATGTCCGCTGGTCGCACCAGAGTATGCACGGCCTGATGACGGAGTCAGCGGCGTCCAGGAAGACCGAGCCGTGCATCTGGCCCGAGAGACCGACGCCTGCAACGTCGCCGGGGTCCACCCCGCTGTTGGCCACCGCCTCGCGGGCCGCGGCGCCGGATGCTTCCCACCACTCCTGGGGGTCCTGCTCGGCCCATCCCGGACGCGGCGTGGCGGTCTCGTAGGTCACCATCGAGGTGGCGATTACCTTTCCCGAGCGGTGCACGACCCCGGCTTTCGCCCCGGTGGTGCCAACGTCGAGCCCCACCATGAACGGGCCGTTTTTCTCATTTTCCATGTGAATCCCCCGACCTCAGTCCACCGAAGCAACTATGGTAACATTAATAAAGGCGCCTGGAAGGCCTGATGCTTAATACACGCCGCTCCGGGCCCGAACGGTGCGATATTGCAGCTTACACCGGGACCGGCCCGCCGCGTGCGAAAGGAGAGCCGCATGAACGAAATGGCACTGGAGGCAATGAAGGAAGTGCTGATTACCGGCCAGGAAATGGCGCGCCGCGGTCTTGTCGCCGGCACCTCGGGCAACTGCTCGGTCAGGGTCCCCAACACCGATTACATAGTGATCACACCGACCTCGCTCGAGTACGAACTTATGCTCCACGAGGACATATGCGTGCTTAACACCGCCGGCGAGCAGTTAGAGGGCCGGCACAAGCCTTCCATCGAGATAAACATGCATCTTGCCATCTACGAGGCGAGGCCGGAGGTAGGCGGCATAGTCCACACCCACCAGACCATGGGCACCGCGGTTGCCATAGCCGGCAAGAGCATACCCCCCATCCTGGAAGAGCAGGTGTTCTTTCTGATGGGGGCGGTCGAGCTGGCGGAGTACGCCATGCCCGGCACCAGGGAGCTCGCGCAGGCCGCCGTCGCCGCTCTCGGCAGCAGGAACGCCTGCCTGCTAGCCCATCACGGTGTGGTGTCGGTGGGGCAGAAGATAAGGGACGCCCTGCTGAACGCCGAGATAGTGGAGCGCGCCGCCTCCATCTACATCATGTCAAGTGTCCTTGGTGGCCCGAAGATCGTCCCGTTCATGGCCGCCGATTACGAAGCAAAGAGCTAGCAGATTCATCCTGGGGTCAGACACCATGACATGCATTCCTGTCAAGGTGTCTGACCCCCGGCAGCATCACGTCTGGCAGGCCGGGCAGTAGTTGCTGCTGCGTCCCCCGATGGT
>JBBQKJ010000012.1:0-62540 GCA_038326775.1 Candidatus Geothermincolia bacterium
TGTCAATGGGGAACGTCTTGCTGATTACCCCCAGGCTGACGTAGTCGGTAATCCTCGAACCCTTTGGCAGTTCGGCAATCGTCCGTGCCATTGGCATTCTCCTTTCCAGTAAAGGGTGATTCTGGAAAGGATTATACCATAAATATTACCTTAAGTGAACTGTATTGGGGCTAGCTAACGGTAAAGAAGAACTGCTCGGGCTCAGGTAATGGCCTTGAGCTCACGCGCCATGTTTGACTTCTTATTGGCGGCATTGTTCCTGTGTATAACACCCTTGGAAGCCGCTTTGTCGAGGGCCTGCGAGGCTTCGGCGAACCGGTCGCGAGCCGCTTCGGCATCGCCCGACTTCAGGGCGGTTTCGAATTTCTTTATCACTGTCCTCAGGGCGGACTTCACGTTACGGTTGCGCTGCCGCTGCTCCTCGGACTTGTGCATCCTCTTGATCTTCGATTTGATGTTTGGCATTTTCACTTCCTTCACAGAGCGAAGATGTCTTGTCTTGATCAAGCCGCGGCATCGAGCCACGGCTGCGGGGAATTGTAGCACAGGAGCAAACGACTGTCGACATCGCCGGGCCTTTTCGGCACACCGCGGGCGCGCTCGAACGGGGCAGCCATCTGCTATCATAGCGCCTGGAGGTGTTTTCACCTGGAACCGTCTAATATCAGGAACTTCTGCATCATCGCACATATAGATCACGGTAAGTCCACGCTTGCGGACAGGCTTCTGGAACTGACAGGGGCCATCGAGGCCGGACACGAGCGACCGCAGTATCTCGACAGCATGGACCTGGAGCGCGAGCGCGGGATAACCATCAAGGCGCAGGCGGTAAGACTCGACTACCAGCAGGACGGTGTGGATTACCAGCTTAACCTCATTGACACGCCCGGCCACGTGGATTTCACCTACGAGGTCTCCCGCACGCTGGCAGCCTGCGAGGGCGCTGTGTTACTGGTGGACGCGTCGCAGGGCGTCGAGGCCCAGACTGTGGGCAACCTGAACCTCGCGCGGGAGAGCGGGCTGGTCATAATCCCGGTGGTGAACAAGATCGATCTTGCCTCCTCCGAGCCCGAGAAGGTAAGGGACGAGATCGTCGAAGTGTTCGATATCGACCCCTCCGAGGTGCTGTTTTGCTCGGCGAAGAGCGGACAGGGTGTCGAGGAGGTGCTCCACGCCCTCGTTGCGAGGGTGCCTCCGCCCGCAAGTGGGCCCGATGACGAGCTGCGAGCGCTTGTTTTCGACTCCACCTACGACCAGTACCGCGGGGTGGTCACACTGGTGAGGGTGGTATCAGGGACTCTCAAGCAGGGTATGGACATACGCATGATGGCGGCCGGGACCAGGGCCCAGGTCGAAGCAATCGGCTACCTCAAGCCTGACATGGAGCCGGCGGAGTCTCTTTCCGCGGGCGAGGTGGGCTTCGTCGCGACCGGCATAAAGGACGTCTCCAAGCTGCCGGTCGGCGACACGTTGACCACTTACCCGGAGGGCCCGACAGCGCCGCTTCCCGGGTACCGCGAGCCGAAGTCGGTGGTGTTCGCAGGTCTTTACCCCGTGAACAATAACGATTACCACCAGCTTCGCGACGCCATGGGGAAGCTGAGGCTCAACGACTCGGCGTTCAACTTTGAGCCCGAGACCTCACTTGCCCTTGGGTTCGGCTTCCGATGCGGCTTCCTCGGGCTTCTGCACATGGACGTGGTGAGGGAGAGGCTGGAGAGAGAGTACGGCCTTGAGCTTATCATCACCGCGCCTAACGTGGTCTACCGGGTCACCGACAAGGAGGGGAAAACCTTCACCGTAAAAAACCCCTCGGAGATGCCGCCCGCGAACGCGGTCGCCGCTGTGGAGGAGCCATACTTAAGACTGCTCATCATCACTCCCGGTGAGATGGTTGGGCCGGTCATGGAGCTCTGCCAGCAGCGCCGTTGCATATACAAAGACATGGTCTATCTTTCCAGCAACAGGGTCGAGATATCTTACGACATGCCGCTGGGGGAGTTGGTCACCGGCTTCTACGACCAGCTCAAGAGCCGCTCGAGGGGGTACGCCTCTCTCGACTACGAGGTGGCGGATTTCAGGGTGGGGCCGCTGGTCAAACTGGAGATAATGGTCCATGGCGTGGTCGTGGACGCCTTCTCCAGCGTGGTTCCCCGTGAGCGGGCGCAGGCCCGCGGCCGCGAGATAGCGGCAAGGCTCAAGTCTGTGATACCGCGCCAGCTCTTCGAGCTCGCTATACAGGCCTCGGTGGGGGGGAGGGTCATCGCGCGGGAGACCGTGCCCGCGAGCAGGAAAGACGTTACGGCCAAGTGCTACGGAGGTGACATAACTCGAAAGCGCAAGCTCCTGGAAAAACAGAAGGCGGGCAAGAAGCGGATGAAGATGGTCGGAAACGTCGAGCTTCCCCAGGAGGCTTTCGTGGCAATGATCAAGAATGAGGAGAGCGGCGGCTAGCGTTAGCACTCCATGCACTTGAGTGCTAATATTTGTCCAGGGAATCGTAAGGGGCATTGATGACGGTCGAGATCGACGATCGGAAGAAAACAATACTGCGGGCCGTGGTCCGAAGCTTCATACTCACTGGGAAGCCAGTGGGCTCGAGCGCCGTCACGGAGATAACCGGCCTCAAGGTCAGCTCGGCAACCATCCGTAACGAGATGGGGGTGCTCGAGGAACTCGGGCTGCTCATCCAACCCCACACGTCCGCGGGGAGGGTGCCCACAGATATTGCCTACCGTTTTTACGTGGACATGCTGATGGGACAGCGGCGTTCGTCAGCGAGCGACAACGAGGCGATCGAGAAACTGTTTAACGCGCGCACGCGTGAGATCGAGGGCCTGTTCCAGGAGGCGTCACTTCTTCTTTCGAGGCTCACGCACACCACCGCGATGGTTTTCGCGCCTTTCAGCGCCGCCGACACAGTCAGGCACGTCGAGCTGGTGCGCCTTGGTGACCGGAGGGTGATGCTGATAGTCATCACGTCCAAGGGACTTGTGGGCAGGCGGCTGTTAAGCCTGGACCTTGAAGTGAAGAACGAAACTGTGGGTCGCGTCGCCGCCCATCTGGACAGCGCTATCTGCGGGCTTCCCGTGGAGAGGGCGGCCGCGTCCGGGGTCGCCGGCAAAGCCCGCTTCGGCGAGGCCGGCAGGGAGCTTCTTGCCTGCGCTCTCGAAGCGGTTATCGACTACCTGGGGGCAATCGAAGACAGGGTATTCATAGGTGGGACCGCCAACATCGTCAGGGAGATGGACGCCGCGGGCACCGAGTGGGCCCAGGTTCTGCTCGAGGCCATGGAAAAGCAGTACTTCATCCTGGACCTTCTCAAGGAGCTTCTGCGCGAGAGGCGCCTGACTGTTCGAATCGGGGAGGAAAACAGCCTTCGCGAGCTGCAGCGCTGCGCCTTTGTAGGGACCAGCTACCCCCTGGGGTCGGGGCTTCTCGGCTCCCTCGGCGTTGTCGGGCCGACCTGCATGGACTACGAGCGGACCATCGGAATGGTCGAGCTCATGGCGGAAAGCCTGGGCCGGCGCCTGCTCGAGCCGGAGGATTAATCGGGGGAAGCGTTTGAAGAACGATATCGACAGAGACCTTTACGAGATACTGGGCGTCGGTAGCGGCGCCACCCAGAACGAAATAAAGTCGGCGTACCGTAAGAAGGCCAGGGAGTGCCATCCGGACGTTGCGCACGATGACCCAGATGGCGAGCACAAATTCAAGGAACTCTCTTTCGCCTACGAGATACTCTCCGACGAGGAAAAGCGGCGCGGCTACGACGCTTACGGGCTAGACGGCCTGCGCCGTGGCGCCGGAGTGGATTTCAACGGCTTCTCCTCCATCTCTGACCTTTTCGACACCTTTTTCGGAGGCGGATTCTCCGACCCGTTCGCCGGGCGAACCTCCCGCGGCGGGACGGTGAGGGGCCGCGACATGGAGACTGTCGTCAAAGTGACGCTGGGCGATGTGTTGAAAGGCGTCGAGAAGGATGTGGAGCTGACCAGGCGAGCCACCTGTGAAGAGTGCTCCGGCACCGGGCTGATGCCCGGTACCCACATGAGCACCTGCGAGGCATGCGGTGGCGCCGGACAGGTTCGAACTACGCGAAGGAGCCTGCTGGGCACCGTGGTGAGCGCTTCAACCTGCGCCAGGTGTGGGGGAGCGGGCCAGGTCATCACCGAGCCTTGCCGTTCGTGTGGCGGCACGGGGTTGTGCCAGGTCACTGAGAAGATACAGGTCTCCATCCCCCCCGGTGTTCAGAGGGGCGACAGGCTGAGGGTAAGGGGCAAGGGCGAAGGCGGAGTGC
Organism: Candidatus Geothermincolia bacterium; assembly: GCA_038326775.1. Lineage (GTDB taxonomy): Bacteria > Actinomycetota > Geothermincolia > Fen-727 > Anoxymicrobiaceae > DYIU01. The sequence goes on from JBBQKJ010000012.1 coordinate 4,301, forward strand.
GTGGCGGCACCACCGGCGACCTGTACGTGGCTATCGACGTATTGCCGCACAATCGGTTCGACCGAAACGAGACCGACCTTATTACCTGGGCGATCGTGGACATGGTGGACGCGGCGCTGGGCAAAGAGATAGAGCTCGAAACACTCGACGGGGACATCACCGTGAAGGTGCCCGCGGGGACCCAGCCGGGTCAGGTGATCAAGGCCAGGGGAAAGGGCCTGCCCCCGCGCTACGGCGGTCGAAGGGGCGATATCCTCATGAAGGTGGAGGTATCCGTGCCGACCAGGCTGAACCCTCAGCAGAAAAAATCGCTTGAGTCCTACCTCCAGGCGCGAAAGGAGAAGGTCGGAAAGTGATGGTCGCCTGCTCGCCGGCGTGCAGCGCCTTCAGTCTGACCGCCCTCACAAGATGAGCCTTCAGCTTTTCTACGCGTCCGACGGTGAAATCGATCTCGAGCATGGTTCTGTCACCCTGAAAGGCAGCGAAGCCGGCCACCTGTCCCGCTCACTGCGCGCCCGCGTGGGTGATGAGGTGCTGGTCGGGGATGGCGCCGGCCGAAGGTACAGGGTGAAGCTCGGAACGGTGAGGCGCGACCTGGTCGAAGGGTCTATCGAGTCTGCCGAGACTGTCGAAGTCGAGGTTCCGCGGCTCGTGCTCTACCAGGCGTTAGCGCGCCCGGTCAGCATGGACGAGGCAGTGGAAAGGGCCGCCGAATCGGGTGTTTCAAGCCTCGTGCCGTTCGTCTCGCCCAGGTCCCCCGAGGGTTCGGAGCGTTCGGCGTCATCACGAATCCCGCGATGGAGGAAGATAGCGCTCGAGGCCTCAAAAGTCGCTCGCCGTGCCTGGCCGCTCACCGTCGGCGATCCACTTGTGTGGCCTTTAGGCCCCAGCCATCTCGGGGAGCAGGAACTGAGCATAATGCTATGGGAATCCGAGGTTGGTAGAGGGTTGGCGGGAGTTCTGCCGGAGAGACCACCACGCTCCATAGGGATCATCGTCGGGCCCGAGGGCGGTTTCTCCGAGGAAGAAGCCGCGCTGATTTCGTCCGCCGGCGCGTCGCCGGCTGGAATGGGCGACCTTATCCTGCGGACCGAGTCCGCGGGCTCCTGCGCCGCGATGCTCATCCGGTTCCACTACGGGCACCTGGAACCAGGGAGTCATCGTGGCGCCGGATGAACTCTCATATCGCGTGAGCACGCTAGGTTGCAGGGTCAACCGCGCTGATTCGCTTCGCATAGAAAGGGAGCTGGCCGGGCGAGGCTACAGGCGTGCGTTGTCTGGTGAGGAGCCGACCGTCTGGGTGGTGAACACCTGCGCGGTGACCGGCGAGGGAATGCGAAAATCACGCAAGCTCGTGCGCAGGTGTGCCGGGAGTGGCGCGAGGGTGGTGGTGACCGGCTGCGGCGCGGACTTCGACCCGGAAGCGCTGCGGGTCCCCGGGGTCGCGGCGGTCGTACCGAACAGGGACAAGAGCGTAATCCTGGCAGCGGCTTGCCCCTGCGCCCCCGGCCAGGAAACCGGACCAGTCCCGTGGTCGCCCGAGGAGCTCGTAAGGGTCCCGCTCAAGGTGCAGGAGGGATGCGAGCGTTTCTGCTCCTACTGCATCGTTCCCTACCTGCGCCCTCCACCTTACAGCGTACCCGCCGGTTCGGTGCTCGCTGAAGTTCGCGCCCTGCGCTCCAGGGGAGTCGGGGAGATCGTCCTCTGCGGCATAGACCTTGGGAGCTACAGGGAGCCTTCCTGCGGGGACACCCTCGAATCGCTGGTCGCGTCCGCCCTCGAAGAGGCCGGGGACATGTGGGTGAGGCTGAGCTCGGTTGAGCTCGGAGATGTAAGCGACGGGCTTATCGGCCTGCTGGCGGAAGAAAACAACCTTTGCGAGCAGCTCCACCTTCCGCTGCAGAGCGGCGATGAGATGGTGCTCTCGGAGATGGGAAGGGAATACGAGCCAGATGAGTTCAAGGGAAAAGTGGAGGAGATGCGTCACGCCGTCCCGGGTATCGGCGTCACTACGGACGTTATGGTCGGGTTTCCCACCGAGGACGAGCGCGCGTTCCTGAACACGAGGGACCTGCTGAGTTCGGCCGGGTTCTCGAGGGCCCATGTCTTCCGGTACTCCCCGCGTCGCGGAACCGCGGCTTTCCCGCTGGGAGACCCGGTTGCCTCCGAAGTCAAGAACAGGAGAGCGGCCGAGCTCCGCGAGACAGCCCGCGAGGGTGCTCGGAGGTTTCACGAGACCTTTGTTGGTCGTATAATCCCAGTATTGGTGGAGGCGAAGATGGAAAGTGAGCCCGGTTGCCTCTTCGCCAGGGCTCGGAGCTTCGCGGGTGTCGTTATGGAAGGGAGTGAGGAGCTGGTGGGCAGGCGTGTCGAGGTCGAGATCACATCGGCCGGGCCCGAGGGAATGCGGGGCCGGATAGAGCGGACTGGACCCGGAACAAGCCAGGGGCGGTGAGCGAGCATGGAAGATTGCCTTTTTTGCCGGATCGTGAGCGGGGAGCTGGGGGCCGACATAGTTGACGAGAGGCCGAACGCGCTGGCATTTCGCGACGTAAACCCACAGGCACCGGTCCACATCCTGGTCGTTCCAAGGGAGCACATACCGCAGATAAAGGACCTCGGCCCCGACAGGTGCGAGGTCCTGGGAGACGTTTTCTCCCTTATCAACGACATAACCGTAAGCGAGGGGATAGGGCAGACGGGATACAGGGTCGTATGTAACATTGGTGAAGAGGCCGGCCAGGAGGTCGGGCATCTGCACTTCCACATACTGGGCGGGCGCTTCATGAAGTGGCCGCCCGGCTGACCACGAGAGGTCGCTCGAAGATGGATCTTAAGCAAAGACTCGTCGCGGACAGCAGGGAGGCGTTGAAGGCGGGGGAGAAGCTTCGCCTGTCGACAATCCGGCTCATCCTCGCCGAGGTGCAGAACGCCGAGATCGCCAGCCGCGGAGACCTCGTCGATGATGAGATGCTCGCGGTGGTGTCCCGCGAGGCCAGGAAGCGAAAAGAAGCCATCGTGGAGTTCGCGAGGGGTGGGCGCCAGGACCTTGTGGACAAGGAGAAGCACGAGCTGTCCATCATAGAGACGTACCTTCCGGAACAGCTGAGCGAGGAAGAGGTGCGGGGGATGGCCGAGGATGTTATCAGGGAGGTCGGCGCCGGCTCGCCGGGTGACCTCGGGAAGGTGATGGGAAAGCTCATGCCGGCTTTGAAGGGAAAAGCCGACGGCAGGCAGGTAAACCAGATGGTCCGCGAGATGCTTCAGGGATGAGAGAAGCACCCGCTGCTTCATTCGATCGAGGTCTCCCAGTTGGGTGAAACCGCTGAAGTGAAGATAGTAGTGCCGCACAGCCTGCAGATGGTGTCGCTTCTGGGGCAGGAAGACCGGTTTCTCAAAACCGTGGAAGCAGACTTCGGGTGCAGGATAGTTGCGCGCGGCAACGAGATCGACATAAGCGGGGAGACGGGGGAGACAGCTCTGTGCACCAGGCTGTTCGAGGAGCTGATCGAACTGCTGGGCGATGGCCTGGTGATCACGCCCGAGAACCTCGCCGTAGCGATCGAGATGATAAAGAAAGGCGAGGCGATAAAGCCCACCGAGGTATTCAGGGACGCGGTGCTGACCGCCCCGGGCAAGATAATCCGTCCAAAGACCGTCGGGCAGAAGCTCTACGTGGAGCTGATGCGCAAAAAGACGATCGTCTTCAGCATCGGCCCCGCGGGGACGGGTAAGACATACCTTGCGCTCGCTTACGCGGTTCAGTGCCTGCAGGACCGCAAGGTGGACCGGTTGATATTGACACGGCCCGCGGTCGAGGCTGGCGAGAAGCTCGGCTTCCTGCCGGGTGACCTCTACCAGAAGGTGGACCCCTATCTGCGCCCGCTCCATGACGCTCTATACGAGATGCTGGGGGCCGAGCGATTCGGCAGATTGAGTGACCAGGGCATCATCGAGGTGGCACCGCTGGCTTATATGCGTGGCAGGACGCTCAACGATTCGTTTATCATCCTGGACGAGGCCCAGAACACGAGCCCTGAGCAGATGAAGATGTTTCTAACAAGGCTTGGGTTCGGCAGCAGGGCTGTCATAACGGGCGACGTAACGCAGGTCGATCTGCCGAAGGATGTCGCCTCCGGACTCAGGCTGGTGAAGGACATAATCTCCGAGATCGAGGGGATCGCCTTTGCCCACCTTGACGCTCGCGATGTGGTGAGACACAAGATAGTGCAGCAGATCGTGGAGGCGTACAAAGAATACGAGTCGAGGGTCAAGTCGCCACGACCTGGCGACGGTTGAGATGAGCATTCGAGACGGATACCTCGAGAAGATGGACCGCCTCCGGGCGCGGTCCCGCAAGATACCCCTTGGAAGGCGGCGGCTGATCGTTGGCGCCTACGTCTTCGTACTGCTGTTGCTGATACTGTCTATCCAGATCTCTCCATTTGGAACGCTGGTAGAGGCCGGCAAGCCCAGCCCGCGTACGGTACTCGCCCCCAAGACTCTGCAGTACATAGACAAGTCCAGGACACGTGAGGAGCGTGCCGCCGCCGCCGCGGCAATCGAAGGGGTGTACACGTCAGACCTGAAAGCGACGGCCAGGGTGGAGAGGCAGATCTCTGATTTGTTCGTCGCGATGAGAGAGGCCGACGCGATGCCCCTCGGCCCGCGGGAGAGAGCGGCTCATGTCATCGAGCGCACGGGTACGAGCCTGTCGCAGCCGGACGTTGAGGCGCTGCTCGCCATGCCGCCCGACGCCCGGGCGAGCGTTCAGAAATCCGCCACCCAGATCGCCGCCGCGGTAATGGAGGAGCGCGTAACCCCCGAACTTCTTGACAAGGCAAGGGGGAAGGCCCGGGCGACGGCGTCGCAGGCGACAACGGATGCGAGCGTCCGGAGCCTCCTCGCCGAGCTTGCGTCCGACTACGTGTCACCCAACGCCTCACTCGACGTGGTCGAGACCGATCGCAGGAGGAAGGCTGCCAGGGAGGCGGTCAAAGATGTGATAACCACCAGGCTGCAGGGTGAGGTCGTTCTCAACAAAGGCGAGATGGTCACAAACGAACAAGTCGAGCTTCTCAAGACGCTTGGCTTCACGCGGTCGACGTTCACCCCGCTGAACATCCTTCACATGGTCGTTTTCGTGCTGCTGCTGTTCGGCGTGGCAAGCATGTTCCTGGCAAGGTTCAGGAAGGTTTACTACAACAGCCCGGGGCTCCTGGCCTTGATGGGCGACGTCATTATCGCCTACGCGCTCGTCGCCAAAGTGTTGACCGTGGCACTGAGGAGCTGGTCTCCTTTCTGGGGTTACCTGATGCCGGCCGTTGCGGTGACGATGATCATAGCGGTTCTGTATGATACCGGGGTCGCCATAGTGATCGCTATAATCTGCGCCATGATCACCGGGGTGGTCACCGGCGGTGATTTTTCTTTGTCCGCCTTCGCCATGCTCGCGGGTTTCTTCCCGGCGCTCTACATCAGCCGGTTCTCAACCAGGCATGAGCTCCGGCGCGCCGGGCTGTATACCTCCTTCTGGGTCGCCCTGGTCGCGTTTGGCGTAACGGCCCTCACGCAGTTGAACCAGGGCCTGGTCGTCAACACCCTTGTCGGCCTGCTGAACGGCGCGGTATGCACGGTAGTGGCGCTTGGCTCGTTGCCGTTCCTCGAGACCACGTTCCGGATAGCCACGAATACGTGGATGATGGAACTGGCCTCTCCGGAACAGAAGCTGATGAAGGAGCTGTCCCTCAAGGCGCCCGGCACTTATTCACACAGCGTCATGGTGGCGAACCTTGCCGAGGCCGCCGCCCGCGAGGTGGGGAGCGACCCTACTCTCGCGAGAGTCACGGCTTACTATCACGACGTAGGCAAGATCCTGCGTCCGCAGTTCTTCGTTGAGAACCAGCCCGAGGGCGCCAGCATGCACTCGGGCATCAGCCCGAACTTGAGCACATTGATAATAACGTCTCACGTCAGGGACGGAGTGGATATGCTCGAGGCCAATCACGTGCCGCCTAACCTGATAGAGATAATCAGGCAGCATCACGGTACCGGCATAGTAAAGTTTTTCTACGAGAGGGCCGTCGAAGAATCCGGAGGTGAGCCGGTCGACGAGAACCGCTTTCGATACCACTTCGAAAAGCCGAAAGGGAGGACCGCGGGCATCCTGATGCTGGCGGATTCGGTGGAGGCCGGAGCCCGAACCTTGCAGAGGCCGTCCGCGTCGGCCATCGAGCAGACGGTGGGGCGAATAGTGGACGGTAAGCTCGAGGACGGGCAGTTGGACGAGTGCGAGCTCACTTTCAGCGACATTGTCAAGATAAAGAGGGTCTTCACGAGGATGCTTATAGGAAGCCACCATCCACGGATAGACTACCCACAAGGGGTTACCGGGTTTGAGAAGCGGAACGCGAATAAGTTTCAAGGTTGAGCACCCGCTTAAACGCGGTGAGATTCGCGGGTTGAAGCGGTCTCTTGCCCGCATGCTCAAAGAGCTGTTTTCCTTCGGGGGTTTGGAGCTCAGCGTCGCCCTTGTGGACGAGGCCGAAATACGACGGCTGAACTCGCGCTACCGCAACCGCGACGAGCCCACAGACGTCCTGTCTTTCCCCCAGATGTCTCCGACCGAGATTGAGGGCCTGGTCGCGCGCAACCGGTCCGCGTCGGAGCCGTTGGGAGATATCGTGGTATGCGTCCCGGTGGCGGCGCGGCAGGCGCAGGAACGGGGGATGAGCAGGGCGGCCGAGCTGGAACTGCTTGCCGCGCACGGCCTGCTGCACCTGGTCGGCTATGACGACGAGACCGGCGAATCGGCGGCGGCCATGGCCGAGATGGAAAAGCGGCTCCTGGGTCGAAGTATTATCGGTTAAGGATCGGGAAGGAAAGGTCGGTTGGTAACAGCTTTCGGGATAATGGCGCTGTTGGTGCTTATCATGCTTGCGGCTTACTTCGCCGCTTCGGAGACAGCGCTCATGAGGGTCAGCCGGATAAGAATACGATACCTCGCCGAGAAGAAAGTCAAGAACGCGAGAAGACTTGAGAGGTTGATAGAAGACCCCGACCGGTTCCTTCCGCCCCTTCTGTTCGTGACGCTGGTCGTGCAGCTGACATCCGCCTCCCTGGCGACCTGGATCGCCACCAGGTTGACCGGCAGCCCCGGGGTTGGAGTCGCCGTCGGGACCGCGGTTGTGACCGTGCTGATGTTTATCTTCGGCGAGCTCGCCCCGAAGGCGGCGGCGAGCCATGACTCCGAGAAGGTCGCCCTCGGGGTCACCAGGCCCATAGGAGTCATGAGCAAGGTTCTGTGGCCCATAGCGATGCTGTTTGAGTGGGTCGCCAGGGGTGTGTTGAAGCTGCTGGGCCAGGGAGGCTCGCGCGAGAAGATCGTCACTGACGAAGGTGAGATAAAGGCGCTGGTCAGCGTCGCCGAGGAGCATGACGTCATCGAGGAGGAGGAGAAGGAGATGATACACTCCGTCTTCGAGTTCTCGGATACGCTCGTCCGCGAGGTCATGGTGCCGCGGCCGGACATGGTCGCGCTCTCCTCCGAGGCGACCGTGCAGGATGCTCTGATACTCACGATCGACCACGGTTACTCGAGGATACCCGTTTACGAGGGTGAGCTGGACGCCATCGTGGGGGTCCTTTACGCCAAGGACCTGATGAAGCACCTCCAGGAGGGCAAGCTCGGCCGCCGCGTCGGGGGCCTGGTGAGGGAAGCGTTCATCATCCCGGAGACCAAGGTGCTGAGCGACCTTCTTAAAGAGCTGCAGAAGCGCAAGGTCCATATGGCCGTAGTGGTGGATGAATACGGCACGGTAGCGGGGCTTGTTACGATCGAGGACCTCCTGGAGGAGATCGTCGGGGAGATTTTCGACGAGTTCGACCTCGAGATAAACCTCGTCGAGGCGATTGAAGAGAGATGCTACAGGGTGGACGCCAGGGTAAACCTCGAAGACCTCAACGAGATACTGCATATCGACCTGCCCGAGGAGGAGGATGTGGACTCCGTGGGGGGCCTGGTCCTGAAAGTCCTGGGCCACGTGCCCGTGCCGGGCGAGGCTTTCATCTACAGCGGAATCGCCGTCAGGGTCGAGAAGCTCCGCAACAACCGCATTTCCAAGGTCCTCATCGAGCTGCTCCGCGAAAGCGGTGAGGACGAGAGCACGTAGGGAAGTCACATGCTTGAGCTCGTAAGCAGGGCGGGAGTCGACCTGCTCGTGGACACTGAGCTCGAAGGAAAAGGCCTGCTGGTGGCTTTCAGCGGGAGGCAGGGAGGTGTCAGCCTCGGCGCTTTTTCCGATTTGAACATCTCTTATTCCGTCGGTGACACACCGAAGAGCGTGTCGCTGAACAGGTTTCGCCTGGCGGAAGCTATCGAAGTGCCCGTTGACAGGTGGGTGCTGTGCCGGCAGGTGCACGGGACCGTCGTGACGGAAGTGGGCCCCCTGGATGTGGGACGCGGTGCCAGGGACTTCGAGTCGGGCATGCCGCGCACTGACGGGCTGGCTACCGCGCTCGGAAACACCGCTGTCGGAGTCCTGAGCGCTGACTGCCTCCCGGTGACGTTAGTGGCCCGCTCGAGGCCGTCGGTGGCGGTCGCCCACGCCGGCTGGAGGGGAGTCCTGGCGGGAACGGCGGTGGTCGCACTGCGCAGGCTGGCGAAGCTTGGCGAGTGCCCCGCGTCGGAGGTGAGCGTCTACATAGGTCCGCATGTCATGGCGTGCTGTATGGAGACCGACGAGAAGCTGTCTCGAATGTTCAGCGGGCGTTTCGGGCCCGAGGTCTCGAGGCCGGTTGGTGCCGGGAAGGCGCTTATCGACATGGAGCTTGCCTGCAGGAGGCAGTTGGAGGCGGCCGGGGTCGAGGGCGCGAACATCCACGGGTCGGGAATATGTACGGCGTGCGCCGAGGGCTACTTTTCTTTCCGGGGTTCCGGTGGCACCTGCGGGAGGCAGGGGGCGTTCGCGGCCATCCTCGGAGCGGGGGGGCGCCGATGATGACCGCAGAAGCAGTGGCGAGGGCGAGAGTAACGGTGCTGGGCAGGGTGCAGGGAGTGTTTTTCCGGGCGGAAACCAGGCGCATTGCGCTGTCGCTCGGGTTGAGCGGCTGGGTACGAAACGTCGAGGACGGTACGGTGGAGGCTGACTTCGAAGGTGAGCGCGAACGGATTGAAAAGGCTATCGAGTGGTGCGGGCACGGCCCGGGCGGCGCGCTGGTGGACGCCCTGGATGTCCGCTGGGAAGAACCGGCGGGCCAGGAAGGGTTTACCATACGTTATCGGTGAGTGCTCCGAGCGCCGCGGGTCGCCTGAGTCAAAGGAATAACGATTTGCGGAAGCGAAAAATATGATGAAACACATTTCGGAGAACGTAAGGGCCGTGCTTTTACAGATCGAGGGTGCAGCGGACAGGGTGGGGCGGGAGCCCGGGAGCGTTAAACTGCTCGCGGCGACCAAGAACAGGAGCCCGGAGGAGATAAGCGAAGCTGTGGCGGCCGGGGTGAGGGTGGCCGGCGAGAACAGGGTTCAGGAGTTCCTGGCCAAGGCGCCCGATGTCAGGGGTCCGGTCGAGTGGCATTTTATTGGGCACCTGCAGCGAAACAAGGCGCGCCAGGTTGTGGGGCTGGTGAGGCTGATTCACTCGGTTGACAGCTCGAGGTTGGCCCGGGAGATAAACAGGGTTGCCGCGGAGGCCGGGCTGGTCCAGGAAGTGTTGGTGCAGGTCAACGTCGCATCGGAAGAGAGCAAGTACGGAGTTGCTCCCGACGAGCTGAAACAGTTTCTCGACGAGGCCGGGACGTTGAGGAACATCGACATAAGAGGTCTGTCAACGATAGCGCCGCTGGTGAAAGAGCAGGATGAAGCAAGGTGGGTTTTCAGGAGCCTCGCCGGCATGGGGCGGAGGCTCGAGGATGAGTATGGTGCTTTTAGTTGCCGTGATTTGTCGATGGGAATGACTAACGATTTCGAGGTGGCTGTCGAGGAAGGTTCGACGTACGTAAGGATAGGGACCGGGGTTTTCACCCCGCGATAGTGCCGACGTGCAGGACATGCAAGGAGGTCCTTTAGATGCCCGGTTTCTGGGGCAGAATCGCTGAATGGCTGGGCTTGAAGGAGCCTGACGAGTTCGGTGAGATGCGCGCCCGTGAGGAAGCGGTCGAGGAGATCTCGGACAGGGTCCCTCGCAGGAGAGGCAACGAGCGTGTGCTCCAACCTGTTCCCGAATCATCGGCCCGGGTTCACGTCGTGGAGCCTAAGAGCTTTAATGATGCCGAGCAGATCGGCGCGAAGTTCAAGAGCGACACCCCGGTGATCGTCAACCTCCAGAACATCGACCGCGACCTCGCGAAACGACTCATCGACTTCGTCAGCGGGTTGACTTACGGCCTTGACGGAGGCATCCAGCGGGTGGCGGAGATGGTCTTCCTGCTGACTCCAGCCAACATCGAGGTTTCCGCTGAAGACCGCAAGTGGATGCGTGAAAAAGGCTTCTTTAACCAATTCTGATCTTCAGGGAGTGACGTGCACGAAGTAGGGTTGATAGGTGCCGGGAACATGGGAGCGGCAATGCTCCGGGGATGGCTGGAGTCTGGAACGCTCGAGCCGGACAGTGTAATTGTCTGCGACAAAGACGAGCCAAAGGCGGCAGAACTCGCCTTGAATGCTGGAGTTCGTACCTCACGGTCAAACGCTGAGGTGTCGCGCCAGGCGAGGATAATCGTACTTGCGGTGAAGCCGCAGGACAGCCTGACGGTGCTGGAAGAGATAGCGGGGGAGATGGATGGCGATAAAGTCGTCGTGTCCATAATCGCGGGGCTTTCAATGGGCTCGATGCGCGAGAGGCTCGGAAACGCCGTGTCGCTGGTGCGCGTGATGCCCAATATAGGCGCCCAGGTCGGGGCCTCGATTTCAGCCTATGCCGTCGACGCCGGCCAGGCTGAGCTCGACACCCGCTTGCCGGTGCGCCTCCTGGAAGCCGTCGGTAACGCTGTGGCGGTCGAGGAATGCTGGCTCGACATCGTGACCGCGGTCAGCGGCAGCGGCCCTGCCTACTTCTTTCTCATGGTCGAATCGCTCGAGCAGGCCGCGATAGGGCTGGGGATGGCTCCGGATGTAGCGCGACTGCTGGCCATCGAGACCCTCTGGGGAGCGGCCAGGGTTCTGAAGGAAAGCGGCAGGGAGGCAGGTGAGTTGCGCGAGGCCGTCTCTTCACCCGGCGGGACGACGATGGCCGCCCTGGGAGTGCTCGAGGAGGCTGGTTTCATGAAGATGATGTCCCAGGCGGTGAGTGCCGCACACTCGAGGGCCGGGGAGTTGACCAGGTGATCGAAAGAGGAATATGGAGGTAAGGGCTAATGGGACTGACACCGATCGACATACATCATAAGGAGTTTAAATCTGCACGCTTTGGCGGTTACAACGAGGAGGATGTCGACTCGTTTCTCGACCATGTCGCCGATGAGTTCGAGAGGCTCATCCAGGAGACAAGCGAGATGAAAGCGCAGATGGAGCATCAGAGGACGCGCCTGTGCGAGTTCGAGGAGATGCAGACCTCACTCCAGAGCGCGCTTCTAGCCGCCACCAAGTCAGCTGAGGCTGTCAGGGAACAGGCGCGCCAGGAGTCGGAGGCGATTATCGCCAAGGCGCAGGAAGAGGCGGATTCCATGGTCCGGAGCGCTCAGGAGCAGGCCCGCCAGATGACCCTGATGGCCCAGAACGAGCGGCAGAAGCTCGTGCGCGACTTCACACGGCTGAAGGAGATAAAAGGGCGATACCTGGATTCGATACGCGAGATAGCCGATTTCAATCTCGCCCAGGTGGCGGACATCGAGGCAAGGGAAAGGGCAGAGGGTGGTGTTGATGAGACGGCCTTCAGCAGCGAGGTGCCGGTCGCTCCCGCTAACATTGAACCGCCGCCGCTTGTCGATCGCACGGCGGATGCGGTGCCCGAGGCGGCTGGAGATCCGGAGGCCCCTCCACCAGTCGAGGCCGTGGCCGCCCCGGGAGGCATGCCCGCGCCCTCACCGGTTCAACCGTCCGATCCAGCCGTTGACGTTGTTCCCACGCCGCTGGTGGACGCGTTTACCGAGGGGCCGATCCCGGAGGTGACGCCCTCCCCGGTGTCTGTTCAGATGGCCGAGGCCAGGCTCACCGAGCCCGTCGCAGCAGCAGCGGTCGGGGTTGCCAGTGCCGCGATTGCTACGGAAGAGGCCCCGGTCGGGGAGGTTCGTTCGCAACCCGCTCCGCCCAGCTCAAACCTGGTTGACGAGGTTCTTGCCATGGACAACGGCGGGGACATCTACGAGGACATCTCGGATGATGACGAAGAGAACGGGGATAAAGGCAGAAAGGGCCGCAAGCAGAAGAGAGAGAAGCACTTCTTCTGGGAGTAACATATGGTAAGCCCGAAGAGGAGGATTGCTGTGCCGGGCAGATGGTGTGCCCGGCACTTTAACTTAAAGGGAGCATCCTGAAAGGCGAGCGCGCGGAGCAGGGAACGTCGATAACAGTGCGGGTAGTGACCGGTTCGCCCAGGCCCAGGGTGGAGGAGGCTTCCGAAGGCTCTTTTCGGGTATACGTTTCCGCAGCTCCTGAAAAAGGCAGGGCTAACACGCAGATGCTCAAGGCGCTGTCAAAACACCTGGGCGTGCCCAGGTCGAGTATTTCGATCGTGCGGGGGCACACCTCAAGGGAAAAGCTGGTAAGAGTGTCATGATATTCTTGACCTGCTTGTATTGCTTTTGAGAGGGTGTTAGACTGTTTGCATGATTGACGCGGCTGGTGAAAGTAAAGCCCGGTTCTTTACCGGGTTATGGATTACACCGGAGATCAGAGAGTACATCGCGGGGGTGGCTCGTGAGATATCCGAAGCAGTCGATGATATCAGGCTGGTGCCACCGGAGAACCTTCACGTAACGCTGAAGTTCATTGGGCATTGCGACTCATCAATGGTGCCTGAGCTTCTGGATTCGATCAGGAGCGCTGCCGCCTATCTTCCACTGCGCATCAGAATCGGAGGAGTGGGCGCATTTCCGTCAGTGGGGTCTGCTAGAGTTATCTGGGTGGGCGCCGCCGATATCGAAGGGCGGATAGACAAGGTTTACGAAAACATAGAGAAGGGGGCCTTGAAATGCGGCGTCCCCGAGGAAAAACGACGCTACAGACCTCACGTCACCATAGGGCGGGCGCGAAAGAAGCCGGTAATAGTCACGCGGGACCTCACCGATAAGTTCGAACGGGAATTGGTGCTCGAGGTCGACGATATTGTTCTCTTCAAGAGTGACCTCAAGCCGACAGGCGCAGTGTATTCAATTGTTGAAAGAGTCGGCCGAACCGACAGGCCAGAAGGGAAAGGGTGAGAGACTTGGATAAAGATAAGTCACTGGAAATGGCGCTTATGCAGATCGAGCGTCAGTTTGGCCGAGGGTCGATAATGAGGCTCGGAGCCGAAGCCGACCGCATGGCCGTCGAGGTGATTCCCACTGGTTCGCTATCTCTTGATATTGCCCTTGGGGTGGGCGGTGTGCCTCGCGGCAGGGTGATAGAGATGTTCGGCCCGGAATCCAGTGGCAAGACCACAGTCGCGCTCCACATGATAGCCGAAGCGCAGAAGCGAGGCGGAGTCGGCGCGTTCATCGACGCCGAGAACGCGCTGGACCCGCAGTACTCAAGCGCGCTGGGTGTAAACATCGACGAGCTTCTGATAAGCCAGCCTGACACCGGCGAGCAGGCCCTCGAGATAACAGAGCTTCTTGTACGCAGCGCGGCGGTCGACATCATAGTGATCGATTCCGTCGCCGCACTGGTGCCAAAAGCCGAGGTCGAGGGCGACATCGGCGACTCCCACGTCGGGCTTCAGGCCCGCCTCATGTCTCAGGCACTGCGAAAGCTATCAAGCGCTATCAGCAGGTCCAATACTGTCACCATATTCATTAACCAGCTCCGTGAGAAGATCGGCGTCATGTTCGGCAACCCCGAAGTCACACCCGGCGGCAGGGCGCTGAAGTTCTATTCGACGGTGAGGATCGACCTGCGCAAGATAGACACGATCAAGAAGGGGACAGACATCGTCGGCAACAGGGTGCGCGCCAGGATCGTAAAGAACAAGGTCGCCCCTCCCTTCAGGAACGCGGAGTTCGACATAGTCTACGGAGAGGGCATCTCATTGGAGGGCGATATCCTCGACCTGGGGGTCAACTATGGAATCGTCAAGAAGAGCGGGGCCTGGTATGTGTACGAGGAGGACCAACTTGGCCAGGGGCGAGAGAACGCCAAGACTTTCCTTTCCGAGCACACCGAGACCGCGCAAATAATCGAAGGCAGGATCCGTGAGGAGGTCGGACTGTCCAGCGCAGGGGCCACCAGGGCGGATAAGCCTGAGCCCCAGGCCAAGTCTGAAGACGACGCGGCAGCGTTGCCCGCGGAGGTCAAAACAAAGAAAACCAGGTCCGGGGGCAAGGGTGACGCCTCGTGAGGGATGGCCCGCGGGGCCGGGCCAAAGCGCAGGGGAGGCGCTCGACAGGGCGCTGAGATTCATTGAATACAGGCCGCGCAGCCGGGTAGAGACTACTGAAAGGCTAAGGCGCTGGGGTTACAGCGCCGAGACAAGCCTGCAGGTCGTGGACCAGCTGAGCGAGTGCGGAATTCTCGATGACCGAAGCTTCGCGCGCGTATACCTCGGAGAGATGGTTCGGAAGGGGTTTGGCTATTACCGGGTCCGGCGAGAGCTATTCAAGAAGAAGCTCGAGCGGGAGCTGGTCAATGACGTGATGGAAGAGTACCCGATAGAAGAAGAGCTCGAGCGTGCACTCGAGGTTGCCGCAAATCTGGTCCGCAAGCGAAATCCCGCCGAGGTGTCAACAATTCGTCAGCAGATGTTGGACTACCTGATGCGCAGGGGATACTCCCGTAATGTCGCCATCGAGGCCTGCAGGTTGACTTCTGATGTTGACACCTAAAAATGGCGAGAATACAATTACTCAAGAGAATTCGACGCGCGCGATGCGATTAGAGCATTGATTAATAGATTCAAAATTCTATTTCTTAGAGAAGATGCAACAGGGTCGGTCATCTGACAGAACTGTCATGGATTGACTCATAAGTTTGTGTTACGGCGCCGAGCTCCGCTCGGCGCGTTTGCATAGAGAGGGGGTCATTAAGATTATTTACGCAATTATCGCGGTGGCGGCGGTTGTTCTAGGATTGGCCGGGGGATTCTTCGCCAGAAAATACATTGCCGAGGCGAGAGTCTCGGCAGCAAGGGCGGATGCGGCGAAGATACTGAGCGATTCCGAGAGAGAAGCAGAGAGTATAAGACGTGAAGCTCAGGTCGAATCTAAAGATACCGTCCATACGATGCGTGCGGACGCCGAGCGCGAGCTCAAGAGCCGGCGCAGCGACATGCAGAGGCTCGAGCGCCGCCTGATGCAGCGGGAGGAGACGCTTGAGGCGAAGGAATCGGAGATAGACAAGAGAGGTAAGCGCACGGCCTCATGGGAGGAAAACCTCAAGTCACAGGAATCAAAGCTGATGAAAGCCGCGGCCGAGCAGAAGAAACTGCTGGAGAAAGTCGCGGGCATGAGCGCCCAGGAAGCCAAGGAGTACATGCTCGAGAGCATGTCGGAAGAGATCAAGCGCGAGAGCGCGATATTTATCAAGGAGGAGGAAGCGAGGGCGAGGGAGGAAGCAGATAAGCGAGCTCGCAAGGTGATATCGCTCGCGATACAGCGATGCGCTTCGGAGCACGTTGCTGAGACAACGGTGTCGGTGGTGCCGCTCCCAAGCGACGAGATGAAGGGGCGCATAATCGGCCGCGAGGGGCGAAACATACGCACCTTCGAGAACCTTACCGGCATAAACCTCATAATCGACGACACTCCCGAGGCTGTCATTCTATCGAGCTTCGACCCCGTGCGCCGAGAGATCGCCAGGCTGACTTTAGAGAAGCTCATCAGCGATGGCCGCATCCAGCCTGCGAGGATCGAAGAGATGTACGAGAAATCAAAAGCCGAGGTCGAAAACGAGATACGCGAGGCCGGAGAGCAGGCCGTTTTCGAGGTTGGCCTGCATAACCTCAACAAGGAGCTTGTGAGGGCGCTTGGGCGCTTGAAGTTCCGGACGTCATATGGTCAGAATGTCTTGATACACGCGCTCGAGGTCGCACACCTCTCGGGAATCATGGCGGCGGAGTTGGGGCTCGAGCAGAAAATGCCAAAGCGGGCCGGTCTCCTCCACGACATAGGAAAGGCCATCAACCACGAGGTGGAGGGGTCGCACGCTCTGATAGGCGCCGAGCTCGCCAAGAGGCTGGGCGAGAGCAAGATAATCTGCCACGCCATAGAGGCCCATCACGGCGAGGTCGAGATAAAGACCATTGAGGCTGTGCTGGTACAGGCGGCCGACGCTATTTCAGCCGCGCGACCCGGGGCGCGCCGTGAGACCCTGGAGAGCTATGTGAAGCGGCTTGAAAAGCTCGAGACCCTGGCGGACTCGTTCGAAGGCGTGGAGAGGGCTTATGCCATGCAGGCCGGGCGCGAAATAAGGATCGTGGTGCGTTCGGATTCGGTCGATGACCTGCAGAGCGCGGCGCTGGCGCGCGACATCGCCAGGGAGGTCGAGGACCAGCTCGATTACCCCGGACAGATAAAGATAACCGTCATCCGGGAGACCCGGGTGGTCGAGTACGCCAAGTAAGCACCGGCTCGCGTGGCGAGCTGACGATGATTATCCGACGATAGCGGCGGCACGCACCAGGCACTGTTATGGATAGACCAAACCCCGGCGGGGAACGGGATGTAATCGATTTCGTCTCGAGCATCACCGATACCGCGCGCCAGCGAATCGAGGAGAATCTTCCACACGGATTCGTTCGTCTTAAGGTTGCCGAGGCTGAGAGGCGCCAGGCACAGCACGATATCCGTTCAGTTGAGGACATAGTGACCGAGTTGGTCAGAAACTCGAGGGACGCCGGCGCCGCGAGGGTTCTGGTCGCCTTTCAGAAGGAGCAGGGCCGCTACAGGCGGATAACCGTGCTCGATGACGGCTGTGGGATACCGGCAGACATGCACAATCTCGTTTTCCAGCCCAGGGTGACATCGAAGCGTGATGATTTCGAGGAGGACCGCTATGGCGTCCACGGCAGGGGCATGGCGCTCTTCTCTATCAGATCCAGGGCACAGGGCGCGTCGATCGTGTCTTCGGCGCCCGGGTCTGGAACGGCGATAACGCTTACTGTCGATACTGAGAAGGTGCCCGAGCGATCCGACCAGGCAACCGTGCCGCTGCTCGAGGCCGTCGACGGGGTTGATGGGGTGGGGGTAGGGCCGGGGCCGCACAACGTGATGCGAGTGCTGCTCGAGATGTCGGTGGATTCACCCGGAGTCGAGTTCTACCTGGGCTCTTTCGCTGAAGTGCTGGCGACAGTGATGAAACTGGGCATATCGCCGGGTGGCGGTTCGAAAAACGAGATATGGTCGAACGCTGTGGGTATCACCGACGCCAGGGCGCTCGCCGAAGCGTCCACGAGCGAGCTTGGGCTTCCCGTTTCGGAGAGGAACGCCTACCGCGTGCTCGGTGGGGAGGTAACGGCACTTCAGACGGTGTTCAGCCTGGCGAAAACCGGGGGCGCTGTCACCGGCAGAGGTGATATTCGTGGTGCTGACGAGAGGCCGGTCACGCGCGAGACAAGCCGGAAAAAGGCGTCCGCGCGCAGCCCGCTGAAACGTCTGGGCGCAGCTGATATCGATGAGATCGCCGAAGGAGCTTCCGAGGTTGTAAAGAGAGTGCTTGGAAGGTATTTCCTTAAGACCGCGGGTGTGGCCCGTGTCAGGCGAGGCAGGGGCAGGATCATGATCTCATTTTATGTCACTGGTGAGGACGGAGAGGAACAGTGAACCGGCGCCGCACCTGCGCGGTAGGTCTCAAGCGGTTCATGACACCGCGACCGGGTTTCTTACGGCGGACATCGAGGAATCGGACTTAGCGCTTCCTTTTAAAAAATACGTCGGAATTCAAACGCCCCCGCACCACTCCGACTCCGTTGGGCTCACTCCCCTTACGTACCGAGTACGCCTCGCGGATCACGGACGCTCTTCGGTACGTAACCGTATTTATGGAAGGGAGCACTTGGACCAGATAATGTCAACGCTCTGTTGCCGTATGTCAACCGGGCTCAACTACTGCAGAAAAACGAAGAAATCACTGGCGGACAGCCGTACTGAAGCATGGGGGAGAAAAAGCGCCTTCCGGACCCCACCGCCGCAACGTTGGTGGTTATCGTTTACGTCGAAGGTTCAGAGCCGTGCATCGAGACCATCCGACCGGTCAAAGAGCAGAGAGCGTGGAAGGTCGCCAACTACCCGTTCGTAGGCATCCGGGTCGAACGGCGCCCTTTCGTGTTGTTGATTTCCCGGACTATGATCTAGAATAAATGAGATTTTGCCTCCTGATTCGAAAGGAAGGGACATGGCGCTCAAGGTATTGCAGATAGTGGGGGCTGTTGCGGTTGTCATAATCGTGCTCTTCCTGGTTCCTGTCCTGCTGAGGCTCCGCCGCACCCTGGACGAGGTCGGCCAGATCGTTTACGAGGCGCGTCCGCAGACTGTGACACTGCTCCGGAAAGCCCAGGTCACCCTTGACGGCGTAAACAAGGAGCTCGAGAACATCGGCGAGATAACCGAGGACACCCAGGTGCTGGTCGAGAAATTCGGTGAGGCTTCCATGGCGGTCGAGCGCTCCATCAAGTCCCCGATGTCAAAGATGGGCTTCGTGGCCGCCGGCGTAACAACCACCGGCTATGTCGTCAAGAAACGCCTGGCGAAGATGAAGTCCGCGCAAGGATGATGTCCCTACCCGGCGGCGCCCTTCCCTGTTCCTTCTATATCCGAACGTTCGGTTGCCAGATGAACGCGCACGACTCGGAGCACATCGCCGGTGTCCTCGAGGCCGCCGGTTGCTGGAATGCCCGGACGATCGAGAGCGCCGACCTCGTGATATTCAACACCTGTTGCGTTCGAGAGAGCGCCGAAGACAGGGTCTGGGGCAATCTCGGGTCTATCGCCTCCCGGTCCGCGGGCTTGCCGCTGGTGGCGGTCTGCGGATGCATGGCACAGAAGCGCGGGGTCGATATACTCTGGCGCTCCCCGGTGGTAAGGCTCGTCTTCGGTATGGACTCGCTGTCCAGGTTGACACAGATGCTGGAGGCCAGCGCCAGGGCACCGGCTTGCGACCTCGGAGACATGAACGCCGCGAGTATAGATTCCCTTCCCGAGGCCAGGAGAAGCACATCCAGGGCGTGGGTCCCCGTCAGCCTGGGTTGCGACAACCGATGCTCGTACTGCGTGGTTCCCGGCGTAAGAGGAAAAGAGCGCAGCCGCGACCACTCGGATGTGCTGGACGAGGTTCACCGGCTGGCCTCTGCAGGTGTGATAGAGGTGACTCTGCTGGGGCAGAACGTCAATACCTACGGCGGGGACCTCGACAAGCAGGCTGGCTTCGCCGGCTTACTCGGGGAGGTGGCGTCCGTACCTGGGATTCGGAGGGTGAAGTTCGAGACGTCTCATCCGCGGGACATGGGAGACGATATCCTCGAGGCCATGGCCGATTCTGAGGCGGCCTGCGAGTATCTGCACCTACCGGTCCAGTCAGGTTCGGACCGCATCCTGGAAGCAATGAACAGGGGATATGACAGGGATTTCTACATCGAGCGTGTATCGAGAGCAAGGAAGCTGGTGAGCGGCGTTACAGTATCCACCGATATTATCGTGGGGTTCCCGACAGAGACGGAACAGGATTTCTCCCACACCCTGGACCTGGTGGAGGCCGTCAAGTTCGACGCCGCCTACATGTTCATCTACTCGCCAAGGGAGGGAACGGCCGCCTTCGAGATGGAGGATGACGTGCCCGCGCCGCAGAAGCGGCGCCGCCTGGCGGACCTCGCCCAAGTGCAGGGAGAGATAACACGGCGGTCACTGAGCAAGGTTATCGGCTCTGACGTAGAAGTGCTTGTTGAAGGGCCGGGAAGGGTCGAGGGCCAGGTGGCCGGCCGGAGCCGGGGGCACCGCGTGGTGCTGCTTCCGGCCACGGATGCGCCGATCGGCTCAATTTTGCGGGCGACAGTCGTCGACGCGGGACGGCATTCCCTTCGCGGCAGGGTGGAGGAGATCCTGTGGCGGACGACGCCGGGACAGTAGACTCAGCAAGGAGTGGATAGAATGGGAATATTCGGCGAGCACAGCGCACTGTTGATAGCTGACATGATATTCGATTTCGTTGACCCCGCAGGCAAGCTTTACGTTCCGGGCATCGAGGCTATCCTGCCGCCCCTTGCCGCGCTGATCGCCGAGGCGCGTTCAACCGGTGCACCCGTGATCTATGTCAACGACTCGCACGAACCTGATGACGATGAGTTTCAGAAGTGGGGTGAGCACGCGGTAAGAGGCACACCCGGCACCGAGGTCGTGAAGGAGATCGCGCCCATCGACGAAGACTACGTTATCGAGAAGAAAAGGTACTCCGCGTTCTACGGCACCGAGCTGGACGACCTGCTCAGGAAAACGGGAGTTGACCACCTGGTCGTCACAGGGACGGTCACCAATATCTGCGTGCTCGTGTCGGCGATAGAGGCGTTGATGAGAGGATATGAGGTGACTGTTCCGAGGGACGCGGTGCACGCCTTGAACGACGCCGACCAGCGGCACGCGTTGGACCAGATCGAGCGCGTCTTCGGGGGCCGGGTCGTCTGAACGGAGCGGAGACAGGAGGTAAGCCGGTGGGATTCCACGTAGCTTCAATCGAGAATATCAAGAGGGGCAAGGTCACCGATGTATACTTCGAGCGCGTCATCGCCGCGCTCCACTCGAAGGGGATAAATCCTCTCGTGTCAATGGAGGTGCGGGCCTCGGGCCTGCCTCGTGACTGGACATGGGCCGTGTTCGCGGGCCTGGAAGAGGTCCTGGAACTGGTTGACGGCCTGCCCGTGTCACTGCGCGCCGTCAACGAGGGCGAACTTTTCATGCCCGGCGAGCCCGTGATGTCGGTAACCGGACGGTACCTCGACTTCGGCGTCTACGAGACGGCGATGCTGGGGCTCATCTGCCAGGCCTCGGGGATAGCGACCACCGCTGCCAGGTGTAAGAAAGCCGCGGGCGGGCGCTCCGTGATCAGCTTCGGCGCCCGGAGGATGCACCCGGCCATCGCGCCCATGATCGAGCGGAGCGCCTTCATCGGTGGGTGTGACGGAGTGGCAGTGGTTGAGAGCGCCGAGCAGATCGGGGAGGAGCCATCCGGAACCATGGCTCACTCGCTCATTCTATGCGCCCAGGACGAGAGGCTGGCCTACGAGATATTCGACGAAGCGATGGGACCGGAGGTCAAGAGGATCGCGCTTGTGGACACCTTCCAGGACGAGAAGTTCGGCGCGCTTTTCGCGGCGGAGGTGCTGGGTGACAGTCTCTACGGGGTTCGCCTCGACACGCCTGGATCGCGTAGGGGTGACTTCCTGAAGATAATGCAGGAGGTGCGCTGGGAGCTTGACATCAGGGGTTTTGAGAAGGTGAGGATATTCATCAGCGGCGACATCGATGAATGCAGGATACGCGAGTACAACAGCGTGGCGGACGCCTACGGTGTGGGAACCCACATCAGCAACTCGCCGGTGGTCAACTTCGCGATGGATATCGTGGAAATCGAGGGACGGCCTGTCGCAAAGAGGGGCAAGACCTCCGGGTTGAAGCAGTTGTGGAGGTGTCCCGAGGACCGCAGTCGCCTGGTCGCCCTGGCCGGTGGCCCGAGCGCCTGCTGCCAGCGGTGCGGGGGTGACATGGAGCCGGTGCTCAAGGAGCGCTACTCCGATGGGCGCAAGCCCTATCCGGACCCGTCGCCCCGCGAGATAAGGAGCCACGTGCTGGAACAGCTCATGACCGTCGACCTCTGAATAATATTTGTTGGACCGGTGAGGCTGTTACTGATGCGGGGCACTCCGCGGGAGGGACACGCATGAAGTCGTCTGGACATCAATGGCGCCTGGTGGTGGACGGCACGCACGGCGGAGCTGAAAACATGGCCCGCGACGAGGCAATGGCGCGTTGCGTGGGGCAGGGCCTGGCAGATGCCACCTTAAGAGCTTATCGTTTTAAACCCCCGGCGGTCACCATCGGGCGCTTTCAGGACTTCCCCGGCGGCATAAACCTCGAGGAATGCGCCTTGGAGCGTATCAGCGTCGTGAGAAGGCCGACAGGCGGTCTGGCCATTCTTCACATGGAGGATTTCACCTATAGCGTTGTACTGCCGACAGCCGGCACCGGACCTGGCGTGAGAGAGCGTTACTTCGATCTCGTGGCTGGAGCGATAATCGAGGCGCTGGGAGCGCTTGGAATCAGCGCGGGGCAGGTCAGGCACAGGGCTCGCGGCCTGGCAGGTGCCTGGTGCTTTGAAGGCGTCTTCGGCATCGACCTGGAACATGACGGCCGGAAGATATGCGGCAGCGCGCAGCGCGTGTTCTCAGGCGCGGTGTTGCAGCACGGCTCGCTGTTTCTCCGAGAAACCGCTGAGACGCTGGACAGGCTGACAGGCGCGCGCGCCGGTGGCATGGCGGGCGGGCCGGGATTCATCACTCTCGGGGAAGCCGCGCGCGAGCGGGTAAGCTGGGAAGAGGTCCTGGATGCCTTCGTGAACGGCTTCGAACGGGCACTGGATGTCGTGCTGAAGCCCGGGGCGCTCACCCCCGGGGAGGAGAGTCTTGCGAGGCGCCTGTTGGTCGAAAAGTATACCGACGAGGAATGGCTCAGGCATCCTTGGAGATACGAGCCGCCGCGGGTTTTGTGATATCATTACGAGGAGCAATCCAGGAGGAAACCGTGGCAGATAAAGATGTTGAGAGGAACGTGAGGTCGACAACTGTCGAAGGGATACAGACCCCTACGCAGCGTCATGTTCACGGCATAGCGGAGAAGCATACCATCTCCTTCGGCGAGAAGTCCGAGGCCAGGAAGACAAAACAAGGCCTGTTTGAGAAGTTCAGGCACCGGGAGATGAAGAGAAGGGCCCCGGGCGGCGGGGGCCCGGCGGAGAGGGAGGAAATTGAGCCAGGAGACGGAAGAGGAGAACGCGCCCCGGAGTAGGATATACATAGGGCTGGAAGAGCTGTCATCAAAGCAGCGCAGCGCGGTGCTTGGCCTGGTCAAGGACCTGGGGTTCGGGCCGGCGGAGATAGGTGAAGTCGTGGTGCAACTGCCGGAGGACCTTAAGAGCGGTCAGCCGGAGAAGCGGCACGGGAAATGGAAGTGAGAGATGTTTTGCCCAGCTTGCGGAAAAAACAATCCTGACGAGAGCGCCTACTGCGGCCAGTGTGGAGCGTACCTCACAGTTGAAGGGCATGAGGGAGAAACCACCATAACCCTGACCCCGGTTGAAGCTGACGTGGAACAGGAAGAGGAGATACAGGTTCCCGAGGACGAGCTCAGCGCGGGAGCTGCCATGCTGGTCATCAAGAGGGGGCCGAGCGCGGGGACCAGGTTTGTTATCGCCAAAGATGTGGCCACCGCGGGGCGCCACCCGGAGAGCGATATATTCCTCGATGACATTACAGTTTCCCGGCGCCATGTTGAGATACGCAGGAATGAGGAGGGCTACAGGATAGCCGACATGGGAAGCCTCAACGGCACGTACGTGAATAAATTGAGGGTTGAGGAAGCCGACCTGTCGAGCGGGGACGAGATCCAGATAGGCAAATTCCGTCTCATCTTTTTCTGCAAATAACTCCTCAGGTGTTGACATCCGGCACTGTTTTTACGCATATTTATTCTTAAGGTTTCACTTTACGTTAAGAGTTTGCGAGAAGTCAGGCGGCCAGTATGGCAAATGAAGAGAAAAAGTACGGGATTGGCGAGGTCCAGGAGTTGCTCACTAAAGAGTTTCCTGACATCAGTATCAGCAAGATTCGATTCCTCGAAAAAGAGGGATTGATAAACCCGGAGAGGACTCCAAGCGGTTACCGAAAGTACAGCAAGGCGAACATCAAGCAGCTTAGCTATGTACTTAGACTTCAACGTGAGGAATATCTGCCCCTCAATGTCATAAAGAAGAAGATACAGGATCTTAAATCCGGCAAGGTGGTTGCCGGTGATCTTAATGTCATGGCCGGCCAGGCAGGTGAGACGACGCTCATGGGGGCGATGCCGATTTCGTTTGACCTCGCTCCCTCCAAGCTCCACCTTTCCGCGGAGACCATCAACGAGCTTTTGGAATACGGGATAGTTGGCGTTCGGGAAGGGCCCGAGGGCAAGTACTTCTCGCATGATGACGTCAAGGTGCTCAACATGGCCAAGGAGTTCTTTCGCTACGGGGTAGAGCCCAGGCACTTGCGGATGTACATACAGTTCGTTGGCCGCGAGGCTTCTTTCATCGAACAGATAATAAGGCCGCAACTGCAGCACAAAGATCCAAATACCAAGCGCAGCGCCATAAAAGACCTCGAGGGTTTAATAGCGCTATCCCAGATGTTCACACAGGCGCTGCTGCGCGAAGCACTTGCCCAGTACCTCCCGAGGCCGGCGACTCTCGACATCCTGGAGGAGGACGTTGAGGATGCGGATCGGATCGCCGCCGGGGCCGAACTGGAAGATGGTGTTTTCGCTGCCGCGGAGGAGGATGACGCTGAACAGTCTGCGGCACAGGAGCGGGACGCGGACGAACTGCCGCCTGCCGGGGATGAGGAGTCAATCGAGTAGCGCGGGCTGAGGGCAAGGCGGAGCGGGCATTCCACCTGTATAATATAATTGTGGAAGGAGTGTGCTTCCTTCAAGCGGGGAAGCGAGCGTGACGGAGAATATGGCCGATAGCGATAAACACGGCAGTCAAATAGGCAAGAAGGCTGAAATGTCTCCTGAGACATCTGTGACTGGAGGCGTTGGGCCTTGATTTGATATTTTTGGGAATGGATGACCAGGCGTCCTCTTCCCGAGGGCTTTTTTATTGCCCCGATTTGGGAGGCATACAGTGCCGTACCTCAGCGTGATGCTGGGAAAAAGAATACGGGACGCCAACGGCAGGCTGATAGGCCGCCTTGATGACGTGGTGGTCGAGCCCTCGGCCAGGTTTCCAATCGTCAAGGGGATAGAGATCTCGGAGGGGAGGGGCCACCGCGGGAGTCGCTTCTACGTTCCCTGGACGGACATAAGGGAATGGCGTGACGAATGCATCGTCGCCAGAAAGACGGGCGGGGAGAACTGCCCTGATCCCGGCGACGTTTTTCTCGCACGTGACCTGCTTGACAAGCAGATGGTTGACATGGACGGCTACAAGATAGTGCGGGTAAGCGACATCCGGCTGGCCGTCTCTGGAAGGGAGCTCCGGGTGATAGGCGCCGACGTCGGGGTGCTGGCCATCCTCCGGCGCCTGGGATTGAGCGCTTTGGCCGAGTGGCTCCACGACATGCGTGCGGCCTCGGTCAAGGAGAAGGTAATACCATGGAGCCTGGTTTCCCCGGTCGGACCGATGCCTGACGATGTGAAGCTCAACGTGCCTTACCGCGAGTTCCTGCAAATCCATCCGTCTGACATCGCCGACATAATCGAGCAGCTCGACGTCGACCAGAGGGCCAGGGTGCTGGCTTTGGTCGACGACCCCAAGGCCGCCGAAGTGCTTCCCCAGATACTGCCGGCGATACGCTCCTCGGTGGCCGAGTCTCTTAACGACGAGCGTCTCTCCGACCTTCTGGAGATAATGCCGCCAGACGAGGCCGCGGATATTCTGGGCTCCCTGTCGCACAAGAAGACGCAGCTGCTTCTGTCGCTCATGGGAATCGAGGAGGCCTCGGTAGTCGTGGAACTGTTAGGGTACGAGCCCTCCACCGCCGGCGGCCGCATGACCACCGAGTTCGTGGCGGTGCCGGACTACATGACGGCCTCTCAGACTATCGAGCTGCTCAGGGAGAAAGGCGCGGAGGCCGAGACGATCTACTACATCTATGTCGCGGACGGCGAGAGACACCTTTCGGGGGTGCTTTCTCTCAGGGACCTCCTGCGAGCGCCAACGGACCAGGTCGTCGGCCAGCTCATGATGCGCGACGTGATAACAGCCGACGTGGACGACGACCAGGAGATCGTGGCGGAGAGGCTTGCCCGTTACAACCTGCTCGCCCTGCCGGTGGTTGACGGCGACCACGTCCTCAAGGGGATAGTGACGGTCGACGATGCCATCGACGTCATCAGGGAGGAGTCCTCCGAGGATTTCTCGCAGCTCTCCGGCGTGGCTTTCGAAACCGAAGGGACCCCCATCAGCGAGGCCCTGGACGTACGCCGGTGGACAGGCATCATGCTGACCTTCCTCGGGGGGCTGGTCGCCACCGCCCTGTTCGGCATCTTCAGGAGCGAGTTTGTGGCGGCACTGGCGCTGGTCTATTTCGTTCCGCTGGCTTTGCGGGCTTCCCATGACGTGTCGGTCTGGTCGCTGGCAATGTCCGTAAGCGGCGTCTCCCGGGAGGGGCTTAAGGGCGGACGCCTGGCCAGGTTCTTCGCCCGGGAGTACCTGTACGCCCTGGCGGCGGCGGTCCTGGTAAGCGGACTTGGCTTCCTGTTGGGGATGGTATGGACCGACTCGAGGGCGTCCCTGCTGGCGGGGGCGCTGGGCCTCCTGGCCGGCGTGGCCCTGGCGGGTATGCTGGGCCTGGTGGTACCGGTTGTCATAAGGCGCGTGAAGCTCGATCCCATTATCGGCCCGGGGCGGCTCGTCGGAGTGGCGGTCATGGCGGTTTCGATGCTCGCGTTCCTTGTAGTCAGCGGCCTGTTGGTCGAGGTCTGGCGCTAACGGCATCAGGCTTCGAGATTGATTGGAGTCCGACTTGGCTGACGGTGGAGGTCATTCCATACGGGAGCGGTTGCATAGAAGCAACCTGGCGCCTTTGCTCGCCGTTCTCGGGCCCGGCATTATCGTCAGCATGGTCGACAACGACGCCGGGGGCATCGCAACCTATTCGGTGGCGGGCGCGCGCTACGGCTACGCCATCCTCTGGATAATGATACCGACCGCCGTGCTGCTGTACATGGTGCAGGAGATGAACGCGAGGATGGGCATCGTGACCGGCAAGGGCCTGGCCGCGCTCATCCGCGAGAGGTTCTCCTTCAGGCTCACCGCATTGATAATGGTCGCCATGCTGGCCGCGAATTTTGCCAACACCGTCACGGAGTTCGCGGGTATCGCGGCGAGCTCGGAGATCTTCGGCATAAGGTATTACATCGCGGTTCCCGTGGTGGCCGCCGCCATCTGGTGGCTGGTCCTGAAGGGGAGCTACAAGGTTGTGGAGAAGGTCTTCCTGCTTGTGAGCCTGGTCTACGTGGCCTACGTCATATCTGCGTTTATGGCCAGGCCCGACTGGGCGGAGGTGGCGAGGGGATTCCTCGTGCCCAGCGGCAGCCTCAACGCCTCATTCATCGTGATGGTCATTACCATCATCGGCACCACCATCGCGCCCTGGATGCAGTTCTACCAGCAGGCGGCGGTAGTGGACAAGGGCCTTAACATAAAGGACCTGAATTACGAGAGGATAGACACCGGTATCGGAATGGTCTTCCTGGTGGTCAGCGCCGCGGCCATAATAATCGCCTGCGCGGCGGCGTTTTTCAACAACCCGAACGTGGGAGCCACACAGATCAAGTCTGCCGAGCAGGCGGCGCTGGCGCTGGCCCCGGTCGCGGGAAAGTACGCGTCCTACCTGTTCGCGTTCGGGTTGCTTTTCGCATCGTGTTTTGCCGCCTCCATCCTTCCTCTCACCACCGCCTACACCGTATGCGAGGCGTTCGGATGGGAATACGGCGTCGACCGCACGTTCTCCCAGGCCCCGCGGTTTTACGTCGTATACACCTCGTTTATTGTCGGCGGAGCGGCTTTTGTGCTGGTTCCCGGGATGCCGTTGATCACGCTCATGCTACTTTCCCAGACAATAATGGGGCTGCTGCTGCCTGTGGTGCTGACCTGCATGCTCAAGATAATCAGAGACAGGGACATCATGGGTGACTACGTAAACGGCGACGCGTACAACACTGTCGCCTGGATCGCGGTTTTCATACTATACATACTTGACGGCTGGCTGGTCATCGCGACTATCTTTCCAATTGGGCGATAGCGAGGAGGTACGGCTCTTGGAAGAAGGGGAGTCAATAAGTTTCAGGGACCTGGTAAGGGCAAGGGTCTTCGACTCCGAGGGAAGGCACATCGGCCATGTCCAGGATATGGCCATGGAGATGGACACAAAAGTCTCGTCGCCCATCATGGGGCACCTCGGGGTTCACCTCTTGTGGACCGACCGGGTCGGACCGGTGGAGCTGGTGCGGCGCGTGGAGGACATCGTCATCCTGTTACCCTGGTCGATTGTCGATAGCATAGGCGAGGACGAGGTGCGTCTCTCTGAAGCCCACCCTGCGTTGACCGCCGAGTCCGTGGCGGGAAAACGGCTGGTGAGGCGGGATGTCCTGGACAAACAGATGCTCGACTCTAAAGGCAACAGGATACAGCGTGTAGACGATGTGCTCATGAAATTCGAGGAGGGTGCCCTCAAGGTGGTCGGGCTGGAGGTCAGCAGGGGTCTTCTGCTGACCAGCTCCAATCTCAGGAGCTACATCGCCGGGCTGCGCCGCAGGCACGGAAGCGGTAAGGATTCCGACGTCATCCCATGGGAGGCTGTAGAGCGCATCGAGAGAGAGGCCGTGGTGATCGAGGATGCGGTCGAGTGAAGCCTGTTGTTGGCTTGTCGACCCGATGTTATACTCATCGTCGAAAACATCTTACGCAGGCCTAAGACCGCTGGATTGCGCAACGGTCTTGGTTTTTTTCTAAGGCGCACTGAGCTGGCATATGAAGAGAGTCTATTCCGAGAGGCACGGCTCGGGCAAACGAGCGACCAGAGTTGCCCGCTCCGGTTTACCGGCGTTCTTTTCCAGGAGTCACCACCTGGTCATGGCGCTGGCGGTGGCGCTGGTGGCACTGCTGTTTGTGGTGTCGTGCCTGCTGACCGCGGCGGGTTCGAGCATGAACTCCCCGGTGACGCGGAGCGTGCGCCGGGTGAAGGCTCCCGCGGGACCGGGGCTCGCCCCCCCCGGTTTATGGGCCTCGTCGGCGATCCTTGTGGACGCGGAGAGCGGACGAGTCCTGTTCGACAAGAACGCCCATCAGAAGCGTCCCATCGCCAGCACCACGAAGATTGTGACAGCGCTTGTGGCAAGGGAACAGCTCGGTCTGAAGGACGTGGTGACCATCAGCCCCGAGGCGTCCCGGGTGGGTGAGCAGGGGGTCGGCCTGGTTGCCGGAGAGACCCTGACGGTTGAGGACCTCCTCTGGGCCGTGCTGGTGCTCTCGGCGAACGACGCGTCACACGCCCTGGCGCAGTATGCCACCGGCTCCACTCAATCGTTCGCCGATCTCATGAACAAGAAGGCTTCCAGGCTCGGCGCCGTGGAGAGCCATTTCGCCAATCCGCACGGGCTGGACGAGCCGGGGCATTACTCCACGGCCTACGACCTCGCTATCCTTGGCAGGGAGTTGATGAAGGACCCGGTCCTGGCCGAGATGGTCGCGGCCAGGAGCCACGATATACCGGCGCCGCCAGGTCAGCCCGGGCCGCGCACGCTTCTAAGCCATAACGAGATACTGCTCCAGTACCAGGGAGCCAACGGCATCAAGACCGGTTACACGGGCAAGGCGGGTTGGTGTCTTGTTGCCTCCGCCGCGAGGGACGGAAAAGCGCTCATATCGGTGGTCTTGAACAGCTCGCACCGGGCGGATGACACAAAGGCTCTCTTCGATTACGGCTTCAGCGGCTCGGAGCGCGTCGTGTTCTTTGAGAAAGGGCAGAAGCTCGGCAGCAGCCGGGTGTCCGCGTTCCCGCGTCGATACGTGAAGGTGGTCTCCAGGCGCGAGCTTGGCGCGCTCACCATGAAAGGTTCGGGCGATGTCTTCAAAGTCAAGGTCGTCTTCTCAAAACAGACTCCGAGAGGAGTGAAGAAGGGGACGCCGCTTGGAAACATCGAGTGCTGGCTCAATAATAGATCGCTCGAAAAAGGCGAGGCGGTCGCCGCAAGCACCCCCGCCGGGACCGGGCCTATCGCCGGTCCGCTCGCATTTTTCTGGTATTCCCTTTGCTGGATGGGCAAGATCGTGTCAGCTCCCTTCCGGATTTTCTAGAAGAACGGCTTCTTCTCACTCGCAGGACGGTCGAATGGTCAGGCCGGCGAGGGCACACACCCGTCGCCCGGGGATGAGTTTCGCGAGGGAAACGCTTATTTGACCTGTATTTATGGTTAGAGTATAAAGAGGGTGGTGAGGCAAATGATTAGGATGAACCTGGTGGGCGTTAGAGTAGAACTGCCTTCCAATCAACCAATAGTGTTATTGCAGGAGGATGAAGGGGAACGGTTTCTGCCCATATGGATAGGGGCGTTTGAGGCCACCGCCATCGCCTTCGCGCTTCAGGGCGTCGAGACGGCAAGGCCCATGACTCACGACCTCTTCAAGAACGTGCTGGAAGACCTGAAGGTGAATATTGAGAAGATCATAATAAACGACCTGATTGAAGGAACGTTTTACGCCGAGATAACCTTGCACAAGGACGAGGCCAGGCACGTCGTGAGCGCGAGGCCGTCAGACGCCATAGCGCTGGCGGTGCGGATGGATATACCGGTTTTCGCCGAGGAGAAGGTCCTTGACGAGGCGAGCATAGTCATGGAGACCCCAGAGGAAGATGAGATCGAGAGGTTCCGCGACTTCCTCGACCACGTGGAGCCAGAGGACTTCGTCTGATGTCCCACTCCTGGATCACCTGTCGTCACAGCCATGCTTTGACAAACTGATTAGCTGGCATCTACAAACTCCGGCGGGGGACGCAATGCGCAGCAGAAAAAGCCCTTACTGGCATATCAGGACTGCCTTGCTTGTATTTCTCGGCTTGATCACCGTCGGCACGGTCGGCTACATGATCATCGAAAGGCTCTCGTTCTGGGAAGCCCTCTACATGACTATGATCACCGTGTCCACTGTCGGCTATCGCGAGATAGTCCTGCCCTCGCGTGCCGGCGAGATATTCACCATGATAATCATCGTGAGCGGCCTTGCGGCCGTCGTCTACGTTACGACGGCCGTGGTGGACCTGCTGCTTGAGGGCAGGATCCTGGAGCTAATGGGAAGGAGAAAAGTCTTGCGCGAACTACAGGACTTGACGGGACACTACGTTATCTGTGGTTACGGCAGGGTAGGCAGGCAGATCGCCAGGGAGTGCCAGTCTCGCGGCACCGACGTGGTGGTGATAGAAAAAGAGCCTGCCGTGTTGGAGGCGTGCCTCGACGACGGCTTCCTGGCGGTAAAAGGTGACGCCGCCGAGGAGTCGGTGTTGAGGAGCGCCGGCCTGGAGCGGGCCGAGGGGCTCGTGACCGCCCTTTCCTCTGACGCTGATAACCTTTTCGTCACGATGACCGCCAGGATGATAAGGCCGGACATATTCATAGTGGGACGCTGCAACTCCGACGAGACCGAATCGAAGTTATACCGCGCCGGCGCTGACCGGGCCATCTCCCCGCACAACGTGGGCGGGAGGCGGATGGCCGCGCTCCTGCTGAAGCCTATGGTCTGCGACTTCCTGGACGTGGTGACCCACGGTGAGCTGGTGGAACTGGTGCTCGAGGACATATCCGTGGAGCCAGAAGCGGCCGTTGTCGGAAGGTCCATACGTGATGTGCTGGTAGATGATCTCAAGGGCATAGGAATACTGGGCTTGAAGCGACCAAAGCGTGACTTCGTCGTGAACCCTGGAGGAGACACCGTTTTTGACTCAGGGGACATACTCATAATCCAGGGTTCCGCCGACCAGGTCAAGGCGCTGAAAAAGGCCTCTCGGGCCAGGCGGTAGAAAGCACAGAAACCTCATTTGTAACGGAAGTTATAATACTCAACATTACTACCTGTAATTGCTTTTGCTTATCAGTAATGCTATATTATATAAATATAGATCGTTATATCAGGTATAGAGTTCGATGCGGATGAGAACACAGTACTGTTGTCCAGGGTGAGGTTGAGGAAGTGATAGTTCCAGATTCTCTCCAGAGATCGACAAGCTTGCTCGTGGCGCTTGGGTTGGCATTGTTGATGTTCGCGCCTGCGGGACTGGCAGTCGCCCAGGGTATTCCCGGGGAGCAGATGTCCAGGCTCGAGCAGGCAAGAAGGCTGGAGCGGGAGATCTCCGCGATGGAGGAGCAGTATTCCCGGGCCATGCGCGACTGGGTAACAGTGTCACGGAGGCTCGCCGAGATAGAAAAGAAAATACTCGACTGCTACCTGGAGATAGACGCGGCTGAGGCCGGGGTCGAGAGCGCGAGGAGGAGCCTGAACAGCAGGTTGAGATTGCTCTACATGGAAGGCAGGCATAACGCTCTGGTGGAGATCCTGGGCTCAAGGGACATATCAGATTTTCTTACACGCTACGATTACATCCTGCACACGGCAAGGCGTGAGGCGGACGCCTTCAATCAGCTGAAAGCGAAGCGCGACAGGCTCCGCGAGGCCCAGGAAAGGCAGATCGCCAACAAGCAGGAGGCTGCGGTCCTGGCCAAGACGGCCGATACCGCCGCCATCGAGGCGCTTCTGAACCAGAAAAAGAACGAGCTTGCCGAGCTCACCGGCTCTCTGATAGCGAACCAGCTTCCCGGTGAGCTGTCGCCTCTGCAACCGGAGTTTCGGCCGAACAGGGTTTACTCCCGGCCGGACGAGAACGGTTTCGTAAGGACCGGGCAGTCCTTCAGCGGTTACTCGAGCTGGTACGGGAATGAGTTCAATGGCCGTCCAACCGCAAGCGGCGAGAGGTTCGACCAGTACGAGTTCACCGCAGCTCACAGGACACTACCGTTCGGGACATGGCTTCGGGTTACGTTCAGGGGCCGGTCGGTTGTCGTCAAGGTCAACGACCGTGGGCCGTTCGTGAAGGGAAGGGCACTCGACCTCTCTCGCGGGGCCGCCGAGGCGGTAGGGCTGACCGGCGTGCAGTGGGTTGATTGCGAGATCGTCGTACCCCGTTCCTGAGTTCCGGCGCAGGTTTGGCGCGTATCCCTTTCAGACGGTTTGCGCCGACACGACCGACCGGCGAAAACTATGCGGAGCCGGAGGTGCAACCTTTTGAGAGAGACGGCGCCAGGCGTTTTCATGGTCGAACGCACCTGGGGGTCTAACGTCTACGTCATAGGCGAAGAGAGGCCCGTGTTGATCGATGCCGGTTTTCCGCTTGACGAGAAACGAATAATAAGGGCACTGAGAGGCGCCGCCCCGGCATTGATGGTGGCCACCCATTACCACATAGACCACGTGGGGTCGATGTCTCGCATAAAGAGACGTTTCGCATCCGCCGTAGCCGCTCACGGGATAGATGCCCTGGTTATGGAAGGTGCCGTGCCATACCAGGTTTACAAGCTGGACCCGTTGAGGGCCGTTTACTACAGGTTGCTTGCCCCGCTGTACCCGTACGAGTTCGTGGAGGTGGACACCAGGCTCGAAGAGGGTGATGTGGTTGACGTTCTGGGTGGGCTCGAGGTGATACACCTGCCCGGCCATACCGACGGCAGCATCGCGCTTTACCAGAAGGAGAGGGGCATACTCTTCACCGGTGACACGATCAGGAACGAGAAAGGAGTGCTCGAGGGACCGCCCCCCCAGTTCAGCCCCCGCATCGAGGATTCGTTTACGCACATCCGAAAGAAAGTGCTCGAGCTCGACTTCGAGGTGCTGCTGCCAGGCCACGGCGAACCGCTGATGGAGGGTGCCAGGCACGCGGTCGAGAGAATGATGAGGGAATATGGGAGGCTTGATTAGTCATGGCCACTGAATGGGACCTTCTCATCGCGGGCGCGGGCCCCGCCGGTTGCGCGCTTGCCGCTAAAAGCGCGGCGCGCGGATTCAGGGTCCTTCTGCTGGAAAAGAGCCTCGAGCCCGGCGCCGGGCGTGACTGGATAGTTGACGTCGAGAACAGCGCCTTCGAGGTGGCGGGGGTGCCCTTTCCAGGCGGCGAGGCCCTATGGAGGGAGCCCGAGCGGACGGTGATGGTCTCGCCGGACGGTGAGCACCGCTTTGAGCTGCCGCCCACGCCTCTCACACCGGTACGCAACGGCGCCTACGTAAGGCAGCTCGCCGCATGGGCGGTGAAGAGCGGGGCCTGCTTGAGGACTTGCTGCAATGTCTCCCGGGCGCTGCTCGAGGGGGGGAAGGTGGCCGGAGTGGTCATCGAAGCGGACGGTGGCGGAGAGACGATACGGGCGGACCTGGTCGCCGACTGCACCGGCATCAGCGGTACCGTGCGGCGCTCCACGCCCGAGCACTGGGGCCTGTCCGACACGGCTGGCCCCCGGGACATCGTTGTGGCGAGGCGTGAGGTGCGCCGGATAGATGTCGAGGCCGCGGCGAAGGCGGTCGAGGAGGGCATTCTGCCTGACCGCCTCAGGCTCGACCGCACCGGCGCACACGGGACTTACTCCGTCGAAGCTGTGCACCTCGACCTGGAAGGCGGCTTCATAGACATCCTGGTGGGCATCAAGCCCTCGTTTGGCATCGACGCGACGGACAATCGTTTCGATGAGATCCTGCGGGGATGGCGGTTCGTGGGAGAGAAGATATTCGGCGACGGCGGACCTATTCCGATAAGGCGGCCACTTGACATCCCGGCCGCCGACGGCCTGCTCGTACTGGGCGACAGCGCCTGCCAGGTCATACCGGCACACGGCTCGGGAACCGCATCGGCGCTTATCTCGGCGGACCTCGCCTCGGAGACGATAGCCCGCGCGATCGGGGAGAGGCGCTTCGACCGCGCAGCCCTCTGGGATTACTGCTTCCGTTTTCAAACCGGGCGTGGAGCACTGCTCGCGTACTATGACGTGATGCGCAAATTCGCCGACACGCTCGATTCGAGCGACCTCGATGAGCTCATGGCCTGCAAGGTGCTCACCGGGGAGGAGGTTTTCAGCGGCCTGGTGCCCGAACCTTTCAAACCGCGCCCGCTGCCGCTTGTCAAGAAGCTTGTCCGGGGCTACGGAAGCCTGCCCCTCCTCCTGGGTTTTGCCAGGACCGGGCTCAAGGCGCGGAAAGTCATGCGGCATTTCGAGAAATACCCGGAGCGCTTCGACCGGGGAGAGCTTGCGGACTGGTCCAGGCGGATACCCAGCTACTGATTATGCGGACTCCTCCTGAGAGAGGCTCCGCCGGCGCCCGCGACCAAAGCGACGATTCCTGCGGCCGCGCTTACCCAGAGCGCCGTCCCGGCGCCGGAGATCGAAAAGCCCGCGGAACGAGCCAGGTCAACCATTTCGAGGAGCGCCAACGACGACACGGCCATCCCCGCGACCATGGCCGGAACAAAGGGCCACCTCGACCTCAGGGCGATCGCCAGCAGGCTGAAGAGCAGCCCTGCCAGGGCCATGGCGAGGGCCAGCCTGCCGTCCCGGTCAAGGCCTGAGACCCTGAGCCCCCATTCATCGATCCAGGAAATCAACGCCGCGGCGGCAGCCGCGCAGAAGCCGAGCGCGGCGGCGAGCCCGAAGATAAGAACGCCGCGAAGGGGGAGGGGGGCAGGTTTTCCAACGGGATCGGCGCGTGAAAGTGGCGGTGACGGCAGTTTCCCGTCTTGCCGCGCAACTGCACCGTCCGAGGGCCTTCCGCAATAGGGGCAGAAGTTGAAGGCGCCGTACTCCCTGCCGCAAGTGGCGCAGAAAGGCAACTTAGTGCTCCCTTCCATAAATACGGTCACGCAGGAAGAGCGTCCGTGCGCCGCGCCCGACAAGGCGCGCGACCGAGGCGTACTCGGGAAGTACGGGGAGGGAGCACAACGCGGTCGGAGTGGTGCAGGGCTCGAACGCCAGCGTATTTATGGAAGGGAGCACTAGGCCACCTCGCTGGAAGGGGCGGCCGCTTGAACGACATGCGCCTCTTTGCGGCGCTCGGTCATCATCAGGTATCCGCCGAGAGAGCAGAGGAAAGCCGCCCCGCTTCCAGCGAGCACCATGTAAAGCCCGCGGCCAGGACCGGTTATGCCCGGCCTCGACGCGATATAGATGATCTCGTACGCCGAGAAGCCGAGGGAGACGGCGGAGACGGCGACACCGGCCATGAAAGGAACCCTGTTCTGGGCCAGCAGTCCGGCCACCAGGCAGGCCGCGACGAGCGCTCCCATGGCGAAGGTGATCTTGCCGTCACCCCTTATGATGTTTTCGAATTGCCATCCGGAGCGGTTGTAAAGCGCCAGGACGGCATCAGACCTCCATCGAAGTAAGCTTCCGGCGATCATCACGCCGGCGCCTAGTATGAGTCCGAGGCAGGTCATCACGGTCGAGCCGACCCAGACCCTGGTCGAGCTCCCGACATTCGGCTTGGTTGAGTCAGGCACGCCGGGCCTCCTTATCCGATGACGCCGCTTCGAAACGCTTTCATGTAGTTGCGGCAGAACCGGTCATCTCCCATCAGCGCCTCGGAGGCGAACGCCGCGGCCACCAGCTCGCGGTCCGTCGGGTCGATGATGGCGGCATCCAGTCCCGCGAAGGTGGCCACGGCCATCATCGCCCTGTTGATCACCGTCCGGCGAGGCATGCCGAAGGACACGTTGGACAGCCCCATGACCGTCCTGACGCCCGGCAGTTCGGCTTTGATAAGTTCCAGGGTCCGGAGAGTCAATCGCCCCTGCCCGCAGTCGGCGCTGACAGGCAGGGCAAGCGGGTCGAGGTAGATATCGCCCGGCTCGATGCCGAGAGCGCCGGCACGCTCCACGATGCGCCGGCATATCTCCAGGCGGCTCTCGGCCGTCTCGGGGATGCCCGCCTCGTCCATTGCCAGGGCGACCACCGGGCACGAGTAGCGCGCCACCAGCGGGAGAACGCCCTGAAGCCTCGCCTCCTCACCGCTGACGGAGTTGATGAAAGGCCGGGAGCCGGCGCAGAGCTCAAGGCCCCTGGCCAGGACCCTCGGGTCGGCCGAGTCGAGCGCCAGAGGTTTTTCCGTGGCCCGGCAAACCACGCCGATCGCCCACTCCATCGAGTCAACCTCGTCTATCGTGCCCGTGGAAACGTTGACGTCGATATAGTCCGCCCCGGACTCCGCCTGGGACGCGGCAAGCTCCTGCAGGAACGCCTCGTCGCGCGCGAGTATCGCGTCGCGCACCGCCTGTCGCGTCCCGTTTATCTTTTCACCGATGATTATCACGACTCTCCACCTCCATGATTGACGCAGACGAGTATATCAACTGGAGGGAAGTGGGTCACGCTGTGGGTCAAAAGGGTCCGTGCCGCTCCGCGTTACTGCCGACGAGCGCGCCCGCGACGGTCCCCCGCATAGTATACTTCTGCTTGAAGGTGTTGAAAGGAATCCCGCTCCCGGGGCGAGGCGTGTGTGGTTGGAGTTCCGCTTCCCACCAGGCGGAGGTTGTGGGCACGGGAGCATATAGAGGAGTGCAAGGCACCGAGGTCTGGAATCGCTATCCGCGCAAGGGGGAAGTCGTGAAAAAAAAGGCTTACGTTTTCATCAAGGTCTCGGCCGGGAAGCTCGACGCGGTCATGCGTACCATGTCATCGATGCCGCAGGTGATGTCAGCCGAGGGCGTATCCGGCCACTGCGACGTCATTGCCGTGATGAGAGGCCCCGACCTGGAGACGCTCCAGAACACGATTCTTTCCACCGTGCGAGGGGTCGAAGGCATAGAGTCCACCGAGACGTGGATAGTGATGGTCCCACAGCCCGACACCTGGACGCAGGACGAGCTCAACCGCTACGTGGCCCAACTGAGCTCCAACGAGCTCACAGCCCTCAGGGTGCTGCTCGAGAAACGGCGCGGCATGATGATCCAGGAGCTCATCGACGCGATAGCCGAAAAGATCGACGACGAGCAGTATGACATCCACGGCCTTACGGTGGCGCTCACCGGCATGACTCGAAGGGCCGAGGAGCAGTACCGCCGCGAGAACGTGATCGAGTTTGACCAGGACATGGGCTACTTCCTTAACGAGCGCTACCTGGACATGCTCGAGGAGAGCCTTTCAATTCT
This sequence comes from Candidatus Geothermincolia bacterium, assembly GCA_038326775.1. GTDB lineage: Bacteria > Actinomycetota > Geothermincolia > Fen-727 > Anoxymicrobiaceae > DYIU01. The sequence continues at coordinate 42,346 of JBBQKJ010000012.1, forward strand.
ACAGTGACCCCCAGGCGACCGTCCGCGTTCGTACAAGCGGGGAAGGGGCATGGCGGGCGGCTGACCTCCACGGCGCAGCCGCCCGGGAGATTCCTTTCCGGCCCCGGCTTTTCAACGGTCAACCAGCCTGGCATACCCGGGCTCCACAACCTTATATGCAGTTGTTACGGTTTGCGTGGGTCAGCAGAGGGGGGTTAGAGAAGGAGGTGGAGCGATATTATTCGAGGGGTCTGTAAGAAGTTTACATAATATATATTATGGGACATCCATGTGCGGGGCTGCTGATGGCCTTGAGAACCCTCATGGACGTATTTGAGATTTGAGATATTATATTTCCGGATTGCGTGTAGAGGCTTGAGGCTTCGCTTTCATCAAGCGAACGCATGTATCTGTCGAGTAAGTACTAGGTTTTGCGGTTTTAGCCATCGACGCGGGTATCTCCCGGAACTGCCGATCGATCGAACGAGCGATAGTGTTTGCCTGTCCAGGCAATTGTGGTTGAACGTAATGAAGATAAAAAAGCCTGAGAAGAACATGATGCGCACCAAGCTGATGCGCGAGATATTGAACTCCAAGGTGCGGTTCCTGGCCATCACCTTCGTGGTGATGATCGGCGTGGGGATATTCATTGCGTCATCCATGTCGTACAGAAACCTTAAAACGTCCTATGAATACACTTATAAGAAACTTAACTTCGCCGACTTCAGGGTAAAGTCGGAGGAGATACAGCAGTACGTTGTGGACCGGGTCCGGAAAGTGCCCGGCGTCACCATGGTCACGCCCAGGGTGCGCGAAGATGTCTCCATCGCCATGGAGGGCGGCAAGCGCCTGATGGGTAGGGTCACGGGAATCCCGTCCGAGCTGCCGATGGTCGACGAGCTGCTCGTGAAAGAAGGCCGCTTTTTCGAGAAGGGCGACAGGATGGTGGCTATCGCCGAGTCTCACTTCGCCAAGTTCTACGACCTCCACCCGGGCGACACCATACAGTACTTAAAACAGGGCGTTCAGACACCCGTTGAGATAATCGGCATCGCCGGCTCCCCGGAATACCTGGTCCTGGCGGGCGAGAAGGGCGACTTCAGCCCAATGCTTTCGTCTTCAGCGATGGCCATACTCTACATGCCCCTGGCTGACGCGCAGTCGATGGCCGGCCTGACTGACGAGTACAACCAGGTGTTGTTCAAGGTCAGGGACCCGGAGCACATGGACCCCCAGATTACCGCCGTAGAAGATATCATGAAATACACAGGCATCAAGGAGGTCATCACCAAGGAGGAGCACCAGGGCAACAAGTTGATGAAGTCCGACCTCGAGGGTTTCAAGAGCTTCGCGCTTTTCTTCCCTCTCCTCTTCCTGGGCATCGCCTGTTTCAGTATTTACATCCTGCTCTCACGGCTGGTTTACACTCAACGCCCCTTCATAGGCGTCATGCGGGCGATGGGCTACACCCGAAGGCAGATACTCACGCACTACCTGTCCTTCGCGCTTATCATCGGCGCGCTCGGTGCGGTGTTCGGCGCGCTTATCGGATACGGGGTCTCCTATCTGATCGCGAGCATCTACGCGGGGACCATAGGGATACCCCTGGTCAAGATAAGGGTCTTCTGGCTGATCGTCTTCCAGGGGATGTCCATGTCGATGATATTCTGCGCCGTGGCGGGGATTATTCCCGCGCTCAGTTCCGCTCGGCTCGACCCGACCGATGCAATGCGCGGAGAGATCCTCCAGCAAGTCTTCAAGATGCCGCTTCTCGAGCGCGCCTTCCCTCCCCTGTCGAGAATGCCCATGTTCTTGAAGGTGCCCATGCGCAACATGTTTCGAAACAAGCGGCGTACGGTCTTCACCCTGATAGGGCTCACGTTCTCCGTGATGATGGTCCTGATGTTCCTGGCAGTGCTCAACACCGCCGGTGACGCTCTCAACCGAGGGTTCAGCATGAACAACCGCTTCGACATGGTCGCCATATTCCTGGGCGGCCGCGACGCGGCGTTGATCAACAAGATCAAGCGGGTGCCGGGCGTCGGGAACGTGGAACCGACCATTGGCTACAACGTGAAGATAGCCTGGGACGGCGAAGAGGCGGAAACAGTGATGATGGGCATAGAGCCCGACACCAGCATGAGAAAGTTCTACACCCCGGGCCGGGAAAAGGTTGAAATCACCGACCGGCACATACTTCTCAACCAGTGGTATAACCAGAAAAAGGGTGTGAACGTCGGTGACAGGGTCACCCTCAAGAGCGCTTATCGCGAGATGACCTTCGTTGTGAGCCCGTTCATTGAAGAGCCGCTGGGCAACATCTGCTATATACCACGCGACGAGGCCAGGGAGCTTCTGGACTACGGCCTGACCAGCAGGGGCAGCTTCTACGTCAAGGTCATACCGGGCCACTACGTCGAAGCGCGTGACGCGCTGCAGAAGCTCGATGGCATGGCAGCGACCATCGACCTGAGGCAGATAAGGCGCGAGGTCGAGGGCTATATGAGCCTCCTGTACATAATCGTCTACGTGATGCTCGTCTTCGCCCTGATGATGGCGTTCACCCTTACTTTCAACACCATCACCATAAACATCCTCGAGCGGGAGAAGGAGATTGCGACTATCCGGACCATCGGTACCGAATCGTGGAAGATATCCGCCATGACCACGCTTGAAAACGTGATCTTCGGCCTGCTGTCGATAGTCCCGGGGTGCTTTCTCGGCGTGGTCGTGGCGAGATACGCCATGAGCCTGCAGAATAACGACCTGTTCACGCTCACGGTGGTCGTACACCCGTCATCCTATATCATGGTGGGGGTCGGTATCATAGTGATACTCCTCATCTGCCAGGTGCCCTCGCTCCGGTACGTCAAGCGGGTTGAGCTTGCGGAGGCCACAAAGGAGCGCGGCGGCTGAGCCCCCTGCCCTCCCCCGCCGTCGCGCAGAAGACGTGGGAGGGACGTCGTTCTGCTATACTCACCGGGATATGTCCGTAAATCACCGTATGAGAAATCAAAGAGCACTGACAAGCGTAAAGATGACATGCCTTGCATGTGCGGTTCTTCTCGGCGGACTTGGCGCACTGCCACTGTGCCTTGCGGCCGCGCCCACTGGCTCTGCTGGGGTTGAGTTTCACTTGAAGGTTGCTGAAGGCGACCCCGGGGCCGTCGAGGTGTCGTTGAACTTCACGCTGAAACAGGGGGAAAAGGCGCTTCTGGCGCCTCCCGCCGCAGGTGGAGGAACTGATTCCAAAGTGTCTGGACCACAGGTCGAGCTCGTGCCTTTGCGAGACCCTGCATATAAAATCGAGGCCGCCTCGCCCTCCGGTTCAGGTTGGGTGCTGACCGCCATCGAAGGTGGTGACATGCCGGTTGACTACCGGGTCACCTTCGGCGACGTGAATAGCGCCGGGGGAAACTCAGAGGCAACTGGAGGCGCGGTGGCGCCCCGGGCTATAAGTGAGCCCGACCTGAAGGTCTTCAGGGCCTCAGACGTCCTCATGTGCCCTCGACGGCCATCCGAGGGCCGCCCTGTTGCTGATGATTTCAAGGTGGTCATCGAGTTGGAGTCCGGAGAGAAAGCGCTGGTCCCCTGGGAACCGCTCGGCGGCTCCGGAAAGTCATTCCGGGTTGACACGGAGAAAGGCCTGCTTGAGAACTTCATCACATGGGGTCGACTTGCGCTCGTGGATGTCAACTCCCGCGGGGTCGAGATAACGACAGGCTTCTCAGGCGATTACTCGAAGCAGAAAGCCGCGCAGCGCAAAGCTTACACGAACGCGTTGCTGACTCTACATGGCGATCTCGACAAGACACTGGGAGAGCGAGCAGGCCGGCGCCGGTTGTCGATCCTGATGTGCGGGGCGAAGCGGTTCGGCCTCGACGGGCCGGGGCACGAGACCCAACTGGACTCGGTCGTTGTGTTCGACGACGCCAGGGAGCTCGAAGGCCGGGGCGCGGCCGCGGCCGCCGGGGGCCTGTTCGACCTCTGGAACCGTTACTCCCTGGTGCCGAAGCCCGGTGGGGAGTCCCGCTGGTTCCAGGAGGGGCTGGGCCTTTTCTACCCCCTTCGGGTGGCGGCAATCGCGGGCCTCATGGATTCGAGCAAGGCTTACGAGGAGTTCTCCAGGATATATCGCTCATACCTGAGCGATCTCCTGGCGCCCACGACCTCCCTCATCGAGGCGGAGTCCGTTCCGGAGGCACAGCCCCTGCTGGCCAACAAGGGAGCGGCCGTGGTGGCCTCGATCGCCAGGAAGCTCCCCGCCGAATCGCAGGGCAAGGTCAAGGATATCGACTGGTTGCTGGGCGAGCTCATCAGGAGACACGACGGCTTCAAAGGGAAAAAGTATACGCTCGTCGACATAAGCGAGCTCCTTGAGGGTGCCACCGGCAAGAGTTGGGACAGGTATTTCGCCGGGCGCGTCAGGGGTACGCAATCGGTGCTTACCTCCGAGTTTTCTGTAACAGACCTTTTCGGCAACAGCACCGGATTCGGGAAGGGGCTCGTGGTGGGCAAGGGATCCGGCGCCAAGTGGATCTACCTTCTGATAGCCATACTGCTCATCCTGATGATACCGGTTGTCTTCAGCTCCTACGTCAGGCGGGCGGTGAACCTCGATATAACGATGCCGAAGATACTCCCCGAGGACGACGACTAGCGCGCGAGGCCCGGCCCGGTAGAGAGGTCGGCCACGCCGGCTGCTTCGAACGCGCCCCGCCGGTCCAGGCAGGAGTCGCAGCTGCCGCAGTGCCGGCCATCGATGGGAGCGTAGCATGAGAAAGTCAGCTCCCACGGCACCCCGAGCCCCTCCCCCATCTTCACGATATCCGCTTTCGACATCCGGGCAAGCGGCGTCTTGAGCCGGATGCCGGGGTTGCCGAGGGCGAGGTTGGCCGTGTTTTCCATGGCCGCCGTGAAATCCGCGCGGCAGTCGGGATAGCCGCCGGCGTCGTGCGCGTTCGCTCCGAAATAGACCGCGGTTGCCCTCTCGCAGTGCGCGACGCCGAACGCGTGGGAGAGCAGAACCAGGTTGCGGCCCGGAAAAAAGGTCGGCGCAACGCCCCCCCCTTCGATATCGCTGACGGTCCGGCCCAGCGGGATTTGCGCGTCCTCGTCGGTGAGCACGCCGCCGTACGGGAACCTTACGTCAACAAGTCGCGGCGGCTCGATACCCGCGACCCGTGTCAGTGCGAGAGACGCATCCCGCTCCTGGCCCCACGAGCGCTGGCCCCAATCGAAAGTGAGGGATATGACGCACTCCGCCGGCAGGTCTCGCACCGCACCGAACAGGCAGACCGCCGAATCCACACCCCCGGAGAGCAGGACAACCACCTTGCCTGCGCCGCCCACGCCCTATCCCCCGCCGGCGCGGATGAGCCGCGTGGATATGTCCTGGGCGCCCATGCGCAGGTCAAAGGCGTTGAGGTGCCGGCAGTCGCCTGAGTCGAAGAGCACCTGGCAGCGGGCGTCGAACTCCTCGTCGGCTCGCCACAAGACGAAGGCCAGCAGCACGTTCGGGAACAGGGCGAACGAGTAAGCGCTATCACCCATCGGCAGCGGCTTGCCGAAGAGCGCCTCGCACGCGGGCGCGAACCACTTCGCGCCGGAACCGCATGCAAGGGCGAGAGGGCCCTCGACGCTCCTCTTGACCACGGGCTCATAGAATCGTCCTCCCGGCAGCTCTCTATAGGCCACCCAGGTGCCCGTCGGGGGCGTCCCGTCGGTCTGCGCCAGGTAAAGCAGGGAAAGCAGCTTCAGGGGATAGGAGTCGAGACCCCCAGGCGCTTCCACCGAGACTTCCGGCCACGAGATGGAGAAATCGCCGCCCAGCACGGGAAGGTGAAAAAGGCCGCTTTCACCCGAGGCCTCCCAGTCTGCCCCGGCTTTGCGCGCTACCGCCGCCGGGTCGGACGAGCGGAGCTGCCTGGTCGGCTTGTCGAACGGGTTCTCACCCCGCTTCTCTTCCATGCTACCTTCCCGTCGAGCCGAAACCGCCATCTCCGCGGGCGGTCTCTTCGAGTTGGTCAACCTCGACAAACCCGGCGCGCTCCACCTTCTGGAAGACCAGCTGGCATATCTTATCGCCGCGCTTCACCTCGAACGGCTTCTCGGGATCGAGGTTGACAAGGATGACCTTGATCTCACCGCGATAATGGGAGTCGATGAGCCCCGGAGTGTTGACGATGCTCACACCGTGCCTGGCGGCGAGCCCGCTGCGAGGCTGGACAAACCCCGCGTACCCTTCGGGGATGGATACCGCGATTCCAGTCGGGACCAGTGCCCTGGCACCCGGCTCGAGGACCAGGTCCGCCGCGCTCTTGAGGTCGCAACCGGCGTCACCCTCGTGCGCGTAACTCGGAGCCTCCGCGTCCCGGTCCACTTTCTTGAACTCTACGTAGAAAGCCAATCGGCCCGCCCGTGGTCAAGCGGCGTAGTTGGCTATCTCGGTTGGCCTGGGGACGTGGCAACGCCAGGACTTGATCACCATCTCCTGGTCGTCCACCAGAACCATCGAGGGCGTGCACAACACGCTGTGAAACGCAGCCTCGGCCAGCCCGTCGGCATCGTCCAGGTCAAACAAAATGCTGAACGGGAACTGGTTAGCGACCTCCTTAGCTGCTGGACAGTTGGGACAGTCTTCTTTCACGAATACCTTCAGCCTCATCCTTATCCCCTCCCGTGGTGAGCGAAGTCCTCCTCCGCTGGCGTAACTCTGCCAGCTTTCCCTTGTTCCAGGTCGAGACTTTCGAGAAGTACCCGACGATCCGTGTGATTCCGTACGTGTCCGTGGAGCCGCACTGCGGGCATTCCTCGGACAGGCCGCGGCTGGTGCGGCTGCAAGCGTTACAGACCGTGAACTCCGGGCTGAAAGCGACCTGCGCCGCGTTAGTGTCCCAGAAGATCTTCTCGACGAACTTGCGGATGGAAGCTGCTGGGGGTTGGTGCTCCCCCAGCCATATGTGGATTATCGCGCCTGCCTTTATGAGAGGGTGGAACATGCTCTGCTTCGTCACTCTCTCGACGTAGTCAATGGGAGCGTCGGTGGCCAGGTGAATGCTGTTGGTGTAGTAGTAGCTGCCACTCTCCAGCTGCCCCTTGACGACCTTGCCCGCCTGCGCCGGGTAGTACTTCATGTCGAGCTTGGCAAGCCGGTAACCGCTCGACTCCGCCGGCGACTCCTCCAGCACCATGCTTATGCCGTATTTTTTCGACAGCCTCTCGCAGACGATGGACATGTGGGACACGACTTTCAGCCCGAACTTAAGCGCTTCGACGGATTCGTGCAGCTGCTCGCCGCGATGGACCTGGACCATCTCGTTGAGACCGAGCAGGCCCGCCAGGTAGGTGAGCCGATCGACCCTCAGGTAAGGCTCTCCGTCGCTCTCCATGCAAAGGAGGGAAACCGGCCCTTCGCTGCCAAGCTCCATGAGGCTCAAGATGAACTTGCGCTTCTGAAGGTGCGCCCGCGCCACCATCTCCAGGGTGGTCTCCAGCTCGCTGAAGAGCATCTCGTCGCTTCCCAGCGCGCGGTAGGCGATACGCGGCAGGTTTATGGTGATGTTCTGAAGGGCGCTGAAGCGCATCTTCTCGGGCGTGAGCGCCTCCTTCAGGTCTTCCTCGTTGAGCTTCAGCTTGAGCCTGCAGCACTGCGAGACGGTGACCTCGTCGCCGCGGTCGAACACGAAGTAGGTGATGCCCTGAGCGCTGGCAACCTCGCAGGCAAGGTCGAGGAACTCCTCCCATCCCTCCGTCTTGAAGAAATCATCGCTCAGGTGCAGAAGAGGCTTGGGGAAGACGAACGTCTTGCCCATCGCGTCACCCACCTGGTAGATCTCGAACAGGGCCTTGAGGAACAACTGGGCCTCCCGCTCGTAATAGGCGTAGGTCTTGCCGGTCGGCTCGCCGCCGGGCCCGATGGCGGGGGCGTCGCGCAGATGCCTGGGAACGTTGTAATACAGGTTGAAGTCGGTGAAGACCACCTGGCTGCCGCGCGCGCCGGCCAGTTGGTTGAACTCGAAGATGAGCATCTGGGCCAGCTGTTTTATTCGCTCGTACGGCAGGTCGACCAGGAACGGCGCGAAGAACACGTTTACCGCCTCCCAGCCGATGGCGCCCGCGTAGTAGGACTGAAGCGTGGATGCCATCTTGACCATGTGTCCTATCAGCACGTCAGGATGCTTCGCGGGGCTGGAGGTGCTCGTTATATTAGGAAGGCGAAGCCCGAACTTCTTGACGTACTCCAGGCTGTGCCCCCCGCAGTAGGGGCGCACGCAAAAGCCCAGGTCGTGAAGGTGGATGGCCCCCTCGTAGTGCGCGCGGGCAATGTCATCGCTGAAAATGCGCTCAAGGGCGTACTGCTTGAGAATAGTCTCGGCAATGGTCAGGTTGATGGACTCCGGGTTGTGCGTGGTGTTGGAGTTCTCCTTGTTTGCCTGGGTGATGATGTTCTCGACGTCGAACATCGGAAGGCCCAGGTTGGTGTGCTTCTCAAGCATATGAGAGAGGCCGCGCTCCATGAGCTGTAGGTCGACCAGCTCACGAATAAGGCTGGTGGTCACCCGCATCTGCCCTGACGCCACAAGCGTTTTCTCGACCTCGTCAGCGATCTCCCGGGCCAGGTCCGGCGCGGCCTGGGCCTCGAGGATGATCGAGTCCACGATTTTCTGCTTGTCCCAGAGGTTTATCTCCTCCCTGGACACAGTGGAGACCTGCAGGGCGATATCCGTAGAGTCGCCGGCCGGGTTGTAGGAGAAATCAGCCTGGTTGTTGAGAACCTGGATTCGAGGTGTCACTTACCGCTCCTTTCCGTTACCCATTGCTCAGGTCGGTCCATCGATGTCCCCCGGCCGCCCCGGCATGAGCTCTCCGAGCTCCTTCTGGAACTCGCTCACATCGTCGAACCGCTTGTAAACAGACGCGAACCTCAAGTACGCGATCTCGTCAACCTGGCGCAGGCGCTCCATGATCATGTCGCCGAGTTCTTGGGCCGTGATCTCCCTGTCGGGGCGCCGTAGTATCGTTGCCTCAATGTCGTCCAGGTTGTGCTCTATGACCGACTCGGCAACTTCCCTCTTGCTGCATGCCTTATACAGGCCGCTCGCAACCTTATCCCGGTCGTAAGGCTCGCGCGTGCCATCGCGCTTTATTACAACCATGCCCGCTTTCTCACGCCTCTCGAAGGTTGTGAACCGGGAGCCGCAGTTAAGACAGTGCCTCCGCCGACGGATCGCCATACCCTCCTCGGCGGACCTTGAATCTATGACTTTCGTTTTCGGATTATCGCAATATGGACACTTCAAAACCTTACCCGCACCCTTTCCGGAGGACACTACCCCCGGTTCGCAAGATTGAATCCTCTGGAGTCCTGACATCAGTGCCGAACCGCACATTTAGTGCTCGAGGCTATTTAGCCCCACAATATGAAGTGTGTCAATACGATTATGGAAAATATTTTCTCTACCGTGGCACTTCAGAGTTTTGCGTCTTGGTAAACCTTGATTTAAGGTTTACTGCTTACTTCATACCCGTTGAGGAAAAGGTCGAACGGGCGATTCTCCCGGTATGACCGGTTGCACAAGAGACTCGTTGCTTAAATCCACCGTCGAGAGCCGCGTTGTCCCTCGGTCGGGTGATGTGCACCAGGCAATACGAGACTCGAGTGGATGTGCAAAGAATATTTTTTCTGATGGTGAAGTCGAGGTTAAATCATAATTGCCAATTACTGGCTTGATAGAGCAGTTATGCCTGTTCCCTACCCCGGCAGTCGCTGAGGAATTCACCGTACCTGCTGATTTTCTCGGGCGGGAGGCTGGCCTTCACCAGGACCGTGTCCTCTTCGACCTCCCGGGCCAGGACCGAGCCATCCCGGTAGAGCGCCGAAAGGATGTCTCCCCTGCCGGCGGGCACATACAGTTGTACGACGCGCGAAGTCGTGATCTGCCTGGAAGCGGCTTCCAGCAGCGCATCGATGCCGGTGCCGTCAAGAGCCGATATTTTGATCGCGTCAGGAAAGGCGCGCTCCAGGTACGCGAGCTGGGACAGCTCAACAGCGTCTATCTTGTTCAACGCGACAAGACGGGGAATGCCCTGGGCACCCAGGTCCTCGAGCACCTCCTCCACCGCCCTTATCATCTCGGCCAGGACCGGGTCCCGGGTGGCGTCCACCACGTGCACCAGGAGGTCGGCCTCGCGAACCACCTCGAGAGTGGAGCGGAAAGCCGCGACAAGCTCATGAGGCAGCTTCCTTATGAAGCCTACCGTGTCCGAGGCGACCGCCTGCTGCCCGTCGGGCAGCAGCAGCTTCCTGGTGGTAGAGTCGAGGGTGCTGAAAAGCTGGTCCTCGACGAGCACCGAGGCGGAGGTCAGGCGGTTGAGCAGCGACGATTTGCCGCTGTTCGTATACCCCACAAGGCACATGGAAGGGAGCGCGGCCCTGACACGCTGCTTGCGCTGGGTCTTGCGGACCGCCTCCATCTGGTCAAGGTCATGCTCCAGCTTCCTCATGCGGCCCCGGATTCTCCTCCGGTCCACCTCGAGCTTGGTTTCCCCGGCGCCCATTCTCGTGCCTATGCCCCCACCCAGCCGGGACATCTCCACGCCGCGGCCCCGGATGCGCGGGAGCATGTAGGAAAGCTGGGCGAGCTCGACCTGCGTGGCTCCCTCCCTGGTATGGGCGTGCTGGGCGAATATGTCCAGTATCAATGCCGTCCTGTCGATGACCCTCGCGTCGAGCGCGGAGGCAAGCCTGTCCTGCTGGGTGATGGTGAGCTCGTTATCAAAGACGACAAGGGTGGCGCCGGATTCACTTACGGCCCTGCCCACCTCCTCGACCTTGCCTTTGCCCAGAACCGTAGAGGACTCGTAGGAATTTCTCTTCTGCACCCGGGAGGCCACCACCTCGGCGCCGGCGGTGCGCGCGAGCGCCCCCAGCTCCGCGAGGGAATCCGCGGTTTCCTCGTCGGAGGCGTTGGGGAGCTGAACTGCTACGAGCAGGCAGGGCTCCCGGTCGTCCTCCGGGTCGCGAATGGGCAACTAGAAAACTTCCTTAAGCCGCGAGACGGCTTCCAGGATCCTGTCGTCAGGTACGGTAAGCGACAGCCGGACATAGCCCTCGCCCGAGGGCCCGTACGCGTTTCCGGGGGTGAAGAACACGCCAGCCCTGTCAAGCACGTGTGCCGAGAACCGTACCGAGTCGAACCCATCCGGCACCGGCATCCAGATGTAGATGCCGCCTTTCGGGGGTTCCGCTTCCCAACCGAGACCCCTCAACTCGCCTACGAGTCGGTCTCTTCGGCGGCGGTAGAGCTCGACCATCTCCACAATTGTGCCTCCACCGTTTTCGAGAGCCTCAACGGCCGCAAGCTGGATGGGGTTGAAGATCCCGGAATCGATGTTGGTCTTGATGGTGCCCAGGGCCTCGATGAGGCGGGCGTTTCCGCAGGCGAAGCCAACGCGCCAGCCGGTCATGTTGAACGTTTTGGACAGGGAGTGAAACTCGATACCGAGCTCCATCGCGCCGTCAAACCGGAACAGGCTCGGCGCCACGTACCCGTCGTAGGTTATCTCCGAGTAGGCGTTGTCATGTGCCAGGGCAAGCCCGTTCCTGGCGGCGAAATCTATGGCGCTTCTGAAGAACTCATCCGGAGCGACGGCCCCCGTAGGATTGTTGGGGTAGTTGATCCACAGGACCCGCGCGCGGGCGGCGACCTCCGCGGGGACGGACTCGAGGTCGGGAAGGAAACCGTTTTCGGCTCTGAGCGGCAGATAATAGCTCTCGGCCCCGGCCAGCAGCGTCCCCATCGCGTAGACGGGATAGGACGGCTCGGGGACCAGGGCCGCGTCGCCAGGGTCGAGGAGCGCGAGCGCGAAATGGGCCACGCCCTCCTTGGAGCCGATCAGCGAAAGGAGTTCCGTGTCAGGGTCGAGATTCACCCCGAACCTGCGCTCGAGCCATGCGGCTGCGGACCGCCTGAATTCCTCCAACCCGTGGTACGAGGGGTACCGGTGGTTCTCGGGCCTGCGGCTTTCGTCGCGCAGCGTCTCGACGACGTCCCCGGGGGTCGGGACGTCCGGGTCTCCCACTCCGAAGCTTATGACGTCGACCCCCTGGGCCTTCTTCTCGGCTATCAACCTGTCAACCTCGGCGAAAAGGTAAGGGGGTATCTTTTCCAGCCTGTCAGAGAGTTTCATCTGCTACACCGTTCTCCCGTCAAAAACGTGGCGCGCGGGCCCGGTAAGCCGCACGCCTTCATGCAGCCATTCAACCTCGAGCTCACCGCCGGGCAGCGCTACGATCGCCTTCCTGCCGACAAGGCCGTTGAGGTTCGCCGCCACCAGCGCGGCGCAGGCCCCGGTGCCGCAGGCCATCGTCTCTCCCACCCCGCGCTCCCAGACCCTCACCTCGATGCGCTCCTGATCTACGACCCTGACGAACTCCACGTTGGTCCTCTCGGCGAACAGCACGTGTTTCTCGACCATCGGGCCGACGTCGGCGACCGGGTAGCCCTCGACGTCGTCAACAAAAATGACGCAGTGGGGATTGCCCACTGATACGCAGGTCGCGCTGAGCACCGTTCCGTCACCGAGGTCCACCGGCACTCCGATGGCCTCGTCCTCACCTGCCATGCCCACGTCGGAACGCGTCCACGCCGGTGCCCCCATCTCGACAGCGAAGAGGTCCTCGCCGCCCCGGCCTCGCGTTCTTGACACTGTCTTCAAGCCGGACACCGTTTCCACGGCTATCCTGTCCCCCACCACCACGCCCCTGTCCAGGGCGAAGCGGAAGAGAGCCCGTATGCCGTTCCCGCACATCTGCGCCTCGGAGCCATCCGCGTTGAAGATGCGCATCATGATATCGGCGCGCTCCGAGAGCAGCATCACGATGACGCCGTCAGCCCCGACCCCGGTACGGCGGTCGCAAAGAGAAGCGACCTTTTCCGCGGAAAGGTGAAGCTCTCCGGACGTGCAGTCGAGCATTATGAAATCGTTTGCGGTGCCTTCGTACTTTGAAAAATCCATTTGGCTTAATTCTCCGGTTTGTCCGAGAGATATTCAAGTACCAGCATACTGGTCTTTCCCAGCGCGGCGGCGAACGTGCCCGGTTGTTCGCCGGCGTTGAGTTCGACCCCGAACCATCGAATCCTGGGGTCTTTTCGAAACCAGGTGAGCTGCCTCTTGGCGTAGTTTCGGGTGCGCGCCTTGATATCGTCGACCGCCCGCTGGAGGGTCATCCGTCCGTCGATATAGTCGAGCAGCTGGCGATAGCCGAGCGCCTCACCGGCTGGGGTCCCCCTTCGCAGCCCGGCCTCGCGGAGGCCGCGAACCTCGCGCTCCAGGCCTGCGGCCAACATCGCCTCAACCCTGTCGTCGACAACGCGGTAGAGATCGGCCCGCTCCATCGCGAGGCCGGCTGCCCGCAGGTCGTACGGGGAGCAAAATCCGCTCCAGGAGGCCTGGCGCTCCGAAATCAGCCTGTCACCCCTCGTGGCGACCTCTATGGCCTTACAAACGCGTCGGCGGTTTGCGGGCGGTATTTGGGCCGCCGCGGCCGGGTCGAGCCCCGCCAATCGGGTGTGCAGGTTGATATCAGACATGCCTGAAAGAGCGTCGGCCACGTCAGCGTTGAACTCATCTTTGTCGCCGACGTTGGCGAAGTCGAGGTCGTCGACCACCGCCCGGTAATAAAGGCCGGAGCCTCCCACGAGCAATGGGACTTTTCCGCGCCCGACGATGTCGAGGATGGCCCACTCGGAAAGCTCCTTGAACAACGCCACCGCAAAATCGCCGTCGGGCTCTGCAACATCGAGCATGTGGAACGGCAGCCGTGCCCTCTCTTCGTGCGTGGGCTTTGAGGTGCCGATGTCCATGCCCCGGTAAACCTGCATCGAATCCACGGACACGATCTCTGCTTCGAGGGATTCGGCGATCGAGAGGGCAAGCGCCGTTTTCCCGACCGCGGTGGGCCCTACGATGGCGAGGACCCTGGTCCCCGGCTCGGGCTTCTCCGTGACGTGTCCCGGCATTGGCATGCTCTCAGTCGTGCCTGGTCACTTTGAAGCGCTGGAGCTCAACCGGCTCGCCGGGGCGGATACCCGCCTTCATCGTGGCTATGCGCACCTGCTCTTCCGGCGTGTCTACGCCCTCGAGGTCAGGCAGCAGCAGCCCGGACCTCATTCCAGAGCGCACGATGACACCGTAGACACTGGTGTCGAGGTGGCCGATGTCGGGTATGTCCTCGGGTTCTTCGAGTACGTCGACCGAGTAGGCCAGCGAGCCGAGCTCGCGGGGGGCTACGGGCGGGAACCTGGGGTCCCGGGTCGCGCTTCCGATGGCGTTCTCCCGTATCTCCTCGGCGATGCTGCCCGCGGACGGCAGGATCGTCCCTATACATCCACGCAGCTCACCCGCGCTCTTGAGGCACACGAAAACCCCCGAGCGCCTGCTCTTGAGCTCCTCTCCAACGTCGTCGAGGTCGGGCAGCTTCTCACCCCTGACGTAGGACTCAACCACCCGGCGGGCCAGTTTCGCGTGCTCGCTCGATGCTTTTCCTTCGGCCATCGTGTCCACTTCCTTCAAAAAGAGACCAGGGTCCGTTTCACATCCGGCTCGCCGGGCTTCACGCGCGCCACCATGTACCCGACACCGAAAGGACCCTCGTACGAAAGGGCAACGCTCTCGACCGCGTATCCGTCGACCGCGCCGGCCAGCGTAAAGATGGACCGGAGCCCGCACTCGCCGGCCTCTTCAACCATGACCGGGTCCAGCTTGAACAGGCGAGCGTAGGCGGCATCGTCCAGTATATCCACTATGGCGCGGTCGAACTCGACCCCGCGAGGGCTGTAGCCGGCCGGCGCTCCCGGCTTGAGGCGATGTGAAAGGTCCCCGGAGGCGATTAGCACGGCCGTGCGCCCGGTCGCCTCGAGAGCCTCGCGCAAGGCTATTCCGAGCTGATAGTGGTCTCGGTAGTCCAGCAGCGATATCGACAGGCAGACCAACGGATAGCTCCGCCTTGCCAGGTAGTAGAGCGGAACCAGGACGCCGTGGTCCAGCTCACCGCCGTCTCGCGCCGCGCCGGCCCCCACTTTTTCAACCCTCACGCCCCTGTCACGGGCTTTCTCGACGATCGCGTCGACCAGCGCGAGGTCCGGCTCGGACTGGACCCTCACCTGCGGTGCGCCGAACATCCTGAAGGAACCGGAGAGTAGTGGTGACGTCTTGACCGTGAACGATTCGGCGGATATCGGCGTGTGCGGCGACATGACAAGCAGGGACTCGGGGCTGATCGACTCAATCTCGTCGGCCAGGCGCCCCAGGGCGATGGTGCTGGCCTCGACTTTCTTCACCTCGCGCCCGCCGACCTCGGGAATCATGATCGGCGGATGAGGCGCGACACAGCAAAGCTTGAGGTACTTCATCAAACCACCTCGACGCTCGAACGGTTACTTCCCATGGACTATTCTAAGCGCCGACTCGCGCGCGCTGTCAAACGCCTGCTCGCCGCGGGCTTCGACGTAGACCCTGACCAGTGGCTCGGTGCCGGAGGGACGCACCAGCATCCAGGTATCCGCCGCGGTCACGACCTTGACGCCGTCCCTCAGGTCCACCCGGACAACCGGCTCTTCTCCGAGCTTGCCGGGGGGGTCCTCTTTCAGGGACACCATGAGCGACTGCTTATCGTCGAGCGACATCGGAACGTCGATCCTCTCGTCGAAGCAGGGGCCGAACTCGGCGTAGATGCCATCGAGCAGCTCCGAGAGGGGCTTCTTGAAGCGCGCGGCGATCTCGATGAGAATGAGATCGGCGACCAGGCCGTCCTTCTCCGGTATGTGCCCCGCGATGCTCATGCCGCCGCTCTCCTCGCCTCCCAGGATTATGGTCTTTTCGCGCATCAGCTCGCCGATGTACTTGAAGCCCACGGGCGTCTCGAGGACCCTGCAGCCGTTCTTCGCCGCGATGGTGTCCAGCATGTGCGTGGTTGCAAGGGACCGGGCGACGGCTCCCCCGGTGGGCTTGTGGGTCAGCAGATACCAGAGCATCAGGGTCAGGGCCTTGTTGGGCGTCAGGTATAAGCCTTTCGAATCTATCACGCCAAACCTGTCCGCGTCGCCGTCCAGGGCCACCCCGACATCCGCCTTGTTGTCGAGGACCGCTTTCCTGAGACCCTGGAGGTTGCTCTCGGTCGGCTCTGGGGGCCCCCCTCCGAACTCGGGGTCGCGATGGCAGTGCAGGGGTATGACGTAAGTGTCCATGTGGTAGAGCGCCCTCATGAAGATGTTCTGTCCCGCCCCGTACATGGGGTCGAAGAGCACCTTGATATCGGCATGCTCGATGATGGCGTTATCGACGAGCGAGAGCAGTTGCTTGATGTACTCGTTGCTCACGTCCAGCTTCTTCAACGGGCCAAGGGTCCGCCCAGACGGAGGCTCGACCTTCCCCTCATCCAGTATCGTTCCTATCTCCCACTCGATATCGTCAGTAATGTCGGGCGTCGCAGGCCCGGCATAGTGCGGAATCAACTTGATGCCGTTGTATTCCGGCGGGTCGTGGCTTGCGGTAAGCATGATGGCACCCGCCGCGCCGACCTGCTTGACCGCGAAAGCGGCCTGCGACGTGGGACAGAACGTCTCCATCTTCAGGGCGGCTATGCCGTTCCTGACCAGTATGTCGGAAACGAGGTCCGCGAACGGCTCTGAGTGCGCCCGGGTGTCGTAAGCCACAACGCACCCCATGCGATGCGCCTGCTTCCGGTAAATGTAGTTGCAGATGGCCTGGGCCACGATCGAGACGTTCTCCTCGTTGAAGTCCGTATCCACCGTTGAGCGCCAGCCGTCGGTGCCGAAAGCGATGTCAGCCAATTCAATACCTTCCCAGGCGACCTAGAGAGCGGCGCGCTTTATCTCGGCCTCGTACTCGTCTAGTATCTCGACGCAGTCCTCCTCGTTCTTGCCCTCTGCGTAGAGGTGCAGGACCGGCTCCTCCTGGTCCGGCAGGACCAACACCCAGCGCCCTCCGTCCCAAGATATCCTGATGCCGTCGGTCGAGTCGACTTCGGGGCCCCGGTGTGTCTCGAGCAACTGGCGCATCACGGCCCCCTTGTTTTCCCAGGAGGTGAAAACTTGTCTCTTCATAACGTGGTAACCAGGCAGGCTGGCCACCATTGCCGAAAGTCCCTCCCCCCGGGCGGCGAGCATCTCGAGGAGTTTGCCAAACGCCATCATCGCGTCGTACGCCGGCATGAAGTCAGGGAATATGAACCCGCCGTCTCCGGCTCCCGCGAAGAGGACCCCCTCCTGCTGGGCGGCTTCCATAAGGCTCGACATGTCCAAGCGGGTCCTCAGCACCTCGAAGCCACGCTCGCCGGCGATGCGCTCGATAACAGAGGGCTGGTTGATCGGGACCGCTATCTTTCCCTGCTGGTCGAAGTGCTTGGTGACCAGCTCGGTCATGGCTACGAGAAGGTCGCTGCCGCCGAGACTGACACCCTGGTCATCGACCACCGCCAGCTTCTCGGCCCCGTTGTCGAACAGCAATCCAAGGTCGGCCTTGAAGCTCGCTACGACCTCGCCGAGGTGCTCGAGGGACTCCTCACGGCTCGGGCGGGCGGTCAGGAGGCGCTTCTCGTCCGTATAGGCGTTGAGGCTCAAGACCTCGCACCCGAGCTTTCCTAGGATCCCGGGCATTATCAGCGACGCGGCGCCATAGCCGTAGTCGAACACCACTTTGAAACCTACGGCAGCGACGGTCTCAACGTCCATTTTTTCAAGGAGCGCGCGGGTGTATGCCTCGCGTGCCCGCGCGGGAAAGTAGATCTCCCCGAGCTCATCCAGGAACCCTCGCCTGAAGTCGCTTCGGGAATATATTCTCTCGATGCTTCGGCGGCCGTTCATGTCGAGGTCGCGCCCCTTCTCGTCAAAGAAGTTGATGTCGAGCCACTGGGGATCGCGGGCGCTTGCCCGCGTGTCAACGCCGCCCTGGTCGTTGTGGCTATCGACCGTGAACCTGTTGACCGGCACGGCGCTCATCTCCAGGTCGCGGCAGTGAACTCCCGTGGCGTTGATGCCCGCCATGAAAGCGCGCTTGATTATTCGCGCGGCGCGGGTACCGTCGCGGCTGGTAACCACCTGGGCGTTGACGGGTAGCGTCGAGCCGTAGGCCATGCCCAGGCGTACCGCCATCTCAGGCGTGATGTCGACATTGATGAGCCCGGAAATTCCCCTCTTGCCGAACAGGGAGCGCATGCCGCGGGACTCCCAGATGATGCTGGTGTTGACAGTGGCGCCGGCGTCCACGGTCTTGAACGGGAAGACCAGCACCCCCTGGTTGATGATGGCGTTCTCACCCACCAGGCAGTCGTCGCCCATAACCACGCCCTCGTCGATACGGACGCCGGACTTTATGTCGCAGTTGCGCCCGATCACGGTCCCTCTTACGTGGCAGGAAGGGCCGATGTAAGTGTTGTCCAGGATAATCGAGCGATGCAGGAAATTGTCCCTTTTGATCACGACGTTATCACCGATGACTGAATATTCGCGTATCTTGCATCCCTCTTCGACCTTTACGTGGTCGCCGATGAAAAGCGGCCCCGAGAGCTTGGCGCTCTCGTGAACCTCCGTTCCATCACCAACCCAGACGTTGTTCTCCAGCTTGTGCCCGGAAACGTTGAGGTCGACCAGCCCGTCAAGGATGTCCCGGTGGGCGGCGAGGTACTGCTCGTGGTTCCCCACGTCGGACCAGTAGCCGTCCGCCACGTAGCCGTACAGCGGGAGGCCTCCCTCCAGCATCTGCGGGTAGAGGTCCTTGGAGAAGTCGTAGGGCCGGTCGTCGGGGATCATGTTCAGAACGTCCGGCTCTATGATGTAGATGCCGGTGTTTACGGTATCGGAAAACACCTCACCCCAGCCGGGTTTCTCGAGAAACCTGACTATCCTGCCATCATCGTCAGTTATCACCAGCCCGAACTCGAGCGGGTTGGGCGCTCTTTTCAGCACGACAGTCACCATCGCCTGGCGCTCGCGGTGAAAGCGAACCGCGTCGCTCAGGTCTATGTCGGTTATGGCGTCGCCGCTCACCACCACGAAAGGCCGGTCAAGGAAACTGCGCGCGTTGCGAACGCTGCCCGCGGTGCCAAGCGGGCTCTCCTCGGCCACATAGCTCATCTCGACGTCCCAGGATGAGCCGTCGTCGAAGTAATTGGTTATCACCGTGGGGAGAAACTGAAGCGTCACCACAATCTGCTTGAGCCCGTGCCGCTTGAGAAGCTCCACTATGTGTTCCATGATAGGCCTGTTGACCACCGGAACCATGGGCTTCGGTTGGTTGCTGGTCAGAGGGCGCAGCCTCGTTCCCTGCCCGCCGGCCATTATCACCGCCTGCATGTCCAGTTTCTCGGTGTTGTTCAAGTGCGGCCCTCCTGGTGGGGTCTAAGATGAGGAAACGGCGCCCGTGGCATCCTCTGGGTTCTCGGAACCCTCCTCTTTGAGCAGCTCTATCACCCGGGCCACGTAGATACCGGCGGACAGCAGTGAAAACACGGCGCCTACCACGAACAGCCACAGCCCCCAGAACTGCCAGGTCCCAGGAGACGTGAAGGAGTACCCGCTGAAGCCGGTGAGGCTACCCGTATGACCCATACCAGTAGCGGTCTTAACGGCCGGGGCAAGTATAAGGCAACCGAGCGCCACGAAAAGAGTCGCCGTGGCGAACTTGCCGGTCCAGTGGACCGCGACCTTGTCCGGGTCTATCTTCCTGATGAACGGGTAACCGAGAACCATGAGCAGGTCGCGCCCAAGTATAACGACTAGGAAAAGGAGCGGCAGCATCCACATCGCGTAGAGCGTGATTATGGTGGCTCCTATGAAGAGTCTGTCAGCAAGAGGATCGACCATGACTCCGAACTTGGTGACGATGTTCATCCGCCTGGCGACCTGGCCGTCGATCCAGTCGGTAACGGCGCCGAAAGCGAAGACGCCCACCGCGGCATACCTGTACCCGGGATGCGAGTTGGTCAATACCATGAACACCACGAACAGCGGCGTCAGAAACACGCGCAGTAGAGTAACGATATTGGCCAGATTCTTCTTAAGAAACTCCAACAGGACCTCCATGGTGCCATTGTCTGAATTCCGGTTGTGTCAGTTTACCACAGTGCATTCATGTTGGGGTCAGGCACCGAGGCAAGATTTTGCAGCAGCAATATGAAGTTTCAAGTGCACATT
>JBBQKJ010000013.1:0-61241 GCA_038326775.1 Candidatus Geothermincolia bacterium
GGCCGGGTGCCTCGGGGAAGTATCGGTTCTGCTGCTCCTCCTCGGGGGGTGCTACCTCATCTACCGCAGGACGATTGACTGGCGCATCCCGGTGGGCGTCCTCGCCGGTGCGCTGTTCATATTCGTGGTGACATGGAACCATCCGCTATACATGATGGTCTCGGGCGGCCTCTGGCTCGGCGCTTTCTACATGGCGACCGACTGGGTCTCGAGCCCGATGACAAGGCGGGGCAAATGGATATACGCGGTGGGCATAGGTGTCTTCATCGGGCTGGTGAGGCTGTTCAGCCCGTGGCCGGAGGGTGTCGCCATATCGATACTGATATGGAACATGCTCACCCTCCTCATCGACCGCTACGTCGCCGAGCCCAAATTCGGAGAGGTAAAGAAGCCCTGGTTCAACAAGGTGCCTTCATACCCGAAGTCTTCCAGGCCTGTGGAGGAGAAGTCCTGACGGGACAGAACGCGTCATCGATCAGATAGCGAAGCGCGCCCCCGGTAGTCCCCCCTCCCGGGGGCACGCCTTTGCCGAGCCGCGGTGCAAGAATGGATTTGAGCCCGCGTATGAAACGAGAGACATGTCTGGTTGTGTGGTAATAGGTATCGGAAACCCTATCAAGAGCGACGACGGCATAGGCGTCCGCGCGGTAAGATACCTCGAGGGCAAGGTTCCCCCCGAAGTCGAACTGGTCGAAGGAAGCGTGTACTGCGCCGACCTGTTCACGTTCATCGAAAACCGCAGCAAGGTGATCTTCATCGACGGAATTGACGCCGGCGAGGAGCCCGGCTCCATCTTCCGCTTCTCGCCGGACGAGGTCCGCCACAGAAAGCCCGTCGTCTCTATGTCAGTACACGACTTCGGCCTCTATGACCTCATCGCCACGGCGAGGCTGATGGACCAGTGCCCTGAGGACATCACCATCATCGCCGTGCAGGTCAAGGACGTAGACTTCGGGGAGGAGCTTTCCGAGGAGGTGAGCGCGGCCCTGCCCGGGGTGTGCGAGCTTATCCTGGCCGAGCTCGGCGGCGCGTGATCAGATGAGACACCTGCTGATAGAGATAAGAGGGATAGTGCAGGGGGTGGGCTTCCGCCCCTTCGTATACCGCATCGCGAACGAATACGGCATACAGGGCCGCGTTTCCAATAACCCGCTCGGAGTCGATATCGTCGCGCGTGGCGATGGAGACCGGCTCTATCTTTTTCTCAAGGCGCTCAAGGACGAGGCGCCGCCCGCCGCGGTTGTGGAGAAGGTGAGCGTTACTACCACCGAACCTTTTGAGGCGGACTCCTTTCAGATCGCGGCCTCCACATATGGCGGCGACGGGCAAGTCCTCATATCACCCGATCTCGCGACGTGCGACGACTGCGTGGCCGAGCTCTTCGACCCGGCCGACCGGAGGTATCGCTACCCTTTCATCAATTGCACAAACTGCGGGCCTCGCTTTACCATCATCGCTCGGACGCCTTACGACCGCGCGTTTACCTCCATGGCGAAGTTCCGGATGTGCCAGGACTGTGAGAGCGAGTACGACGACCCGTCCGACCGCAGGTTCCACGCCCAGCCCAACGCCTGCCCGTTGTGCGGACCGAGGGCCTGGCTGGTGGACGCGGAGGGGCGCGCGGTGGAAGGGGATGCCATCGGCGTGGCGGCGGGGCTGCTCACAGAAGGGAAGATCGTCGCGTTAAAGGGGCTCGGCGGCTTTCATCTCGCGTGTGACGCGACATCCCACGAGGCGGTCGCCCGGCTCCGCGAGCGAAAGAGCCGCTACGGCAAGCCGCTCGCGGTCATGGTGAGGGATATCCGGGAAGCCGCGCGCTATTGTCAGGTCGACGCCGAGGAAGGAGAGCTGCTGTGCTCGGTGAGGCGGCCGATAGTGCTCCTGCGGGAGCGGGACTCCTCGCCGCTTTCGCCCGAGGTCGCGGCGGGGCTCTCTCACCAGGGCCTGTTCACTCCGTACACCCCTCTGCACCACCTGCTGCTGGCGGAGGTCGGCCTGCCGCTGGTGATGACTTCCGGCAACGTCTCCAGCGAACCGATCGTTACCGACAACGACGACGCGCTCGCGAGGTTATCGGGCATAGCCGACTTCTTTATCCTGCACGACCGCGACATCCTGGTGCGCTACGACGACTCCGTGAGCCGCGTTTTTCTGGGCGCCGAATACCCGGTGCGACGCGCAAGGGGCTACGCTCCTTACCCGGTGAGTGTCGCCCATCCGGCCGGCGTGCAGGTGCTGGCCGTGGGCGCCGACCTCAAGAACACGTTCTGCCTGCTGCGGGGAACCGAGGCGTTTCTCGGACAGCATATCGGGGACATGGAAACCGCCGGGGAGCTCGAGCACTTCGAGGAAGCACTGGCGGCCGTCAAGCGATTGTTCTCGCTGGAACCGGAGGTCGTGGCCCACGACCTCCACCCCGAGTATATGACAACCCAACTCGCGGGTGAGATGGGGCTGCCGCTCATCGGAGTGCAGCACCACCACGCGCATATCGCCAGCTGCATGGCCGACAACCGGATCGAGGGCGAGGTGCTGGGGGTCGCCTGGGACGGAACCGGGTACGGGGAGGACGGCACGGTATGGGGAGGTGAGTTCCTGCTCTGCGACACGACGGGCTACAGGAGGCTCGCACACCTGTACCGGTACCCGATGCCGGGCGCGGACGCCTGCATCTTCCGTCTCAACCGGATGGTCATGGGTGTGATGAGCGAGCTGTTCGGGGACGTGGACGAGGCGATGGAGCGCCTTCGCAGCCGTTTCGAAATAGATGAGACAGAAGCGGAGTCACTCGTTTTCCAGTTGAAGAACAAGTTGAACGCGCCGCTAACATCGAGCGCCGGCAGGATGTTCGACGTCGCGGCCGCCCTCTGCGGGCTGCGCAGCGAGGCCGTTTACGACGGGCAGGCCGCCTGCGAGCTCGAGGCTGCGGCAGAGCAGGCCGACGATTATTACGGCTTTACCCTCGACCGGTCCTCGGAGCCCTGGGTTGTGGACACGCGCCAGGTGTTCCGCGAGATGATGGTGGACACCGACAGTGGAAGAAGCGCTGGAGTCGTGGCGGGCAAGTTTCACGCGACCATGGCGCTGTCGATCATCGATACCACTGCCGCCCTCAGCAGGGAAACCGGCGTCGAGAGGGTGGCGCTGAGCGGCGGTGTCTTCCAGAATGAACTGCTGACCGACTGGGTGGTGAAGGGGCTGAAGGCGGCGGGCCTGACCACCTATATCCACCGCAGGGTGCCCTGCAACGACGGGGGCATCTCGCTGGGGCAGGCTGTAATCGCCGCGAATAGGGTATGATGGCGGCCTAACCCCTCAAACACAAGGAAGAAGAGGATGTGCCTGGCGATTCCCGCGGAAGTAATCGAGATTGCGGACAATGACCTTGCCCTGGTCGAGATAGGCGGTGCGCGGAAGCGCGTCAGCGTCCAACTCGTCGACGGCGTTTCGGCCGGCGACTTCGTGCTGGTGCACGCTGGTTTCGCCATCGACAAGATCGACCGGGCCGAAGCGCAAAAGACCATGGAGCTTTTCGAGGAGCTCGCGCGCCTGGTGGAGGCCGATGAAATACCTTGACGAGTTCCGCAGCCCCGGGGCGGTCAGGGCCCTGGTCGATAAGATCAGGGAGCTCGACGGGACCTGCACTTTCATGGAGGTCTGCGGCACGCACACCATGGCGATATCAAGGGCGGGCCTGAGGCCCCTGCTCGAGCCCGGGGTCGACCTCGTCTCAGGCCCGGGCTGCCCCGTGTGTGTGACCTCTGACACCGACATCGACCGTGCCATCGCGGTCGCCCGGATGCCGGGGGTGGAGCTCGCCACTTTCGGAGACATGATGAAGGTGCCCGGCACCGAGGGCTCACTCGCCGACGCCGCGGCCAGGGGAGCGAGGGTAAAGGTCGTGTACTCGCCGCTCGAGGCTCTCGACCTGGCAAGAGCGAACCCGCGCGGCGACGTGGTCTTCCTCGGGGTGGGTTTTGAGACAACAGCCCCTACGGTGGCGGCCACCCTGCTCCAGGCGCGAGAAGGCAACCTGTTAAACTTATTCGTCCTGTCCCTGCACAAGGTCGTGCCTCCCGCGCTGCGAGCGCTCGTGTCTCTTGACGACTTCAGAGTGGACGGGTTCATCCTTCCGGGTCACGTGAGCACCATCATTGGAAGTGACGCCTACTCCTTTCTCGTCGACGAGTTCAAGATACCGTGCGTGGTGACCGGGTTCGAGCCGGCCGACATCCTGCAGGCCATCTACCGGCTCATCAAGATGCGCGACGAGGGCCCCGCGGTTGAAACGGAGTACTCCCGGGTTGTGCGACCCGGGGGTAACCCGAAGGCGCTCGAGATAATGAGCCGGGTTTTCGAGCCCTGTGACGCGGAGTGGCGCGGGCTTTTCAAAATACCGGGCAGTGGCCTTGCCCTCAAGAATGAGTTCCGGGACTTCGACGCCGGCGCCTGGGAGCTGGAGCTTCCCGAGCCTTCCCGCGACAGCGGCTGCAGGTGCGGAGAGATATTGTGCGGGCGGATAAAGCCGCCCGAGTGCCCGCATTTCGCCCTGACCTGCACCCCGGACACCCCTGTCGGGCCGTGCATGGTGTCGAGCGAAGGCACCTGCGCCTCGTACCACCTCTACTGCCGCGAGGAGGAGGGGTAGTGTCAGAAGGTGTGGTCACGATGGCCCACGGCGGGGGCGGAACACGCATGCAGGAGCTGTTGCGCGACACCGTGTTCCCACTGCTCGGCGAGGACGTCCTTCTGGCAGCCGAGGACTCCGCATGCCTTGACCGTCCGTCCGGCAGGCTGGCCCTGACTACCGACTCGTTCGTGGTCAAGCCACTGTTTTTCCCGGGTGGTGACATCGGGAAGCTTGCCGTCTGCGGTACGGTCAACGACCTGGCAATGGTCGGGGCGCGCCCGATGTACCTCACGCTGGGGCTCATCCTCGAGGAAGGCCTCGGCCTGGAGACGCTCGAGAAAGTGCTGGCATCGGTTGCGGCCTGGGCCGAGAACGCGGGAGTGCGCGTCGTGGCAGGTGACACCAAGGTGGTCGAGCGAGGCATGGCGGACGGCATGTATGTCAACACCGCGGGCGTCGGCGTCATCCCCGACGGGCGGGCTGTCTCGATCGCGGGCGCGGCCCCCGGGGATGTCCTGCTGGTGAACGGTTTCGTGGGTGACCACGGCATCGCCGTGCTCAAGGGCAGGGAGGGCTTCGACTTCGAGCTCGAACTCGAGTCCGATTGCGCGCCGCTGAACGGGCTGGTGGAGAAGATGCTCGACGCGGGCACCGTGCGCGCCCTGCGAGACCCTACGCGCGGCGGGATCGCCGCCGCGCTTAAAGAGATGGCCGGTTCGTCGGGGTGCGCATTCGAGATGGTCGAGGATGAAATCCCCGTGCGCGAGGGGGTGCGTGCCATCTGCGAGATGCTCGGCCTCGACCCCCTGCTGGTAGCAAACGAGGGTAAGCTTCTGGCGGCCGTTCCCGAAGATGAGGCCCAGGCCGTCCTCGGTGCCATGAAGGGCGAGGATGAGGGCAGGGACGCACGGGTGATAGGGAGAGTAGTGGACGGCAGGAAGGGCAGGGTGACCCTTCTCACCGGGCTGGGCTCACGGCGCCTCCTGCGCATGCCTTCCGGCGAGCAACTCCCGAGGATCTGCTGAACGGTCAGCGCGGCGCCGTGCAGGGTTCTTTTCGCGTTCCCTTTGATATAGACTTTCTTCGTCGTCGGCGGGGCTCATGGAGGTGCGCGGGTGAAGAAGAAAAACAAAAATTCGATGTGGCGTTGGCTGGCGCTCGTATTCTTACCGTTACTGTTCATGGGAAGAGCTATTTACGGCGTCTTCAAAGCGCTGCGTGGCGAAGACGTCAGGAAGCTCCAGGCCGAGGGCAAGGTAGCCCGGCCATACCGCCGCGAGACGCACAGGGTCACAGCCAGGGACGGCACGCGCCTCGTCGCGAGTGTCTGGATACCCTCCGGCGAGGGCCCATTCCCGGCGGTGGTCATGGTCCACTCGTGGATGCTCTCGCGCCTGCAGTGCGACCTGCTGTACGCCGCGCCGTTCGCCCGCCGGGGCTACGTGGTCCTGACATACACCTGCCGTGGGTGGGGAGGTTCGGGCGGCCAGGTGTGCTGCGCGGCGCCGGACAAGGAACTGTGCGACCTCGAGGACATGTTAGACTGGCTGACCGGCGCCGAGCACGGTTTCCCCGTTGACCCGGAGCGCCTGGGCATAACGGGCATTTCCTACGGAGGCGGACACTCGTTCCTGGCCGCCACCCGCGACACTCGCATCAAGGCCGCCGCGCCGATGAACGGCTGGACCGACCTGTACTATTCCCTGGTCCCCAACGATTGCTGGAAGACGCCCTGGAGTGTGGCCTTGTTCCTCGGCGGCATCTGGGCGCACAGGTTCAGCCCCGGGAACGACCTGGTGCGCTGGTTGTGGACGGTCCTGGTCAAGTGGAACCCGCGTGAGCTCAAAGAAGACCTTGATACCCGCTCGGCGATATACGACGTGGACAAAGTGAAGTGCCCGATGTTCATCGTCCACTCCTGGAACGACGACCTGTTCGCGCCAAACCAGGTGCTCGAGTTCTACCAGAAGCTGAACGTTCCGAAGAGGCTTCACATCTCGAACGGCCTGCACGGATTGGACCCGGGCAGGGGAGATTACCTCGTGCCGAACAAGATATGGGACGAAGCCAGGCGCTGGTTCGACTTCTGGCTCAAGGACGAGCGCGACAACGGCATCGACAAGGAGCCACCGGTCACTTTTTTCCAGCCCTGGAACAAGTTGATGGGCACCGCCGACAACTGGCCCCCGGAAGGTTTCGCCGACGTCAAGTTCCACCTCCGGGGTGAAGCGGCCGCAAGCGGCGGAGTGCTGTCGCAGCTGCCCCCCCAAGACCACGAGCCTTCAGAGCTGTTGATCAATAACACGGTGAGCAATCTTCAAAGCTCCGGGCCTCCGATGCTGCGGCTGAACGCGATAAACAACCTGCCTATACCCGGGCTCCCTTTCACTCTCCCCGGGGACAGCCTGGCTTTCATCACCGAGCCGTTCTCGCGCGACACGGCCCTGGTGGGAACCCCGCGCGTCAGCATCCACGCGAGCTCGTCCACAAACGAGTGCCAGCTCAACGCGCTGCTCTTCGACGTTTCACCGAGGGGGTTCTGCCGGCTGGTCACCCATTGCGCGATGATGAAGAGCGAGATGACACCGGGCCGGGCCGAGGAGTTCGACTTCGAGCTCATCGCAACCGCGCACCGATTCGGGAAAGGGCACAGCGCGAGGTTGGTGCTGTGCGCCGCCGACCCCATGTTCGTCTTCCCGTCCCTCGTGCCGTCGCAGTACAGGGTTGCGCACGACGCCCTGCGCCCATCCAGCATCACCCTGCCGCTCATGGAGGTGACCGGGTAACGCGACGCGCACCATGGAGGCCATCGAGGCCTTGCGGAGCGTCCGCGAGTTTACCGGCGAGCCCGTGAGCGACGAGGAGCCGTGGGTTGTCGCCGGGGCACCCGCTTGAGCTGCT
Organism: Candidatus Geothermincolia bacterium; assembly: GCA_038326775.1. Taxonomy (GTDB): domain Bacteria; phylum Actinomycetota; class Geothermincolia; order Fen-727; family Anoxymicrobiaceae; genus DYIU01. Next base: position 7,532 of record JBBQKJ010000013.1, read on the forward strand.
GGTGGTTTCTCCTCCTGGGTAGACAGGGCGCGCGAACAGCGTTTCCGCATGTCCCATCGAAGCGTTATCCTGTAAGGGGAGTCCGCCTCCGGGCGGCCGCTTGCTAGCGGTGCTGTTGCTGGGCAGAGGCATGCCCGCGCGGTGCCCTGGAAGAAGTCATGAACCCGAGCTAGAATCGAGGCCCGCTTGTCCAAGGACCTTTTCGAGCGGTGTGATGCCGCCATCAAAGAGAAGTACCTCTCGTTCCCGGACCTTCAGCGTGAGTACCAGCGCGCGCTGGCCGGCGACCTCGAGTACTGTGTACTCGACATCGAGACCACCGGCTTCGACCCGTCGCGCGACCGCATTATCGAGGTGGCCGCTCTCAGGGCGGCCGGCGACCGCGTCATCGAGCGCCTCTCATCGCTCATCGACCCGCAGCAGGCCATTCCCACGCAGATAAGGCTGCTCACGGGCATCGACGACGAGATGGTCTCGGGCGCCCCGTCGATCGACGAGTTCTTCGGCGGGCTCGCCGACTTCCTGGGCGACAGCATGGTGGTCGCCTACTCCCGTTTCGAGGAGCAGTTCCTGGGCGAGCTCTACCCGCGGATGGGCCGCGGACGATTTGCCAACCCCTACCTCGACGCGATGGATATCGCGGTGACACTCATGCCGTCACTGAAAGGGCACCGGCTCTCAGAGCTTGCGTCGCTCTGGGGTATCGACGTGCGGGCTGTTCACCGCGCGACCGACGACGTTGATACGCTCTTCGGGGTGTTTAACATCATGCTCAACGGTCTGTATGAGGCGCCGCTCCCTCTCTTGAAGGCCGTGGTCGACCACGCGCCCACCCACGGAGGCGGCTTTTCGATGCTGCTGGGCCGGGTGCTCGAGGAGCGTTCCGGCGGCAGGCGCACCGAGGCCCTCAATCTCGAACGCGCCGTTCGCAGAGACCACTTCTGGGAAGACATCCCGCCTCTGGAGGGCGGGTCCCCGCCGCCATCGGTCAGCGGCGAGGAGGTCAGCGCGGTGTTCGCCGTCGAAGGGGCGCTGGCCCGCCAGTTCAAAGACTATGAAGAGAGAGACGAGCAGATGGAGATGGCCGAGGCGGCGCGCCGCGCTTTCGACCAGCAGGAGATAATGATGGTCGAGGCGGGCACCGGCACCGGCAAGTCGCTCGCATACCTCGCGCCGGGCGTGTTGTGGTCCAGGGCTACCTCCCTGCCACTGGTCGTCTCCACCCGTACTATCAACCTGCAGGACCAGCTCTTCACAAAGGACCTGCCCACCCTGGAGAGCGCCCTGGGGGAAGGGTCTTTTCGTTACTCGGTGCTGAAAGGCTACAGCAACTACGTCTGCCTCCGGAAGCTGCAGGGGCTGATCAACAGCGGGAAGCGCCTCGGCGAGCGCCAACTGGGAGCGCTGGGCATGATCCTCAACTGGGTAACCGAAAACGACACCGGCGATGTCTCGCTCCTGAACGTTTCCCACCTGCGCGGGCTCGACGAGCGGGTGATGGCCAACCACCGCGAGTGCCCGGGCAACCGCTGCAGGTTCGCCCGAGACGGCTCCTGCTTCTACCGCAAGGCGGTATACCGCGCCCGCCGCTCGCACATCGTCGTGGTCAACCATTCGCTCTTGCTCGCCGGTGTGAACCTGCCGTACAGGAGCGCCGTCATAGACGAGGCCCACACCCTGGAAGACGTCGCCACCGAGCATTTCACCGCCGAGTTCGACTATCGCGAGACGCGCCGCTTCCTCGAGTCTCTCCACTCTCCGGTGGACTCGAGCGGTTTCCTGGCAGACCTGGCCGACGGTCTGGGATCTCGCTTCGGGCGGGAGGTTTTCGAGCACACCAGCTTCGAGACGGTTGAGGCGCAGGAGGCTGTGGAGATCTGCATGGAAGATCTCGAGGCGCTTTTTCTCGCGCTCTGCGAATTCTACGAGGGCGACGAAGCGGGGCTGAGCGAGGTCCGTTTCAGCCCCGGACAGGTCGAGTCTCTCGAGTACTCGCGCCTGCGGTCTCGGGGCGAGGCCCTTCAGGCGAGCCTCGACAGGCTGTACGTCAGGCTTTGCCGGGTGCTGGCCGCCAGCAAGGACGACGGCGACGGCTCCGACGAACTCGGGTATCTGACCGGCGACCTCGAAGGCAAGGCCATCAGGACGGCGGAGCTCGAGAGCACGCTGGGGCTGGTGCTCTCCACGGAGCCGGATGACAGGGTCAGGTGGGCCACCGTGGGACAGGCAAACAGGTTCGAGCGGCAGGCCCTCCGCGCTTCCCCCGTACAGGTGGGCGAGCTGCTCAGGGAGTCTCTCTACGACGAGCTGGAATCAGCGCTCTTGACCTCGGCGACGCTCACGGTCAACGGCTCGTTCGACTTTTTCGCCTCACGGGTGGGGATCGACCTGGTCGAGGGCCGTGGGGTCGAGGCGATCGTCCTCGACTCCTCGTTCGACTTCCGGCGCCAGATGCAGATACTCATCCTCCACGACATGCCGGAGCCTGGCTCGAGCGGTTATACCGAGCGCCTGGCCGGGGTCCTGGAGCGGGTCATTCTCGCGGCCGGCGGCGGGGTCCTGGTGCTCTTCACCAACCGCCGCCTGATGCTCGAAACTTACGAGCAGATCCTCGACGAGCTCCGCCGCCAGGGGCTACCGCTCCTGTGCCAGCTTCCCGGCTACTCCCGCCGGCGCCTGGCCGAGGAGTTCGTGGAGGACCCACGCGCGAGTCTTTTCGGGACCTCGAGCTTCTGGGAGGGCGTCGACGCCCGCGGCAGCACCCTGCGCCTGGTGGTCGTTACCCGCATACCGTTCGAGAGCCCGGCCAGGCCTGTCTTCGCGGCCCGCAGTGAGAGGGTCCGCATGGAGGGAGGCTCCGACTTCATGAGTCTCAGCCTGCCGCTGGCCGCTCTCCGGCTGAAGCAGGGTGTCGGGAGGCTGATAAGGACCCGCCAGGACAGGGGGCAGGTGCTGCTCTTGGACAGTCGCATAGCCTCTATGCGCTACGGCCCGGCGCTGTTGAGGTCGCTTCCGGACGGAAGGCGCAGGAACGTCTCGATTGACGAGGTCACGCGGGCGATATCGGATTTTCAGCGGAACGGCTAGTCGAGTATCTCGACCCGGACCGTCCGCTTGCCGTAAGCGTTGCACTCCTCGAGCCTGTCGAAGCAGAGGTCTATTCTCATTCCCTTGATGGCAGAGCCCGTGTCGCCGGCTATGGCGTAACCGTAGCCCTCCACGTGTACCCTCGTGCCGAGCGGGATCACTCGCGGGTCGACCGCCACAACCCCGTGCCGGGCCTTGAGCCCCGAGGCGGTAGCGTCACTTAGCCCCGGCTCCTCCGGGGAATAACCGGTGGCGACCATCGTCAGAAAGCGGCCGGTGTGCTTGCCGGTCGCCACGGGCGGGTTCATCTCCTGCATCTTCGATTCGACGCGCCGCGACTGGTCCTGCACATCGCCCGATCGAGTTCCGGCCCGGGCGAGTACCGCCGCCCTCTCCGAACGGCTGGCGACAAGCTTACCCCGGCGGGTCTCGAGCTCTGAGGCAACGCCGTCGATCTCTTTCTTGCTCCGCTTCAGCTCGGCCAGGGAGGCGTCGAGTTCCTCGGCCTCGCGCTTGATAGTCTCGAGGAGAATGGCGTCGCGCTCGTTTACTTTCTGAACGTACTCGTTGCGCTTGAAAAACTCGGAGACGTCCTCCGAGGAGAAGAGCATGACAAGGGTGTTGCTTCTGCCGTTCACGTACATGTTCCTGGCCCTGTCGGCGAGAGCCCCGCGCTTCGAGGCGACCTTCCCGCGCTTCGAGGCTACCTCGTCGTTCAGTCCGCCTATCCTGACCTCGAGGGCCGTGGACTTCGCTTCCAGGCCGGCCAGGCGGCCGGAGAGGCTGCTTATCTCGCTGTCGAGTGTCACCACTTCCTGCACGAGGGAGTCCCTCTCGCCGGATGAATCGCCCGGGGCCTCCTGGGCGAAAGCGCCGGGTCGCACCGCGGGGATCATTATCAACAGTGCCGACGCGATGAAAAGCACCAGCGGGACCGAACATGCCCGCATCACAGAAAACCCGCCATTCGCTGGCGGGGTCGGAGCATTCCCGTTCTTCTCAAAGTCGATTCTCATTACCAATCCAGTCAACTTTCCGAACGACGCAATTATAGGGTATCCGCCTTGTGCAATCAAGCGTAACGGCGCACCAGTAAAGGAATCCGACAGTAAACGACCCGCATAAACGCCGGTATCAAGGTATTACATAGCATTACAAGCGGTACAAATGGTATGATTAAAGGATATTTCGGCTATGGCTCGGTGCGCAGCCATGCCGACGCGGCCGGCGGCGCCGAAACGCCGCGTCGCGCCTTCGGACATGATAGATGTCCTTTGCGTATAATCGGCGTTGTATCGAGAAACAAAGAAAACGAGGCATGAATGACGACGGATGACATCCCGGCGGGCAGACTGCCGGCCGACCTGGAGGATGCGGCGCGGCGCGGCGACATAGATTACCTGATAGAGGCGCTCGGGGCCCCGAAGTTCGAGGTAAGGGTCGCAGCCGCAAAGGGATTGGGAGAGGCGGGTGGAGAGCGAGCGAACCTGGCACTGCTGTCGGTCGCGCGCGACCGTTGGGGTGAAAGGCCGGATGTGAGGATAGCCGCCCTGCGCTCGCTCGGGCGTTTACATGGCGAGGGCCGTTACGCTTCCATTCTCGAGGAGTTCATAGCGCGAGAGAACCGCAAGGTGACCGCGGCGGCCCGAAAGATGCTGCAGGCGGTCGACCCCGAGGGGTTCGGGCGCCGGCTGGCGGCTGGAGGCTCGGTTGACCACGGGGCCATCAGGGTGTACGGCAACAGCTGCGAGGAGTCCGCGATCGGGCTGCTGCGAGGTTTCCTTGCCGAGCGCGAAGAGGCTGGTGACATCACGAGCGCGACTGTCTGGGGGAAGGTCTACGCGGCGGCCCGGGCGCTCGGGAACATCGGCGGGGACGAAGCCGTCGAAATACTGGAGGGGCTTGTCTCTTGCCTGGAGTCGGAAGACACGCGCCGGAAGGGCCTGCTGGCCCGGGGGCGCACTGAAAAGATAATCGGGGCGGCCCGCGCTTCTCTTGACCGATTGGGGAAGGGATAACGTTCACTTCGGCAGAAGAAAATATAGATTGAGAATTCGCATTGTCCAGGCTCGGGGCGATGTGTAAAATGCTCGAAGCGATGAATTGCCCGGGAGGGGATCAGTTGAAGGCTGTGAGCGTGCCGGCCCGGTCGTTGGAATGGTTGGGCGACAAGAAGCTCTCGAGGATAATGCTCATACTCGGGGGCTCTCTGCTTCTTGCCCTACTTATCGCCACTTTCGCGTACCTGTTCATCCAGGACCTTTTCGCCTTCGGCTCTTTCCCGGCGGGCGTGAAGGTGGTCGGGGTCAGCGTGGCCGGCCTGAACAAGAGCGAGGCCGTCGCCAGGTGCCGCGGCGACCTCGCGGACGTTGCCGGCAGGCCGTTGACGCTGGTCGTCGACGACGAGAAATACCAGATATCGCCCCAGGAGATTGGCCTGATGCTCGATTATGAAGGCATGGTGAACCGCGCCTACGATGAGGCCTGGAGCGTGAACATCTTCGAACGCATGGCACGCCGCTTCACAAACCGGCCCGGGGACATAAACGTGTCGCTCCTCGAGTCGGCCGACAAGGACAAGATCAACGGTTGGGTCTCGACCACCATCAACTCCATAAACAGGAACCCCCAGGACGCTTATGTCGACGTGACCGGCGGCAAGTCCGTGATAGTCCCGGCGAAGGACGGCAGGAACGCTAACCTCGAAGAGCTCGTCGCGGATACCGATGCGGCGCTGAGCCGGACTGATCGCACGGTCAAGGTCCGGGTCCGGCGCGTGCCGGCGCAAGTGACCGACGCGGTTTTCGGAAAGTTGATAATCATAAACCTTGCGGAACACAAGCTCTCGCTCTATAACCGGGACCAGCTCCTGGCGGAGTTCGGGGTGGCCTGCGGGTCGTCCACTTACCCCACACCTGTAGGCATCTGGAAGATCGTGGGAAAGCAGAGGAACCCGAGCTGGATCAACCCCGGGTCCGGTTGGGCCAAATCCATGCCTCCGTCTATCCCGCCGGGGCCAGGCAACCCGTTGGGCACTCGGGCGCTCCCGTTGAACGCTTCGGGCGTGCTCATACACGGGACTTCGTCGGATTGGTCCATCGGGCAGTCGGTCTCCCACGGCTGCGTAAGGATGCACATGAAGGACGTAGAGCAGTTATTCGAGATGGTCGAGGCCAATACCCCGGTCTACGCTATCAAGGCCGCCGGCGACCCCGGGTTTGACGTCACCGCGAAACCGTTCTGGCAGAAATAAGCGCCTTTCCGCTCACAGCGGCATGGGGTGGCCCCCGGCCTCAGGCCTGGGTGCGATTTTTCTGCTCGGTTTCCTCTCCCGCCACCCGAACCGTGGACGGCGTCTCGCCGTAGAGATTGATGCTGTCTGGTCCCTGTCGCCGGGCTACCTCGAGGGCCTCGTAGGCGTTTGCGACGAGGCTCGCCTCGTCTGACGCACCGCGGGGGAAGTTCGATATGCCCGCGCAGACGGTTATGCTCGCGCTGGCCTGCTCGTCGATCACGGGGAACGGGTAGGCGGCGATGTCGGAGCGCATGCGGTCGGCAAAACGCAGCGCGCCGATCCGCGTCGTCTCGGGAAGGATCACACCGAACTCGTCGGCACCGATGCGGGCCACGGCATCGACCTCCCGGACGCCCTTGCTGAATATGTTCGCGATATCGGACAGAGCCAGGTTGCCCAGCGTATAGCCGCAGGTGCTGTTGTAACCATCAAGGTCGTCAACGTCGAACACCACAAGGGACAGGTTTGTGGAGTAGCGGCTCGCACGAAGGACCTCATCGCGCAACCGACGGTCGAACTGCCTGCGATTGTGAAGGCCTGTCAGGGGGTCGATGACGAGGTTCTCACCCAGCCTCTCGCCCAACTCGTCGACCTGCAGGAGGATCGCGACGTAGTAGGTGAACAGCGAAAGCGAGTTGAAATCAATCTCCTTGAAATGGCCCTTTTCCTCGGACCAGAGGAGGAGCACCCCTTTGATGGAGGCGCCCGACAGGATTGGGAGGCAGACCGCTGACCCGGCCTTGACGCCGGGAAGAATCTCGTATCCGTCGGGGAGGCCTTCGACCTGCTCCATTTTACCGCGAGAATAACTCTCCGAGATGAACGAGCCTGCGGGAAGAGAGACCCTGGTGTCACCGGCGAGCCCGGCACCCCGCGCCGCCACCACCACCAGCAGGTTCGTTCCAGCCACCTCGATCAGTATCACCCCGCCACCCGCGCCCCAGAGAGCGGCCGCTTCGGTAAGGCAGGCTGTAAGCTTGACGGGCGTCGAAGAGTGCTGCGAGGTTGGGAAGTAGTCATCCCAGAGGCGCCGGTACCGCGAAACCACCCTCTCCGTTCCTGCAACTGGGTTTTCCATTCTTCGAACCCTCCCTACGCCTGAGGCAGGTCCCAATAACCTCGAGCAACGCTCGCGTTTCCGGATGTGCCGGTCAACTGAACAAGCGCTAACGCGCGCACAGCCCGCGCGCTCTCCGGCTGAAGGCAATAGTAATACTTACCATGGTGTGAAGCAATTTGGCGCAATGCCTCTCGCCGGGGGAGGAACCATGTGTTGCCGGCGCGGCATGCCCGCTCCCCTTGACGCGGCCGCGGTGTTTTTATTAGATTCAACTAGCTCTCAAGGGGTCTCTTCAGGATAACGGGTCGGCAAGTCCTGAACAAACCCTGACATCTATTGAGGGTATCCTTTTTATGGAGGGAGTCTATGGCGTTCGTCGGGAAGTTCATCTACATGGTCCTCTTCCCAGGCCTTCTCTTTGTCGTGCTGTGTGGATTTGCCGCGAGGGCCGTACTCTCGGGCATGTCCGCGGCGCTTACCGGCGTCGCCCCCGCGGGACCTGCGACCGGGCTTCCGGCGCTCATGCGGTTGTTCTCCCGGGAGTGCGTCGCCACCGGCGGTCCTCTGCACGGGCTCTTGTGGTCAGCGCCGCCCGTTCAGCTCCTGGCTCTATCGTGGGTGTCCTGCATCGTTTTCGGTTTCCTGCCCGGTGACCTCGCGCTTCTTTTCGCCCTCCTGCTCCTGGCCTCCGGCGCGGACATCCTGCCGACCTTCTGTTCGGCGAACCCCAGAGTTCGCCAGAACGGATTCAGCCAGGCCGCGCGAGTGCTGGGCTGGGCGGTGCCCCTTGCGCTTGTGTTCGCGATGGTGGGGTTGAGGACGGGGGAGATCAGCTTGACCGCCGTGGTGCAGTGGCAGGTCGCGAACGGGATGATGATAGCATCGGCCGCCGGGGGGACGCTCGCACAGGTCGGCACGGCGCTTGGGCTTGCGGCCGCCCTGGTGGGGGCGCTCAGCCTGGCAAGGCTGAGGCCGCTTGGACCGGGGCTTTTCGACGATCCGCCCGGCGGAGTGCTGTGCGATGTTTCGGGGACGCCCCTGGCGATGATACGCCTGTCGGAGACGGCGTGCTTCTTCGTCGCCCCCCTGCTCCTCGCAGCCCTTTTCTTTGCCGGTCCGGCATCCACCTGGTACGAAGTCGCCTTCTGGGCTCTAAAGGTGGCCGCGCTGGTGGTCCTGCTGGGGGTCGCGGACCTGGTCTCGCCGAGGCTGCGCTCCGGAAGGGCCCTCGCCTGGGCGCTCGGAGCGGGGGGCGCCCTGTCAGTTGCCGCACTGGTGCTGGTATGGATGGGGGTATCTGCGTGAAACATCCTGGTGGCCCATGGCGCCGGGAGCCAGGCGTCTATCACCTTCGCATGGGCGGCTGCTCCGGCTGTTCGGAGATGGTGGACTCTATGCTGCGTGACGGCGCCCGGGCGGCCCGGCCCGCGGAATGCTCGTCGCCGCGGCATGCAGAAGTTGTTATCGTTACCGGCCTGTGGACGCCTCAACTTGCCGGCCCCGCATTGAGGGTCATATCGCAGGCGCCGCGGCCGCTCCGAGCGCTTGCGGTTGGAGACTGCGCCCTTGGCGGGGGAGTGGCGGCCGCATGGACGGAGAGGGCAGGATGCGTGCTCTCTCACCTGGAGGCGGACCTCCGGATAGCGGGCTGCCCCGTCGAGCCGGCGGCCGTTCTCGAGGGGGTGCGCCGTGTCTCAAGGTGAGTTGAGCGCGCTTCTTGGCGTATCGTTGGTCCTCCCGTTCCCGTTCGCCCTCGCTCTACTGATGACCGGCGGAGCCCCCCGGCTGCGCCGGATGCTGGCCGCCACATATGCGCTGGGCGCGGGCGGCGTAAACCTGGTCCTGCTGAACGGGTTCCTCGAGCTGCAAGGACGGACGGGATGGGGTTCGTTCAGGCTGACCCGCTTTAGCTTCCCGCTGTTTCTATTGCTGGAGTTGATCACGGTGGCGTGCGTGCTTTACGCCGGCTTCAGGAACGGCGAGCCCGAGGGGCAGGGCCTGCTTTCGGCGAGCATCCTCGCGGCAGCCGGGCTGGCGGCCATGGCGATGCTTTCACGCGGGCTAATTGCGCAGGTGGGACTCTGGGAGGGTGTGACCCTTGCGGCGCTGTGGGGCCTCGCGGCGCAGGGTGGAAGGGGTCTCTCCAGGCGGCTGGCCGCATTCTGGCCGTGGCTCCTGGCCGACGCGCTCTTTATAGCGGGCGTGGTGCTGTGCGGCACCGCATTGAAGGAAACGGCGGTCTTCATCAAGCCTCCCATCACCTCCGGTGGTGAAGCCCAGGTGGTAGCCATCGCCGCGCTTTTCTTACTGAGCGCACTGGTCAGGCTCGGCGTTTTCCCCTTCCATTTCTGGATACGTGACATGGTGGACAGGGCCGACCCCGCATGGAGCGCGTTCTTCTTAGGGACGGCCAATTTCATGCTTGCCGGCATGCGCATGGTGGTTGTCGTGGTTTTCCTGGGCCGGCTGGTCGCGAGCGACTGGAGCCAGGCCATTATCATCGTGGGCCTGGCTTCGATCGTGGCAGGCCCGTTGATAGCGCTTCGCCGCGCCGCCGTGTGCGACTACATCGCCGGTATGTACACCATGCAGGCCGGGTTCCTGGTGACGGGGCTGGGGCTGTTCTCCCGGGCCGGGTTCGAAGGAGCGATGCTCTGCCTGCTGGTGGCAACGCTTTCCCTCACCGCTTCGATGATGGCGGCCGGGACCGCCACCTCGCTGCGAGGCACCGGACGGCTTCACGGACACGGCCTCTCCGCGCGCCTGGCGCCGGCGGCGTTCGTCGGGCTGCTTCTGTCAGGCATGTCGCTCGCGGGCCTGCCCCCGCTCGACGGTTTCGTTGGCAAAGCCATGGTCGTGCTTGCCAGCTTCGATAAGGCCGGGAGTGAGCCGTTCCACGCGCTGGTGGCGGGGCTCGCGATTGCGGCAACGGGGGTTGCGGCGGTAGCGCTGGTGAGGGTTCTCGGGGGCATGTTCGCTTTATCGGGGCCGGCGGTGCCGGCGCTCGGAAAGCAGTCCCGGGTGGAGGGGCTGGCGACCCTGGGACTTTGCGGCGGGTCGCTTCTCATTGGGTTTTTCCCGAGACTGCTCGCTCAAAATTTCATAAACCCGGGCTCGAGGCTGCTGTTCGCGACCGGGTTTACGGGGCCGGGTGTCGCCTTCCGTGGCACCGGCGCGATCCTTGAGAAGGGTCTGGGGTTTTACCTGGGTCCGGGATGGCCGGCCGCCGCGGCCGCGTTCGTCCTGGCCGCCGTCACGGTCGCCATCGCGTCGTACTTCGCGAGCAGGGCGGCGCACTCATCGGAGGGCGGCGAGGGACGCTTCCGGCCGTTCCTGGCCGGAGCGGAGGGCGACTACAGCCCCTCCCGTGATTTCGCGGTGCTGCAGGGGATGAAATGGCGGACCGCAAGGCGGCGGGGCCGATGAACGGCAAGCTGCCGCTTGGGCCTTTCGATACCGCGCTGCGCCAGCCGCTCTCGCTGGAATTCGAGCTAGACGGGCCGCGCGTGGTTTCGGCGAGCCTCAGACACGGGCTCAGCCACCGTGGCATCGAGCTCGGTTTCGAAGGCCTTACGCCTGAGCACGGGCTCGAGCTGGCCGGCAAAATATGCGCCCGCTCCTGTGTCGCCCATTCGATGGCGTTCTGCCAGGCGCTGGAGGACACGCTCGGTGTCAAGGTCGGCGAGCCGTCAGCCGCTTTCAGGGCGATAGTCGCCGAGTACGAGCGGGTGGCCTCTCACCTGGTGGTGATATCCGATATTGGCCGCGCCCTATCGGATGACATCCTGTACGGCGGGCCGCGGAGATATGTCGGGCGCATCAGGGACGCGTTCAGGCAGGCATCCGGCAGCCCGTTCGGTCTTGGGATACTGGTCCCGGGTGGCGCCCGTGTAGATGGCGACGCCCAGGCGCTCCGCGAGCTTTCCAGGACGTGGAAGGCCGTCGAGCGCGACTGCGGCTTATGGGCTTTCAGGCTGAAGCTTTCGGGAGCGCGCCTTCGCGGGGCCAGGCTGCCCGAAAGCTCGTTCGACGATGACGCTTCCCCGGCCCCGGCCTTCAGGGCGGCCGGGCTGGCGCGCGACGCCAGGTCGGGCGAGAGTGCCTACGGTTACTACGGCCTGTTCTACTACAGGCCGGTGACCAGGCAGGGCGGCCGCGCGCTCGACAGGGCGCTGCTCCTGCTTGACGAGGTGCGAGCTTCCATCGCTGTCATCAGGAAGCTCGGCGACGCGGAGGGGGTCAACCCCGGGCTGCCGGAGGAGGTTGGGTTCCGGAAGGGCAGCGGGGTCGGCGTGTGCGAGTCGGCTGACGGCGCCGTGGAGCACAGGGTCTTCCTGGGCGCGGAGGGAAAAATAATCAGCAACCGGGTCAACTGCGCGGTCGCGGCTGTTGCAGAGGTTGCGCCGCAGGCCCTGGCCGGCGGCTTCTACGAGGACGTCGCCCCCGCCGCGATATCGCTTTGCCTTTGCGCCGCCTGCCTTGACCTGTAATATTGATCCAGGTATTGATCGCTGACCCCAGGGAGGGAATCATGCAGCTTGGAGATAGTATCAGGGCGGCCAGGGGGGCCGGGGAGGTCGACCTCCTCATGACGAACTGCCTTCTCGTCAACGTGCTTTCCGGCAGGGTCCATCCCGCCACGGTCGCGGTCGATCGGGGCATCATCGTCGGCCTCGATCGCGGGTATGCCGCGAAGCAGACCATCGACCTGGGCGGCAGGTACCTCGCCCCGGGCCTCATCGACGCCCACGTCCACCTCGAAAGCTCGATGGTGACTGTTCAGCAGTTCGCCGCCGCGGTCGTCCCGCGGGGCACCACGAGCGTCGTCACCGACTGCCACGAGATAGCCAACGTGATGGGCGTTGAGGGCATACGCTTCATGATGGGGTCCGCGGCCGCGGCCCCTCTAGGTGTCTTCGTGATGCTTCCCCCGTGCGTTCCGGCGACCCCGCTGGAGACGTCGGGGGCCGTGCTCGAAGCCGCCGACCTCGCGCCGCTGGTGGATGAGCCGTCGGTCATCGGCATGGGCGAGTTGATGAACTTCCCGGGGGCTATTGCCGGCGCGCCCGACGTTCTGGCCAAGCTCGAGTTGTTCGCGGGCATGCCGGTGGACGGCCACGCGCCGGGCCTGAGCGGGATGGACCTTGCCGCTTACATCGCCGCGGGGCCGGACTCCGACCACGAATGCACGACCGCCGCCGAGGCGGAAGAGAAGCTCCAGAAGGGCATGTATATCTTCATGCGGGAGGGCACCGGCGCGCGCAACCTGCTCGACCTCCTGCCCGTTGTCAACGCGGACAACAACAGGCGCTGCTGCCTTTGTATCGACGACCGTCACCCCGGCGACCTCCTCGAGCGGGGGCACATAGACTCGATGCTTAGGATGCTGGTCAACGCCGGGGTCTCTCCGATGAGGGCTCTTCAGATGGCGACCATCAACACCGCGCAGCGCTTCAGGCTCGCCGGCCGCGGGGCGATCGCGGTCGGGTACGCGGCGGACATGGTGGTCTTCGATGACCTGGAGGTCTTCGAGGCCTCGATGGTCTTCAAAGACGGGGTGATCACCGCCGCGAGCGGCGAGCTCACAGAAGCCCCCGGCGAGGGGCCCACTGTCAGCCCCAGCTTCAACATCGCTGGATTCTCCGCCGAGCGGCTGCGGCTTGCCGCCCGGGGCTCCGCGGTGCGCGTGATAGGTGTGGTACCGCGGCAGATAATTACCGAAGCCCTCACCGGTGAGGCACCGCTGGAAGACGGGAACCTTGTGGCCGACCCCCCGGTGGACCTTCTGAAAATAGCGGTGGTGGAGCGCCATAAAGGCACCGGGAACGTGGCGGTCTCCTTTGTTCGGGGCTTCGGGCTGAGGGCGGGAGCGATGGCTTCGAGCGTGGCGCACGACTCGCATAACATCGTGGTCGTGGGCTGTTCCGACACCGACATGGCGGCGGCCGTCCAGAGGGTAGCGGAGATGGAAGGCGGGCAGGCGGTCGCCGCCGGCGGCGAGATCAAGGCGGAGCTGGCGCTGCCCATCGCCGGGCTCATGTCCCGCCTGCCGGTGCGGGAGGTCGCCGACCGGGTGGAGGGTCTGAACAGGGCGGCGGCGGGCCTGGGGTGCGCTCTGGATGACCCGTTCATGACCATGAGCTTCCTTGCGTTGCCGGTCATACCAGAGTTGAAGCTAACCGACAGGGGACTGGTTGATGTAGGCAAGTTTGACTTCGTAAGCCCGTTCGCGGGATGAGTTGCGCTATGCCATTATTCCGAGTGAAGAAGAAAGAAGAAGAGCCGATCGAAGGCGAAAATGCTTTCCATGCAGAGGATGTCCCACGGGAGGGGAACGGTTTTTTCGACCTGCCTCCCGACGAAGTGGCGAGCTTCAAGGCCCCGGGCGTGGTGGGAGCCAGGCGCAAGCCGCTCGATCTCAAGCCCGCTCTCAAGGTCTTTGCCGCGCTCTTCGTGCTGGGAGCGATGGTCGCTGGCGTCATCGTTCTCTGGCCTTCGGCGCGGGAGCGTGTTCCCGACCTGCTGGGCAGGACCCTGCCCGAGGCCCTCGACGTGGCCCGGGGCCGGGGCCTGACCCCGACCGTAACCGGCTGGGAGTACTCCGAAAAGCATTCCGACGGGGTCGTGCTCGCCCAGAGCCCAGGGGGCGGGAAGCTCGTCAGGAAGAAAAGCGGCATAGCGATCACTCTGAGCAAGGGCCCCCGCCCCGAGACGGGCCCGCCGCCGGGGCAGGCCGAGCCAGCCCCGTCCGGCAGCGGTGAGGCGAGCGCGGGACCGCTCTCAAACAGGACCATCACGATCGATCCGGGCCACCAGGCGGTCCCCGCTTACGGAGAGTGGTCCGACCCCGGGATGACCCGGCGGGTCCCGGGAGACAACGGGATCAAGGGTGTGATCACCGGTGTCGAGGAGTACCTGGTGACGCTTGATACCGGCCTGAAGCTCAGGGATCTGCTCGAAAAAGACGGCGTCCGCGTGGTGATGACCAGGGAGACCAGCACCATCGACCTGACCAACGTGATAAGGGCCGAGATAGCTAACAACGCGGAGTCGGACCTTTGCGTGCGGATACACTGTGGCAATTCATCGGACCCGCTCACGATGGGGATAGAAACGATGTATCCTGCAAGGGACCGTTTGACGGAGGCGTTCTACGAGAAGAGCAAGACGGCCGCGCTCATGATCCAGGCGGAGCTGATCAAGTCGTGCGGCACTGACGACCTGGGTGTGCTGGATCGCCACGACATGCCGGGTTTCAACTGGTCCAAGGTGCCCGTAGTGGAAGCCGAGATAGGGTTCCTGACCAATCCCCGTGACGACGGCCTGCTTTCCGATGAGCAGTACCGCTGGAAGGTGGCCTGGGGACTTCGAAACGGGGTCATCAAGTACCTTAACAGCCCCTGAGTGAATGACCCCGATGTTGCACTTGCGCTAGATGATTTTGAAGTGGTCGCGCAGCACCAGGTCGGCGTCCCTGGACGAGCCTCCGACCAGTACCTCGTACTCTATCGCTTCGACCACCCAGGCCCCGGTGGAAACATCGTAGTAAGCGAGGTCCTCGGCCGCGACCTCCATGGACACGGTCCTGGTCTCTTGCGGCTCGAGCGAGACCCGGGCGAAGCCCCTCAGCTCCTTGACCGGGCGCTGGACCGCCGAGCCCTTGAAGCCCACGTAGAGCTGGGCCACCTCTTCGCCTGCCGCATCCCCGGTGTTGGTGACCGTGGCGTTGACAAACAGGCTGCCATCCCTGCCGAGCTCCTTCGCGCTCAAGTTCAAGTCGCTGTAGCTGAAGGTGGTGTAACTGAGACCGAACCCGAACGCGTACTCCGGCTCGAGGCCTTCGCGGTCGAAGTGGCGGTAGCCGTGGTAGTAGCCGTACTCGATACTCTTAGCCTTCTTATCGAAGAAGGGGAGCTGGTCGACCGACTTCGGGAAGGTGAGCGGAAGCCTGCCGCCGGGGTTTGTGTCGCCGAACAGTATCTCCGCGATGGCGCTGCCTCCTTCCATGCCGGGATACCATGCCATGATGATCGCCTCGACCTCGTCCTTCCAGGGCTCCATGGTGACGGCAGAACCTCCCTCGAGCACCACGACGCAGCGGTCGGTCCGGGCGGCCACTGCCGTTATCATCTCGACTTGCTCGCTCGGAAGGCCCAGGCCCACCCGGTCGCCTCCGATGCGCGTGACCGCGGACAGGTATTCGCCCTCCTCCTTGTAGGTGAACCCGGCAACCACGACCACGGCGTCAGCCTCGGCCGCCTTGCGACTCGCGAAGTCAAGGTCGTGGCCGTTATCGTAGATAACCTCGATGGACCTGCCGGCCTTGTCCCTGATGCCCTGAACGGGGGTGATGACGTACGGCGGGCTGACCCTGCTGCTCCCCCTGTCACCTATGTTCGGCATTGCGGCAAGCTCGCCGATGACCGCCACCTTCTTGACGCTGTTCCGGTCGATCGGCAGGGCCATGCCGTCGTTCTTCAGAAGCACCAGACTCTTGCGGGCGACCTCGAGGGCGAGTTCGATGTGCGGGCGGGAAGCCACCTGGTCGCGGTGGTAGCCGGCCGGATCGCCCACGCTGGCGAAACGCGCCTTCTGCCTGAGTATCCCGGTGACCGCTTCGTCCAGCTTCTTCTCGGGGACCAGCCCCCGTTTGACCTTGCCTTTGAACCCTGGCCCGAAGCGCCACCTCAGGGGCATCTCGATGTCCATGCCGGCGTTCGCCGCTTCAACGCCGTTCCTCATGCCGAAGACGAAGTCGCTCATCACCAGGCCCCGAAAGCCCCACTCCTCCTTTAGTATCTCGGTTAGCAGGTGCGGGTTGTGCCCGCAGTAGAGGCCGTTGACCTTGTTGTAGGCGCTCATGATGGAGGCGACCCCGGCGTCCACGCACTTCTTGAAGTGAGGCAGGTAGACCTCGCGCAGGGTCCGCTCGTCGACGCGCACGTCCACGTAAAACCTCGACTCCTCTATGCTGTTGCAGGCGAAGTGCTTGGCGCATGCCATGAGGTGCTTCTGCGCGCCCTCCACCGCGGCGACACCCATCACGCCCAGGTGGTAGGGGTCTTCCCCGAACGTCTCCTGCGCCCTGCCCCAGCCCGGGTGCCTGAGGACGTTTATGCAGATGCCGCCATAGAAGTTGGCGCCCTGGGCCCTGGCCTCCACGCCGATGGCCGAGGAGACCCTCTCCTGCAGCGCCGGGTCAAAGGTCGCGCCGCGCGCCATCGCCACCGGGAAGCACGTGGAGTGGTTGAGGCACACGCCCCGCGGCCCGTCGGTAAACTTGAGCGCGGGAATCCCCAGGCGCCTGCTGCTGCCGGAGTCGAACGTCCAGATGCCGTACCTGACCGCCATCACGGCCAGTTTCGCCATGTTGGAGTTGCCCGTCATCTCGATGATCTTCTCGCGAAGTGACATCCTCCCCACCAGCGCGGTGATGAGGCGCTCGCGCTCCTCGCCATCGCTCGCCAGCACGTCCGCGAAGCTCACCTGCTCGTCTTCAAACGGCTTCCTGCCGTCCATCGGCCCACCCCCGTGTGTGAAGTTACAAACTCAAGAAAGCATATCACGCGCGGGGAGAGAGTTGGATGCAGGGCCGGCCGGCAAGTTCCACCATGGCCGGCGCTGGCGCTTTTCGACTGACAGGGGGTTCAAATCATGGAGTCGGTTCCATCCCATTGGGATGGTGGGCGTTGAGGGATTTGAACCGCCCCACGCTCCCCCGCTTTGCTCGGTCGCGCGGTGACCCCGGGAAGTGGTACATCACTCAACGCCATGAGGTAGTGGTTGTCTGCTGCTGGTGGGCGTTGAGGGATTTGAACCGCCCCACGCTCCTGCGGAGCGCGGTGACCCCAAACGTTGTGCATCCAGTAACGCAAGGAGTGATGGCACATTAGAGTGGTGGGCGTTACTGGATTTGAACCAGTGACCTCTGCCGTGTGAAGGCAGCGCTCTCCCGCTGAGCTAAACGCCCACGTCCTCGAAGTGTCTGGTATTTTAGCACAAACCAGACCCGCGCGAGCCCGGTTTGGATCGCCTCTCGGCACAAGGATGGATAGCTACAGGGCGCCGTGGACGCTGCAGTACACTGTCAGGCCCGGCGGGTCCGTGGACAGGTCGGCCTGGTATGAGTACGTCCCTCCGGACGGGCATTTCGGCAGGTTTCCAAGGTAGGACATGCTGTCCGGGAAGTTGCCACCCTCGTCGTAATATGCCCGCAGCCGTTGTCGCAGTACCGCCTGGTTCGACCGGCAGGTGTCGCGGGCCTGGTTCTGCTGCTGCTGCGCCTGGAACTGCGCCTTGCGGTTCGCGCACTCCTTAATAACGGCGTCCGCGTCGGCGACAACCGGGTTGACCTCGTCGACCGTGGTCGCCGCCTTGAGCCTGTCAATCGAGCCTGTCAGCAACTGCGCCAGGTCGCTTGAGTTGATGCCCATGCCGCTTATCTCCTTGACGGCGTTCGTCGCCTCCTCGAGCCTGGCGGTCGCCGCCGCCTTTGCTTCGTCAAACTGCATCTCCTCGCCCTTGCCGGCTGCTACGTAGTACTCGAGGCTCTGGGAATCCTTTCGCGTGACTTTGTCCCTGGTGACCTTGAGCTCGGCCGTAACCTTGAAAGTCTCGCCTTCGGAATAGCTCATGAAGAACTTGTCAGCCTTCGTTTGCCGGCTGCCGCTCGACTTCACGTCATAGGTGTTAGCGCGGACCTCCTCGCCGTTTCCGTCCACGAGGGTGATGCTGAGCTTGCCCCGGTCCCCCTCTTTGAAGCGTGCCCTGTAGCTGACCTCTATCCGCAGGTTCGTGTCCAGCGGGACGTCTTTGAGGCTCAAGCTCTTCTCGTCGGCTCGCTTGAGCTCCACGCTCGTTATTTCGGCGATGAGCTTGTTGCCCTCGGCAACGCGCCAGATTATTATGCCCGCCGCCGCCCCGCAGACAAAAAGGAACGCCAGCACCACGATGCCGACTATCAGCACGGTCTTTTTCCTGCCTTTTACGGGCGTTACAGGAGGCGTCGGCTCGGCGACCGGCGCACCGCAGCTCGTGCAGAATCTCTTGCCGGGCGGGACCTCGCTTCCGCAGTCTGGGCAGTTCATGTTCTCACCTCGTTACGTTCGGCATCTTCCTCACATGAAAAATATATCGCAATCAAGGGTTTGCGGCATACAATGTTGCATCAGTGGGTCTTTCTGGCGCGGGCGATGGCGGCTTCCTGCGCCTGGAGCTCGAACGAGTCGTCAAGCGGCCTCAGGGGGACCATGTGGCCCCGCCTGCTGAGTGCCTTCTCGATGAGGAAGTCGGCGACCCCCGGGTTCTTGGGCAGGAGCGAGCCGTGGAGGTAGGTGCCGACCGCCCCCAGGTGGACCGCGCCCTCGGTCCTGTCCCCGGCGTTGTTGCCGTGACCGACGTTGACCATGCCCAGCGGGGTGCAGCCGTCGCCGAGATAGGTCTTGCCCGAGTGGTTCTCGAAGCCAACCACCACCCCGGATTTACCGCCGAGCGCCGACCTTGCCACCACGTTGCCGATGAAGCGCTTGTTGCCCGCAACGGTACAGGCGTCGAACACACCGATGCCGGGGAGCTCTTCGCCTTCAAACGGCCGGTAGAACTTCCCGAAGAGCTGGTAGCCGCCACAGATGACCAGTGCCGCGGCGCCGTCCTCTATCTCGCGCTTGAGAGACTCGCCCTTGATCTCGAGAAGGTCCCGGCAGACCAGCACCTGCTCGCGGTCCTGGCCGCCGCCCATGAAGAAGATGTCGTGGCGCCCGGGCGGCACGGGGTCGCCGGGGTGGAGCTCGTCGACGTCCACAGCGATGCCGCGCCACCTGCAGCGCTGTATCAGCGTCAGCACGTTGCCGTGGTCTCCGTAGATGTTCATCAAATCCGGGTACAGGTAGCCGATCCTGATGTTCATCATGCCTCCCAGAAGGGAGTCACCAGCCCGCGGCGCACCATGATGCTCCGCAGGTCGAGCATGGCTGTGTATGTCGGCACTATGAAAAGGGTCCCGCCGGGGATGAGATTCTCCAGCCCGGCGTCCAGGGCGCGCTCGAGATCCGGCTCGACGGTCAGCGACTCTTCCGCCAGCTCGGAGTACTTCACCCGCAGGGCCATGTCCCATGCGCGGATGCCCGAGCAGACCACGTTCTGCAGGCGGCCGGCGAACATCTCGAAGTCAACATCCCATATCCATGACACGTCGCGCCCGTCGGCGATGTTGTCGTTGAGCGCGAGCAGCAAGTCCTTTCGGCCGGGCTGGGTGGACAGCGTCCGGATGACCTCGTTGAAGCCGGCCGGGTTCTTGGCGAGTATCATGAGCATGTTGCGGTCGCCCACCGCGACGCGCTCGACCCGGCCAAAGGCCGCGGTGAACTCCTCGACCGCCGAGATGACGGTCTCAGGCTCCACGCCCAGCGACAGGCCAGCGGCCATCGCGGCCAGTACGTTATAGACGTTGTAGAGCCCGGGCAGTGGAATCCGCAGGCTGGTGACGCCACCGGGGTACCTGACAGTGCAGCTCGTCCCCTCCATGCCGAGCATCTTCACGTCGGCGGCGGCCACTTCCGGCTCCGGACGTGCTCGCCCGCACGAGGGGCAGCTGTACTTCCCCATGTGGCCGAACAGGTAGTACTCATAGGTCAGCGGTGAGCCGCACTCCGCGCAGTGCTTGCTGTCGGCGGCGTGCTGCATGGTGTCACTCGCGTACCTGTTCGCGTCTATGCCGAAATAGACCACTTCCTGCCCGCTCCCGCTGCCTATGGAGGCCACCAGCGGGTCATCCGCGTTGAGGGCGATGGTGGCGGCGGTGTCCATGTCCGTGATCGATTCCTTCATACGCCGGGCGAGGGTGTCCAACTCGCCGTAGCGGTCGAGTTGGTCGCGGAAGAGATTGTTCACAAGAACCAGCCGCGGCGCCGTGTCCAGGATGGCCGCGGGCAGCGCCGCCTCGTCCACCTCGAAAAGACCGATGCGGGAGGCGAGATTGCCCGAGAGGTCGGACTCGCGAATCAAGGCCGAAGCTATGCCGGCCATCAGGTTCGCGCCGGTCCGGTTGTGCACCGGACTCAGGCCCGCCCGGTCGAGCATCGAGGCGAGCAGCGCAGAGGTGGTGGTCTTGCCGTTAGTGCCAGTGATGAGAGCGCAGCCCAGTGGCAGGCCGCCCACCATAGAGGGGATGAACTTCGGAGATATCCCGCGCGCAACCCTGCCTGGCAGCGTCGAACCTCCCCCGAGCTTCAAGGCCCGGGTGGTCGCTCCAATAGCTTTCCCCATGGCGAGGGCGAACCTGGTGGCTAATCGCATGTGCCCATATTAACGGCACGGTCGCGCCGTGGGCAAATAGCAGGCGGGGTTTCCTGTCCCGGCACCCGGACACGCGCGTGCCCGTGGCGCTTCTCTAGACTCTTATCCAGGTGACCCCACCGGGCGCGTCCTCGACAAGCGTATCGCCCTTGACCTTCAGGCGCACCGCCGACCCCTCATTCGGGCTGAGCGTTATCGTGCCGCCCGAGACAGTAAAACGGCCGTCCAACTGCTTGCCGCCGGTTGTCATGCCAAACGTGTTATCGGGATAGAGGGTCAGCGAGTAAGTCATCGCGGACTGGCCCTTAACCATCCAGGAGCCGTAGACATCGGAAGTGGCTTTGCTGCCGGGTGTGGTGCCCACGCTTGTACTGCCGCCTGACCCCCCACAACCGACCGCGAGGACCAGTGTGAACAGGACTGCGATGCTGATGCAGGCTGCCGGAACGCGCTTCATTCTGACCCCCTTCTTCCCGGTGACCGCTTCAGGGGCTATCATACAACTTTGTCGCCCCCGGCGGGTTTGTCTTATCATGGTCCCATGGACGAGGTAAGGGAAAAGCGGTGCGTCCTTTGCGGGGCCGTTCTCGAGGGCGTTGACGAGTGCGCCAGCGGTGAGTTTCGTTGTGGGCGCTGCGGCGCGACCGGGCGCTACGACGCCGAAAACCTCCAGGCTGTTTTCATTCCCGGCTACCACCGGCGCCTGATGGAGCTGGAGGCGCTCAACACGGAGCTGGTCGGGGAGATAGAGATGGAGGGCATGAAGGGCGACATTCGGGACATGCGCTACCTGCAGAAGAAGCACCTCGAGCGCCAGGACGTCCTCCGCGAGCATTCCATCCTCTCGCATTTCCGCGAATTTGTCGAAAGGTGGTGAGCGCGGGGCCGGCCCTTGTTGACCGGCCGCGCCGGATTCCTTTATAGTTCGCCTGGACGGTCAAAGCATTCAGCGGGACAGGGGGTGCTCGCGATGAGTAACTTTTACCTCAAGAGCGTCGAGGAGCAGAAGGACGCGTCTTTCCGCAGGCTTTCCAACTACATCCGTGAGGTCGTCTACCCGTATCACCCTTACTACCACAAGCTTTTCAAGGAACAGGGCATCGACCCGAAAAAGATAAGGCGGCCCGAGGACCTGGCGCGCATCCCGGTGACATACAAGGACGACTACCGTCCCGACCCCATCGCCTTTATACTGCAGCCGACTTTCCCAGGCGTCGAGCCGCGTTACGAAACCGACCGCATCGGCGCGAAGTTTATCGCCAAGTACGTCGCCCAGAGCGTTTTCAACTACCCACGGGATTTCGCGGCCACTTACCGGGTCAACTACAAAGAGGGCTTCCGGTACCTCAAGATCGGCCGCCGCGCCGCTCTCGAGTGGAACCCCATACATTTCCACGCCTCCGCCGGGTCAACCGGTGACCCGACCCCGGCCGTCTACACGTACCGGGACCTCCACCACAGCGTGAAGGAGACCGCCTCCGCGTTCTGGAGCGGCCGGGAGATCCCGTGGACGATGAGGGCGCTCAACGTCTTCCCGGGCGCCCCCCACCTCGCGTTCTTCCAGGTGGTGATGGGGAAGTGGCTCGGAGGCTCGAGCGGGTTCGACACGTTCGGCGGCACGGTCGTTCCCACGGAGAGGCAGGTCCTCCTGTTCAGCGAGGGGGGCTTCGAGGGCATCATCGCGATCCCCTCTTACCTTGTGTACTGGCTCCGGCGCGCCGTAGAGATGGTGGAGAGCGGCCAGGTAGAGCCGCTCTCAAAGCTTTTCATAGGGCTCGTGGCCGCGGAGCCGCTGACCGATTCGCTTCGTGTGTTCATCAAGGACATGGTGAAGCGGGCGGGCGGCCGGGATGACTTCAGGCTTGTCCAGGGATACGGCATGACAGAGATGAGAATTGCCTTCTACGAGTGCACCGAGCACAGCGACATCCACCTGAACCCCAAGTATTTCTACTGGGAGGTTCTTGACCCGGAGACGCTCGAGCCGGTGCCGGAGGGCGAGCCGGGCGTGCTCACGTTCAGCCATATCGACTGGAGGGGCACCGTTTTCTTGAGGTATTTCACAGGGGACCTGGTGCTCGGCGGCGTCAACTGGCAGCGCTGCGAGCACTGCGGGCTCACCTACCCGCTGATGCACCCGCCGATCGCGCGTGCGAAGAAGGACTTCACCAAGCTCAAGGGAACCAGGGTCTCCATCCTCGAGCTCGTGTCCTCGATACGAGACACCGCCGGCGTTTACCAGTTCCAGGTTGTGCTCGACAAGGAGAGGGCGGGCGACGAGTTCTCGAGGGACAGGCTGGTTATCCGGTTGGCGGTGCAGGACGGCCACACGTTCGAGCAAGTCGCCGAAGAGGTCAGGAAGAACGTCAAGGGAACTACCGAGGTCACGCCCGACGAGATGATCGACGAGCCGGACCGCCAGAAGCTCGAGCTCGAGCTTTTCGAGAAGACGGGCATCAAGGCCGAGTACGTGGTGGAGAAGCGCCCGGTCCATCTTTAGGGGTTGCCGGATGAACAGAGTCGCGGTCATAGGGGCAGGGAACACGGCGTTCAAGGCGCGCCACATCGACAAGACGTTCCCAAGGCTCGCTTACGAGGCCGTAAAAGCCTGCCTGCAGGACGCGGGCGCGGAACACGACGACGTCGAAAGCGCCGTCTACGGTATATACAACGACTTCTTCGAGCGCTGCGCGATGCCCGACCAGCACGTCCACTACCTCCTCGGGCTCGCCCGCAAGCCCGCCGTCCGCGTGACCAACGGGGGCGCGACGGGGGGGTACGCGGTGAGGGCCGCGTACGCCGAGGTGGCGGCGGGGCTGCACGACGTGGTCCTCGTCGTGGGGGTGGAGAAGGTGGCGGACCTGGCTAACGTCTTCGAGATGATCAAATCGATAGCTTTCGCCGCCGACCCGTTCTTCGAGGCGCACTACCACGGCTCGCCGGCGGGCTCCTACGGCGGCGCCATCCTCTGGCACATGGAGAACTACGGCACGACCGAGGAGGACATGGCCCGCGTCGTGGTCAAAAACAAGGGCAACGCGCGCAACAACCCGGATGCCCAATCACCGATGGAGCTGAGCGTGGCGGACGTCATGGGCAGCCCAAAGGTCATCCACCCCATCAAGATCCTCGACCACTGCCTCTCGAGCGAGGGAGCGGCCGCGGTACTACTGGCAAGTGAAGAGGCCGCTGCCAGGTTCAAACGTGAGCCGGTCTGGATAACCGGCATCGGCGCGAGCACCGAGTCCGGCAGGCAGGCGGAGCGCGACAATGTCGGGCAGTCGCTGTTCCCCGCGGTCAGGGCTTCGGCCGAGCGGGCCTACGCGATGGCGGGCGTGAGCGACCCGGCCGCGGCAATTTCCGTGGCCGAGATTTACGACGCGTTTTCCGGGGTCGAGATATGCCTCTACGAGGAGTTCGGCTTCTGCGGCTGGGGCGAGGGGGCGAGCTTCCTGCGCGACGGACGCGCGGACATGGGAGGCAGCAATCCCGTGAACCCGTCCGGCGGGCTCATCGGCGGCGAGCACGCGATAGGCGCTACGGGCGTCTACCAGGTCGCCGAGGTCGTCAGGCAGATGCGTGGGGAAGCCGGAGCCAGGCAGGTTCACGGCGCCGACACCGGTATCGCACAGAGCATGGGCGGCGCGCGCGGCGCCTATTCCGTGACAGTGGTCCTGGAGGGATGATGCCGATGGCTGACGAGTCAGACCCCCGCGTCGAGCCTATGAAGGAGCAGGAGGGCTTCGCTATCATTCCCGACCGCTGGAAGGTCGACTTCCTGGCTTCGATGGGCGAGCTGTCGCGCTTCTACATCGAGCTCAAGGAGAACGCGCGCCTGATGGGAACGCGTTGCCCGCAGTGCGGCTCCCTATATTTCTGGCCCCGTTCCTGGTGCCACGACTGCTACGTGGACTGTGACTGGGTCGAGATGCAGCCGAGGGGCTCGATAACCGTGTTCAGCCGCGTGGAGATATCCCTTTCCGACATGCGCAGAGATGTCCCGTTCTTCCAGGGAGGCGTCCAGCTCGAGGGCGCGCGCTACCCGGTGATAGCGATACTGAAGACCACCGACCCTGCCGCGCTGAAAGCGGGCATGCCGGTAAGGGCCGAGTTCCTGCCGCCCGGTGAGCGGACAGGCAGGCCGCGAGACTTCTACTTTGTTCCGGACGAATAATGTGATAGAAATGTGTGGGCATTTTGACCTGAGGGTCTTTTGTGGTATCCGAGATACTGTATTTGAAGGTGTTCGAGAAAGGGAGGCGGGATGGATTTCAGTTTTACGGAGGAGCAGAAACTGTTCAGGCAGTCGGTGGTCGAGTTCGCCCGGAAGGAGATCTTCCCGGGCGCGGCCGAGCGCGACGAGGAGGCCAGGTTCGACCGCGACGTCTGGGACAAGGCGGCCGAGTTCGGCTTGATGGGCCTGCCGTACCCCGAAGAGTACGGCGGCAGCGGAGCGAGCGTGGTCGATACCAGCATCGCCGGTGAAGCCATAGGCTACGGCGGCTGTGACGCGGGCTTCAGCCTCTCCTGGGGCGCGCACGTCGTCATCGGCGGAGTCCCCATCTGGCAGCTGGGCACCGAGGAGCAGAAGAAGAAATACCTGCCGAAGATAGCCAGCGGCGAGTGGATATCCGGCCTCGGCCTGACCGAGCCGGAGGCGGGAAGCGATGCGGCGGGCCTGCTTGCGACCGCCGATAAGAAAGACGGTTACTACCTGCTGAACGGCACCAAGACGTTCATCACCAACGGACCCATCGGAGACGTCTTCGTGGTACTGGCCAAGACCGACAAGGAGAAAGGCCCCGCGGGAATCTCCGGCTTCATCGTGGAGAAGGGTTTTCCCGGCTTCTCGGTGGGCAAGGAGATACACAAGATGGGCAACCGCTCCTCACCGACCTCCGAGTTGATTTTCGAGAACGCGGAGGTCCCGGCCGAGAACCTGCTGGGCGTGGAGAACGCCGGGTTCCTCGGCGTCGCCATGGCGACCCTGGAGTGGGAGCGCTCGGTCATGCTCGCCGCGGCGCTCGGCGGCATGGAGATACAGCTCGAGGAGTGCATCAGCTACGCGAAGCAGCGCAAGCAGTTCGGCCGGCCGATCGCCAAGTTCCAGGCCGTGCAGTTCATGCTCGCAGACATGAAGATGTGGCTCGAGACGTCGCGCTGGATACTCTACAAGACCGCCTGGAACAAAGACCAGGGAATCATGGACACCATGACCGCGTCGCTTTCAAAGCTCTATATAACCGAGGTCGCCATGAAGTCGGCGCACAACGCCATCCAGATACACGGCGGCTACGGCTACACCAAGGATTACGCGGTCGAGCGCTCGCTGCGCGACGCGCAACTCGGCACGCTCGGCGGCGGGACCTCCGAGATACAGCGCTACATCATCGCGCGCGAACTGCTGGGCTAGGATGACGTTTCAAGAAACATAGCGCCGGATACAGAACCGGCCGGATACGAGGTTGTCTTAAGGGGTGGACTCACCGGTCCACCCCTTATATCATGTGACTCGGCATTGCAGCTTGGGCGACCGCCTGACGGCGACCACGGGACGCGCTGATGGAAAAAATCGAAAGACTCATAAACCTGATGGCGTATCTTCTGGATACGTCGAAACCGGTCACATTCGAGAAACTGGCCGACACCGTGTACCAGGGCCAGCCTTTCGACACCGGGGCGGAGAAGAACGCCCTTCACAAGATGTTCGAGAGGGACAAGGAAGAGCTCCGCGACATGGGTGTGGAATTCGACGTGAAGAAGACCGGGGACGGCGAGGACGGCTACCGGATACCACGAGGCAGATACTACCTTCCGCAGCTCGAGCTGACACCGGAAGAGCGGGTCGCTCTCACCATGGTCTCGCGCCTTTTCCTGGGCTCGGGCACACCGTTCAGCGGGCCCGCTCGAAGCGCGCTTATGAAACTGGTCTTCGATGAAGGGGCGTCGCTCGACGATGTCCCACACGTCCACTGGGTCGAGGCGCCCGGAGACAGCGACGCCCTGGGCGCGATACTGGAAGGGCTCACGCGCCGCAAGCTCCTCGAATTCTCCTACCGGGCCCTCGACGCCACCGAGTCTATCGAGCGCGCGGTCGAGCCTTACGGCCTTTTTAACCGCTGGGGCTACTGGTACCTGGTCGGGCTCTGTCACACCAGGGGCGAGACCCGCTGCTTCAAGCTGGACCGGATCGTATCAACGGTCGAGGTGAACGACAGGAAACCTCGAACTTCCGATTTCGAGGTGCCCAGAGGCTTTGATGTCCACAAGGAGATACCGTGGGAGTGGCCGCCCCCGCAGGGAGCGGAGGACATTTTATCAAGCGTCCTCTTCTCTTCAAGGCTCACGTTCGCCCGCGAGACCGGCCCGGCGAAGAACATGACAGAGGAGCGGCGCGAGGACGGCAGCCTCGAGGTCACCTACGAGGTGGGGGACCCCGAACAGTTCATCGAATGGGTGCTGGGGTTCGGCTCGGATGCCAGGATCACCGCGCCCCCGGAGCTTGTGGACATGGTCACGGGGCGCCTGCGGGGTATTCTGAAAGGGTTGAAGGCGAAATGATGACGAAGGTCAGCCAGCGCTTGAACCGCATCCTGCTGATGGTCCCGTTCATGGTCGGCTCCGGCGGGGCCCCGGTGGGCGATCTCTGCAAGGAGTTCGGGATAAGCCGAGAGGATCTGGTCCGCGACCTCGACACGCTGCAGATGTGCGGAGTCCCGGACTATACGCCGGCCGACCTCATCGACTACTGGATAGAGGGCGACCGCGTCCATATGACGCTGGCCGATTTCTTCAAGCGTCCTCTCAACCTCACCCGCGAGGAGGCGGTGGCGCTTTTCGTGGCGGGCAGCGCCCTGGTGAAGGCGGGGGTCTTCGATAAGGGGAGCCCGCTGGGTTCGGCGCTCGAAAAGGTCGGCCGTATGCTCTCCGAAGAAGATAAGGCGGACATCGAGAAGCTGGCGGAGCGCATAGACGTGGAGATGAGCGCCTACACCGGCCGCTGGAAGGAGATAATCGAGGAGGGGCTTCAGAAACAGCAGAACCTGGCGATAGAGTACTACAGTTATTCCCGCGGGGAGATGACGCAGCGTGAGGTCGAGCCGCTATCGCTGGTCTGGTCGAGAGGATACTGGTACCTGCATGCCTGGTGTCACGAGGCGTCCGACATCCGCCTGTTCAGGCTTGACCGGATAAAGAGTGTCAAGCTCACGGGCCGTCCCGTGGCCTGGGAAGCGCGCGCGGCGTTCAACGTGCCGGAGCTGGTGGGAGAGTACAAGCCCGGCAGGCGGGCCCACCAGGTGAAGCTGTTGTTCTCGGGCAAGGAGGGCCGCCGCCTGGTGGAAAAGTGGCCCACCGCCAGGGCCGCAGGGGTCGATGGCAGGAAGGTTTCGGTGGAGCTTAGGACCATGAACCTGGAGTGGTTGTCCAACTATCTTCTGAGGTTCGGCGACCGGGTGGAGATACAGGCACCCGGGGAGCTCAAGAGGATGGTTCGGGAAAAGGCCACCGAGTTGCTGAAGGAGTACCGCTGAGTTGGCCATCAAGATAATATCGGACGTCCACGGCGAATACACGGCGCTGGCCGAACAGCTCGAGCCTGACGACACCGCGGTGCTCCTCGGAGACTACGTGAACCTCATCGATTTCCGCACCCTCGATGGCATCCTTGCCGACGTGTTCTCGCGCGAGGAGGTCGCCCGGGCCCTCGAGCTCTTCGCCAGGGGTGACCCCCAGGAGGCGCGGCGCAGGATAAGCGAGGTCGTGGGGGGCAGTCCCGAGAAAGCGATGATGATACGCGACATGGTCAGCGACAGCTACCGCCGCTTCTTCGAGAGCATCCCCTGCCGGTGCTACATGCTGTACGGCAACACGGACAACCCGTACCTGATGCGTGACCTGTGCCCCGACGCGATGGAGATGGTGGAGGTCGGGGTCGTCGAGATCGCCGGTCAGAGGTTTGGAATGGTCAGCGGTTCGCCCCACGGGCCCTGGACGATCGGCCTGCCGGGTGAGATTGAGCCGGGGGAATACGATCGCAGGGTCGCCGGCCTCGGGCCGGTTGACGTGCTGTGCACTCACTACCCCCCGGCGGTCAGCGAGCTGACCTGGGACGAGGAGGCCTCCCGCGACGAGCATGGGAGCAAGGCCCTGCTCGACTACATCGATGAGTACGAACCCTCAATCCAGTATTTCGGCCACGTCCATCACCCTCGTGTCACTTGCGTTACACATGGCAGGACGAGGCTCCTCAACACCGGGTTCTTCAAGGAACACCGCACTGCGCTGGTCCACCGCGAAGACCACCGGGTCGAACCTTGTAAGAGGTGATTACTCGGTAACTTTGTAGACCACGTCGTGCTCGTGGGCGTGACCATCCACCTTGATGCCTATCGAGTCGCCGGGGCCTGCTTTTTCTACCGAGTCGTGCTCAACCTGCATCGAGACGATGTCCTGGGTCCAGTCGGAGGTGTGCCCCTTGACATGGATGGTGTCACCGACCTTGAGGTCACCGGTCAGCTCGATCGCCATCACGCCGATCTTGTTGAAGTAGTGTGTGACCCGGCCAATCTGCTCTTCCGGCATTTCACCCACCTTCCCTCGAAAGAAGCTGCCACTTGATTGATTTACTCTATCACTTAGCCCGCCGGGTGCAAATACCATGTTTGGAGGCATGCCCTGACAAAGGAGGGCACTCCCGCTCGGAACTGCGAAGAATCCAGGGGTGATAACTGAAAACACTACCCGCGAATCGGTGACTCGAACGGCGTCAGGGGCTCGGTTCCCTCGACTACCCCCTTGATGACGAACTCGAACTCGCTGCGGTTGCCCAGCAGGTAGACGAGGTAATAGGACGCGGCCAGCAGCAGGAAGCCGGCGATCACCGCCACCGGCGTCGGGGCGCCGAAAAGAGGGCCGATAGCGAAGTAGCCGAGCAGGAACCCGGCGATGAAGCCCGCGAAGGGGATGAGGAAAAGTATTGCCGAGGCCTCCATCACCTTTTTCCCCGAGACCTCCAGGTGGACCGTGTCACCGGTCTCTGCGCCGACATGGTTGAGGGCGTTGACCTCCATTGCCTTCTGATCACGCACCGCCCCGAAGCCGCACGCCTGGCAGTGGTCGCACGCTTTTGACTCTATCAGCACTCTGGCTATCTCGCCCTCGCCCTCGAGGACCGTCCCGGTGCATTTCATCAGATTCTCTCCATTGTGGTGATAACGTACTTGCTTTTCATGTTCGGCGTGAATAGGAATTTTCCTGTGCTGTCGATTACAAGGGCCTGGAACCCGGGCTGGCTTTTCATGAAATCGAGCCCTTTCCCCGGGCCCATTACGAACAGAGTGGTTGAGAGGATGTCAGCGACGGTGGAGTCCGGCCCCACCACGGTTGTGCTGATGACCTCTCGAGGCTGGAAGTCGGTCGACGGGTCGAAGATGTGGCAGTAGCGCTTGCCGTCAGACATGAAAAAGCGCTCGTAGTCTCCGGAAGATGACACAAAAGCGCTCTCGACCTGGATTTCTCCGGCCAGGGCGCCGCCCCCGGCCCGGGGGTGCTTGATGCCTATGACCCATTTCTTGCCATCGACCCTGCGCCCCAGAGCGCCAACCGCGCCTCCGAAGTTCACCAGGGCGCTTTCGACCCCACGCTCCTTGAGTAACCCGTACATCCGCTCTACAGCGTAACCTTTCGCCACCCCGCCAAGGTCGATGGACATCCCCTTACCGGCTAGCATGACCGTGCCGTTGGCCTCGTCCACGAGGACCCTTGTATAGTCCACCAGCGGCAGCGTTCTGTCTATCTCCGCCTGTGATGGCACCCGGTAGTCCTGGCTGTAAAAACCCCACAGCTCAGCAATCGGGGAGACGGTTATGTCGAAGGCCCCTCCGGTGAGGCGCGCGTACTCGAGGGATTTCTTTACAAGATACATGGTGTCATCGTGCACTTTAACAGGGGCGGCTCCCGCGTTCGCGTTTATCAGGGAGACGTCGCTATCTTTGACGAACCTGCTTGTGTGCGACTCGACCCGCCTGGCGGCCGCTGTCGCCGCCCGGGAGTCGGCCTGGGCAACGGCTGTGCCGCGACCCTGTATGGTTATGTCGAGCGATGTGTCCATGGCGAAGACGGTAGGGGAGTGATAAGTGCCTCTGGCCTCACCGGTGCCGCTCCCGCGGCTCGACAGGAAGACAACCAGGACAACCGCCCCGGCTGCTACGATGGTTACAAGAAGTATGCTGAATATGCTTCGCAAGTGTTTCATAGTATTTCCAAGTCTGTTATTATATCTGAGGTCTGCCCGCGGTACCCTGACCGCGGGCACTATTTCTGTATAGATGGCGACGGGGCGCCCTATGGGAAATCAAGCGTATGGGATGGTCACAGAACCTCAAGCGCTCGCTCCTGACAAAAGGGGGCGTGCACCCGCCCACCAACAAGGCCGCGGCGAACGTCAAGATATCCTCCGGCCCCGACCCCGACACCGTTGTGATACCGCTGGAGCAGCACGTCGGCGCTCCCTGCGAGCCGCTGGTCGAAAAGGGCGATAAGGTGCTTCTCGGGCAGAAGATAGGCGACTCGGAGGCTTATATCTCGGCCCCGGTCCACTCGAGCGTCTCCGGCGAGGTAGTGGCTGTTCGCGAGCATCATCATCCCTCCGGGCACGAGGCCCTTTCCATCGAGATAGGCTCCGATAAGCAGAACAGGGTGGCGCCCGGGATCGAGCCGGTGTCCGACCCGCTGGATAAGGAGCCAGAGGAGATACGGGCCCTCGTCAGGGAGGGCGGGATCGTCGGGCTGGGCGGCGCCGCGTTCCCGACGCACGTCAAGCTCAACCCTCCCTCCGACAAGCCTATAGAGACGGTAATCGTGAACGGCGCTGAATGTGAGCCGTACCTGACCGGAGACTACCGCCTGATGCTCGAGCGCGGCGCTGACATCATCAGGGGAGCCAAGATCGTTAAGAAGGCGGTGGGGGCCGAGCGGGTGCTCATCGCCATCGAACACGTCAACCCCGAGGCCATCAAGGCGATGAGAGAGGCGGGGGCGGACGACCGCATCGAGGTCTTCTCGCTGCCGTGCCGTTACCCCCAGGGCGCGGAGAAGACGCTCGTTAAGACCATCACCGGTCTGGAGGTGCCGAGCGGTGGGCTGCCCATGGACGTGGGAGCAATGGTTGATAACGTGGGCACCTGCGTGGCCATAAGCGACCTCTTCACCACCGGGATGCCTTTGGTGGAGCGCATTGTGACGGTGGGCGGCGACGGGGTTGCCGGGCGCGGCAACCTGAAGGTCAAGATCGGCACACGCGTCCGAGAGGTCATCGAATACTGCGGAGGCCTGGTGGGGGAGCCCGGGAAGGTCATCCTGGGCGGCCCCATGATGGGGCTCGCTCAGTATACGACCGAGGTGCCGGTCACCAAGGCGACATCGGGGATACTCGTCTTCAGCAAGCAGAGCGTATTTCGCGAGGAGCCGGGGCATTTCGTCTGTATAAGGTGCGGCCGCTGCGTGCGTAGGTGCCCCATGAACCTGATGCCCTTCCTGCTCGGCGCCTACTCCGACGCCGGGATGTGGGATGAGCTGGAGGGGGTCTACGTCAACGACTGCGTCGAATGCGGTTGCTGCGCCTACATATGTCCTACCAAGAACCCGCTGGTGCAGCTCATCAAGGTCGGCAAAGAGGGGTACTCGCGCAGGAAGCGGAAGATGGAAACGCTCGAGAAGGAGCAGGCCGAAGAAGCGGCCGCAGAGGATGCCAATGCCGGCAGAGAAGCCTGAGGGCGAACTGGATGATGTCATAGAGGCAGAGGCCGCGCCCGGGGACCGGGCACAAGGCCGACCGCTCCTGAGCATCGGGGTGTCGCCTCATATCAGGGACAAGGACACCACCGCGAACATCATGGGCTGGGTGATCGTTGCGCTGGTGCCGGTTACCGCTTACGGTATCTACATCGGTGGCCTGCGGGCCCTGAGTGTCATCGCCATGTGCATTATCGGCGCGGTGGCTACCGAGGCTTTCATCCAGCGAATACGGCACTTGCCCATAACGGTCTTTGACCTCTCGGCCTTGCTCACGGGCCTGCTTCTCGGGCTCACGCTGCCGCCGAGGCTTCCCTGGTGGATGCCCCTCATCGGCGGAATCGTCGCCATCGCGCTGGGCAAGCAGGTCTTCGGCGGGCTCGGCCACAACATCTTCAACCCCGCGCTGGTGGGGCGCGCGGTGCTGTTCGTCTCGTGGTCCAAGTACATGACCACCTCGTACCTGGTTGACCCCCGGGCCGCTACTGTCAGCAACCTGACCGTGAAGGGCATCAACGCGGTGACCGGGGCGACTCCCCTTGCCGCGCAGGGGCTGGTCCGCAAAGGCGAGCTTGCGATCTCGGCCTCTCGCTACTATGAGCCTCTTCTGCTGGGGAACCCCTGGGGCTGCATCGGAGAGGTATCGGCGGTCCTCCTGCTGGTGGGGCTCGCCATCCTGCTTATACGCGGGCTGGTCGACTGGCGCATACCGGCCTGCTACGTGGGCACCGTTATGCTCATGTCCTGGGCCATGGGGATGGACCCGCTGTTCGCGATTCTCTCCGGCGGACTGCTCATCGGTGCCTGCTTCATGGCGACCGATTACGTGACGAACCCGATGACCGCGTGGGGCAAGGTCGTCTTCGCCGTCGCCTGCGGCGCCGTAACAACCATCCTGCGCTTTTACTCCAACCTGCCGGAGGGCGTCATGTTCGCCATTCTTCTCATGAACGGTTTCACCCCGCTCATCGACAGGTACCTGAGGCCGCGGCCGTTCGGGCACAAGGGCCTCCTCGGGAGGAAGAAAGAAGGCCCGGAGGCGGAGGCGGAGGCGGCATGAAGACACAGATCATGAAGCTCGGGGTGACGCTCATGGTGGTGGGCCTGGTGTCCGCGGTCGGCCTCGGCCTGACCTACACCGTCACCAAGAAAAAGATAGAGGCGTACGACAGGCAGGTGGAGGCCAAGGCGGCGCTCGCGGCGATGCCCGGCATCAAGTCCTCAAACGACCTCAAGGAAGACCCCGCGCTCGAGAAAAAGGCGAAGAAGGTTGAAGGCGTCGAGAAGATATTCATAAGTGACAAGGGATACGTTTTCAAGGTCAACACAAAGGGCTACGGGGGGCCGCTGGCGCTCGCGGTGGGCGTCGGCCTTGACGGCAAGGTCGTCGGGATAGCCGTGGTCACCAGCAAGGAGACGGTGGGTCTCGGCAGCAAGGTCCTCGAGGCAGACAACCTTAAACAATGGAACGGCAAGACAGGCAGGGACAAGCTCCAGGTCGGGCAGGACATCCAGGCGGTGACCGGGGCGACGATCACAAGCAAGGCGGTCAACGGCCAGGTCAAGAAGGCGCTGGAAGCCTACCAGCTCGTAAAGTAGAAAGGTCCGGTTAAAGGTTGGAAGAAGAGACCACATTCTGGCACGAGTTCTCCAAGGGCTTCATACTCGAGAACCCGCTGATGGTCCTCATGGTCGGCCTGTGCTCGTCGCTCGCCATAAGCAACAGGCTGGAGAACGGCATCTTCATGGGGGTGTCCGCCACCTTCGTGCTGGTATTTTCAAACGTCATCATCTCGGCGATCCGCAAGTGGACACCCGACCAGATCCGCATCCCGATATTCATCGTGGTAATCGCCTCTTTTGTTACCATCGTCGACCTCTCGCTCAAGGCGTATTTCCCGCCGGTGTACGAGCGCCTCGGAGTGTGGATCCCGCTCATTGTGGTCAACTGCATCATACTGGCCCGCGCCGAGGGGTACGCCTACACGAGCACGGTGAAGAACGCCCTGGCCGACGGGCTGGGAATGGGAGCCGGCTACACTTGCGTGTTGCTCATCATGGGGTTCATCCGGGAGACGCTGGGCACCGGCAAGATAGTGCTCTTCGACAAGACGCTCTTCAACATCGCCCCGCCGTATAACCCGCCTGCCATATTCATTCTCTTCCCGGGGGCTTTCCTCACGTTCGCCTGCCTGATGGCTTTGCTCAACCGCTACAAGATGAGGAAAACCGATGAATGAGGCATACCGTTACTTCCTGATATTCCTGGGCGCGCTGCTCATCTATAACATCCTGCTCATCCGGTTTATCGCGCTGTGCCCGCTCATCGGGGTGTCCACCCAGGTCGAGACCTCCATCGGCATGGCGATGTCGGTGCTCTTCGTCATGACCATGTCTACCACGGCCTCCTGGCTGGCCTGGAACTACATCCTGAAGCCGCTGCACATCGGCGAGTTCCTCTATATCCCGGTCTTCATCCTTATCATCGCCTCGCTGGTGCAGTTCACGGAGATGTTCATCAAGAAGGCCAGCCCGCCCCTTTACAGGGCCATGGGCATCTACCTGCCCCTGATCACCACCAACTGCGCCGTGCTGGCGGCTGCCACTGAGGCGGTCAAGCCCGGCTTCCTGAAACTCAATGTCGCGTATAATTTCTCCCTGCCCGAGGCCCTGGTCTACACGATCGGCGTAGCCCTCGGCTTCGGGCTGGTGCTGATTCTCTTCGCCTGCATAAGGGAGAGGCTGGAGACCAGCCCGGTGCCCCATGCCTTCAAGGGCGCCCCCATCGCGTTCATAATCGCGGCGCTGCTATCGCTCGCCTTCATGGGGTTCGCCAACCTCCTGGGCGTTTAAGAGGAGTTGAAATAGTTGGACCTGTCACTGGTGTGGAAAGCGGCGATAGCACTGGGCGGCCTGTCGTTCATTTTCGGTGCGCTGCTTGCCATAGCCTACGGTCGGTTCAAGGTCGAGACCGACCCGCGGCTCGACGAGCTTCTCGAAGCGGTGCTGGGCTCGAACTGCGGCGCCTGCGGCTTTCCCGGCTGTGAGCCGGCTTGCGAGGCGGTCCTCAGCGGCAAGGCCGGCGTGAATGTCTGCGTGGCGGGCGGGCAGAAGTGCTCGAACGCGGTCGCCAGGATCATGGGGGTCGAGGCCGGCACGGGCAAGCGGGGTGTGGCCCTCGTCCACTGCAAGGGGGGCCTCGCGGAGTCCGCTCCCAAGGCGCTCTACCAGGGCATTGATTCCTGCGCCGCGGCGGACAAGATCGCCGGAGGGCACAAGGCGTGCGACTACGGGTGCCTGGGCCTGGGCACCTGCAAGGCCGCCTGCCCGGTCAACGCCATATATATCGATGATGACCACCGGCGCTGGGTCAACCGCAACCGCTGCACAGGCTGTGGTCTGTGCGTGGAGACCTGCCCCAGGAAGCTCATAGAGATCGTGCCGAGGGACCAGCAGGTCCTGTTGATGTGCAACAGCGCCGACAAGGGGGGGCAGGCAAAAAAGATATGTTCCGTGTGCTGCATCGCGTGTAAGAAGTGCGAAAAGGTCTGCGATTTCGACGCGATAAGTGTCGTGAACAACTGCGCGCTCATCGACTACGAGAGATGCACGCAGTGCGGCAAGTGCGTCGATGTCTGCCCCACCAACGCGGTGCGGAGGGTGGGCTCCGGCAAAGACAGCCGAACGCGGAAGGCCACCAGTGCTCCGTGAGGACGCCCCGCCCGAGGTGCGCCCGTTCACCAGCGGGCAGTCCCCCGGTATCATCGCGAACACCCTGACGTTTGCCGCGCCCGACGGCCGGCAAGGGGCGCACTCTCGCAAGGCAGAACACTCTAGCGTAATGTTTGCTTCAACCTGCATGCCTGTAACCGAGCCCCGGTCTGGGAAGCGGCGCGCCCGCCGAAAAGCGGCGGCCGCGGCCCTGGTGCTGCTGCTGGCTTGTGCCTGCCTGTCTTCCTGCGCTGATACCGGGAAGAAAGCGGCGAAGACTTACCCGGTGATCGCGGTTGTCGCGCAGGCGCCGGACGGCTTCGACGCGTGCCTTGCGGGAAGCGACTGCTGGCTCGCCGCTTACTCGGGGATGTCCCTTTTAGAGGGCGATACCGCCTGGACCGCACCGGGCGCGAGCCTCTTCATCCTGTTCGCGGACGGGACGCGGATGGCCCTCGCCGAGAGGTCCATATTCAGGCTTGCCGTCCAGGAAGGCGGACCGCGTGTGGAGTTATCCCGCGGCGAGGCATGGCTGGACGGGACCGGCGGCCAGGGCCCGCCGCTTCAGACTCCCGCGGCCAAAGTGGTGCCGTCGCCGGGCAAGACGACAGGTTGGAGCCTGGGCTTACGAGTTGAGCCGGGCGGGTCCACCACGGCTATAGTGGCTGCCGGCAGCGCGAAGGTGGAAAACGGCGCCGGGTCGGTCACCCTTACCGCCGGCAACAAGTCCACCTGCGCGCCGGGCATGGCCCCCGGCACGCCCGAGGGCGCTGCCGTGCAGGCCACGTCGCTGTCCGCACCAGGGTTCGGGTACTTTGTCCGCCTGCAGGTGGAACCGTACTTTCGAAACGAAGCCACCCGCGATAAGGCCGAGGACGACGCCAGGGCCACGCTTGCGGCGGTCCCAAACGACGCCTGGGCCCATTTGAACCTGGGCAGGGCGCTGCTCGACGCGGGCCTGGTGTCCGAGGCCAGGTCGCAGCTCGACCAGGCGCTCATACTGGACCCGCAGTTCTCCCAGGCGATGGCGGCCCTCGGCAGGGTTGAGCTCCTCAAGGGCACCTGGACGGAGGCTTACGACGCTTTCTCGAGCGCGCGCAGGGCCGACGGCAGGTCGTTCGAGGCAGTCTTCGGGATGGGCCAGTCGGCGCTGGGGAGGGGCGATCTGCGCGAGGCCGAGAAGTGGTTCAAGGAAACTCTCGACCTCGACCCGGAGGGCACTATGCCGCTGGTTGGACTGGGGGTGGTCGAACTGCTGAGGCAGGACCAGCCCGGTTCGCGCGAGCTGCTGAAGAGGGCCGCCGCCGCCGAGCCGTCAAGCACCAGGGCGTACCAGGTCATGGCAATCGCGTACTCGCTTCAGGGGAAGCTGGACCGCGCCGAGCAGTACTTCATCAAGGCGCTCGAGGTCGACCCCAACGACGTCAGCGCCCGTGGCTCGCTGGGCGCCGTCAGCCTTCGGCTGGGGCGGCCGGCGGCCGCATCGGCTGCTTACAGGGGCCTCGTGGACAGCGAAGACCCGGGCCGGAAGGCGCGGGGGTACGTGAGCCTGGGCGCGGTCGAGGAGCTTGGCGGCGGCACGCGCGCGGCGCTCGACTACTGGGTCAAGGCCCGCGACCTCGCCCCGGACCTGCAGGCTTCGACGGTAGACCTCGGCCAGGCCCACCTGGCGCTGGGGGAGGATGACGCCGCCGCCTCGGAGTTCTCGATGGCCGTGGCGGCCGATCCCGCCTTCTGGTACACGCGCGAATGGCTCGCCAGGGCTTACCTTGCCGGAAAAGACCTGCCGCGGGCCATCTCCGAGAGCCGGGCCGCCATAGCGCTCAACCCTTCAGCGTGGATATCTCACCTGGTGCTCGGGCTCGCGCTCGGGCAGACGGGCGCGAGGGCGGAGGCGTGGCAGGAGGCGAAGAAGGGCCGCGCCCTGAAACCCCCGGGAAAGCTTTCCCCTTCCGAGCGGAAGCTCCTCAAAGCCTCTGAGTGAAGACCTGAGCTCAAACAAACGCGAGCCCGATCGACACGGCGACGAACGCGAGCGTGAGCGCGGCTTCGAGGGCGCCGATCTTCATCGGGTAGAGGCGGGTGCGGCCCTCGCCGCCGGCGTAGGCCCGGGCGTCCATCGCCAACGCCAGCTCGTCGGCGTCGTGGAACACCTTGACGAAGAGCGGCACCAAGACCGGTGCGATGTCCCTGGCACGACGAAGGACGTTGGCTGACTCGAAGTCGGCGCCACGCGCCATTTGCGCCCTTACGAGCCGCCTGCTCTGCTCCAGGATGTTGGGGATGAACATGAGGGTGATGCTGATGACCGTGGTAACGCGTGAGACCGGCACTTTGAGGTACTTCAAAGGGCGCAGGAGCGACTCGAGCCCGTCCGCCAGCTTGAGCGGGGGAGTGGTCATGGTGAGCGCCGCCAGCAGGACCACGAGCAGCAGAACGCGCGCGGAGAACAGCGCCCCGTTGTAGAGGCCGGTATCGGTCGCGCTGAGGAACCACCCGTGCCACACGACCTCGCCCGGTGTTAAAAACACCTGCAGGAGGAACGTGACCACCACTATCACCCAGACCGTTCGCAGCGACTTCAGCACCTGCAGCAGCGGCAGGCGCGCCGCGGCGAGCAGCGCCAGCAGGAACACGGCAAAGGCCACGATGCTCCAGCCGCCGTAGATGAACACCATCACTATGCCGGCGAAAACCGCGATGAACTTAAGGC
Source organism: Candidatus Geothermincolia bacterium (assembly GCA_038326775.1). GTDB lineage: Bacteria > Actinomycetota > Geothermincolia > Fen-727 > Anoxymicrobiaceae > DYIU01. Next base: position 46,484 of record JBBQKJ010000013.1, read on the forward strand.
GCGGGTCGACCCCGTGCAGGGCGGTCGGCGCCGCAAGGTACTGGCCGATGGTGATATCGCTACCTGTCACCAGTTGCCTCCCTGTGCGACGCGAGCGCCCCGGCGATCGCCAGCGGGTCACTCTGGTCGGCGACTGGAATACCCAGGCGAAGGAGTTCGCGAGCCAGCTCGCCCCACTGCGGCAGCTTCATGCCAAGCGCGGCGAGATCGGTGTCGCCGGAAATAAGGTCGGACTTGTCTTTAACCCCGAGGAGCCGGCCCTTGGAAAGCAGGGCGAACCGGGTGGCAAGCGGCCAGACGTCGGAAAGCTCGTGGGTGACGATGATGATGGAAGCCCCGCGCTCCTCACGGTAGCTCACGAGCGCGCTCTTAAGGCGCTCGCGGCCTTCGAAGTCCAGCCCGATGAACGGCTCGTCCAGCACCAGAACCTCCGGTTCGAGCGCCAGGACTCCGGCGAGAGCCGCCCGCCGCTTTTCTCCTCCCGACAGCGAGAACGGCGACCGCGCTCCCAGCTCATCGAGCGACAGCCCGACAAGCCCGGCGGCGCCCACGACGGCGGCCTTCAGCTCTTCACCCTTGAGCCCGTGGTTGCGGGGGCCGAAGGCGATGTCTTTTGCCACGGTGTCCGCGAAGAGTTGGTCCTCGGGCGACTGGAACAGGAGCCCCACCTTGCGGCGGAACCCGCGAAGCGCGCCACGCCCGACCACAGCCTCCTCGCCGTAAAGGATCTGGCCGGATGCAGGCACGAGCAGGCCCGCGCAGACCTGCGCAAGGGTCGACTTACCCGAGCCGTTCGCGCCCGCGATGCAGAAGACCTCTCCGGACTCGACGCTCAAGCCGGCCCCTTGAAGCGCGGGAGCGTCCTCGCGGCCGGGGAGCGGGTACGAGTATGAGACGTCCTCGAGCCTCAGGCGTTGAGCCATGTCACAAGCTCCTTGACGTCGAGGGCCCCGCCCGGCACGGGGTGTCCGAGCCTGCCGAGCTCGCCTGCCACGACCGTGGCCGCGAGCGGCTCCAACCCCAGCGAACGCACGCGCTCCGGGTCGCCCAGGGTCTTCGCGGGGGGGCCGCTCGCCACCACGCGGCCTTCGTCAAGAACAACCACCGCGTCGGCCTCCGCCGCCTCCTCGAGGAAATGGGTCACGTGTATCACGCCCATGCCCATCGAGCGCAGGTCCCGAAAGAGCTCGAGCACCCTGTGCCGCGCGGAGTAGTCAAGCATCGAGGTGGACTCGTCGCTGAGCAGGAAGGCGGGATTCATCCCAAGCGCTCCCGCTATGGCCACCAGCTGCTTCTGGCCCTGCGAGAGCCTGAGCGGCTGGCGCCCGGCAAGGTGGGCTATCCCCACAAGCCGGAGCGCGTCGTCCACTCGCCTTCGTATCTCCGGTGGCTCGAGGCCGAGGTTCTCCGGCCCGAAGGCTACCTCTTCCTCCACGGTGGTCGCGACCATCTGGGTGTCGGGGTCCTGGAACACCATCGCGAGGAGCTTGTGGATGTCTCGCCGGGTGGAGCCCTCGGCCGTGTCGATACCGCAGGAGAGGACCCGCCCGCCGGTGGGCGTCAGCAGCGCGTTCATGCACCGCGCCAGGGTGGACTTCCCAGAGCCGTTGCGCCCGAGCAGGGCGTAGAACCGACCCTGCTCGAACTCGAGGTCGACCCCGCGAAGCGCCTCGCCGGACGCTCCCGGGTAGGTGAAGCTGAGGCCTTCGACCTGTATCCGGAGCCTGCCTTCGTTGCCTCGCATCTTTACCTCACGCAAGCGACAGGCCTTCGAGCGAAAGGGCCACCCGACGCGAGGCGAAGCCCACGAAAAGGCCGGTTGGGACCGAGACGAGTATGAGATAGGGCAGGTAATAAAAGAGCGCGGCGTTCTGCACCAGCAGGTAGGCTGCTGCCAGCTGCGCCGCGTTGTGAGTAAGGGCGCCAGCCACGCTTACCCCGACAACGCTCAGAAGCCTGTCAGCCAGCAGGAAGAGGATTATCATCACGAGCGTGCTCGCGAGCCCGCCGGACAGGCTGAGGAAGAGCCCCACCACGCTGCCGCGCAGCAGCCCTCCGACCAGGCAGCGAAGCAAGGTGACCTCGAGCGCCATGCCGGGGCCGAAGAGGTAGAGCGCGAGGACCGCGGCGATATTGGCGAGGCCGAGCTTCGCCCCGGGCACCGGGAGGAGCGGCGGGAGCGTACTCTCTATGATGCTCAGCACCAGGCCTGTTGATACCAGCAGCGCGAGGTTGGTTACACGACGCGTCGGTGCCAAGCGCGACCACCTACTCCGTCACGGTGTCGACGTTGCCGGCCTTCCGGCCGCCGGTGACACGGATGACAACCCGGTTGGGAAGGCAGACTATGCTCCTGCCGCGGGTGTCGATCCAGCCCATTCCGACGCATACTTTGTCGCGGCAGTCGCTGGCGGCCATTCGGACCCTTCCGTTCTCTATCTCGAACGTGCTGGGCCCCTGCCAGCCGTCAACGGTGATAGCCCTTCGAGCCTGGCCCGCGCCGAGCGTTACCCGGCGGACCTCCCTGCCGTTGACCTCCACCACCGCGAGCGAGCCTTTCTCGCCGGCGCCGGCGCGCGCTACCACGACCATGGAAGCGGCAGCCGCGGCCGCGACCAGCACCACGATGACGAAGTCGCCCGCACGCAGCTTCCAGCTCCTCGTACGCGTTTTCCTGCTCATGTCCATCTTCCGTTGTTGTATGCAGCGCCGTCCCGGGCGCTCGCGGGACGGCCGCGTTTGGATTCGACCCGCCGATATTCTATCATCAACTCAGACACGCCAGATTGACAGCTATCATCCGGGGGAAGCCCGATGCTCCAGATAGAAAGGGCCGGCGTCAAGGACCACGGGGTGGTCACAAGCCTCTTGCTCGATTTCTCGGCTACCCAGGGCTGGAAGCCGGAGGTGGACCGGGACCGCTGGGACCGAGTGATGGCCGAGCTCCTGAACTCCGATTCCTGGTTTTTCCTGTTGGCGCACGAGGACGGCGAGCCGGTCGGCCTGGCGGCAGCCAACTGGTTCCTGACGCTATACGGCTCGCGGGAGCAGGTCAGGCTGGTGGCGCTCATGGTGGACGTGGAGCACCGCCGCCGCGGCGTCGGGACACTCCTGATGGAGGCGGTCATCGCGGCCGCCCGCAGGCGTGGGTGCAGGGAGCTCGAGGCTTCCGTCGACCCCTCCGAGGAGGGCCTTATCTCTTTCTACCGCAGGTTCACCCACCCGGGCGTGCGGCTGCTGCTGAGCTGGCCATGCGAAGAATAAAGCGCCACCTCGGCGCTCGGCGCTGACAAGCGGCGGCTCGCGGCAACCGTGGCCTTCAGCCTATCGACCCGGGCTACGCCGTTGGAGAGCTGGTATGAAGGTTGACGGACATGATTTCCACGGTGTCCTTGTCCCTGGGGTATTCGAGTATCTCCATCTTGATGGTGCCCTCGCCCTCGGTTTCGAGGCCGTGTCTGTCGAGGTAGCCCACTATCTTGGCCTTGATCCTCAATGTTGCGCAGGTGGCGCCGTCGCAGTTCGTGTTCGGGAAGAGGACCGTGAAGGTCGTGCCGTCCAGCCGCGCGGCCTCGTCGGCGCCGCGGATGTTGCCACGGATGACGGAGTTGCCGAGGTCCCTGACCATTTTATGGCGGGCCTTCTTATTGAGGGGGGCCATCAGGTCGGGGTTGACGGTGAAGCTGGTGAGAGAAAACTTCGAGCCGTAGCGGTCGAACTCGCTGATGTACTTCTCGATGAGCTTGGCCAGGTACCTCGCGTTGTAAAGGCTGGTGACGCTGTCGACGTAGTCGTGGTGCTCGAGCTTGATAAACAGGTACTTGAGCCTGACGTTGAGCTCGCCGGCCACAAAGGCGACGATCGCGAAGACCCCGACGCGGATGCCGAAGAGCTCGGCCGCGGTGGCCGGTTCGATGCTTCCGCGGGAGCCGAACGCGAAAATCGCGTAGAAGCCGGTCGCGATGACAAAAGAGATGAGCGCTCCCTTGCGCCCGTAATGAAGGCCGCCGAACAGCACCACCACTATCATCAGCTGGCCGATGATATCGGCGAGCATGTTCGAGCTCGAGATGGTCGCGAAGATGGTCCCGACCACCGCGCAGAAGACCACCACCATCGCCAGGAGTTCAAACCTCGTATACTTCAACCTGTCTCCTCCCCGTGTCCTCCGGCCTGCCGCTCAGGGGTTATGGTCCGCCCGCGGGCAGGAAGTCTGTCCCGTCGAGCTATCATACAGGTAGTCGCCATTGCCCGAGGGGCATTTCCAGTCGAAGGACCCTTTGATATACTCGGGCATCAAGGTTTCCAGTTTCGGCGGAGCTTCCCCGTCATGAAGGCTCATGTACAGCTGCACCGCGCTGTCGATGGTCCTCAGGTTGGCCTTGCAGGCCGACTGCTGGGCCTTGCCCCTGGAGAACACCATGGTCATCACGACCATGGTGACAAGGATGGCCATTATGAGCAGGGTTATCATCAACTCGACAATGGTGAAACCGTCGTACTTTCCCGCTCCGGCGCGCGTACCTCTCACCTGCTCCCACATTCACGAAAAAACCGGTTAGAGACCAGTTTCAACCATTACCGCTCGATAATATTAACAGTTCGCTCGCGGCCAATGAAAGACCTGCATTCCGTCTGCTATTATATCGGCACGCGAGAAGTCATTTATTACATATCGCGAAAGCATCGCGGGGTGCAATCGGCATGGGCAAATCAAGGTCGGGACCAGACGGGGGAGCCGGTCTGCGCAGGGTAAAGATAGGCGAGATTGTTATCACGCCTTTTGTTTCCTCGCGTTTCCGCCTGGACGGCGGCTCGATGTTCGGGGTGATCCCGAAAGCCCTCTGGCAGAAGAAAGCCAAGCCGGACGCCCTCAACCGTATCAGCCTCAACTGCAACTCGCTGCTGGTCGAGACAGGCGGGACTCGCGCGCTTATCGAGCCCGGCATGGGCTCCAAGTACGACCGCAAACTGAAGGAGATCTATTGCCTCGCCAGGTGTGATGTCCTCTCGGGGCTGGCAGTTCTTGGAATCGAGCCTGGCGAGATAGACGTGGTGGTGCCCACCCACCTGCACCTCGACCACGCCGGAGGCTGCACCGCCTGCGCGGGTCCGGGCAGGGCGGTCCCATCTTTTCCTAACGCCAGGGTGGTCGTCCAGCGCGCCGAATGGGAGGCGGCGACGTCGCCGCACCCCCTGTCGGTCGGCTCCTATCAGCCCGCTGACTTCATGCCGCTACTCGAGAGCGGGACCCTGGAGTTGGTGGACGGCGAGGTGGAGGCCGCGGAAGGCGTGCGGGTTGAGCTCACCGGCGGCCACACTCCGGGCCACCAGGTGGTGCGCATACGCTCAGGCGGCAGCGAGGCGCTCTTCGTCGGCGACATCGTCCCCACAACCGCTCACCTGAAGCTCAACTGGCTTATGGCCTGGGACCTCGAGCCCCGCGTCGTGTACGAGGCCAGGGCCAGGCTCCTTGAGGACTGCGCCCGCAGGGGCGTGATGGTCTTCTCGGCCCACGACCCCGAAATAGCGGCCTGCCGCCTTCGCGAGGGGAGGCCGGGCTCGTTCGCGATAGAAGAGGATTCGGTAGTGGAGGCCGTGTTCGATGCCGGCGCGCCGGTGAGTGGCATCGAGGATGATAGGCCGGGAGTGGTCTGATTGGAGTGCGCCAACCACCCGGGCGTCGAGCCCGCCGCTCGCTGTGTCACCTGCGGTAAGTGCCTCTGCGCCGATTGCATCCTCGACAGGGGCAGGTATTACTGCGCTGCCTGCGCTCCGCCGGAAACCTCGCCGCCTTCCGCGCCGAAAGCCCCGGCCGGTCGTTGGCTTGACAAGCTCGAGCCCGGCAGGGCGTTCTCTTTCCCGCTCGACGACCCGGGCTGGTTCGCGACTTTCCTCCTCGGCGCGATGCTCCTGCTGGTCTCGTTCCTGGTGGTGCCTTTCTTCATAGTCCTCGGTTACCAGCTCGAGATGGTGCGGGCGGTCGCGGCCGGGGAGGAAAACCACCTCCCACCCTGGGACCGCATCGCCAACAAGCTCAAGGAAGGGTTTTTCTACTTTCTGGTCCTCGCGGTATACGGCCTGCCGTTTTGCCTGACACTGGCCTTGACGGTAGTGCTAGGCATCGCGGCCGGGGGTTGGACCCTGGGGTTCACACGCGCGCTGGCGGCTCTCCTGTTCTTGTCGGGCTGGCTGTTGACGCTCGTTTTCGGGCTCCTCGTAAGGCTGGCGCTTCCCGAAATAACCGGCAGGTTCGCCATGACCGGCAGCATGAGGCAGGCTCTTAAGGTAAGAGAGGTGGCGCGCGCCGTCAGGGCGGACGTGCGCCCATTTCTGGTCGTCCTGCTGGTGGACTTGCTGGTTTGCGCCTTCATCGCTCCGTTGGGCTTCATCGCCTGCTGCGTGGGTGTGGCCTTCACCGGGTTCTACGCGATGCTGGTCAATGCCCATCTTTACGGCCAGCTCGCCCGGACCTGTCATGTCGGAGATCAAAGCGATGATTGAGAAAGACCGCCTGGTTGGCATAACCACCACCGTCCCCGTGGAGGCGATATTCGCCGCGGGGCTGGTCCCCGTTGACCTGAATAACCTGTTCGTGTCTCACAGGGACAAAGACGAGCTAATCGAACGCGCCCTCGAGGAGGGCTTCCCCCAGGGTTCCTGCGCCTGGCTGAAGGGGATATTCGGCGCTGTGGTTGTGGAGGGCGGCCCTTCTCACGTGGTCGGGGTCGTTCGAGGCGACTGCTCGGGCACCGAGGTGCTGTTGGAGGCGCTCGAGCTTCGAGGGGTCATAGTGGTGCCGTTCGCCTACCCGCTGCCACCTGACCGCCGGGACATGCGCCGCGAGCTGGTCCGGCTCTGCGGCAGGCTGGGGACGACGTTTGATGAGGCCGAGAGTTGGAGGCGGCGCCTGGCGCCGGTCCGCGCCCTGCTCGCACAGGCCGACCGCCTATGCTGGGAGGGCAACAGGCTTACCGGCGAGGAGGCCCACCTCTGGCTCGTGCGCTCCAGCGATTTCGGGGGAGACCCCGAGGCTTTCCGACGAGAACTCGAGGCGTTTCTGGAAGAGGCAGGGGGCAGGCCGCCCGTCGACGCCGAAGTGATGACGCCGCTTGCCCGCGAGCTCAGGTTGGGCTATATCGGGGTGCCACCCGTCGAGACCAGCATATTCCCACTCGCCGAGTCACTTGGCGCGCGCTTCGTTTATCATGAAGTCCAGCGCCAGTTCTCGATGCCTTGCGATGACGAACAACCAGGCCGCACCCGGGACCTTGTAGGCCAGTACCTCGCGTACACGTACCCCTACGATGTCAGGAATCGCGCCGAGGACATCAACCGCCAGTGCGCGGTACGCCGGCTCGACGGGCTGGTCCACTACGTGCAGAGTTTCTGCCACCGCAACCTGGAGGATGTCATCTTCTCGAGGACCCTCGAATTGCCCCTCCTCACCATCGAGTGTGATTGCCCCGGCAGCCTGGGCGCCACCGCCAGGGCGCGGCTCGAGAACTTTATCCAGGTACTGGGGGAGAACCTCTCCGACTAGGGGGTCCGGCGGTCGCCGGCTGGTTTGCCAGTGCTATAATTGGGCTTTGTATTTCAACTATCGCCTCGAGGTAAGGCAAATGTACAGAATCGGCATAAAGAGGCGTTTCAGCGCCGCGCATCACCTGGAAGGGCACCCGGGGAAGTGCTCGCGGACCCACGGGCACACCTGGTTGGTGGAGGCCGTCTTCTGCTCGGACGAGGTCGGCCCGGACGGCCTGGTTGTCGACTTCGATGACGCGGGCAAGGCGCTTCAGGATGCCGTCGAGCCGCTCGACCACGTGTACCTCAACGAGGTGGCGCCGTTCGTCGAGCTGCCGCCCACGGCCGAGAATGTCGCTCGTGTTTTGCATGCCCGGCTTTGCGAGGCAACCGGGCGGGCCGGCTGGAGGGCCCGGCTTGAATCTGTAACCGTCTGGGAGTCCGAGGACGCTGGGGCAACGTATTCCACTTGGTGACTTGCCGGTCAGTTAAAGGTAGAATGTTTGCCTGGCACCCGGCAACCGGTACTCCGGCCGGGCGAACGAGTTCTTGTGGTGGAGGGGATGGATTTTGAAGGGAAAGTACCTCAAAGGGAAGACTATCGAGTACGACGGCTCGCAGTTGTCACCTCTGTGGACATACATCAACTTCGATGTTCTGGGAGACAGCATCATATCGTTCAGGGGGCCGTGCAACGTCGCCGAAGAGTACATGGTCGACATGGAAGACAGGAAGAAGCACTCGGCCATCTCTTCTCCGGACATGCTTCACTTCCTGATAGAGCTTTTCGGCGTCGGCATGGTGGAAATGGTGCTGGTGCAGAGGCTTCTGATAACGGTGGTGATGGAACTGCTTCGGGACATAGTAGACGAGGACGCTGAACTCGAGCGAGAGTACGACAACATATTCGCGCTGGCGCCCGGCGCCATGGAGCGGGGCAAGCTGAGCGTCTCGGTTGCCACGGTCAGCCCCGTTTCCGGGCTTATGCACCTCGGCCTCAACATCACCAGCGAGGGCATCCCGGTTCCGGCGGCGGGCCTGGAGGAGCTGGGTGTCGAGGACGTGGACAAGTTCGCGGTGGATGTGGCCAGGCTTTTTATCGAGGAGATGAAGAACGTCAACATGGACGCCAGCAAGTCACGTCCGGTCCTGTGATCGATGCTTGAAGGGAAGGGCACTTGGCCGCACGCGGTAACATAGAGGAGATATTCGATTCGGTTCAGGGCGAGGGGCCCCTGGTCGGGGTCCGGCAGATATTCATCAGGCTGGGCGGCTGCAATCTCAGCTGCGCTTACTGTGACACTCCCCAGGCAAGGCGTCCCGCGGCGACCTGCAAAGTGGAGACGGTATCCGGGACCGGGTGCTACGACTTCTTTACCAACAATATGGCGGTCGAAGAAGTCATGAAGGTGGTTGGCAAGCTCCGGATACCCGGGCACCACTCTGTGTCAGTGACCGGCGGCGAGCCGCTGGTGCAGAGCGACTTCGTGCGCGGGCTGCTTCCCGCGCTTAGAGCTGAGGGCCACAAGATATACCTTGAGACCAACAGCACGTTTCCCGAGGAGCTGCCCGGGATAATCGAGCACGTCGAGTACGTGGCCGCTGACATAAAGCTGCCGTCCTGCACCGGGGAGGAAGAGAGGTTCGAGGTCGATCTCGAGTTCCTCAAGGCGTGCGACGTCCCCCACCTTTTCGTTAAACTGGTGTTGTCCGAGGAGTTCGACGAGGTCGAGGTGCTCGCCGCGGTAAAGCTGGTGAAGGCCTCCGGGCGCAAAGCGACGGTGGTCATCCAGCCGGCGACAGGGCGCCGCGGAGAGGCCGACGTCGGTGGAGGGCCGCTCCTGGAAGTCTTTCAGAAAGCGCTCGAGCTCTACTCGGACGTCCGGGTAATCCCCAGGATTAACCAGGTCATCAAGCTCGCCTAAACCCTCTGGCGCCTTGCCTTCAGCGCGACCAGCACAAACATGGCTGAGACAAGAGCAAGCTGCGAGGCCGTAGAGCCGGCCAAGTGGGTCTGCATGTGGGGCAAGGTCCCGTTGTGCCAGGGAAAGATGTAATTCTCCGTTTCGAAATCCCTGTCGAACAGCTTCACCAGCAGCTCGATATCCGGAAGCGCGGCGCCGATGGCTCCCAGGAACGTGGCAAGGTTTTGGTCCGTCCTGCGGATCGCACAATAAGTGGCTATGAGCGCCAACGCGGCGCACCCGGACGAAGCGTCCATTACGTAACCCAGCTCGGAGTCGGGGTCGTAATGCGGCGCTACGTCGAGTATGGAGTGGCTCGCGAACCCCAGCAAAACCGCGGGCAACGGGCGACCTGCCAGGTACCCGGCCGCGGCCCCGGTCACTATGTGTGTGGTCCAGTGCAACAGCATCCCCTGTTCGAAAAGAGACTACAAGGTATATTCTACTGGAGTTGGGCCTCCCGGGAGGTGACGAGGGAAGCGGCCATCATGTTTGAGGACAGGGAGGCGTACGCGAACGCGGAAGCTGAAGCGGTGGAAGCGGGCCGCGGGCTAGACCCGGAGCTTGTGGCCGTTGAGAAGTGTGTGGTGTTCGAAGCCGATGCCGGCTCATGCCGCGTCGATCACCGGGTTGATGCGCGGGCTTACGCGCCCGGCCACCGGAGGAGTGACGCGGCAACGACCTCTTGACAGGACCGGCCGGAAAGTCCTATCATCCCTGGTAATTAATTGAAGGTTCGGTTAACTAATTATGGCTAGACCAAACGACAAGGCGCCCATCAGGAAAAAGGAGATCCTCGAGCATTTCTACAAGGTGCTGAACGACGAGGGCATAGAGGGTGCTTCGCTCGCCAAGATAGCAAGGTCCATGGGCGTCCATCCCAGCCTGCTCATCCATTATTTCTCCAGCAAGGAGCAGATGACGCTGGCGCTTGTCGATTACATCGCCGAGATGTACGGCGAGACGTACATGGGCAGGATCGTGGAAGTCGCCGATCCGGAAAAGCGCCTCGACGCGGTCCTCGACATGCTCTTCGGGGAAGACTGGATGGAATACGTCGACCAGAGCGTGTTCAACGCCTGCCACTACCTGGGTTTTCACAACGAAGAGATCCGAAGGCGCTTCCGCGATATGTACGCGCGTTTCGCTGACGCACTGAGCGTGGAGTTCGAAAGCCTGATGGAGCTAGGCGTGATCAGGAAGATGAACGCGTCTCAACTGGCGGACTTCGTCATCGCCATGACCGAGGGCCTCGATTTCTACGGGACCGTTGTCGGCACGGGCCCCCGGTTCAGGGAAACCGGGAAGATGATGAAGGAAGCCGCGCACTTTTATGTGACCGGTGACCGGGCCGGTGCTTCATGAGCCCGGCGGAAGCGGGGCGGACGACCGATGGAGGAAACAAGATGCCTGACGACAGGTACCTGATCGCGCACGATGTAGGGACCGGGGGCAGCAAGGCGGCGCTGTGCGACCTGGCCGGTAACATCCTCGCGAGCCGCTTCGCGCCGTACGAGACCAGCTTTCCCAGGGAGAACTGGGCGGAGCAGGACCCCGATGACTGGTGGGGAGCGGTAACAAGGACCACCCGCGAGGTAATGGCCGAGACCTCCACCGACCCCGACAGAGTGGCCGGGGTGATCTACTCGACACAGATGCTCGGCGTGCTTCCGGTCGATGCCGAAGGTACGCCCCTGCGCCCCGCGATAATCTGGCTCGACGGCCGGGCCCAGGAACAGGCGGACAAGATAATCCGCTGGCTGACCAGGCCCCTGCTGCTGGCCATCGCCGGGGGAGTCCCCACCGGCAAGGACGTCATCGCGAAAATGATGTGGCTAAAACAGCGCGAGTTGGGCATCTACAACGCGACCCACAGGATACTCGACGTTGACAGCTACCTGGTGCACCGCTCCTGCGGAGAGTTCGTCTACGACTACTCCGCGGCGTCCGCCACGGGCGGCTTCAACTTCAAGAAGAAGGACTGGGACTACACGCTGTTCAAGCTGTTCAAGATAGACCCGGGAAAACTGCCCCGGTGCGCGGCGAGCCACGAGGAGGCTGGAGGCCTTGGCAACAAGGCGGCCGAAGAGATGGGCCTCAAGCCCGGTACGCCGGTTTTCACCGGGACCGGTGACGTGGCCAGCGCGACTGTCGGCTCGGGGGCGCTCCTCGATGGGCAGGGCCATGTCTACATCGGCTCATCCGGCTGGATAGCGGTGACCGTGCCGAAGGCGGCCAACAACGGGCGCAAAGGGATCGTGAGCATCGCGTCGGCCGACCCGGGCAGGCACATCCTGCTCTCGGAGATGGAGAGCGCGGGCGCATGCTTCAAGTGGTTCTGCGAGCACCTTTCGCCTGTCGACATAGAGTGCGCTGTCGATGCCGAGGTTGACGTCATGGACTGGCTCAACGAGGTGGCAGCGTCCGCCGAGCCGGGCAGCCACGGCCTCATTTTCAACCCCTGGATGTTCGGGGAGCGTTCTCCCATCCCCGATACCACTGTGCGAGGCGGGTTCATCAACCTCAGCCTGGACCACAGGGGCCGGGATATGGCGAGGTCCGTTTTCGAGGGCGTCGCGATGCACGCCAGGTGGATGCTCGAAGGTGTTCGCGGCTGCGGCTTCAACGACGTCAGCCTTCGTGCGATCGGCGGAGGGGCAAAGAGCGACCTGTGGATGCAGATCTTCGCGGACGTGCTCGGTGTGACCATCGAGGTCCTCGAGGAGCCCCAGCATGCCGGGGCCAGGGGGGTGGCCCTGATAGCGGCACTCGGCCTGGGCGCCTACCCGGACTACCCCTCGCTCGGGAACGTGGTGAAACTGCGCGAGGTGTTCAAGCCACGGAGCGAGTACGCGGGCGTTTACGACGGGGCTTTCGAGACCTTCAAAGAGTCGTATAAGAGCCTCAAGAAGCTTTACCGGAGAGTAAACGCCGAAAGGGGCTGAGGGTCCCCGGGGCGAGACGATAGATAGACGCAAAGCACTGGCCAGGCAAGGTTTCGACCATAAGGAGGATTAAAATGCCGGCAGCAAAGAAGAAAGCGGCTCCGAAGAAGAAAGCGGCCCCGAAGAAGGTGCTCGAGGCCGACGCTTGCGACCTCGGTCCTTACGATGCCGAACCGCGTGCCCTTCCCGAGGGCATCGACTTCGAGAACCACGTCATCGCGACCTACTACATCTCGTTTCCCAAGGAGCTCGATGTGGTAGCCCTCGCGCCGGTCCTGGCGATAGAGCAGTCGACCGGCACCTGGACGCCCGTGCCCGGCGAAACGCCCGAGGTCAGGGCCCAGCACGTGGCCAAGGTAATCGCGGTCTACGAAGCTCCAGGGTACGAGTGGATCATTCCGGACGAGGTGGTAGAGCGCCAGTACATAGCGCAGGTGGCGTTCCCCGCGTCCAACATCGAGTCTCAGATACCGATGCTGCTGACCGCGTGCCTCGGCAACATCAGCATGGGTGGAAAGATCAAGCTTCTCGACCTGCGGATGCCCAAAGCGCTCCTTGACGGTTTTCAGGGCCCGAAGTTCGGCATCGACGGCGTCTACAAGGCGCTGGGCATCCCAAAGAACAAGCGGCGCCCCCTGCTCAACAACATGATAAAGCCGTGCTGCGGCTACCGCGTCGAGGTGGGCACCGAGTTGTTCTACAAGGCCGCGCTCGGCGGCTGCGACGTCGTCAAGGACGACGAGCTCATCGCCGACATGGCCTACAACAAGGTCGTGGCGCGGGTGAAGGCTTACATGAAGATGGAGAAGCGCGTCTTCGAGGAGACCGGCGAGCACACGCTCTACACCGTGAACGTCACCGACCGCCTGCCGAAGATGTTCGACCTGGCCCGCGCGGTGGTCGACGCCGGGGGCAACGCCCTCATGGTCAACTACCTGGCCATCGGGCCCGAGGCGATGAGGACTCTGGCCGAGGACAGGAACATCAACGTTCCCATCCTCGCCCACATGGACTGCGCCGGGGCGTTCTACATGGCGCCCGAACACGGAGTCTCCTCTCCGCTCGTGCTTGGCAAGATACCGAGGTTGTGCGGCGCCGACTTCCTGGTCGTTCCGTTCGCCCTCGGCGGTAAGGCGCCTTACCTGCCCGAGCGTTTCCGGCAGACGACTATGTGCCTGACGTACCCGTTCGGAGATCTGAAGCCGACGATGCCCATGCCGTCGGGCGGTATCACGCCGGTCAACGTGCCTGACATCGTGCGCGAGCTCGGCAACGAGGTCATGATAGGCTCTGGCGGAGGCATCCACGCGCACCCGTACGGGCCGGTCGCGGGGGCCCGTGCTTTCCGGCAGGCTATCGACGCGACGCTTAAGGGCGTCACGCTGGAAGAGGCCGCGCAGGAGTTCGAAGAGCTCGGCGTATCGCTCGGCAGCTGGGGCAAGAAGACCGAGTTCAAGCTGTAGTCCGCCGCGGGCGTTTAGAACGGGGTTTGAGCCGGGGCTCGCGTCCCGGCTCAGGTCGAGGGTGCGAGTGGACGGAAGCTTTGGGACTGCCGGCACGACGCGGGCGCGCGCCTTGATGTAATATAATCTGCAAGAGTCGGCTGGCGCTATGAGGGGATGATGAACAGGGTCCTGCTTCTCAATGCCACTTTCGAGCCGCTGTGCGCGGTGAGCGTGCGGCGCGCCGTGGTGCTCCTGCTGAAGGGCAAAGCCGAGGTGCTCGAAAGAGACGGCGGGGCGCTGCATTCGGAGCATCTTACCGTGGCCATTCCGGCTGTCATCAGGCTGACCTATTTCGTTAAGGTGCCTTACTATGGGCGAGCCAACCTTTCGCGAAGGGCGGTATTGGCCCGCGACAGATGGGCCTGCCAGTACTGCGGCGGTCCCGCCGAGACCGTAGACCACGTGGTGCCGCGTTCGAGGGGCGGCGGCCACTCGTGGGAAAATGTCGTCGCGGCATGTAAAAAGTGCAACAGCCGAAAGCGGGACAAGCTGCCGCTGGAGGCGGGGCTCAAGCCTTTTCGAAAGCCGGGCGCCCCCAAGGGGCCGGCGACGGTAAGCCTCGAGCTGGGGCACCTCCGGCCCGAGTGGGAGCGGTACCTGGAGTACTGCCGGCAGCACGCCGACTAGAGTGTTTGCGCATCGCGCGCTTGTAGCTCAGTGGATAGAGCAGTGGCCTCCGGAGCCACGTGTCGGGGGTTCGAATCCCTCCAAGCGCGCCATTCATCCTGGGGTGGGGGGACGAGGGCAGTAATAATTTGGAGGGGGGGGTCCCCCCGGAGGATGGGGGGGGTGTGGGTGTACCGCGCCGCCCCCCCGCGGG
>JBBQKJ010000014.1:0-56860 GCA_038326775.1 Candidatus Geothermincolia bacterium
GGTGTCCCGCCATCTTGATCACCTTTTCATTCATGTTGGGGTCAGGAACATTTAATTTATTTTGTATCCCAAACCCGGGTTTGCTTTTCAAAATTATTTTCACGGCGCCTGACCCCAACATGACTTCTATCACGTCGCCGACCTCCAGCTTGCCGCCCGCCAACACCCGCGCGAAGATGCCCTCCTTGGGCATCACGCACTCACCGGCCTGGTAGTAGATGGCGCACGGCTTCAGGCACTCCTTGCCTATCTGGGTCACCTCCAGCAGCACCTCGTCTCCCACCTTGAATCGCGTACCGACGGGGAGCGACACCAGGTCTATCCCCTGCGTGGTCAGGTTTTCGGCGAAGTCGCCGGGCCAGACATCGAGCCCGGCGAGCCTCATCTTGTCCACGCTCTCCACCGCCAGAAGGCTCACCTGCCGGTGCCAGTCCCCGGCGTGGGCGTCGTTCTCGAGCCCGCGCTCCTCGACCGCGAGGCAGCTGTTGACGTTCTTCTTCTTCTCGCCGGTATTCTCGGATATGTTGACCGACACTATCATCGGGCTCGCTTCAGTCATCTAAGCCTCCACCGTCATGACCCGGGCTCCCATGTCCCGGACTTGCCTCCGGATTTGTGGACCAGGCGGAGCGATGCAACCTCCATCCCACGGTCCACCGCCTTGCACATGTCGTACACCGTGAGGGCGGCGACCCCGGCCGCGACCAGCGCCTCCATCTCCACGCCGGTCCTGTCCGTGGCCCGCGCCCTCGACTCGACCCTGACCCTGGAGCCGTCCTCGTCCACCTCGAAATCCACGGCGATGGAATCTATCTTGAGCGGGTGGCAGAGCGGTATGAGCTCGGAGGTCCGCTTGGCCGCCATTATCCCCGCCAGGCGAGCGGTGGAAAAGACATCGCCTTTGGGCACGGCCCCGGCGGTGATGAGCCCGAGCGCCTCCGCGCTCATCGAGACCCATGCCTCGGCCCGCGCCTCGCGGGCGGTCGCTTTCTTCTCGCCCACATCGACCATCCTCGCCGCCCCGGACTCGTCCAGGTGTGTAAGCCCGGGCTCTTCTCTCTCGGCCAACGCCCTCAGCCCCCTATCCTCGACATGTGGTCGGAAGCCCTGACCCTGGCGCCGGCCGCGGGCTTGTGGTCGCCCTCGGCGCGCTTGCGGTCGAGCTGCGCCTCTATTATCTCACGAAGGCGCTCCAGGCCCGCGCCCGAACGCAGGTCGAGCTTGATGTCATATCCGTTGGTGTCGAACAGGCAGGTGCGCATCCTGCCGTCCGAAGTCAGGCGGAGCCTGTTGCAGGAAGGGCAGAAGTGGCAGCTCACCGGGGATATGAAGCCGAGCGTCCCGGCCGCTCCGGGCAGGCGGAAGTAGCTCGCCGGGCCCCACCCCTCGGGCGATTCCACGTCCTCGAGCCTGCCCAGGGGGGCAAGCCGCTCCCGGATGACGTCGGTTGGCACGTACCACCTGTCCTTCTCCTCGAAATAGGGCATGAACTCGATGAAGCGCACGTGCACGGGGAGGTCGAGCGAGAGCCGGGCAAACGGGACCGGGTCGTCGTTCAAGCCCTTGAGCACCACCACGTTCACCTTCACCGGCTCCAGGCCCACGTCGATTGCGGCGCGCAGCCCGGCGAGCGCGTCATCCAGAGTGCCCACCCGGGTTATCCTCCGGTACGCCTCCGGGTCGAGCGTGTCCAGGCTTATGTTGACCCGGCGCAGGCCCGCCTCCTTGAGGCCGGCGGCGTAACGGGCGAGCAGGACGCCGTTTGTGGTCAGCGACAACTTGAGGCCAGGGTCGATGGCGGCGAGCCTGCGAAGGAATCCGAGGGCGCCCTTGCGCACCAGCGGCTCCCCGCCGGTGAGCCTGACACGCCTGATGCCCGCAAGGTGCGCCGCCCTGGCGAACAGCTCCAGCTCCTCGTAGGAGAGGATCTCTTCGTGCGGGAGGCTTTCCACCCCCTCGACGGGCATGCAGTATACGCAGCGCAGGTTGCAGCGGTCGGTTATGGACATGCGCAGGTAGTCTATTGAGTGCTCCGGCGCGCCTTCTTCGTCAGCTATCTCTTCAGCCATGCGTTCACTTTCCTTCGAGGGCCACGGTCTCACCCGAGGAGGACAGGTCGTAGCCGCCCAGCGCCTCCACCTCTTCACGGTAACCGGGGTCGGCAAGGACCCTCTTCAGCGCGTCGCAGGCGCGCGTCCCGGAGAACGACTTTCGCACCAGCAGGTCGTAGCGCTCGCTCGCGACGGGGATGAACTCGAGCTTCAGTGCCTTCGCCGCCGCCAGCACCCCCAGCGCGGCGTCGGCGGTGCCGCCCGCCACCGCGGCGGCCACCGCGGTATGGGTGAACATCTCGCGCTCGTAGCCGGCGAGGATCGCGTGGTCTATGCCCGCCTCCTTGAGGCGGTAGTCGAGCAGCAGCCTCGTCCCCGACCCCTTCTGCCTGTTGACGAACAGCACGCCCTCGCGCGCGAGGTCCTCGATGCCCTCGATTCTCTTGGGGTTGCCCGGCGGCACCATCAGCCCCTGCGAGCGCCAGCACAGGGTGATGAGCAGCGCCTCGTCAGGGTCGAACTGCCGCAGTACGTAAGGGACGTTGAACTCCCCGGTCTCCGGGTCGAGCAGGTGAGTCCCCGCGATGTGCGCCTGCCCCTGTTTGACCGCCATGATGCCGCCCATGCTGCCCACGTTTGCCGAGGCCAGGCTTAAGGAGGGGTCCTCCAGCCTGATGCGGCTCGCCAGGAGGTCGAGCGACACATCGTGGCTGCCGACGGCGAGGATGGTGCCGTCTATGTTGATGTCAGGGTCGTGCAGGATGACCTGGACCTCCTCCCACCGGCCCACGCCCTCGCTCCGGGCGGGCACCCTCACCACGCCGTCGGAGCGCACCAGCGACATGGAGACGCCGGAGCCGCGCGGAAGGGGCACCGCCACCACCTCTTCATCGACCCTGCCGAGCTTGACCTGCACGAACTCGTCGAACCCCGGCGCGGAAAAAACCTTGCGGGCGAGCCGGGCGCGTATCTGCGAAGCCGGCCTGCGCGGCAGGCCCACCATCTCCATCAGGAGGGGTTCGAGGAACTCCTGCGCCCCTCGGTAGTTGGCGACCGGAAAACCGGGAAGGCCGATAAGCGGCTTTCCGCGGGCGGCGCCCAGCACCACCGGCTTGCCGGGCCTCATCGCCACGCCGTGCACCGCAACGCGGCCCAACTCCTCCATGATGGCGCGGGTGAAGTCCTCGCGCCCGGCGGAGGTGCCGGCGTTTATCACCACGACGTCGCAAGTCTCGAGTGCCTCCTCGACCGCGCGCTTTATCGCCTGGTAGTCATCCGCGACGAGGTCCATGCGGACGGCCTCGGCGCCCCGTGAGCGCGCGAACGCGGCGAGCGTCCAGGAGTTGCTCTCCATGACCTTGCCGGGCCCCAGGTCGACCGGGTCCTCGACCAGCTCGGTCCCAGTGGGGATGATGGCGACGAGAGGCATCGGCCTTACCGTGACCTCGACGAACCCGGCGTTGAGGAGCGCCCCGATGTCCACCGGGCGGATACGGTGCCCTCGGGGAAGCACCAGCTCGGTCTCGACTATGTCCTCGCCCAGTGGGCGGACGTGCTGCCATGGCGATGCCGGCTTGATGATCTGGAAGGCGCCCTCGGCGACCTCGTCCAGGTCCTCCACCATGATGACCGCGTCGAACCCCGGGGGCAGCGGCTCGCCGGTGTCGATGAGCTCGATGCCCGTCCCGAGACGCAGGGTGACCGGGGCGGCATCTGTCGCGCCGTACGTAGCCTCCGCCTTTACCGCGACCCCGTCCATCGCCGAGGAGTGGAACGGCGGGGAGGAGACGCGCGCGAAGAGGGGCTCCGCGGTCACCATGCCGTGCGACTCACGGGTCGCGGCTGTCACCGGCGGCAGGGGAAAGACAGCGCCTTCCTCGCGGCAGAGCGCGAGCCAGCGCTCCATCGCCTCGTCCAGGTTCACGTTATCCAGGTATATGTTTCGTTCCATATCTCCACCATTAGAGCTCGACCGTCACTGTTTCTCCTCGCTCGAGGCCCTCAGAGCCCTCGGACACCCTGACCTGGCCGCTCGACCGGGCGAGCGTCCCGATGAGGCTCGACTTGCCATGCACCGGGGACGCGATGAGCCCGCCTCCCTCGGCGCGGAGCGAGACCGGCACCAGCTCGAGCCTGCCCGTGGCCGAGGACACCGAACGCTCCATGACCGCCTCGACCGTGCGCGCGGCGCCGGAGCCGGGCCCGGGCACTTCGCCCCGGAGGCGCTCGAGCAGCGGCACCATGACCTCGCGGAAGACGGCCAGCGCGGAGGCCGGGTTCCCCGGCAGCCCCAGCGCAGGTTTGCCGTCACAGACCGCGATGAGCGTCGGCTTGCCCGGCTTCAGGTAGATGCCGTGGGCGAGCACGCCCGGCTCGCCGAGCGCGCCCAGCACGTCAACCGTCATGTCGCGAAGGCCCGCCGAGCTGCCCCCGCTGATCAAGAGGGCATCGCAGCCTTCCATCGCCTCCCGCGAGGCCGCCAGCAGGCGCTCGAAGTCGTCGGCCACGATGCCGCAGGCGTGAGCCTCGCAGCCCGCCTCCAGCACCGCCGCCCGAAGCGCCGCCGAGTTTATGTCCCGGACCTGGCCCGGGCCCGGCAACTCATCAGGGGCGACCAGTTCGTCGCCCGTGGAAAGGATCGCCACGCGTGGCAGCCTGTAGACCTTCACACGCAGCACCCCCAGCCCTACAAGCGCGCCAACCTGCGCGGGCCCGAGCACCTGTCCTTGCTTGAAGAGGAGCGAGCCGCGCGCGACGTCTTCGTCCGGGCGAACCGTGTTCTCCCCGGGCGCGACGCCCTTGACCACCTCCAGGGTGCCGCCGGAGAGCTCGGTGTTCTCGACCATGACCACGGCGTCGGCACCGTCCGGGAGCGCGCCCCCGGTCGAGATCCGCACCGCCCTGCCGCCGGACACGTCCACCCCTGCCGCCGCTCCCATCGGGACTTCGCCAACCAGCTCCAGGTACGCCGGAAGGCCCTCGCCGGCGCCGAACGTGTCGGCCGCCCGCACCGCGTAGCCATCCATGGTCGAGCGCTCGAAACCCGGCAGGTCCTCCGGTGCGGCAACGTCACGCGCCAGGACCCTGCCAAGCGCCTCGGCGGACTCCATATCCTCGTCCGGCAGGCCCCGCGCGGGAAGAGCGCCCAGGAGCAGTGCAACCGCCTCCGGCAGGTGTATCAGTTTCAGGAAATCATCAGCCAACTGGTCTTGCTCCCGCATCGTGTTCCTATCCTCTCATATTCTGTCCATGGAGGCCCCCGGCCTCGTCGGTATCGCGCACGGCCCGCTCCGCGTTCTCCATCACCGCGACAGCGGTGGCCTTGAAGCGGGCGCCGACATCCGCGCCCACCTCGATCCCCAACTCCTCGGCCGAGCGCCTGGTGACGAGCGCCACGAGTGGGAACGGGCACGCGACCGTGACCCTGGCGGCGGGCCCCCTGAGCTCGACGCCGGTGACCTTTCCACCAAAAGCGTTCCGGCTGCTGGCGCGCGCGCCCACCTCTCCGGCCGGCATCAGCGTCACGTCCTCCGGCCGGACTCCGAGAACCACGCGCCTCCCGGGCTCGAGGTCGGCCACCGCCTGAAGCACGGCACCCTCGACCGCTATGGTGGCGAGCCCGCCTTCCGAGCGCGCTACCTCACCCCGGTAGAGGTTGTCATAACCGACGAAGCCCGCGACGAACTCGGTCTCCGGCTCGTAGAAGATGTCCCTCGGGCTCCCCTCCTGCGCGACCCTGCCGCCGTTTAGGACCATTATGCGGTCGCCCATCCTGGCGGCCTCGTCCTGGTCGTGGGTCACGAACACGGCGGTCATGCTCCTCCCTCGGAGGATATCGCGCACCTCCTCCTGCAGGGCGGCGCGGGTCGGCGCGTCGAGGTTCGCGAACGGCTCGTCGAGCAGCAGCACCTCCGGGGCGATCACCAGGGCTCGCGCGAGCGCGACCCTCTGCGCCTCGCCCCCCGAAAGCGTCGAGACGTTCCTTGCTCCATGGCGTTCCAGGCCGACCACCTCGAGCATCTTGCGCGCCCGCGCCAGCCGCTCCTCGCGGGGCACTCCACGCACCTTGAGCCCGTAGGCGACGTTGTCCCGCACCGAGCCGCGAAAGAGCAGCGGGTCCTGGAATATGAGGGCCATACGCCGCGAGACCTCGACCCGAGCGCGCCCTTCGAGCCCCTGCACTTCCCTGCCACAGAACCGCACGGCACCCGCGCCCGGCGGCTCCAGCAGGTTCAGGACACGCAACAGGACGCTCTTGCCGCAGCCGCTCGGGCCCAGCACCACCAGTATCTCTCCACGCTCGACGATCAGCCGCTCGACATCGAGAACGGCCCTGCCGTTGTATTCTTTCTTCAGCCTGTCCGCTTCGATCGCCGGGCCGCCCGCGCTAATCGACATAACCCGTCACCCTCTTCTCCAGCTCGCGCCGGCCTCCCTCGGATTGAAGACGCGTCATGAAGACGTTGACGATAATGGCTACCAGTATCAGGGCCAGGCCCAGCGCGGCGGCGGTGGCGTAGCTCCCCAGGCGGGTGGACTTGACGATGAGCGTGGTGATGGTGTCGGTCTTGCCGCTGATGGCTCCGCCCACTATCGTCACGGCGCCGACCTCGGCGATAACGCGCCCGAACCCCGCGATCACCGCCGCGACAATCCCCGCCCGCGCCTCCCGCGCCTTCACCATCATCGCCTGGCCGCGGGTCGCTCCGAGGCTCCGTGCCTGCATGCCCAACCGTGGATCCACCTCCTCGAGGGACGCGTGGGTGAAACCCGCGACGATGGGTACGGCCAGGATCACCTGCACCAGCACCATCGCCGTCGCCGTATAGACCAGGTTGAGGCTTCCCAGCGGGCCGCTCCGCATTATCACCAGAAACGTGTAGAGGCCCACGACCACCGGCGGAAGCCCCATGAACGCGTGGATGATTACCAGTATTGCCCGCCGGCCGGCAAACCTGAACTCTGATAAGGCCGCCCCCAGCGGAATCCCCACCAGGGCCGCTATCAGGGCCGCAATCCCGGACACCGCCAGGCTCAGCCAGAGAGCGTGGAAGAACTGGTAGCCGGCGCTCATCGCTCTTCACCTCCACACATGGGTGGCTCCTTCATAGCCGCTGCCGGGGCGGACTCGTCTCATGCTCCGGCTATCCCTTTTCCTTCGCGTTGCCCATCCCCCTGGTCTCGCCGGCGGCGTTGGGGTGGAACAGCACCACGCCTTCCAACTCATATGAGCCGATCAGCTTCTGCCCGTCAACGCTTGTGAGAAACTGAACGAAGTCCCCGGCCGCCTCGACGTTCAACTTCAGGTCGGGATGCCTGCCCGGGTTGACGATGATGACACCGTACTGGTTACCGAGCGCCTTGTCACCCTCGACCAGTGTCACCAACTTCAGGGCCTTCTTGACCGTGAGGAATGTCGCCCTGTCGCTCAGGGTACAGGCCTCCTTCTGGCTCGCGATATTCAGCGTCTCGGCCATGCCCTGGCCCGTCTCGACGTACCACGGCTGCCCGTTCGGGTCCACGCCCGCTTCCTTCCAGAGCTTTTGTTCTTTCTTGTGCGTGCCCGAGTCATCGGCCCTGCTCACGAACAACGCGCCCGCTGCCGCCATCTTCTTGAACGCCTCGGAAGCGCTTCTTTCTCCCTTTATCCCGGCGTGGTCCGCCGCAGGCCCCACGATGATGAAATCGTTAAACATCACCTGGACGCGCTCGAGGCCGAAGCCCTGTTCGACGAACTCATCCTCGGCGTCCCTGGAGTGGACGAGCAGCACGTCGGCGTCGCCACGCTCCCCCATCTTCAAAGCCTCGCCCGTGCCGACCGCGAGGGTCTTAACGTTCACGTTGAAATCCTTTTCAAAAACGGGCCGCAGGACGTCGAGCAGGCCTGAGTCCAGGGTGCTGGTGGTGGTCGCCAGCACCAGTTCCTTAGTCGAGCTCCCGCCGCACCCCAAGCTTGCGACCGCCATGGCGGCGACAACCAGCACCATTTGCAGGCATACCACCGCATGTTTTTTACCATACTTCACGTGCTCTCCAATCAAAACCGCCTCTCCACGCGGAGAGGCCGGCGCGGGCCTTTCGACGGCCCTTCGCCTCTCCTTTCCAAAACACGGGAGGCCCCGCGGTTTCCCGCGAAACCCTGACGCCCCGGGGCCCTGGCGGTAAGCTTTAGGCCCTTGGGGTCGGAGAGTCGGTTATTCGGTTTTCTTCACGATTTCGACAGCGCCCGACAGGAGGCTATGCTCCCGGGGGAGCCACGCCGCCCGGATGGGGCGCCTCCACCTGGTCCGGCATCCGGAACTTCACCGGCCAGGGCCGAAACGATATGAGAAATGCCACGAGGCCGGTGATGAGGAACAGGACTATCCAGAGGGAACCGAACGACTTGCCCAGCTCCTTTGCCGAGTTGTTGAGAAGATCCATGATCGGCAGCTTGAGCGGTATCAGCTTGTTGAACCTGACATCGAGCATCGAGAACGCCAGCTGGCCAAGGCAAAGGCCGAACCAGGCCAGCCCCGTCGATAGCAGGCCCAGCTTCCAGCTGAAGTGACGTCCTGAAGCGAACACGACCACGATGCCCACCGCGAAGCCGATCACCCAGCCGAAAATCCAGCGGCCGGAGTGGCGCCACCACTCGAACCCGGCGTAAGCTCCCGCGAGCAGGACGGCGGTAAGCAGTCCGAAGAGCACCGCCTTGAGGTAGGAGGGCCGCCTGGTGAGGGCGCCTTCGTACTCGTCAGGGAGCTGGAGCGCCACCACCGGCTTCGCCTTCTTCCTGCGCTCTTTGCCGGTCGTTTTACTGCGCAGCCTGGGCGCGTACTCGTCCTTGACCAGGTCATTCTCCGACGGGTCCACCGCCCCGGCAGGGGCCTGCTGTGCTGCCTCGACAACCTGCACCGGGGTCTCCATGCCGGCGGCGGCATCGAGCTGTGAAGGCGAGTCGATGGGCGGCAACGGCTCCCTGGCTTCCCGCCTGCGAGCGCGCCTCGCCCCCTTCCTGTCGTCCCAGAAGGCCGCCTTCTCATCGGCAGAGAGCGTGGGGACCGGCTCGGCCGGAACTGCAGGCTCCTCCGCGCCTCGTTTCGGGGGTCTCGGGGCGGGCTTTCGAAGCTTCCCGGGCTCCGTGCGCCTCCTGCCCACGGAGGGTTCCGGCACGGGCGGCGCAACCGCCTCAACAGGCGCAGCCGGCATCAACGGTGGAGCAATGGACTCGGAGGGTGGCGCCGGGGCCGGTTGCGCGGCGGGACGCTCCTCGAACACCGTGGCCGGTTTCTCGGGCCAGGGCTCCTCGAACACTTCGGTCGGTTCCGCGGCCCACGGCTCCTCGAACGTCTCATGACGGACAGGCGTAACCGTGATGCCCGCAGGTGGAGCGGCCTGTTGGGGCGGCGCGGGCGCAACCGGGGCCACCACCGGTCGTGGAGCCGGCGCGGGAGGCGCCACGACCGGTGGCAGGAAAGACTCCGCCGTGGGCGCTCCCCTGCCGCGCTTCTTCCCGCGCTCCCTGACAGTTGGCAGGGCCGGCTCACTGGCCGGAGCGGGCTTGCGCGCCTTTCCCCTTGCCTGCCGCGCGCCCATCTGCGATGTCAGCCTGTCCACCTGCTCCCGGTGGCAATCGGGGCAGTAATATGTCTCGTTAGTCTCGTTCAAGCACTCACGGCAGAACTGCTGGCCGCAGTCAAGGCAGGTCAGGTAAACTTCCTGGCCCGGATGCCATTTACATTCCAAACCGTTTCTCCCTGTCGTCGGCTCAATTATAAGTCAACCGGTTGCCGGCCGGAATTGTCACCCTGCCCCGGAATGAAACCAGCGGGAACCCGCGGTCCCCGCTGTTGTCTCTCGCTACGTCCTGTGTCGAATGAGGCGTATCCTCCCGCCGGCCCGCAAGCGAGATGTCTGGCCTAGTAACCACCTGGAATATCGGCTATGTTGAAATCGATGGCCGTAGCGTACAGGTATGGGCCAAGCAGGCCGTTGGTCTGCTTGGTCTTGAAAGTGACCCACTGCAGCGCGCTGGTTGAGGCCGTCCGCTTCAGCTCACCGACCAGAAAACTAAGCGCAGACGGGTCGGCGAGGGCGACCATGAGCTGCCTGGCCATATCCTCCGCGTCGGGATCTTTGAGGGCATTCGCGATGTTCAGCATGGCAGCCGGGTTGGCGTTGAGCCTGCCGACCAGGGCCTTGACGAAAGCCTGCCCGTTCGCGCTGTTCAACACGCTGGCAGTGCTGGCCGGATCCATGCCGCCCATCAGCTCCCCGAGGAACGCGGAGTTATTGTTGAGAAGCGCCGCCACCACGAGCGGGTTGAGCCCGCCGTCGGCGACCGGCTTCACCATGTCGTACATCGCGCCCCTCGGGCCACCCGCGTCATAGCTGCGCAAGGTGGCGTTCCTCATCGCCTGGTTGATGACGTCGGCGTCGAGGTTTGCGATAAGCCCGTTGATGAACGGCCCGCTGTTGTTGACCACGCCCGCCAGCATAGCCGGGTTGAGCCCGCCCTCGGCCGGCGGCTTCATCAGCGCTTCGGTGAGCTCCGGGCTTTCGTTCATGGTCTGCGCGAGAACCGCCGGGTCGAGCCCCACCCCGGGGTTGAGCAGGCTGTTCAGCAGGCCCTGGTTGGCGTTTATCGCAGTGGCGAGCATGCCGGAGTCGAGCTTGCCTATCATGCCGGTCAGGAATGTGCCGTTCTTGTTGAGAATATAGGCCACGACCCCGGGGTCCAGGTAATGGATTATCTCGCTGGAGGCACCCATCGAGTCGTTCACCACGCGCGCCACCACGCTCGGATCGAGCTGCGAGACGAGGTTCGCCGCCCACCCGGCGTTCGCGTCGATGGCGTCCGCGGTCGCCCTGGCGTCCAGCTTGCCGAGCAGCCCGGTCAGGAAAGCCTGGTTGTTGTTGACCACGTTGGCGACGACTTCCGGCTTGAGCTTCCCGAGCAGGTTCCTGAGGAATGTCGGGTCCTTCATCCCCTTTGCCAGTACGGCCGGGTCGAGCTTGCCGACCAGCCGGGTCAGAAAACTCCCGTTGTCGTTGATCACGCCAGCCAGCACCGAGGTGTCGAGTTTTCCGACCAGCTGGGCGGTCCATGCCCAGGAGGAGCTGAGCAGCGAGTTGAGCTTGTCGAGGTCGAGGTACCCGAGCAGGCCTTTGACGAAGCCCGGGTTCTGGTTGATGGCGCTTGCCGTCCCGGCGGTGGACATGTTGCCCAGGAGGCCGGCCAGGAACGCGCCGTTGGCGTTGACCGCGTTGGCGATCGGGTCGGGTGTAAGCGCGGCGACTATCTTGTTCGCCATCTCGGCGTTGTTGGCGACCGCACCAAGAAATTCGGTCGAGAGATAGCCCACCATCCCGGTCGCGAACGAGGAAGAGTTGTTCACCACCGCCGCCAGTGCGGCGGGGTCGAGATAGCCGATGAGCGCCGATGTGAAATCAGAGGTTATGGAGACGCTCGCGGCAAGGGACGAGGGGCTGAGCTTTCCGATGAGCCTGGAGATGAAGCCTGTGTTGTTGGCGATGGACGCGATCAGGTTAGGGCTGATGTTCATCGCTACTTCGTAGGTGAAAGCCTCGGTGTCCTTCATGGTCGCGGCCAGCTGGTCCGGGTCCATGGCTCCCAGAAGCCCGCTCAGGAAAGCCTGGTTGGAGTTGACTATACCCGCCAGCACGTTGACGTCGAGCTGCGGCATCAGCCGGGATATCAGGTTCGGCCTGTCGGCCAGGCCCTTGGACAGCCCCGCGGCGTCGAGCTTTCCGATGAGGTCGGCCACCCAGGGCCCGTTGGCGTTGATGGCCCCGGCGAGCGCGTCCGGGTTGATGAGACCCACGAGCTTGCTCGCGAACTCGGGGTTGGAGTTCAGGGCCGAGGCCGCGACCTCGTAGTCCGTGAAGGCTATCATCTGGGTCAGGAAAAGACCGTTCTCGTTCACGGCGTTGGCTAACACCCGGGCGTCGAGCCTGGCCACCAGGTCCGAGAGGAAAGGCCCGATCTTGTTTACTATGCTCGCGGTCACCTTCGGGTCAGCGCTGGCCATGACATCGGTGACGAACTTCTCGTTCTTGTTGATGGATACGGCTATTACCTCGGGCTGTATGTAGGAGACGACCTCCACCACCCACTCGGGGTTCTCGTTTATCGCGTTGGCGGTCCCCGTGGGGTCGAGGTAACGCATCACTTCGGTGAGGAACTGCGGGTTGTCCTTGACCGCCTCGCCCACCGCTTTGGGGTCAAGGGCGCCTATGAGCCCGCTCAGGGTCTTGGTGTTGCTCATCTTGCCGATAAGAGGCCCCAGGGGGCTCCGGCTCGGCAGGAAGCCTACCACCGCTATCGCCGCGGAAGCCACCAGGAGCAGTATCACTACCGCGTTGATAATCTTCTGGAGACTCGGGTTATAGAGCATCTTGTTGTCTCCTAGCCTCTCCTTGAGTCCTCTTTCCTCACTACCACGGATCAACGGGCTGGCCGGGCGCAGCGTTTCTCCGCGCGTCTGCGAATTGGATATTCGCCCCCAGCGGAATACCCAAGCCTAGTACTATATCAAGTAACCCTCGTGCATTCGGGTCACACTCTTCAATTGCAACGATCTTCGTGACCCCCATCATAATTGCCTGGCGCAGAACGTTCTGGCTCGGGTTCCAGGGATTGTGGGTCCTGGGGTTGGTCCCTGGATGGTCGGGGCCCGCTATAGCGTTCACGAGAACATCCGGGTCAAGGCCCGGGCCAGAACCGCTATCCCAGTTCAACAGGTCTCCAACCAGGTGATCGGTGTTCTCCAGCAGGGTGCGCGTCCCTGTCGGGCTCATCTTGGCCATCACGCCCGCAAGCAGGTCCTTTGCCCCGTCCGTCCCCAGTATGGGGATAAGAATATCCGGGTTGATGCCGACCGGGGGCGCCGCCAGCAGGCCTATGGTCATCTCCGGGTGATCACTCATCGCCCCGGCTATCACGCCGCCGTCCAGCAGGCCCACCAGCTTGTTGACCATCGCCTGCACACCCGGGCTGTTGTTGACGATGCTGGTTATATCAGACGTGTTTGTGTAAGTGAGCATCTTCTCGAGGAAAGACTCGTTAGTGTTCACCGCGTTGGCCACGACCCCGGGGTCGAGCGCGGCCAGCAGGTTAGAGATGAAAGTGCCGTTGTTGTTCAGCAGTGTGGCCACGACCGCAGGGTCGAGCCCGTCCCGCATCAGCCTCTCGGTGAAACCGGCGCCCTGCGGGCTGTTCATCGGCCCGGCGAGGCTCCGGACTGCCGCGGGGTCGCTACCTATCTGCGCGAGCAGGCTCGTTACGAACGTCCCGTTCGCGTTGACCGCGTCGCCGAGGACCTGGGTGTCGAGCTCCGGGAGCAGGGCGGTAAGGAAGTTCCGCCCCTTGGTTGTGTTAAGCGCGCTCGCGGTGACCTGCGGGCTCAGCTGGTTCATGAGCCCGGTCAGGAACTTCCTGTTGGCGTTAACCACGGGCGCGATGACCGAAGGCTTCAGGGAGCCGATGAGGTCGCTCGTGAGCTGCGGGTTGGCGTTCATCGCGTTGGCCAGCACGGTGGTGTTCAGGTTCTTCACCAGGTTGGTCAGGAACGTCCCGTTCGCGTTCACCGCCGAGGCGACGACAGAGATATCGAGGTGCTTCATGAGATTGGCGCTCATCTCCGGGTTGGAGTTGAGCACGGCGGCGAGCACCGCCGGGTCGAGCTTGCTGATGAGCGCGGCCAGGAAGGCGCCGTTCTGGTTGACCGCCCAGGCCGTGTTGGCCGGGTTCATCGAGGTCTGCAGCTGGCCTATCCAGTCGGTGTTGTTGTTGACTATCCCCGCTATGACTTGCGGGTTCAGCGCCCCGATAAGGCCCGCCATCATCTGGCTGTTCGCGTTGAGCGCGCCAGCTATGCTCAACGGGTTCAGCCGGGCGATGACGCTGGTCAGAAACGCCTCGTTCTTGACCACGTTCGCGATTATCTCCGGGTCGGTATTGTTGCTGAGGGTGACAACGAAGGGGATGTTGTTGTTGAGCACGCTGGCGATCACAGAGGGGTCGAGCCCGTTTAAAAGGCCGCTGGTGAAGCCGCCGATCTGGTTCACCAGCCCGCCTATGGAGGCCGGGGACAGCTTACCGATCAGCCGTGAGGTCACCGCCTGGTTGTCAGTCACCGCTTTCAGCAACTGCGGCGAGAGCCCGGCAAGGACCCCGGCAAGCATGTTGCCGCTCCGGTTCACGACCCCCGAGATAACCAGCGGGTCGAGCATGCCGATGAGCTTGACGGTGAACGTCGGGTCCTGGTTGATAGCGCGGGCGAGCATGCTCGGGCTAAGCTTGCCCACCAGGCCGGTAAGGAACGGGCCGCTCTGGTTGAGCACGCTTGCCAGCACACCCAGGTTTATGTAGTCGAGCACCTTGGCGGTGGCATCGGCGTTGGCGTTGACCGCGTTCGCCACGACGTCGGTGCTCAAAAGCCCGATGAGCGCGGTGACGAATGCCTCGTTCGCGCTCACCGCGTCGGCCAGCACCTTGGGGTCGAGAAGAGCGGTCACCTGGTTGGTGAAGTCCATGCTGGTCTTCATGGTATCGGCCATCACCTTCGGGTCGAGCTCCCCTATGAGCTCGGACAACCACTTGCCGTTGGCGTTCACGGCCACCGCTACGACCTCGGGGTCGAGGTACTTCGTGACCTCCACGACGGTCTCGACGTTCTCGTTCAATCCCGAGCTCAAGGCCACCGGGTCGAGGTAGGAGATAAGCTCGGTCAGGAACTTACCGTTCTTGTTGACCGCATCGGCTATCATCTTAGGGTCGAGGTCGCGCAGCAGCTTGGACATCATGGCGGGGTCGGCGTTGAGGGCGCTCGCAAGCACCTTGGGATCCAGGCCCGCGAGCATGCCCGAGAGCATGCCTTTCTGGCTGGCCAGCTTGCCGAGGAGTATCCCCATGGGGTTCTTCGTCGGGATTACCATGGTGATACCCAGAATGAACGTGGCCAACAGGGTGATGACCACCGCTATGTTGACTACTCCCTGTATTCCTCTCGATAGCAACATACTATCCAAGCCTCCAGTTCTATACCGCCCCTACTGCAACAGGCCCTCAAGGGGGCTCGTGGCTCACAATTGGCCCGGAACAAGGTCCGCGGTCCAGAGGTCGGCAACAGCCGTTATCCATCTGTCAAAACCGAGGAGCCCCAGCAACGGAACCTCCGCGCGCGCCCGCACCCTTATGCTCATCTTCCGCAAGATGTGGTCAGGGGGGGCGGCCTGTACACTCTCCGTCAGCACGCTCGGGTCGAGCATACCCAGAAGGTCAGCGACCAGGTTCTTGTTTAAGTTCAGCGCGCTCGTCAGGACACGTGGGTTCAGCCCGGCGAGCATCTGTCCGGTCGCCGCCGGGTTCGCGTTCATAGCGACGGCCAGGGCCGCCGGGTCGAGCCCGCCCTCGTTCAGCGGCGCCAGCAGCTTCATTATGAATCCGTCCGGCACCCCGGACACGTTGGCGCTGTTCACCAGGTCCGCGATGACCGAAGGGTCCTGGCCGCCCATGAAGTCGGCGATGAACGCCCCGTTGGCGTTGACCGCGGTTGCGATCGCCTCTGTGGCGCCCGGCGTTACGAATATCGCCCCCATTGCCCGGGCCAGGAAGTCGTTGTTCCCCTGGGCGTCGTGCACGCGGTGCATCATCTCGGCCATCTTCTTCGCATCCAGGTTGGCCACCAGGCTGTTGATGAAGTCCGGGTTGGCCTCGAGCGCGGTGGCCAGGATGCCGGGGTCGAGGGTCTGCAGCAGCCCTCCCAGGAAGGCCGGGTTGTTGTTGACCGCGCCGCCTATGACCTCCTCGTCGAGGTAGGTGTAGAGCTGTGTGACGAACGCGGGGCTTTTCTTGCTTGCATCCTTGACCACCTCGGGATTCAGGTGCCCTATGAGGTCGGTCACGAAAGCCTCGTTCGCGTTAAGTATCCCGCCCACGGTCGCAGGCGACAGGTAGGACAGCATGTCCACTGTCATCTTCGGGTTGTTATTGACCGCGTTGGCCACGACGGATGGTTTCAGCTTGCTCACCAGGGCGGTCAGGAAAGCGCCGTTGCCGTTGACCACGTTGGCCATGACGGAGGGGTCCGTCTCGCCTATCATCGCGGTCAGGAACGGCCCGTTGTTGTTGAGCACCCCCGCCAGCGCCGCGGTGTCGAACTTGCCGAGCAGGGACGAGAGAAACGGCCCGTTGGCATTGATTATCCTGGCGGTTATCCGGGGGTCCATCTTCGCCATCATCCGGCTGATGAGTGAGCCGCTGTCGTTGACCACCCCGGCGATGACGCCCGGGTCGAGGTTCTGCAAAAGATCCTTTGTGGCCTGTGGAGCCGAGTCGAGCGCCGCCGCGAGCATCTGCGGGTTGAGCTTCTTGATAAGCGAATCGAGGAAAGCCTGGTTGCTGTTGACTATCCCGGCCGCGATAGACGGGTCGGCGGCCGCGAGCACCTTGGTGAGGAAAGCCTGGTTGTTGGCCACGGAAGCGGCAAGGTCGGGGGAGACGCCACCGATCACGTCGGCCAGGAACTGCTTGTGCTGGTCGAGCGTCCCGGTCATCTCGTTCGGGTCCAGGTGCTGGACCAGGGAGATGAGGAAAGAGCCGTTGGCGTTCAGGGCGCCCGCTACGGCGAGCGGGTTCAGCGCCCCGACGACCCTCAGCATGAAACCCTGGTTGTTGATGATGTCGGCCATGACGGTCGGGTCCATGGAGTTCATCAGCTTGGGCACGAAGCCCGCGTTGGCGTTTACCACCCCGGCCAGGATGTCCGGGCTCAGGCGCCCGAGTAACCTCGCCAGCCAGTCGCCGTTGCCGTTGACAGCCAGCGCCAGCGGCTCCGGCTTGGTCGACCTCACCATGGCCATGATGAACCGCTCGTTGGAGTTCAGCGCGTTGGCGAGCACGTTCGTGTCCAGCCTGTTGAGCAAGGCCGCCAGGAAAGTGCCGTTCTCGTTGACGATCATCGCGGTGTTCGCCGGGTCCATCAGGCCCATGATAGTGGTGAGGAAAGGACCGTTGGCGTTCACGGCGTCCGCCACCACCACCGGGGAAAGGAAGGAGATGAGGCTGGTCACGAAGGCGCCGTTCTCGTTGAGGATAGTGGCGACGACCATAGGGTCGAGGTACTTCATGAGGTCGCTCGTAAGCTCGGAGTTGGCCTTAAGGACCCTGGCCAGCATCGCCGGGTCGAGGTACTTGATAAGGCCGGAGATCGTCCTGCCGCTCTTGTTGACTATTGTCGCGAGCACTTTGGGCTTGAGCATGGAGATCAGCTTGACGCTCATCGCGGGGTTCTTGTTGACCGCCGCCGCAACCACCTGGGGCGGAAGCTCGGCCATGACTTCGACCATGAACTGCGGGTTCTGGTTGATGGCCTCCGCGGTGGCCTTGGGATTGGTGTTCTTAAGCATGCCTTCCAGGATGAAGCGGTGGTTCGCTATCTCGCCGACGACCTTGCCGATAGGAGTCTTGTTGGGCATTGCCATGATGCCGCCAATGACCAGCGTGCCCAGCAGCAGCACGATGACCACCGCGTTGACCGCGGCCTGCAGGCGGTTGCTGAGCAACATGCCCGCTCCGCCCGCCCGCGCCGCGCGCTTCGCCGCGGCGGGACGCCCCCCCTTCGCGGCGGCCGCACCGGCCACACCGGCCGCGCCGGCCGCGCCGACGCCCAGCGACAGGACCTTCTGCCTGAAGGCCCCGCGGGCCTCGGGCGACATGCCCGGTTGCTCGACGCTCCCCACTCTCAGGGCCGTCATGAGGAACGGCTCGAGCTCGTCGCGGATGTCAGGGTGCTTATTGAGGACATCTTCGAGCTTGCCCGGGTCCCGGCGGACCACCTCGAGCAACTTGTCGAAAAGGTCACCTGAATCAGCGTTCAAGCTAACCACTTCCCACCTTCCGTATAGCCAACATCACGACACTTGGATTTCTCGTTATTCTAAACGCTCTTATACCAGCAAAGATACGGGTCCGTGGCGAAGCAAGCAAGAAAATCGGGCTGGCTGGCCGCCCCTATACCGCCTCCGGTACGCTGGGACCGCTCGAGTTGCCCAGGATGCGGTTGAGAGACAGCAGGCCGCGCTTCTGCGTCGACTTGACCGCGCCGACCGAAATGCCCATTATCTCCGCCACCTGGCCGTTGGAGAGGTTGTCGATGAACTTCAACACCAGGACCTCTCGCTGATTGTGGGTCAGCTTCCGCATGGCCCCGTACAACCGTTCGCTCTCCATATCCGCCATAACCGTTTCGACCGGGTTCCCCCGGGTCGAAGCCGCGGGCGGTTGCTCGTCGATAGGCACGTTCTCGCGCTTCGACTCTCTTCGAAAATAATCCACGACCAGGTTGTGTGCGATGCGGTAAAGCCATGAGCTAAAGGCGACGTCGCGCAGCTCGTAGGAATATATGTTCTCGAATGCTTTGAGGAATGTCTGTCCGGTGAGGTCCTGCGCCTCGGCGAAGTTGCCGACCTTGTAGTAGATATATCTGAATATCTGGTCTACATATTCGTCATAAAGGCGACCGAAAGAATCAGGGTCAGACCCTTCTTTGGCCTTCTTGACCAGAGTTCTGATACCGGTGTCACCAGCCATATGCGCGCTCCCGTCTTTCAATTCGAATAGAGGACGGGTCCCCTCTCTGGCGAGAAAATAGGAGATAATTCAAAATACTCCCGACTCCACCAGTGCCTACAGTAACCTAAAGTTAATGACCGTTAACTTAAGTCTACTATATTTTCGGCATCTTTCCAGATATTTTTTAGCAAGTCAAAGAAAAGTTGCGGGGCGGGCCTTTCCGAGGGTCAGAAAAATCGTGCCTCCGGAATAGAAGAATCACCACAACGGCGCTTAAATATCGGTCGATTTGACGACACCACCCACCAGTGCTACGATTTGCTTGTATTGCTACTCAACCCGCCGTGGGAGCAGACCGTGAATAGTGAATCCGAATTGCTCCCCGGCCAGCGCGTGCACATATGCCAAGACACCATTCGATAAGCAGAAAAGCCTCGGCCCGGCAGGCTCTCAACACGGCGTCCCGGCGGATCGAGTCCCCACGTAAACCGCGCGGGATGGGCGTTCCGGCCAGGACCATCGCCTTTCACGGCGGCAAGGGCGGCGTCGGCGCCACCTTCCTCGCGGCTGAATCCGCGGCGGCTCTCTCGGCGCAAGGCCTGCGAGTGGCGGCGGTGGAGGCCGGCCTTCACAGGGGTGGCCTGCACTATCGGCTTGACGTCCCGCTCACGCGCGAGACTTTCACACTGGCAGACCTCCTGCCCGTGCTCGATGACCTGACCGACCGCGCGCTGGACAACGCCCTCTCCGAATGCCCCTGCGGGGCTCGCCTGCTGCCGGCCCCCAACGGGGTGGGGCAGGAACCTGTCATGACCCCCGAGAGTTTCAGAGCGCTGGCCCCGGCGCTGGCCGCCCGTTTCGACCACGTTATCTTCGACACCCCCTCCTCACTTGACGGGGCTGCCATCGCGTCTCTGGCCGCGGCCGACCTGGTGGTCCTGGTGGTTACCCCCGAGCTTCCGTGCCTTGGTGGGGCGAGGCAAGCGCTCGGCGCCCTGGCGGAAAGCGGGGTGGGCTGCCGAAACCCGGCCCTGATCGTCAACCGCTCTCTCGGCGACCAGGATACGGTCACCCTCTCTGACATCGAGTCTTTCCTCGAGCTGCCGGTGACGATAATCCTCCCCGAGGAGACCGCCAGGTGCCGCCGCGTCACCGACGAGGGCACGTTCGTCTTCCGGGAGCGCTCAACATTGGGCCAGGGGATAGGCGTGATGGTCCGCAGGCTCTTCAGCTGCCCGTAGCCCGCAGCGGGCTCGAGGCCCTGAAGGTGAGCTCGGCTATCTCCCTTCAGCGCTCGTCCATGAAGTCAAAAAGGAAAGCGCCCTCGGTCTGACCGGCCGTGTCGCGCCCATCCCGCCACCCCCATTACCGCGGCGGGGCACTAGTCAGAGAACCCGCCTATCGTATCCGTCCCGGCGCCGCGCGAGTTCCAGTACATCGAGCGTTCCGCTATTACGCGCTTGCCGGGAGTCGTGCACTCGACAACGACGGCCGCCCTTGAGTCCGGGAGCTTTTCTTTCATCTTGAACGTGACGCGCGAGTTGGCCGGGATGGTCTTGTTGAAAGTCACGTTCCCCGCGCCGCTGGGCGTCAAGTAGCTGACCTGCACACCCACGCTCGTCGCGTTCGGGTTCTGCACCAGGGTGAAAGTCTCCTCCGCCGCTCCGTCCTCGCCATCGGGCAGGTAAAAGGATATGTGCGCCTGGTCGAGGCCTATCGAGTCGTGGCACGCCTCGCCCGTGCCGTTGTCCCAGTACATGGCTCTCTCGGCGATGATGGGTGCCGAGCCGTGGACCCTGGTGGAGAAGTCGACGTTCGGGAGCACGTCGTTGACCCTGATGGTCTTTCGGGAATTGGCGGGCATGTCGAACGGCTTCTGCGCCTTTGGGCCGGACGACGTCATATAGGTAACGGTCACCTCCGCGGATGAGGGGTTCGGGTTCTGTACCAGCACGTAGGTCGTGAAGCCCCAGGCGGAGGTGCCTTCCGCCAGGTAATAGTCCAGTGCCGGGCGGGTGGTGCCGATGGAGTCGTGGCCCTCGCGGCGGTCGTTCCGGTACATCGCGCGCTCAGGTATGACCGGGTCGTCCGACTGGACCTTTATAGAGGCGTCCTTCTCTCCGATGTCGTCGGCCATGTTGTAGGTCGCGCGGGAGTTGGCGGGAACGGTCTTGGTAACCGTCACCGGGGAGCCTCCCTCGATCATGTACGTGACACGGCAGTCGGTTTCGCGCGCGTTGGGGTTCTGTATGAGCAACCAGCACTCGAAGCCCCAGGCGCTTGAGCCTTCGGCCAGGTACCAGGTCTTTGCAGGGGAGGTGACCCCTATCGAGTTGTGCGCCTCCATCGCCGAGGTGTTCCTGCCGGTCCAGGACATGGTCCGGTCCACCGCTATCATCTTCCCCTCGTTGCAGACGACCCTGGTGGAAAAGTCCTGGTCGGCGAGAACGTCCCTCGGGTTGACAGTGGCCTGGCTGTTTGCGGGAAGCCTGAGCGTCCCACCGGAGACCTTGCCCGAGTTGGTCATATAGGTGATGGTGGCGGTGACCGCCTCGCCATTGGGGTTCTCCACGGATATGTAGGCGTCGTAGCCCCAGGCGGTGCTGCCCTCGGCCAGGTACCAGGTCGGGCTCTGTGACACCAGCCCGTGGTTAGTGTAAGTGGCCTGGACCGGGGATACGCCGTCGCCCGTCAGGGTCGCAAGGCTTGAGACAGGCCAGTTGGGCGGCAGGTCGTTCTGCACCTGCACCTGGTAGGTGACCGTCGCCTCCTCACCGACGGCAATGTCCCCCGACGGCTGCCCGCCGGAGTTCACCGGGATCCCGCCCACGAGGGGCGTCGTGCCCTCGACGTCGGGGACGGCGCTCCCGTTCCGGGTCGTGGTGTCGGGGACATAGGCGGTGTACTGAGGGATGGAGTCGACGAGCGAGCAGCCGGTGGCATCGGCGCTCCCGTCGTTTCGCGCCCGTATGGTGTAGGTCAGCAACTGCCCCTTCCTGACAGCGCCCGCGGGGCTGCCGTTCTTCCTCAAGGTAAGTAGCGGTTCAGCCGAGTAGGCATATCCGATAGTCCTGTTGCCGGTTGCACTTGCTTCTCCGGTGAACCACAACTTGTAAGAACAGGCATCTCCGTGACCGTCGAAACGAGTGGGGTTGTAGAGCACCGAGGGCGTGTAGCACCTGACGTCTCTCCATGCGACCCCCTGATATATAGAGTAAACAGGGTTATCGGCGTCTTTTGTCCAGGTCAGACCATCGGAGGAAGTTGCGAAGCCGATACCCTGGTTCCCGCCGCCGGAGGGGCCGCTGCCCGAGTACCACATCCGCCATGTTCCGTCGCTTCCCCGGATGACGGTCCCGGCAGACACGTAGTCGCTGTCCCAGTCGCCCGTGACACCGTAGTTAAGGACGGGGTCGCTGCCGTAGATGCGCCAGTCGGTATTTCCGTCGGCGGAGTAACCCAGGCCGATCGACTCCACTCCTCCGGTGGTCCCGTCGTAGTACATGGCGTAGGTATAGTCGAACGGATTGACGCCGATGTTCGAAGCAGCGGGGTTGTAGAGGACCGACACGGGGCCGTAGGTGCCTCTGTTCCAATCGAGCGGGTCATGCGTGTCGTCGCCCGTCACGAGTTTCGCGCCGTCATTCTGGAATATGACGGTATCGTTGGCCCAGGTGACACCGTCAGTCGAATCGGCGGTACGTATACCGTCGATGGTATACGGGACATTGTGGACGTTTGAATCCCAGTACCAGATCTTGTAGAAGTAAGGGCCGCCGGTCGCGCTATAACCACCAGGGAAGTAAATAACCTTCGCGTGATATCCAGCAGGCTTAATACCCGACGTCTGCGCGGCATTTTCCCAGTTGATGCCGTTGTTTGAGTAAGTGACGGCTTCGAATTGCCCCTGTCCATCCGAGTACCACATCTTGTAATAGTACGAGGCCCCATGGCTCGAGAACTGGTTGGCGTCATAGAGCACGCAAGGATAATAAGCCCTTTCGTCGGTACCGGGCGGGTCGTACACGGGATTGGACGCGTACTCGACCAGCGTGACGTCCGGCTCCGCGAACGCCGGTGGGGCAGCCAGCCAGACCGCCGACATCAGTGTCAAAACCACGGCAACGGCGACGGCAACAGACAGGGGTCTTCCAAGCACCATTGATCCAGCCTTTCAAGTGAGTTCACCTGCGGGGTGGCCGCGGGCCCGCGGCCACCCGTCATCCACTGTTTCATTCGATGAGTCGGCGCCGAATCACTTCTTTGATAGGGTATTGTGCCGCGCAAGGCACGAATGGGGCGGAAAAAGGAACCGGGCGCGGTTCGGCGGGAACTGAACGAGCAGAGCATTTGCCGGACCCTTGACTGCCTGGTTTGCTTGCTGTAGGATTATGCTTGTATTGCTGGTGCGCCTCTCCCCGTTCGCCAGGAGGGATGAATTGCCTGCTGTCCCACTTGAAGAAGAGCTCGAACTCCCCGCGGGGGTCAAAGACCGCGTCCGCCGCCGCCTTCTCGACCTGCTCTCATCCGAGGGCGCGACTCACTGCGACAACCTGGGCCGGCGCGTCGAGGAAGCCCTGTTCGCGGAAGGATGCCTCTGGCCGCGGCGCATGGTCCACCGGCTGGCCCGCGAGCTCGAGGATGAGCTTTTCGGCCTTGGCCCGCTTGAGGAGCTGCTGCGAGACCCGGGCGTCTCAGAAGTCATGGTCAACGGGCCCGGGCATGTGTTCGTCGAGCGCGGCGGCCGGATAGAGCGGTCCGGGCTCGTCCTCGAGAGCGACTCCAGGGTCGTCGAGTTGGTCCGCCGGGTCATCGGGCCTTTGAACCTCCGGCTCGACGAGACCAGCCCCATGGTAGACGCCCGCCTTCCCGACGGCTCGCGGCTGAACGCGGTCATCCCGCCCCTCTGCCTCAACGGGCCTACGGTCACAATCCGCAGGTTCCGCGAGAAGCCGTTCACTACCGACGAGCTGACCCGGCTCGGCACCATGACGCCGGAGGTCGCGTCTTTCCTCGAGTGCGCGGTCGGTCACCGCGCCAACATCATCGTCTCGGGGGGAACGTCGAGCGGTAAGACCACCCTGCTGAACGTCCTGTCCTCTTTCATCCCCGATGGCGAGAGGCTGATCACCATCGAGGACGCCGCCGAGCTCAGGATAGAGCACCCTAACGTGGTATCGCTCGAGAGCAGGCCTCCCAACATCGAGGGGCGCGGGGAGGTCACGGTGAGAGACCTGGTGCGCAACGCCCTGCGCATGAGGCCCGACCGCATCATCGTGGGCGAGGTCCGCGGCGCCGAGGCGCTTGACATGCTGCAGGCAATGAACACCGGCCACCCCGGGTCGCTCAGCACCGCCCACGCCAACTCGCCGGGCGATCTGCTCGACAGGCTCGAGACGATGGTCCTCATGTCCGAGGTCCGTCTCGACCAGGAAGCCGTGCGCCGGCAGGTGGGCTCCGCCATCGACCTTGTCGTCCACACCGAGCGCACCGCGGAAGGGCGCCGCGTCGTGAGCCAGGTGGTTGCCGTCTCCCGGGCTTCGGGCGGCGGCTACGCTCTCGAGCAGATGTTCGCCGCCGGGGGCGAGGGGCCGGGTGGGCTGTCATGAGGTGGTACGCGGTCGCGGTCTTCTGGTGCCTCGCAGTCTATTTCCTCGTTCGCGGAAGCAGGGGGCGCTCCAGGACGGCGGTGCGGCGCAACCTGGAAAAGCACCTGGGCGGTGAGGGCAAAGCCCTGCGGCCCGCCGCGCGGTCGTTATCCGTGCTCTATAGCTCGATCGAGAAGGTCCATGCGTTCGCGGAACGCGGGCGGGGCGAGCGTACGGCAAGAGAACAGTGCGACCGGCTCTCCTCAGACCTGGCCCTTCACCTCCGATGCGGCATCCCGGTCGATGAGGCGGTGGCCTTATGCGCCCGCGACCTGGGGCCGCCGCTTTCGGAGGCACTGCATCGCTACCTTGGTGAGGTCGCCCTCGGGGCAAACGCCGGGGACGCCCTGCTCGAGCTTGTCCGCTCTCTCGACAGCCAGGACCTCGAGCTTATCGCGCTTGCCGCCGTCACCTCGCGTGAGACGGGGTCCGATATCAGGTCGGTGATGGGCAGCGTCGGCGAGGCGGTGCGCGAGAGGGCCGCAATCCGGCGAGAGCTGCTTACGCAAACGGTGCAGGGAAGGATGTCCGGGCGCATAGTGGCCGGGCTGCCGTTCATATTCCTGGCCCTCTCGGCCCTGGTCTCCAGGGGCACCATCTCCGTCCTCCTGGGAACGGTCCCGGGGGTCATCATGCTGTCCGCGGCGGCCGCGCTGGACGTGGTCGGTTTCCTCTGGATTCGGAAGATACTCGACATAAGAAGCTGATAACCACGGGGAGGCAGGTTGGCCTGGGTCCTTGGAGCGGCGGCGCTCGCCCTTTTCTTCATCGCGAGGGGGCGGCGCGGCGCAACTATTGCCGAGACAGGCATCGAGAGGCTGTGCCGGCTCGACGGAGACGTCGCCAGGGTTGCGGACGCGCCGCGAAAGAACCGTTCAGCAAGCCTGCGGGCGGTGTTTCTCGACCTGCCGTACAGGGCCGCGCCCCCGTCCATCCGGCGAGGCCTCGAGGCCGGGCTTCAAGAACTGGTCCCGCTCTCCGGGTTCGCGCTCGAGCGCCTGGCGGGCATGCGCGCATGGGCGGTCGCCTGCCTCCCGCTCGCGGCGCTTCTACTGCTAAGGTTTTCGCCGGTCGCGATAACCGCTGCTCCACCGCTCGCCGCACTGGGGTTCATGCTGCCGAAGTTCCTGGCTTCCCGGCGCCGCAGGCGTTACCTCGAGAGCGTGCGAGGGGGCCTGCCCCAGACCGCGGACCTTCTCTACACCTGCGTGCTCGGTGGGAGGAACCTCGACCAGTCGTTCCGCGGCGCGGCCGCCTCGGCGCCCGGTCCGCTCGGCACAATGCTTCAACAGGCGGTCCGCGAGATGGAGCTCGGCGCTTCGCGCGACGAGGCGTTCGCGCGATTGACACAGCGGTGTCCCCTGCCGGAGCTATCCTCTCTTTTGCGCTCCATCCTCGAGGCGGAGCGGCGCGGGCATGCCCTGTCCGACACACTGGAGGTTTATTCCCGCGAGATACGCCTGCGCCGCAGAGACGAGTTGAGGGCGGAAGTCGCGAAGGCGCCGCTCAAGATGCTGGCCCCGCTGGTCTTCCTCATACTGCCGGCCTCGGTCCTGCTGACGGTTGGGCCGACGTTCCTGGCGACCCTTAAGAACGTCTTCTAGCCGCGGCCTCAATGAAGAAAACAGGACTGCCGGACCGCTTCGGGTTTCGCTTCGACCGTTGGGCTCCGGGAGCTACCACCGGGTCTATTCCGCTATTGATGCGCCCCTGTCATACGAAACCCGGCCGGCCTGATCGAGGCGGCACGGAACACCAGCACGAAGATGAACCTCTTCCTCCGAACCCACAGCCGCTTCCTGGTTCGCATCAGCCACCTCCCTTTTGATCGAGGAATCGCTTATTGATGTATTCTGTGCGGTGTCCGGGCTGACCTCTTGAAGCCCCGGCAGGCCCGGCCGGGACGTTCTTGACTTGCCTGCTTTGCTTATGCTATCATGCGCTTGCATTGCTTGTGAACCTCTCCTCCTGTCCGCGATGCTCCGGCAACCGTATGCAAAGGAGGACCAACAATGGGCGAGATAAGGCGGCTCATCGGCGAGGATGAGGCACAGACCACCGCTGAGTACGCGCTGGTGATACTCGGCGCGGCGGCGGTGGCGGGGGCGCTCATCGCCTGGGCGGCTTCGGGCAAGTCCGTCAAGAACTTCTTCACCAAGATATTCGACAAGCTGACCAGCGGTTTCTAGGCGGCACGGTGCGCGGCACGGCCCCCCTGGTCATACTCACGGTTTTCTGCGCCTGCGCCGTCTACTTCGACCTGCGTTTCGCGCGCATACCCAACGCGCTCAACGCGGCGGGCCTACTGGTCGGGCCGATAGCGCGGTTCGCGACCGGCGGCGCGAGCTCGTTGCGGGAGAGCCTTGCCGGAGCGCTCCTGGGCCTGTTGATAATGCTCGGGCCTTTCCTCCTGCGCATGGTGGGCGCCGGCGACGTCAAGTTCCTCGCCGCCGCCGGCTCCATCGTCGGCTGGCGGCTGCTCCCTGCCTCCTTCCTGGCCGGGGCCGCGCTCGGAGGGGCGGTGGGCCTCGCTATCCTCCTGAGGCGCGACCGGGGCCTTGCGGGGCTGCGGCGGCGGCTGGTTCTGCTCGACGCGGCCGGGCTGCGGGGCGGGGGCGCTTCGCCGCGCACGTTCGGGTCAGGCCTGGCCGATTTCGCCATGCCTTACGCGGTGCCCCTCTCGATAGGCCTTATCGCCGTCTGCGCCGTCGGGCGCTTCTTATGAGGTGTTCTCTTTGAGAAAGGCAAACGCTCACCGTTTAAGGCCCCAGCAGGGTCAGGCCTCGGTGGAGTTCGCGCTGGTGCTGCCGGTGCTGCTTATCATCACCGTTGCTGTCTGCCAGGTGGCCATCTCCCTCAACTGCTTCCTGGTGGTGACCGCGGCCAGCCGCGAGGGCGCCCGCCGGGGCGCGGAGACAAACGACCCGGAGGCCGCTCGGAAGGCGTCGAGCGCCGCCGCCTGTGCGCTTCCGGGAGAAAGGCCCGTCATAGAGGTCAGCTTCCCGGAGGGGCGCGCCCGGGGCGCGCCGGTGAGGGTCACCGTGACCTACAGGATGCCCTTGCTGCTTCCAGGTCTGGAGCGCCTGGTCCCGCTCGCCAGGTTCAGCAGGTCCACCTCCATGGCACTCGAGAGGGGTGATTGACATGAAGCCCGTTGTGGGTCGCCTGCGCCGGCAGGAAGGGGCCGCGAGCGTCGTCGTTGTCTCCTGTATCATGCTGGTGTTGATGCTCGGCCTGTGCATGGCTGACACCGGGCTCTTCCTTGCGGCCCGCTTCCAGGCACAGAACGCGGCCGACGCCTCGGCTCTCGCCGCGGCCCAGGAGAGCTTCCCGCTCTTCAGCACGGGGCGCGAACCCGGGCAGGTTGCCTCGAGACTGGCGAGGAGCAACGGGGCAAAGCTCGAAGCGATCGATGTTTCGCCGGGTGCAGACCGCGTGCAGGTCGAGGTCTCGGTACGGGCGCCGTCCCTGCTGCTGGGGAGGCTCGGGGTGGGGCCGGGCAAGGCCACCGCCCGGGCGGCCGCCGAGATAGACATCGAGGCGCTGCTGGCGAGCCGCGGGGTCTGGTACACCGCCGATGCGGCTGTCATGGCGCGCTTTAAGGGGTTTCTCTCCGGCAGGCACGCGGGCGACTACGGCGGCGCGGCGACGATGGTGGCGCTGCTTGCCCTGCAGCACCTCGGAAAGCCTTACGTCTACGGCGCCGCCGGCCCCGGCGCCTTCGACTGCAGCGGGTTGGTTTGTTTCGTGTTCGCTCAAATCGGGGTCGGGCTGCCCCGGGTCACCTATTCGCAGGTCCGCTGCGGCAGGGCGGTCACCCCCGGCGAACTCGCCGCGGGTGACCTGGTCTTCTTCCGGAAAAACGGCCACGTCGGAATCTACCTTGGGGGAGGCTGGTACGTCCACGCGCCGCACACGGGCGATGTCGTCAAGATATCCGCTCTCGGTGCCCGCAGCGACCTCTCGGCCTGCAGGCGCGTGCTTTAGGTCAGGCTCGGGCCCTCTTCAGATGACGACTCGGAGGACCTCTTCGATGGAGGTGGTGCCCTTCCTGACCTTGTCTAAACCATCGAAGCGCATGGTCTTCATGCCCTGCTCGACCGCGACGTTCTTTATCTCGGCGGTCGAAGCCTCCTCGATGGTGAGCTGCTCGATCTCGGGGCTCATCTTCATTATCTCGACCAGCGCGACCCTTCCCTTGTAGCCGGTGCCGCCGCAGCGCCCGCATCCGCCGGGGTTGGTCCGATAGCAAATGAGCTCATCCTCGCCGTCCATGGGAAAGTCCAACCTCTTGAGTAATGCGGGATCCGGCTCGTAGGGCTGCTTGCAGGTGCACAGCCGGCGGCCCAGCCTCTGGGCAAGCACACACACTATGCCCGACGCGGTGAGGAACGGCTCGATGCCCATCTCGGTGAGCCGAGTGATGGCGCCCGGGGCATCGTTTGTGTGCAGGGTGCTGAAAACCAGGTGTCCGGTGAGGGCCGACTCGACCGCTATCTGTGCGGTCTCGAGGTCACGGATCTCGCCGACCATTATGATGTCTGGAGAGGTACGCAGGATGGACCTCAGCGCCGAGGAGAAGGTGAGGCCCGCCTTGGCGTTTATCTGGATCTGGTTGATGCCGGGCAGCCGGTACTCGACCGGGTCCTCGACGGTGGTGATGTTCTTGGTCTCGTCGTTCAGAACGTTCAGCGTGCCGTAGAGCGTGGTGGACTTGCCACTGCCGGTGGGCCCGGTCACCAGGATGGCACCGTTCGGCCTGCGGAAAGAGCTCTCGTAGCGCTCGAGCGTCTCGCCGTCGTAGCCCAGGTCGCTCAAGCGAAGCATGATGCTCGACTTGTCCAGCACTCGCAGGACCATCTTCTCGCCGAAAACCGTGGGCAGGATGGCTACGCGGAAGTCAATGGGCTTGCCCGACACCAGCTTCTCGTAGTGGCCGTCCTGGGGAATCCTGCGCTCGGCGATGTTGAGGTCGCTCATGATCTTGACGCGCGAGGTCAGGGCGGCCAGTGCCTTGATGGGGAGGCCCTTCACGTCGTGCAGGACGCCGTCAATCCTGTAGCGGATAACGATCTCCTTCTCCTGCGGGTCGAAGTGGATATCGCTCGCGCCCCCGGTGACCCCCTCGTTGATGATGTAGTTAACGAAGCGGACCATTGGCTCGTCTGTCGTCGCCGCTCCGATGGCATCGGCGAGCTCCTTGTCATCGAGCTCGGCCGAGTCGATCGAGCCGACGTCTTCGCCCGCATGGTCATCGGTTTCCCGGTAGTAAGTGCGGATCGCGTCCTCGATGTCCGCCTTTGTGGCCACCACCGGCCGGACCTGGTGACCCGATGTCATCCTTATGTCATCCAGTGCGAAAATGTTGGTGGGGTCGGCCATCGCGACTATCAGGGTGTCGTCATCAAAAGAGAGCGGTATCGCTGTAT
Source organism: Candidatus Geothermincolia bacterium (assembly GCA_038326775.1). Classification (GTDB taxonomy): domain Bacteria; phylum Actinomycetota; class Geothermincolia; order Fen-727; family Anoxymicrobiaceae; genus DYIU01. The sequence continues at coordinate 29,708 of JBBQKJ010000014.1, forward strand.
GGCGGAGCGCCATCTTCTCGTCGAGCAGCGCCACCGCTGTCATGTCGATGCGGTACGAGGCCAGATCCACGAACTGGAGCCCGAGGTGTTGAGCCAGGACCTCGGTCAGCTTGGACTCGGAGACAACGCCCATCTCGATGAGCGTGCGCGCCAGCGACTTGCCGGTATCCTTCTTGGTCTGCAGCGCCTCGAGAAGCTGCTCCTGGGTGACCAGCCCATCCTCAATGAGAAGGTTCGTTACCGATTTCGCTTTTTTCTTCGCCTGCGCCATGTTAGTGACTCCCGGTAATTGAATCGGAATGGCGCCTGGTTATCTGTAGTCACCGGCCAGTCTCTATTATAAGCCGGTCGCCGCGTGGGCCCACGTTCTCATCGACGCGGCCGCCCCTCAGGAGACGCGTCCGCGCCGGCGGGACTAAAGCTCGGGCCTCTTGTCCACGAACCGAAGCTCCTTCATGCAGTCATCCGCCCGCAGGCGGTCGACCAGGTCGTCCAGCGGCAGGAACTCGATCGAGTTGGGCTTGACCTCGGTGAGCAGCTCGAGCTGGGCCTCGAGCTCCGGCTTCAGCTCGTCGGTGTGGGCGCCCTCCCCCGCAGTGACGAACACGTCGAGCACGTCCACCTCGTAGGGGTCTCCCCCGGCCTTCGTAACCTGGACCTGCCATTCGGCCACCGCGGGGTTGCCATCCAGGACGGACCAGAACGCCCCCTGGTCGACCAGGGTCCCTTTCAGCTTTATCAGCGAGAATCCTTTTACCGCACCGCTTCGCGAGATATCACTTCCCAGTCGCGGGACCCTCCTGCCGCAGGAAGGGCACGGCTCGTACACCAGGCCGCCTCTAACGAAATCGCCGGTGCGAAACCGGACCACGCAGGTGCCCTGACCCTCCAGGCAGGTGTAGGCCAGCTCGCCGTCCTCACCCTCGGCGACCGGCTCCCCTGTCTCGGGATCCACCAGCTCGATGTAGTCCATGTCAGGGAAAAGATGGTAACCGGTGTCGCCGTCCGGGGCGCATTCGGAGTACGCCTTGCGGCCTTCGGTGAACCCCAGCGCCCCAATGATGGCGCAGTCGCGGGCCCCCATCTCCTGGAGGAACTCACCCATCTTCTCCTTCATGCCCTCGGATATCCGCTCTCCGCTTATTATGACGACCTTCATGGTGGAGAAGTCGGACCCCGCGGAGGCGGCGGTGCGCAGGAGGTGGTACACATAGCTCGGCATGCCGATTAGCCCGGTTGCCCTCATGGTCTTGACGGCGCCTATGATTCGCTGGGTGCCGAGCACCCGTCCCCCGCCCGAGTGCAGCGCGAGCATGCCGGCCCGGTCGAGCCCCCCGGAAGCCATCCAGAACCCCAGGTGGGGCGCGAACGGCATGGCGTTTATGACGACCGCCTCAAGGCCGTCTACCCTGGAGCCGTAGCCGGCCAACTCCAGCACCCGCCGCCCGGCTTCCGCCATCCTGGAGACATCGTTGCGGGCATAGAGTATCGGGGTCGGAAGCCCGGTGCGGCCGGTGGTGAACTGGATGTGTACCGGCCAGAACTCGCGGTGCAGCTGCCTTCTAGGAAAGTCCTCTCCCTTGAAGAGCCGGTCCAGCCTTCTGCGCGCGTACTGAAGCCTCGGCATGTAGGTCCTGATCAGCTCGTCGTCGGGCTGGAGCAGGAACCCGCGGAACCTGTCAGGCTCTCCCGGGCCCGGCGCGATGTCGGCCTTGTAGGTGAAAGGAAGCCCCCGGAGGTCTTCGACGCGGCGCACGCGAGCGGGGTCCACCTTGTTATCATCAAAGAGCTTCCGGTAGAAAGGGCTGTACGGGTAGAGCTGGGTGCGCACAAAGTGGGCGAGCTTTCTGTCGCGGTACTCCCGCTGCTCCTCGAACGACATCCGGTCCCAGTTGCGAGACCATATCTCACGGGCCATTGATTATCCTCCCGAAGTCTATGCAACCTCCCGCCAACATGATACTTCAACGTCCCGCCGGAACACACTCGTGTGAGAACCGCCGGCGGACCCTTGCAGCCCTCTCCCCGGAGCCCTTACCTTGCTTTCAGCGGGTCGGGGAGCCCTTTGAAGATCCTGGCGGCCTTCCAGCCGTAGCCCGCCACGTACCCCTTCCCCACATCATGGTAATGGGTAACGCTCGGCACGCGGCCCTGGAACCTCTGCATCCTGAAAGCGGTCTTCATGGGAAGCGGCGGGCAGCCCGGCAGGTAGGAGCCCCTGCCGCGGTGCTCGTAAGCGCACTTGCCCACCACCAGGGTCTTACGGGGGTCGAGGTCGCCCGGAAGGTCCTCCAGGCCCTTTCCTATGACGATGTTCATCTCACGAATGGGGCGCCCGCCTTTCTCGAGCCAGGCGTCCAGCGCGCAGCGGACCATCCCGCGGCACCCGAAAGCGCAGCACCTCTCCGGTCCCTGGAAGACCCTGATATTGGGGGAAATATCCATAAGGTCCGAGCTTGGCCGCTTGAAGTCGCGCGCGTGGTCGGAGACCTTCTCTCCCACGACCTCGATATCGCTCTCCCCGAGTGGCCCGATGCCCGCCTCCTCAAGGTATCGAAGGTGCTCTACGTCGGCCGGGTCAAAGCCCATCAGCCTGCAGGCGACCGCGTCCACCGCCACCCCGTTGGCGCCCCCGACGATCACGCCCAGCTCCACGGGGCTTGCGAGCATCGGCCCCTGCCCCTCCCCTGCAACTATGCTGTCGGCGATGACCAGGTCGGGCGGGCGCACCCGGTAGAGGTCGGCTATCTTTTCCTGGAGAGTTCCATCGTTGTGGTTCTTCACCCGGGACACCTGCCTGAGGAAGCCCAGGTTGTTCTTCGCCGACAGCGTGACCTTTGCGAACTGGTTGACCTTTATCTTGGGGAGGCTCACGAACAGGTCGGCCTCCGGCCACACGGCCGGCACCACGAACGAGCCCTCGACGAGCGGGTGAGGCACGTCCGCCTTCACGTGGCGCTCCTCGTCAAAGTAGACGGGCGTCGCAATCCCCTCGATATAAGGGTATATACCCATTGCGTAGAACGCGGAGCGCGAAGGGCCGATGACCGAGTCCTCTCCCACCATGACCCGGGTGGCGCCCATGTCGTTGAGCGCCTGGACCACCCCCCGGATGAAGGGGGGCTGGGTTACCACTCCGACCGTCCGCGGCACGTGGCTCGGGTATACGAAGCTGGGCTTGACGAAGACGCTCCTGCCCCTGGGGTCCACACCGCTCGAGGAGATGATCTCCAGGGCCGCGGCGCGCACGCCGGCGGGGTCGTACTCCTTCTGAGGATGAATGAATACTCTCTCCATCAACCTTCCTCTGCTTCAGGTCACGATACTTTCGGCCTGCGCGCGAACACCCGCTCAGGCGCCGGGAGCGAGGAACCTTGAGAACTTCAACATGCCCACCGGATGGGTGACGACCCCTTTCAACTTGAGCTCTCTCGACTTCAGTTTATTCAGGATGTTCTTGCCCTCGGGCGTCTGCAGGAACTTGATGACAGCCGGCCCCGCGGGCATCTGCGCCAGCTGCATCAGGACCTCGTAGTCGCACACTATCTTGATATCCGGGTTGACTACCCCGGGCTCCAGCACGATGGAGCCGTTAGAGAACGCCATGGTTATGGCGGTCTCCGGATTTCCCAGGGGCTCGATAGCGACCGAGAGGTTGATGGTGTCGAGAAGGGCGACCTTTTTCGGGTTCTTCAGGAACTCCCCGAAGAGGGAACTCATTATAAAGCCCAGGCCACTGATGTTCTCCTCGTCCTTGACCACGAGCCTGTCCGAGGGACTGGCCGATACGCGCGGCGCGGGCTTCTTACGCTTCGCGACCGCCACCACGATTCCAACCGCGGCGCCAAGCAGGACCAGCCATCGCAACAGCTTGCTCTTTTTCCCGGGCTTTCCTTCACTTTTCTCCCTGGCCATGACAAACCTCCCCTTTTCGTTACCGCCCTTGCTCAACTCATCCGCGGCGCGCCAGCCCGCTCGGCGGCGGCGAACCCGCTCGAAACCGCGCCCTCCACTGTCGGCGAAGTCGTCCAGTCGCCCGCCAGCAGGAGGTTGGCGACCCCGCTTCCCTCCTCGATCAGCGCGCGCACCCTCCCCGAGTGCCCTGGCGACACGATTGGCCTCCCCAGGTGGTGCCTGTCCACCCGCGAACCCACCGGGCGCGAACCGGCGAGGTCGTAGACCCGAGAGGCCTCGCGTTCCGCGAGGTCCGCCAGGGCCCCGTCGTCGTTTTCCAGGAGCGCCTCCGCCCGCCGGCCGGAGAAGACAAGAGTCACCACCGAGCCGCCTGCCGGCGCGTGCTCGTCAGCCTTGCTCGCGTTGCTCGACGCCCAGCTCGCCTGGAACCCCTCGGACCCCGGGAGCATGACCGGGCCTGCAACGCCTCCGGCCTCCCGCGCATACGCGAGGTTGACCACGACAGCCGCCGAGTACCGTGTTTCCTCGATGGCGGCGCGCGCCGCACTGCCTAATGTATCGCAAATGCGCGCCACGTGGGGAGCCGGTAGAGCACAAACCACAAGTTCCGCGGCATAACTCCTGCTTCTGCCGCCTCCGGCGGGCCTTGCCTTCAACCCCACCGCAGCTGGACCCTCGACCAGGACAGCGGTCACTTGAGTACCTGTCTCGACGTCGACCTTCCGCGCCATCGCGGCGGAGAGGGACCCCATCCCGGTTGTGAAGCTAACGGTGCGATCGGCGAGCGTCAGCCGGCTGGCGACCATCAGCCCAGCGGCTGAAATCCGGTCCAGCTCCGCCCCGACAGCGTAGAGCGCCAGCGGCTCGGCCAGGGCACTCCTGTAATCGGCGGACGCGCGCCCGTCCAGGAAGGCGCCCGCAGTCTGGAGGTCGCCCCTCGCCCACCGACTCGGAAACCTTATGTTGTACGAGCGGTACTTCCTGAAGAGTGGCATGGCGGCCGAGGGGACATCGAAAAGGCACCTGGCGCCGAGCGCCCTCCACGCCAGCTGCGCGACGGAACGCGGCGAGCGGGGCACGAACGGCTCGACTCCGGCGGCGCGATAGAGCCCCTTGGGGGCGATGGGCACCCGGAACCTCTCGCCGAGAGCGAGCTCGATGGCTGTCTTGAGAGCCACGTCGTAGGAATCGCGGCAGTGCTGCGCCCCGGTGTCGAACAGGAACCCGTCGGCGCCGGCGGTGCGGCACCTTCCGCCCGCCTCCCGCTCCTTCTCGAGCACGGTCACCGTCCAGCCAAGGCTGGCCAGGCGGTAAGCCGCGGCGAGGCCCGCCAGCCCGCCGCCGGCGACCACCGCCTTTCCGCTCGGGGCGCTATCTTTGTCGTCGTCGGGCAACTGCTCCACCAGCCCTCCCGCTAGATACCCAGCCTGTCGGCGAGCGCGGCAAGGTTGAGCTCCTCGAGCTTCTCCCGACAGACCCCACCCGCCTCGTCGAGCTTCCTGTACTCGTAGTAATCTCTTTTCATGAGCTCGAAGTCGGGAAGCGAGCCGGCATGGGCGCCTTCCTCGACGGGCACACCTATCCTGGCAGGCATCACGTCATCCTCGCCGTCGGAGCCCCAGAGCGCCTGCAGGCCTCGCTTGATGAACCAGATGCGCTCACCCACCCTCATGAAGGTGTCGAGGTCGTAGCCGAAGCCGGTGACCGCGTTCATCGCCTCCAGCAGCATGTCCTCGTTCCAGGATATAGCGGTGAAAAGACAGACCACCGCGGAGTTGAATATCTGGGCCAGCTCCTGGGCGCGCGCGGTCAGGTACCCCTTGCCCTCACTGGCCTGCTCCTTGACGTCGTACCCGAGCCCTATCCGGGGGAGCATGACGCTGCTGCCCTGCTCCAGGTAGAGGTTGGTGCTGGCGCAGTGGCAGGCGCCCCTGACCGAGGTCGCGTAGGCGACGGCGAAACCGTGGAACGCCCTCGGGTCGTGCGCGGGCAGGTCCAGGCCCCGCACCTGCACCGCCATCCCGGGCGCCTCGCCGCCGATGGACTCGGCCAGCGCCCGGCTGCCGGCGGCCATGCGGGCGCCGAACCCAACGTTTGAGGCCGCCATCTCGACGAGCTCGAGCATGCCGTCCGGGTCGCCCCAGGTGATTGCCACGCCGTCGCAATCCGCGGGGGCAAGCAGGCCTTTCTCCTGGCACTCCGTGACAACCGCTATCACCTCTCCCAGGCTGATGGTGTCCATGCCGTACCTGTTGCAAAGCTCGTTTCCCCTGGCGATGCTCGCCAGGTTGCCGTTCATCAGGTTGCTGCCCAGCATGCACACGGTCTCGTACTCGGGGCCCGCGCCTTCAGGGACCAGGTAGGGGCCCTCTTCGACCTTCACCACCCGCTTGCATCCGATGGGACAGGCCCAGCAGGCGTGCGCCTTGACGAGTATCTCATCGCAGTACGTGGGGCCGTTGATGGTTCCGATTATCTCGTCATCCTCGCCCACCTGCCAGTTCTTGAACGGGACGTCGCCCAGCCATGAACCCACCTCGATGTTCGCGTTGGTCCCGAATGCCTTGAGGGAATCAACCACCAGCGAGCCAGAGATCATTTCCATGACCGTCTCGCGCCAGGCCTTGAGGGTTTCGGGGTCGGCCGGCTCCTGCTTCTTTCCGGCACCCGCCACGGCCACCGCCTTGAGCCTCTTGGAGCCCATCACCGCGCCCATGCCCGTGCGGCCCGCGATGTGGGCCTTGTCGTGGACGATGGCGGCGAACTTGACGCCCTTCTCGCCGGCCGGCCCGATGGCCGCTACCTTAGGCTTCCTGCCGGCCTCCTCCCTGCCACGCTCGAAAAGGATGTCGGCCGTCTCGTAGGTGTCTTTGCCCCAGAGGTCGGAGGCGTCGCGCAGCTCGACCGTCTCTCCGTTTATCCAGAGATAGACCGGCCGCTCGGAGGCGCCTAGAAAGATGATGCCGTCGTAGCCGGCCGCTTTCAACTCCGGGCCGAAGTAACCACCGCAGGAGGCCTCTCCCCAGTGGCCGGTCAGTGGAGAGCGTGCCACGACGCCGAACCTGTTTCCTCCGGGCACCCGGCTCCCCGTCCATGGGCCGGTCATGAACACCAGGTGGTTCTCGGGGCCGAGCGGGTCGACGTCCCCCGGGAAGCGGTCCAGGTAGATCTTTGCTCCAAGGCCGGAGCCCCCCAGGTACTCGCGGCAGTCCCGCTCGTCGATGTCGAGAGTGCTTATCGCGCCGGTCGCCAGGTCGACCTCGAGTATTCTGCCCGCGTAGCCGTGCATGGGGAACCTCCATCATCCGTGGCCGGTGACCGGCCTGGGGCTTGAGAGCAAAAGAATGATATCAAGGCGTTCCAAGAGTAGCAACCACCCGCGCACTAACCGGTGCAATCGCACTTCTTGCTTGCCGCCGCGGCATCCCGAACAGTCGGGGCGGGCCTCCTTTGATAACCTCCCGCCGGTGGTGTTAACATATCAGGCATCATCGTTTGACGTGTCTAACCGGAGGTCCTTGATGAAAGCTAACAAAAGCATGGCGGCCGTGGCCGTGTTGCTCGGCGTGGCCGTTCTGGCCTCGATCGCGGCCCTTGCCGGATGCGGGCAGCCCGGCGGGCCCAAGGTCATGGTCTTCCTTGGCAAGAGCAGCAAGTCCTACGACGCCATGAAGCCCGTGGTTGACAAACTGCAGAAGCAGTACGAGGGTAAGATCACCTGGGTAAACGTCGATTACGACGACCCCGAGAACAAGGGCGAGATAGACAAGTACCACGTTTCCATGAACCCTACCGTCATCATCTTCAACAAGGAAGGCAAGATAAAGGAGACATTCATGGGAGCGGTCCGCGAGGACATGCTCGGCATGTCGGTAGAGAGTTATCTGCCCTCGAAGACGACCAAGCCGACCAGCCAGCCTGGTTCCCCAACCACCCCGGCCTCTCCTTACCCGCCCTCATCCTCGCCGTCGTCGATGCCGTCGAACTCCATGCCGGGGACGCCGAACTAATAGAGGTCAGCAGATGGCGCGGTACCTGAACCAGGTGAGAGCAGCCTGGCTCCTGCTCGCGGTCTTCGTCACGATGATGAGCTTCGGCCTTCTCCTGGGCGGCTTCGGCAAGGTCCTGACCTTCGGGATAGCCATCTGCCTTGACTGCATAGGGCTCTTCTAAGTGCTCTCTTCCATAAATACGGTTACGTACCGAGAGCGTCCCTGCGCCGCGCCCGACAAGGCGCGCGACCGAGTCGTACTCGGGAGTACGGCGAAGGAGCGGAACGCTGTCGGAGTGGATGCAGGGGCGAACGAATGCCAGCGTATTTATGGAAGGGAGCCCTAAGGATGCTCGCGCGCCGGTGGACGCAGATTGCGGGCACCCTGGCGGCGAACCCGTGGTTCGTATACCTGAGCACGAGGACCATCTACCAGGGAAAAGCCAAGGGGATCTGCTTTCCGGGGTTTAACTGCTACGCCTGCCCGCTGGCGCTCTTCTCCTGCCCCATCGGGAGCCTTCAGCACTCGCTGGCGATAGTCTCGCCACGCGCGAACGCTTCTTCCGCCGCCGGCGCGTTTGCCCGGGCCGGGCGGCAAAGCGCGTCTCACTCCTATGCCGCCCTGCTCTACGTGGCCGGATTCATAGGCCTCATCGGCGTCGCGGTGGGTCGCCTCTTCTGCGGCTGGCTCTGCCCTTTCGGCTTTCTCCAGGACCTTCTCTACAAGATACCGACCCCGAAGCTCCGGATGCCGAGGTGGATGAGGTTCGGCAAGTATGTCGCGCTGCTGGTTGTGGCCATGCTCCTGCCCTACCTGACAGGCGTGCAGTGGTACTCGCGCCTCTGCCCGGCAGGCACGCTCGAGGGCGCGATACCGCTCAAGGCCTTCCCGCCCGGGGCTCCACTGCCGGAGATCGGGTGGTTCTTCTGGCTGAAGATGGGGATACTGGTCTTCTTCCTGGCCTGGATGGTGGTCACCAGGCGGCCGTTCTGCCGCGCCGCCTGCGCGCTCGGGGCCGCCTGGGCGCTGTTCGCCCCCATAAGCCTCTACAGGATGGGCGTCGACCCCCAAGCTTGCACCTCCTGCGGCAGGTGCCGGGAGGTCTGCCCGGTTGACATCAACATCTTCGACGACGCCAACTCCCCGGAGTGCATACGCTGCCTCGACTGCAAGAAGGCGTGCCCGTCAGGGGCCGTCAGCTCAGGGTTCCTGCTCCCGCGCGCCGTGTCTTCCGAGAAGCCACCGGCCTGAACACGGGCGTTTTTCGGCAAGCCGCTAGCGGAACAACAGGCGGTTGACCAGGAACGCGGCGAACGCGCAGAGCGCACTCAAGGCGGCGAACGACAGGAACGTTCGCCCGGTGCCCGCTCCCCGGTAGTCGGTGCGGTAGTGGTAATAGCCTCCCGCGAGCGCAAGGCACAGGCCCGACACCGCGCCCGCCGCTCCGGGCATGCCGAAGTGGTGGGCGGAAGCGCAGGCGGCGATGCCCCAGAAGAACAGCCCCCCGCCGGGCACCAGCAGCGCGAGCAGCACCGCCAGCTCTTTCACCTTCGTCCCGGCGCTCTTGTCTTTCACCGCGAAACCTCCTCTTCTCTCAGTATCTTCTTGAACACTCTCTCGAAACCGCCCTTGAGGCCCCTGCTTATCCCCTTGCCGAGGAGCCTGGCCGCCAACTTGCGCAATGTCACGCCCAGGCCCCCACTGAAAACGCGGAATCTTGACAGCAGGCCACTGATGCCGCGCCCCTTGAAGGAAAGGGCGATGCCGCCCATCGCCGCCCCGGCCAGAAACGAGGCGAGGACCCCCGACACGGTTATGGGCCGGTGGGTGAGCGCGCAGCCGAGTATGTTGAGGCCGGCGGTCAGCATCCCCCAGGAGACGACGTAGGCGACCTTGCCGCCGAACGTCAGGACCAGCTGCCTGCAGGTGACCAGCAGCACGTCCAGCCTCGCCGCCGTCTCCTCGAGGACGAGCAAGGCAGACCGGGTGAGTGAAAAAACGCCGAGCCTGGTCTCAGAGGTGGTAAGAGAGAACAGCCCGACGAGCCTCTCACCGAATATGCCTTCCCTGAGCACCTTGCCAACCGCGCCCGACACCGCGCCGATGAGAAAAGCCACGAGAAGGTTCTTTACCGAGAACCGCCCGGTCAGAAGGTAGCCGGCGCCGGTATCGAATATGGCGGAGAAGAGTCCGTTCCAGGCGGCCGCCTTGAGTGTGCCCCAGATGCCGACCTCGGCCCAGCCCGCGGCGAGGGAACCGGACAGAGCGCCCCAGCTCAACACCCCGGTGGCCGCGATGGCTCCCGCGCTCAGGCTCTTGAAGAAGCAGGTCGCGAAGTTGAAGTCAGACCCGCTCCTAAGGGCGCAGTAGATGGCCATGCCGATGCACGCCGTCGCCCCCACCACCCCTGCGATGACCGCCACGGTGGCCGATATCGGGAGCAGGAAAAAGGCGACTATCACGCCGAGGATGACGACTGCCGCCGCGGCGAGCCCCGCCGCCACGGCCCTTACGTAGCGGTTGCTCCAGGCCCATCCCGCGAACCGGGCAACGGCGCCGCAGGCACGGCGAGCGGCCGGGTAGAACCAGTGGTCCCAGGCGTGGTCGCAGCCGGTCGCCACGTCGCGTCCGAGCGCGCAAACCCCGTGCCAGGCGGCCGAAAGCCCCCGAACGAGGAGCCCAAGCGGACCACGCGGGCCGCTGCTCATGCTCGCCCGGGCGGCGGCGCCGGATTTCGACGGTCCGCTCCAGGAGCCGTCCCGCGTGCCGGATGCGTCTGTCAAGCCCGGGCCCGGGCCCGAGCCTCCGGAGCGCTCGACCGGGCAGAGCCGCACGAAGGAGCCCGCGTCCAGGCCTTTGAACAGCAGCCGGGGGTCGACTGGGTGGCCGTTCAGGCAGGTGCCGAAATGGAGGTGCGGCCTGGCCGATGAGCCGTCCCGCGTGCCGGAGACGGTCGCTATCACCTGGCCCCTGGTGACCGTTGCGCCCCTGGCGACGTTTATCGAATCGAGGTCGAGGTAGGTGGTGCTGACGCCGCCTGCGTGCGCGAGCGTGACGAACCTGCCGCGGGGAAGCTCGCCGACCCAGGTGACCGTGCCATCCTGCGCGGCCCTGACCATCTCTCCGGGCGCGCAAGCCATGTCGACGCCCTGGTGGCCCCCCTCGCCGTACGGCCCGCTCGGCTTCTCGAATTCCCTGATGACAGGCCCGCCCACAGGCCACGCGAGCCCCGGGGAAGCCGCTCGCGAGGCGGGAACAGCGAGAACGACCAGGAAGGGGATCATCACGAGGGCCAGCGCCGCGGACCTCGCGAACCGATGACCACGTAATGACATGACGGATCAAGCCCCCCCGACCGGCAGCCGCGGATAGAAAAACGAGCAGAGAGGAGGGAGAGGCCAAGCAATACAGGCTTATGGTACACAGCAGAGCAAGCCGGGTCAAGGGCAAATCCCCGTTTGGGACCGACCATTTTGCGTTAGCGCCTCAGGCTACGAGCTTTTTTTGAGATACTCCCTCTCTGTGAGGCACCGAACCCGTTTGGGGACTCTTATCCCGAGTCAACTTTAAGTTTTGACGCGGGGCGAGGATTTGACTAACATACCTTGAAATGGGGGGTGCGTCGCTCCATGGATCCCATCGAATGGACCGGGGGTCGACGTCACGCGTTTTATGAGTCGAAACGCTTGCGACTGCCTGCCGCGGCCGGCGGCGGCACGGGAGGGTGAGATACAGATGAAAGACGAAAACCTGCAGTGCCTCGAGGCGAACCTCGAGCCCGAGCACTACCGGAAGATGGTCGAGCTCGACCAGTCGGACATGAACAGGTTCGTGGCCGAGACAATGCGCCTCTGCAAGCCGGATTCCACCTTCATAGCCACTGACTCGGCCGCGGACCGGGAGTACGTTCGCCGCCGCGCGACCGAACTCGCCGAGGAGGTAGAGCTGACCACCCCCGGCCACACCTTCCATTTCGACGGCACCCGCGACCAGGGGCGCGACAAGGAGAACACGCGGTACCTGCTGCCCCCCAACGTCCACCTGGGGAAGCACATCAACTTCATGCCGAGGGACGAGGGCCTTCAGGAAGTGCTGGGCATCCTCGACGGGCTGATGGCGGGCAAGCAGATGATAGTCCGGTTCTACTGCCTGGGGCCGAAGGGCTCCGCTTTCTCGCAGCTCTGCTGCCAGATAACCGACTCGTTCTACGTGGCCCACAGCGAGGACCTGCTCTACCGGCCGGGATACGAGGAGTTCAAGAGCGCCGCTGACGGAGTCGAGCACTTCCGCTTCCTGCACTCCGCCGGCAGGCTCGAGAACGGGGTCTGCGCTGACATCGACAAGCGGCGCATGTTCATCGACCTCGAGGAGAACACCGTCTACAGCACCAACACCCAGTACGGCGGGAACACCATGGGGCTGAAGAAGCTCGCCATGCGGCTGGGAATCCAGAAGGGGTTGAGGGAAGGCTGGCTCACCGAACACATGTTCATCGTGGGGGTGCCGGGCCGGAACGGCCGCAAGACGTACATGGCGGGGGCCTACCCCAGCATGTGCGGCAAGACTTCGACCGCGATGATCGAAGGCCAGAGCATAGTGGGGGACGACATCGCCTACCTGAAGAAAGTCGGCGGCGACGTACGGGCGGTCAACGTGGAGTGCGGCGTCTTCGGCATCATCCAGGACGTGAACCCGGACGACGACCCCGCCATCTACGGGGCGCTCACCTCGCCCGGCGAGATCATCTTCTCTAACGTCCTGGTCAGGGAAGGCCGACCTTACTGGCTCGGGATGGGCCGCGAGCTCCCCGAGAGCGGCCTCAACTACTCGGGGGAGTGGGCCAAAGGCAAGACGGACGCCAAAGGCAAGGCGGTAGACCCCTCTCACAAGAACGCGCGCTTCACAATAAAGATGGACAACCTGAAAAACTGCGACGAGAACCTGGAGAGCCCCGAGGGCGTGCCGGTCAAAGCGATGATATTCGGCGGCAGGGACACCGACACGTCGGTGCCCGTGGAGCAGTCGTTCGACTGGGTGCACGGCGTCATCACCAAGGGCGCCGCGCTGGAGTCGGAGACCACTGCGGCGACGCTGGGCGCGGAGGGCGTGCGGGAGTTCAACCCGATGTCTAACCTCGACTTCCTGGCGGCGTCGCTCGACACGTACCTCCAGAAGTACCTCGAGTTCGCGGCGGTGCTGTCCAAGCCGCCGAAGATCTTCGCGGTCAACTACTTCCTCATCGGGCCCGATGGCAAGTATCTGAACGGCATGCTCGATAAGAGGGTCTGGATGCTCTGGATAGAGGAGCGTGTGCACGAGGAGGCGGGTACCCTGAAGACGCCCACCGGCATGATACCGATCTATAAGGACCTCCGCAGGCTCTTCAAGGACGCGCTGGGCATGGACTACACCGAGGAACAGTACAAAGAGCAGTTTTCCATACGCGTTCCCCAGCAACTGGCCAAGATCGAGCGCATCGAGGCCATCTACCGCAAGGAGTGGGGCATCCCGGAGGTGCTGTTCACGACCCTCGACGATCAACGGCTGCGGCTGGAGGCCGCCAGGGACGAGTTCGGCGACCAGGTGACCCCCCTCATGCTCGCCCAGCGTTAATAATTGGGGTCACCAATTATTGGAGCCAGTTGAGGAGGCAATCCACGGATCGGGGGTCCTGTCGCAGGCGGTGGAGCCCTCCGGGGAGCAGCTTCAACTCCTTCGGCTCGCCGGCGGCCTCGTAAAGCATGATCCCCTGCTCCAGCGGCACGGTCTCGTCGTCTTCGCCATGGACTATCAGCAACGGTATCGGGCTTACCCGTGAGACGAAGTCGATGGCGTCGTGCTCCTCCACGTCGTCGTAGAACCAATCCGGCGTCGGAGGAAAGTTGAGGTCCCTGATGATGCCTGTCTCGCGGGCGGCCTCCAGGAAGGACAGGCAATGCGAGCGGGGAAAAACCTCGCTCAGGCGCGCCGGGGTCGCGAAGGCGGCGATGCCGTCGACGCCCCCCTGCTCGGCCGCGTACCTGATGGCGAGCGCTCCCCCGGCGGAGAAGCCGGCCATGTAAAGACCATCGAACTCGCCGGACAGCTCCTCCCGGGCGAAGCGCATGACCTCCCCCAGGTCTTCGTACCAGCCGCCCATGCAGAAGTCGCCGCTCGAGTCTCCGGTCCCCCGCAAGTTAACGAACAACGTAGCGTAGCCGTTCTCGGCGAGCCGCAAGGCCAGCGCCGGGTAACCGGGGTCGCCCGGGTCCGGACGGGAAAGCGGGATGCCGTGGCAGAGGACGATAAGCGGTACTCCCTCTCGCGGTCTGTCGAGCTCGCCTTTGAGAGTTATCTCGCCTGAAACAAGCTCCAGGCGCCGCCTCTGGATCTCGGCCACCGGAATCACACCTCCATGACAAGCCCGGTCTGACCGGGGATGAAGACGCCCCCAAAGCGATCCTGCATGCGCGACATCACCACCGAGCCGGTGCAGTGGTTGAAGACAATCCTGCCGGGTGATATCTCCTCGAGGAACTCCATGGTCGCCTCCACCCTGGAGAGCGGCGCCCCCATCCCCAGATGGGTGCCGCCGACCACCGCCCTTATGCGGCCAGACGTCTCGAGCACATGCTTGAGGATGTTGACCACCCCGGAGTGCGCGCAGCCGGTCAGGACGACCGCCCCATCGGGGGTATCGACCACGAGCGCCTGGTCATCTATAAAACGGTCGGGAACCAGCTCGCCGCCGTCCATCGTGAACAGGTTGGGCTCGGGGCCCTCGAACCCGGTGACCCTCGGTATCTCGCCGCTGAGCCGGACCCCGGGCATGACCTCCACCGGGCCCCGTGAATACTCGATGCCCCGGCTCGCCGCCTCCAGCGCCTCCATACGCAGCGGGATGCCCACGAAGAGCTTCATCTCCCCGGCGACGAAGTACCGCGGCGCGAACGCTTCGGGGTGCATGTATATCTTCCTGGGGCCACAGGACGCGAGGACCGGCCCGAGCCCGCCCGCGTGGTCCATGTGGCCGTGCGAGAGCCCTATGCCCTCGACTGCCCTGAGGTCAATGCCCATGGCGTGCGCGTTCGACACGGCCACATCCGTCTGGCCGCAGTCCCAGAGGAACGACCTGCCTTCGACCTCTACCAGCACCGAGAGGCCGTGCTCGGCCTTGAACAGCAGCCCCGCGGTGTTATCGCACAGAATCGCGACCTTGACTTCCATCGTCGAACCTCTTTCTTCGTGGACCTGCACTCTGTACACTTTATCACTTGAAGCTGCTTCCGCGCGGGCCGGACGAACGGAGGTCGAGTTGGACAAAAGAGACGTGGCCCTTGTGCGCTGCGAGTCGTACGAACGGGACCTGGTCGAGGAGCGGGTGGCGCTCGCGTTCGAGCTGGTCGGGGGGCCGTCGGCGGTGGTAGGCGATGGAGAGTCCGCCTTCCTCAAAGTGAACGCGCTCCTGCCGGCCCTTCCGGAAAGCGCGGTGACTACCCACCCGGAGGTCGTCCGCGCGGTGGTGAGGCAGCTCCAGAAGGTCACGGACCGTATAACCATCGGGGACAGCCCCGGCGGGCCGTACAACCGGAGCCTGCTCAAGCGCTTCTACGACAAGACCGGGTTTGCCCGGGTGGCCGAGGAGACCGGGGCCTCGCTGGGCTTCGACACCTCGGTGGAGCAGGTCACGATCGCCGACGGGAAGATGATGAAGGCGTTCTCGATATGCGGGGCCATGAGAGAAGCCGACCGCCTCATCTCGATACCGAAGTTCAAGACCCATATGTTCATGAACATATCCGGGGCCATCAAGAACCTGTTCGGGGCGGTGCCGGGCATGACCAAGTTCACCTATCACTCCAGGTTCAAAAGGGACTCCGATTTCGCCGACTTGCTGGTGGACGTGGCGCTCGCCGCCGGCGCCGATTTCCACATAGTCGACGCGGTGGTGGGAATGGATGGCGACGGGCCCCGGGGGGGCGAACTGAAGCCTATGGGTTTCCTGGCGGCGGGCAGCGACGCCTTCGCGGTGGACCTGCTCCTGATGGAGCTGACAGGCCTCGACGCGCGCGCCAACAAGCCGCTCGCGGCCGCCATCGACCGCGGGCTCTGCACCGGGCGGACGGCTGATCTGAATATCCTGGGCGAAGACCCGGCAGGGCTTGCGGTTCCGGGTTTCCGGCTGCCCACCGGGAAGGACATCAACGAGAGGATCCCCGGGTTCGTGATGGACAAGTTCGCGAGCATGGTGTCGCTGCGGCCGAAGCCTTCGCCCGGCCGGTGCACAGGCTGTCGTAAGTGCGCGGACATCTGCCCGGGGAGCGCCATCACCATGGCGTACAAGGTCGCGATAGTCGATCCCAAGCGGTGCATCAAGTGCTACTGCTGCCACGAGCTCTGCGAATACGACGCCATCGACCTGGAGCGCCCGCTGCTGATGCGTCTCGCCCGCATGAAAACGGGCTGACCAACCGACGTCACTGTTCCCCGAGCGTCGGCGGCTCGATGCTTACAGGCTCGTTGAAATCGGAGAACTGGACCTCCATGTCCATTCTGAGCTTGCCCGGGCCGGCATCGGCGAGGTCGCCGTAAAAGCCCATCGTGGCCTTCTTGAGGCGCATCGACTCCTTGAGCACCCAGACCTCCATCCTGGCCTTCTTTCCCTTGAACATGGAGGGGTCCGCGCCGGCCATGTTGAACGACCGGGCGAAACTGCCCAGCTCGAGGTTGAACCCGAGGTGGTAGGTGTCCCCCTTCCGGTCCAGGAGCTTCACATCAGTCGCCGACGCGAGGTACTTCGAGCTGAGCAACTCCCCCGGGGAGGAGCTGTCCCGCAGCATGTCGCCCTTCTTCTCGGTCCAGGCGTCAGAGCCGGGAAGCTTCACGAATGTCCTGTCGCCCATGATGATGATCTCGGACCTGGCCCCCGAAGCGCGCACCTTGAGGCGCCAGCGGTCGGGCTTCTGGTAGACCCCGTCGTAGGAGAGGTTCGCGATCCGCTGCGAACCGGGAACCTTCAGCTCGACCTCGCTGTCGAGCTCCATGCTCACCGACTTCAGCGCCCCCTGGGCGGCAACGGCCTTCTTCAGAATCTCCCTGGGGGTGCCAACCGGCCTGGTGCCGCAGCCGGTTGCGAGCAGGGCGGCCGGCAGGAAGGCCAGCAGAGCCACCGCCTTCGCGCGCGCTCTCGGCCGTACCTCTCCCCGGCGTGGAGAGGAGAATCCTCGCGCCATTGTCATCCCCTAGGAATTCGCCCTGCGGGCGAGTCGAACTCGAGCTCCCACTTGCCGCAGCGGCCCCCCCAGCACGCAAGGGTCTCGCGCCCCGACTTGATCTTCACTATCTCGCAGTTGTTGGAGCAACCCGCGCAGTTGAACGACGAGGTTCCGTACTCGAAATCGGCGAGCGAAAAGCCGCGGAAGTTGCTCCGCTCGATATAGGGCGCCTCGTCCATGACCAGGAGGCCGACCCCGATAGCGCCCATGACATCGTGGTAACGAGGGATGTTGACCTCCACCTCCAGTGCGTCCTCGAACGCGCGCTTCATACCGATGTTGGCGGCCACCCCACCCTGGAAGACGACCGGCGAGGAGAGCTTCTTGCCCTTCGCCAGGTTGTTCAGGTAGTTGCGCACCAGCGAGCGGCAAAGCCCCAGGACGATCTCTTCGATGGGGTAGCCGACCTGCTGCTTGTGGATCATGTCGCTTTCCGCGAACACCGAGCAGCGGCCGGCTATCTGGGCGCCCTCATTGGCCTTTAGCGCCAGGTCCCCGAACTCCTCGACGGGTACACCCAGCCTCGCGGACTGGTGGTCAAGAAAAGAGCCGGTGCCCGCCGCGCAGACCGTGTTCATGGCGAAGTCGGTGACCACACCGTCGCGAAGCAGGATGAGCTTGGAGTCCTGGCCCCCGATCTCGAGCACTGTACGGACTCCGGGGATGATGTGCGAGGCCGCGACAGCGTGTGCGGTTATCTCGTTCTTGACAAGGTCAGCGCCTATTACCACGCCCGTGAGGTAGCGTGCGCTGCCGGTCGCGCCGGCGCCGCGCACCGGCGTGTCGGCGCCCAACTCTTTGCCCACCATGCGGACACCCTCCTGGACCGCCACGATAGGCTGGCCCATGGTGCGCAGGTACGCCGTGGTCAAGACCTCGCCCGATTCGTTGAGAGCGACAACATTAGTCGAAACCGAGCCAACATCAACACCGAGATAGACACCCTCCACCTGTCCTCCAACTCCTTTCAATTCACAACGCGGGAAGCTAACCGCGAGCGCACCCGATTAGTATACCCGTACCAGGGATATAGTACGTTCGCGCAAGACGAGGCCAGGTCTGATTTCACGCATTGTTTCGCTCTTTGAAGGCAGAGCATGGAGCGCAAGAAATGTGACCTGACCCCAATGTTGCGTCAGTTGGCCAGGAGGTCTTCTTCGGCCAGGTTCTCGAACTTGGTGTAGCCGCCGATCCAGGCAAGCTTGAACTGCCCGGTCTCCCCGTTGCGGTGCTTGGCCAGGTTGACCTCGGCCATGCCGCGCAGCTCGAGGTCTCTGGGGTCATCCATCTCCGGCCGGTAGATCAGCACCACCAGGTCGGCGTTCTGTTCGATGGCGCCGGACTCTCTGAGGTCTTCGAGATTGGGCCTCTTCTCCTTGGAGACGGTGGCGGGAGGCCGTCGTAGCTGGGACACCGCGATAACCGGGGTTTCCAGCTCCATGGCCAGCACCTTCAGGTCGCGCGCTATGCGTGAGACCTCCTGCACGCGCCCCTCGCGGAAGCCCGGGATGTGCATGAGCTGGATATAGTCGACGATGATGAGGCCGATGTTTTCCCGCGCAATCAGCTGCCTGGCCTTGGAGCGTATCTCGAGCATTGTGACGTCGCCGGTGTCGTCGATGAATATGGGCGCGTTGGAAAGAATGCCGGTGCTGGTCACTATATCGACGAAGCGGTCGTCGCTGATGCGACCGGTCCGATAGTCGCCCGAGTCTATCTTGGCGTGTGTGCAGAGCAACCTCTCCGAGAGCTCGACCTTGGACATCTCGAGACTGAATATGAGGACGCCAGTGCCGGCGCTCAACGCCGCGTGCATGGCCACGTTAAGGGCAAATGTGGTCTTGCCCATGCTCGTGCGGCCCCCCACCACGATGAGGTTTGAGCGCTGGAGCCCGGCGGTCAAGCGGTCGAGCCTGGTGAAACCGGTCTCGACCCCGGTTATCCGGGAGCCCCTGGCCCGTGCCTCCTCCATACGTTTGAAGCTCTCGATGAGCGGCTCGCTGATCCGCGTCAACCTGCCCCGGCGCATCCTCTTGCCAAGGGCGAAAACCGCCCCCTCGGCCTTGTCGTAGACCTCGCTCGTGTCATCGGCGATGTCATAACCGAGGCCCGTCACCTCGTAGCCCACGTCGATGAGGCTGCGCCTGAACGCCATGTCCCTGACTATCTGGGAATAATGGCGGATGTTGTGCGGGTTAGGGACCGTGCCGGCGAGCGATATGATGTAAGCCCTGTCTCCCACGGCCTCCAGGATGCCCCGGCGCTTCAGCTCCTCGGCCAGCACTATGGGGTCGGTTGGCTTACCGTTCGCGTAGAGCTCGATGAGGACCTGGTAGATGTTGCGATGCGCGTCCTTGTAGAAGTCTTCAGGGACCAGGAGCTCCTGCGCTTCCGGAACCGCCGCGTGGGAGAGGATCATGGAGCCGAGCACCGACTCCTCCGCCTCGAGGTTGTGAGGAGGCACCCGGTCAAAACTGGTCTTGGCCGCAAGCTCTATCGCCATTTATTAACGCCCCCGGGAGAGTCTATTCAATAAGCGCGTGCCTTGTTTATATCACGC
This sequence comes from Candidatus Geothermincolia bacterium, assembly GCA_038326775.1. Lineage (GTDB taxonomy): Bacteria > Actinomycetota > Geothermincolia > Fen-727 > Anoxymicrobiaceae > DYIU01. The sequence goes on from JBBQKJ010000014.1 coordinate 49,429, forward strand.
CCCACCCACATGGCAAGAGATAAAAGTCAAGTAGTGGATAACCGCCTGGAAATAACCGGGTTATGCACAGAAAATGTGGAAAACAAGCAGTACTCTCTGAGCTGCCCGACCGGTTTCGAGGGCCTATTCGGGGGCTTCTTCAGCCTCCGGCGCCTGGCCGGCTTCGGCCGTCGCGTCAGCGCTCGACTCGGCTTGGTCGGCAGAACCCCGCAGCGGAGCCTCCGGCTCCGCGGGCTCCGCATCCACAAACCCCTCCCCCTCCACCTCGAACTCGAGGTCGAGCTCGACATCGTGGTGCAGCTTTATGAGGGCGTGGTGGGTGCCGACGGCCCTTATGCGGTCGTCGATGATTATCTTGTGACGGTCGACCTCTTCGCCTGTCTGCTCGGCTATCTCGCTGGCGAGCTGCCTGTTGGTGATGGACCCGAACAGCTTGCCGGTTGAGCTGCAGCGCGCCTTGATGACTATGCGCTTTGACTTGACCTTCTCAGCAAGCTCCTCGACCTGCTCGCGCTGGCGAGCGGCTTTCACCTCGAGGACCCTCTTCTGCTCCTCGATCTCTTTCATCCGGCCCCGGGTCACGCCCACGGCGAGCCCCCTGGGGATGAGGAAATTCCGAGCGTAGCCGCCCGCCACCTCGACTATTTGCCCCATGCGACCGACGCGGTCCATGTCCTGCTTCAACAGTACCTTCAAGTTGTCACCGTCCCGGGATGCTTTTAGATGGTCTACTTATGGGGATAAGGCAGGAGCGCCACTTCACGGGCGTTCTTAATAGCCTTGCCGAGCTCGGCCTGGTGCTGGGTGCAGGTGCCCGTGACGCGCCTCGGCCTTATCTTGCCCCGCTCGGAAAGGAAGCGGCGCAGCATGCCCACATCTTTGTAGTCGATGTAGGTGATCTTCTCCTTACAGAAGTAGCAGTATTTCCTCTTCTGCTTCCTGGGATACGCCGAGGTCTTTTTTGTTTTTTCGCGTGCTTTTTCGCGTGCTATGGCTCAAACACTCCTTCTCTTTACCAGGGGTAGTCTTCCCCACCCTCTATAGGCGGTATGTCGATGCCCGCGTAGTCGTTCGCCGCGGGCGCGGGAGCGGGCGTCCCCGACTCGCCTCCGCGGGGCAGGAACTGGACGTTTTGCCCCATTACCTCGACCACCGACCTCTTCTGTCCGTCTTCGGTCTGCCAGCTGCGGTAGCGCAGTTGGCCGTCGACCGCCACGCCGCTGCCCTTCTTGAGATACTGGTGGGTGGTCTCGGCTTGCCTTCCGAAAACGACCACGTTGAAGAAATCAACCCCTTCGACGCGCTCGCCCTGCTCGTTGGTGTACGGAACGCGGTTGACCGCAATGCCGAATGTGGCAACCGGCTTACCGGCCGTGCTGAACTTGAGTTCCGGGTCCCTGGTGAGGTTGCCCATCAGTATGACCCGGTTGAGGCTGGCCATCCTACCTGCTCTCCTTTACTAGCGTCTTGGCGCGCAGGACCTCGTCTTTGATGCCAGCCACGCGCTCGAGCTCTTTCACCACCCCGGAACCGGACTCGAAATAGAACACGGCGTAATGGCCGCTTTCCTCGTGCTTGATCGGGTACTCCAGGCGCCTGAGCCCCCAGGCATCGACCCTGTTAACAGTGCCGCCCTCCCTGACGATCAAGGCGGTGATCTCGTCGAGCAGCGCCTTGACCTGGCCTTCCTCGAGGTCGGGCCTCGCTATCAGTAATGTCTCATACTTACGCAAAAATCACCCTCCGTGATTGGTTTGAACCGATTCAACCGCCCTGTCAGGGAACCAGAGTAAACGAATTATAGCACACTATAAAGACATGCTTAGCAAGCCTCTCTAAAACACCGGCCGCTGCCCACCAGGGCCACGGCGGGACGGCCGGTTAGCCCGACGCCCGCAGGCTGTGATAAAGTTGAAGGCAGCAACGTTGCCGACAGGCGGAGCCGGGAATAAACGCCAGGTTCGGCTGGACCACGCGCCCGGGAGGTTTGCCTTGGAACTTATCAACTTCATGGAAGACGTGGTCTCGTATTACGTGGACGAAGTGATCGAGAACGACAAGTCGTTCTGCGGGTGTCCCCGCTGCCGCCTGGATACCATCGCGATGGCCCTCAACAACATCAAGCCCAAGTACGTGGTCACCACCAAGGGGTACGCCTTCGCTCGCATGGGCGAGCTCCAGGCTCAGTTCAAGACAGACACCATCGTGGCTGTCACCAAGGCCTTGAAGCTGGTCAAGAAGCGCCCCCGCCACAAGGCCCCCCGGAGGGCGGCAGGCACATGAGCCACCAGGGCGACCCACTTCATTCCCCATTCGAGGCCGAGCTTCAGGACCTGGCTCTTCGGCCGGCCGCGCCCGGGGTCCGCTCTTCTCGACCCGCGCAGGTTCCGGCCCCTGGATATCAACCCGGCTATCCGGGAAAACAGGGACCGCCTGTTGGACTCGTCTGAAGCCCGGGGACACGGTTGGCTCCGGCGGGAGGGCTTGTTCTTCTCCCTCTACGCGGTCCTCACCGTCGTTGCCACCTACGGGGATCGACAACCTCCCTCTCACCCGGCGCTTTCCTGCCGCCCTGGTTATTGATGAACCCGAGTGATACATTGAACAGAACGATTATCACGAAGACTATGAGTAACCCTATTGCCCTTCGTTCCTTCATCTTCGAGCCCCCTCAAAGGTCCGCTTTTGAGCAATCATCTGCCTGTTTACCGGAGATTTCATTGACGGACGTCAACAATGAAGCCATGCAGGGGAGAATACTCCTGTCTTGTGTGCCGGGGTCACCCGCTTGTCGGGTCGAACAGTGGCCCTCGAACGCTAGCCGCTTAGTCAGAAGGCGCGCGATTGACGATTCGTGGTTTTACCGTATACCGCCACGGCCCGACCGGGCCTGATGAGCTAAGGTCACGTGGGGCAGGTGGAGGGCGGCGGTTCCGGTTGAGGCGCGGGCGCAGGCGCGGGCTGTGACGGCACGGGCGGAGAAACGGGGTCCCCTCGAGGCGGCTCGTACTCCTCCGGAGAAGAGGGTTGGGCCGGGGGCGATGTCACCTGCGGTACCGGCGGTGAAGTTATCTCCGGCATGTTCGCCGATGGCTGGCTGGATCCAGCCCCGGCCGTCTTGCCGGTGCCGCAGCCCGAACAGGCTGCCGCGGCTATCAGCATGACCAGGGCAATGGCCGTCACTGTCGCTCTCTTCAACTCACACCACCGACCTGTAAGACGGGCAGACTTCAACTTGCATCCTCACTGACGTCATCAGACGTTGATTCCTTACACTGCGTTCCACCGCCGGACCGGCGGCTCACCGGGTCTTTCAGCCCTTGAGAAACCTGGACCAGAAGCCCTGCTTCCCGGGAGGCGCCACAGGCTCTTCCACGCCTCCCAGGTATTTCCCGGGGTCAGCGTCGAACTTCCGCTTGCACCCCTGTGCGCAGAAGTAGTACGGATGCCCCTTGTATTCGCCGGTGGCGGCCGCCTTCGCGGGGTCGACCTCCATTCCGCAGACCGGGTCAACAGCCATGACAACCTCCGTTCCTTAAAAAAACCGGGCAGCACCATGATGGTACATCCGTCGGCCGGGGCGCACAACAAAGGATAACGCGCGCGCGGCGCGAACCGACATGACGAACATCATTTCTATTATCTGCCGCGAACACCTAAGGTTGGGACATGGAAAGTCAGCGAGAAAGCAAAGTGGTCATATTCTTCTCCACGACCTGTCCGGACTGCGCACGGGCGAAGAAGCAGTTCGACGAGTGGGGCATCGCGTACGAAGGCCGCAACATCGAGGAGGGTGACAACGCCGCCCGGATGTACGAGCGGTACTCGAGTACTGTCGTGCCCACCATCATAATCGGCGGCGAGGTGTTCATGGGCTTCGCCCGCGAGTACGCCAGGATCGTGGCCGCGCTCGAGGAGGCGGGCTTTCCGGGAACCGCAGAGACCGGGCGGGCAGGCGGGGCGGCAAGGGAAGAAACAGCGGAGATTGACCCCGTCTGCGGCATGCGGGTCATCCCTTCTCGGGCAGCGGCGACCACCGAGCATGAAGGCAAGACCTATTACTTCTGCAACAAATCCTGCCGGGAGAAGTTCGACGCGTCGCCGGACAGGTATTTGAAGCCCGGCGCCCGGACCGAGGCCATGGGCGAGGGCATGAAGCCCGCCTCGGGCCGGTCAGGCGAGCGCGGCACCGCCCGCCTGCACATCCCTGTCGGCGGCATGACCTGCGCCTCCTGCGTGGAAAAGGTCGAGAAGGGACTCGCCCGCCTCGAGGGTGTTGAATCCGCGGCCGCCAACTTCGCGACCGATTCCGTCGAGGTCGTCTATCGCCCCGACCGCGTCGACCCGGCGAAGATAACCAGCGAGATCAAGTCCATGGGCTACGAGCCGCTGCTCGCCAGGGTGCTGCTGCCCATCGAGGGAATGACCTGCGCATCCTGCGTCCAGAAGGTGGAAAAGGCGCTCCGCAAGGTGGAGGGGGTCGCCGAGGCGAACGTCAACTTCGCGACCGAGGCCGCGCAGGTCCTCTACGACCCGTCGCAGGCCTCCGTCGGTGACTTCAAAAAGGCGGTGGCCTCGGCGGGCGACTACCGGGTGCTCGAGGTGGTGGAGGGCGCCGACGCGCGTGAGGCGCAGGTCGGCGCCCAGCACGAGTACGTGACGCGTCTGCTCGCCAAGTTCATCAGCGCCGCGACGCTCACTGTCATCATAATGGTGCTTTCCATGGGCGAGAACCTCCCCGGGATCAAGTCGATCGATATGCAGACCCGCTACTTCATGCTGCTGATGTTCACCATCCCGGTCATGTTCTGGTCGGGTTCCATGTTCTTCCGCGGGGCCTGGGCAGCGCTCAAGCACAAGACCTCTGACATGAACACGCTGGTTGCCGTCGGCACGCTTTCCGCGTTTATCTACAGCGTGGTTGTCACCATCACCCCCGGGACTTTCGAGGGCCTCGCCGGGATGGGCATGATGCCAGCCGTCTACTACGATTCCGCGGCCATGATAATCACGCTCATCCTGCTGGGAAGACTACTGGAAGCGCGGGCCAAGGGACGGGCTTCCGGCGCCATCGCCAAGCTGCTGGGGCTGCAGGCCAAGGTCGCGCACGTCGTCAGGGAGGGGCGCGAGCAAGACATCCCGCTCGACGAGGTAGAGGTCGGAGACGTGCTGGCGGTGCGCCCCGGCGAGACCATCCCGGTGGACGGCGACATCCTGGATGGCTCCTCGGCGGTCAATGAGTCGATGCTCTCCGGTGAGAGCCTGCCGGTGGACAAGATGCCCGGCGACCAGGTGGTCGGCTCCACCATCAACCTGACCGGCGCGTTCCGCTTTCGGGCGACACGCGTGGGCAAAGAGACCGTCCTTTCGCAGATCGTGCGCATGGTCGAGGAAGCGCAGGGGCACAAGGCGCCCATCCAGCGCCTGGCCGACAAGGTGGCGAGCGTGTTCGTGCCGGTGGTGATGTCGATCGCCGTCGCGACTTTCATAGTCTGGATCGCGGTCGGCCCAGACCCCAGACTCACCCATGCGCTCCTCAACTTCGTGGCGGTCCTCATAATCGCCTGTCCGTGCGCGCTGGGCCTGGCGACCCCGACCGCCATCATGGTCGGCACCGGGAGGGGCGCGGAGCTGGGCATCCTCATCCGGGGAGGCGAAGTCCTCGAACAGGCGCGCCTGGTTAACACGGTAGTGTTCGACAAGACCGGCACCCTCACGCTGGGAGAGCCGTCGGTAACCGAACTGGTGGTCCTCAACGACATGCCGGCCGACGACATCCTGGCCCTGGCCGCCTCCGCGGAGATGGACTCTGAGCACCCCCTGGGGATGGCGGTCCGGGCCGAGGCTGACAGCCGGGGCCTCGCGGCGAGGCGCCCGAGCAAGTTCGAGGCGATCCCCGGGAAGGGTGTGGTGGCCACTGTCAACGGGGACGCGGTCGTTCTCGGCAACCCCGCCTTCCTCAAGGAGCGGGGCTTTGACGCGGCGGCGTTCGAGGCGAGTTCCGTCGAGCTCGCGGAACAGGGCAAGACCAGCATGGTGCTGGCGGTCAACGGTGAACCCGCCGCGGTGATAGCACTGGCCGACACCATAAAGGAGAACTCGCGCGAGGCGGTGGCCCAACTCCGCGAGATGGGCATGGAAGTCTATATGATCACAGGCGACAACGAGCGAACCGCGCGCGCCATCGCCGCGGAGGCCGGCATCGACAAGGTCATCGCCGAGGTGCTGCCGCAAGACAAGGCGAGGGAGGTCTTGCGCCTCCAGGGCGAGGGCAAGGTTGTGGCCATGGTTGGCGACGGCATCAACGACGCGCCTGCCCTTGCGCAGTCCGACCTGGGGATCGCGCTCGGGGCGGGGACCGACGTCGCCATCGAGGCCTCGGACATCACGCTCATCCGCGACGACCTCACCGCCGTGGTCGACGCAATCAAGCTCTCCCGGAGGACGTTCAAGACCATCAAGCAGAACCTCTTCTGGGCGTTCTTCTACAACGTGCTGGGCATACCCATCGCCGCCGGGGTGCTCTACCCCGCCTGGGGTATCCTTCTCAACCCCATGTACGCGGCCGCAGCCATGGCGTTCTCGTCGGTATCCGTCGTAGCGAACTCGCTGCGCCTGCGCAGGGCCAGGCTCTAGCCTGGTACCGAGCCGGCCGATAACAGGAGACAGCGGCGACTCGCAGGAAAACTGCGCCGGGGCGAGAAGGAAGGTTGACATAGAGCAATGACAGTAGTTATCTAAGGTGTAAGATTATGGCGAAACATAACGGGATAGCCCGACACGAGGAAGGAGGGGTCGCGTTGAAGAGGTTTATGCTTCCGCGCACAGCGCATTGCAGCGAGGGCTGTAGACTACAGTCCCGGGCACGACGCAAAACTGCCCGCTGACTATTAGAAGGGCCTGGCCGAGCGCCGGGCCCTTTTGTTGATACCCACCGGGGATGCGCATGCGGCATCCCGGCGCTCGAGGCTTTGCCCGAAGGGACCGCCTGTCCCTATTCTTCCCCTCACGAAACACCCGGTGGCGCGAGCTTCTAACCCGGCAGAAGCAGGAAGCGGTGAACGAAGCCGCCGCCCGGCTTCTTTTAAGCCCGGGAAGGAAAAGCCTCTTCGGCCGGGACCCCGCTGCATATCTCCTGTGATTTCTCTTTACACAAAGGGGCCCGGACGTGCTATAATTTTCTCGAGTTAGTGTTCTTAGGTGAGTGTAGTTAGTCCCGAGGAGCGATTCTCGGGGCTCTTTTTATGTGGCGAGGAGGTGTAAGTAAATGAAAATCTATGCAGGGAATCTCAGTTATTCCGTAGGAGACGAGGACCTCAGGACGGCTTTCGCGCAGTTCGGTACGGTAGATTCGGCTGACGTTATCATGGATCGCGCAACCGGCAGGTCGAAGGGATTCGGCTTTGTCGAGATGAGCGATGCCTCTGAGGCG
>JBBQKJ010000015.1:0-56329 GCA_038326775.1 Candidatus Geothermincolia bacterium
ATTTTCAACTTCCGAAAAGCCGGCGATCATGCGAAAAAACATCGACACCTTGATAGGTGAACTCTCAAGGGCGGCTTGAACATGCTATTCCCGGGGAGGTGGGTTCAGCTCACGGGGTCGAGGAAAGTGCGAAAGTCCACAGTAGTGGAAGATGCTCAGATAACGTATCACGGAGATGGACTTCACGGACTCTCCGATGAAGTTCATCAGGTAGAAGGCGATGGTGATGCCCACCGCGGCCATGGTCCCGTGGCGCGGCACGACCACCCCGATGAGGACCGAGTAGCCCCCTATGCACAGGAACAGGGCTATCGCAACCGGCAGGTAAGAAGCGAAACCGCTGTATGTGAGTCCAACGTCGAAGATGGAGCCGAACGCCAGCATCGAGAGGAAGACGGACGCCATCAGGGCTACGATCCCGACGAGCATCACTGCGGACTTGGTCACCACTACCTCCCACCTCTCGATGGGCTGGGTGCGATCACGTCGTGGCTTCTAAGCCGTTATCGGTCGCCGGGAATCCGCACGGTTGCGCGTCGAGGAACTGCTGGAGCTTCCTGTAGGTGCCCTCGGTCAGATCTTCTTCCATGTCGGCCTCCTTGCGGTAGGGCCTGCTCAAGGCAGTTGAGGGTTCTCGAGTATCCTGTTGGCCTCCAGAAATCACTTGCCCGATAGAATGGACCCGACAACTATTGATTTGACCAAGATTAGAGCCGCCGGAAGACAGAGTCCGACATCCTGCCAGGGTCTTCAAGTCTTGTTCGTGCGCCCGCAGTCGAACACTATCGCGCGGCCATCGTACTTCTCGTCAACGTCCGGTCCATGAACCAGGTCATAAAGCGCAGGACGAGGCGGTACATCGGCGGGAAGGTTCGCTTGAGGAAGTAAAGGAGCTTGATGTCCGCGGAGGTTATCACCATGAACTTGTTCTTCTCTATGGCATTGATGATGAGATCGGCAACCTTCTCCGGTGAGATAGCATGCCTGGCGAACAGCTGGCGCCCTTTCCGGCAGGCCTCCTCGTCAGCGTTTATCACTACCGTGTTCACCAGGCCTGTGTTCACCGCGCCGGGCAGGATTACGCTGACCCCTATACGGTGCTTGCGCAGGTCGAAGCGCAGCACCTCGGAGCTACCCACCAGGGCGTGCTTGGTGCCGGCGTAGGCGACGTGCCACGGCAGGCCGATGATGCCCGCGGTGGATGAGACCGATAGTATGTGGCCACCCTTGCCCGCGCGGACCATCTCCGGGACGAAGCACTCGATGCCGTGGTACGGCCCCCAGAGGTTGACGTTGACTATTCTCTCCCACTGGTCGTGGGTCATGTCCTCCACCTGCGAGAAGAGGGCGACCCCGGCGACATTGGCGAGTATGTCGAGCGGGCCGAATTCCGCGTGGACCTCGTCGGCCAGCGCCTTGACCGACGCGTAGTCGGAGACGTCCAGGGCCCTGGCAAGACAGACCTCACCGCCCCTCTCCTCTATCGCCCGGCGGGCTTCCTCGAGCCCGTCGGAGTTGATATCGGTCAGGAACAGGCGGGCGCCACGCTCGGCCATGGCAAGGGCCGTAGCCCTTCCTATGCCGCTCGCGGCTCCGGTGACGAGGACCTTCTTACCACGGATTTCCATCAGGCTCACCTCTTCAATCGGGACCTACAGCTATTCAATAAGTGTCGGGCACTACCGGCAGATTCAGGCTGGAAGACATCTGCTGCTTGTGATGGAGCAGTATCAAATTGATGCCCCACACAGGCAGTATATCTATTAAGGAAGCCGTGGCGACCTCCAGCTTGATGCGGCTGCCCGCCTGGAAACGATGATAACATGCCTGCATCTCGATCGGGTTGGAGGCGGTGTTGTTATTCGACCAGGCCGACGGATTATATCCCTCATAGGCGCCCCTGCTGACCAGGATGTCTCTCCCTTCAGGCGTGACCTCGTACAGCGTGGAGTCGAGTTGTGTGAATGGACCCGAGTTCTGGTAATAATATGTCGCCATGGGCGTCCCCATGATGGTCATGTCCGCGGCGAGGGGCTCCGAGACGTAGTCTCGTTCGGTGAAAGGTATCTTGAACAGCTTAACCCTCTTGGAAATGGGAATGTCCGAGGCCCCGAACAGCTCCGGTACGTCCATCCAGTAGCCGACGTAGATGGAGCCGGTGAAACCGATGTTGATTAGAGCGTCGGGCTGGGAGCCGTTTCCGTTCGGACGTATGGTTGAAAGCTTCCCACTGTCACCCAGGTAATAAGAAGTCTGCTTCGTGCCTGGCACCGGGGAGATCCACATAAAGATTTTCTCCAAAGCCAGCAAGGTGACCGTGGTTGTTTATGATCATGCGCCCCGGGGCGTCCATGCAGGTGGAAAGGATCCTCAAACCCTGGTTTGGGAAAAAGGCGTCGTCGTTCCAGCCGGTTACGATGAGCACGCCCAGGCGACCTTGGGATTGGTCCAGTTTATAGGCTGTTTTAGGAAGGTTAACAGCGCGCTTGAAAGGGTACCCATCTTTTCCCAGGGTCCGAGGTCCTGCCTGAAGATAGTGTTGACGTTGTTCAGTAAGAACGAGACGACATTCTGCAGATAGCATCCACCTACTACCACGCCGCCTACAACCATATTAGGCGCGTTGTTGGGAAGTATGGAATATAGCAGGTCCGCCCCTCCATGCAAAGAAACAACCGTCCTCACGCGCGGATCACCCGGGTCGCCGGGCCTGGGGTTCTTTCTGGAGGCAACGAGGTACGGAATCACGCCTCCCTGGGAGTAGCCGGTGACACCGACCACCGGTCCCTTTTTTGTCCCAGAGCACCGGAAAACGCAGGTCCTGTGAGGCACGGGTGATAACACGACTCAAATCCGGAAGGTCGATGGCGGCATCTATCATGTTGAACTGGCCCTCAGCGCCAAAAGATCCCCCAAAGCCGTAGATTACGGCTACGTAACCTTTCGCGGCATATTTCCTGGCCTGGTTCTCGTAGGTAAGTATGTCGACGCCCAGGGGATGTACGAAGACGATCATGGGGAAGGTCAGGGTTTTGTCCCCCGTAACCGGAAAGAAAACGGAGACCGGCAGCTTCGTCCCGTCCTGCATGGCCCATTTTTCATCGACCCTTTTTATCTGAAAGTTGTTTGGAAAGGTGAGGCCTTTCTGACCAGGGCCTGCCCGTCGCTCGTTCCTGGCAATGGCAGCGCCACCGGTTCCAACAGATAAAATCAGTAGAGCCGTGAGCGAAATCGCAAAGACCGTTCTTAATCTGTGCTCCATAAGTCTGCCCCCCCTGTCGCCGATCACTCCCCCAGGTTGATGTAACCTCGTTCTCTCAAGAGCCCGTACCAGGCGTGGCCCCGGGCCCGCCTGTCTAAGTAGAGCCAGTGCCCGCCCACCACCTCGACGTAGTCATTGATCCCCCAGTTCTCGATCCAGCGCCTCGTGTCCCGCGCCTCGCAAATCCGGTCGCCGGCATGGGCCACAACCTTGATCCGGCCCACGTCATAACGGGGCGTGAGGGAAAGCGGCGAGCAGAGTTCCTGGGCACGCTCGGTTGCGCGGACGAGCTCGGAGTCGATCGAAAACCCGAAGCGGGCGGGCCGAGGCTTCAGGTAGCGTTTGACCGAGACGGCGGGCACGGCCAGGAACATGAAGTCGGGCCCGCTTGTCACCTGTGTCGCGTAGAGCGCCGCGGTGAAGCCGCCCATGCTGGCGCCGATGATCCCAATGTTTTCATACCCGATTTGTCGGAGCAGGAGTTGGGCGGAATGGAGGTCGTGGATGTTCTGGGCCATGCGCTCCACCGTGAGGGGCAGGTTGGCCGGGTCGAGCAGCCGCTGGAACAGGGGGAAATCGCTGCGCCGCCAATGGCCGGGCAGTGTGTGGAGGGCAAGGTCGAGGCCGAAGAGCCGGTCGATTCTGAACATGCGCCGGGCCTTCTTCGGCCCTCCCATCATCAGCCCGTGGATGATGAGCACCAGCGGCCGGTCGGCGGAGTCGTCGTGGCGCCAAAGGTGGAGATAGCCCGCGAGGTTCTCCCGGCGGGAGTTGAAGTCGTCAATCACCTCGGGGTTCCGGGGGACATAGCGGCTCGGGTAGCGGATGAGGTCGCGCCGCCCCGAAAGGAATGGCTCGGTCTCGATGGTCTCGCTTCCGGGCGGCTCGTCGGGCAGGTAGAAGAACGGGTTTCGCACGGGGTCCCAGCGGTCGGGGTCGTAGAAGGAAAGCCGGCGGAGATACGTTTCCTTGTCGATAGAGTTCTTCCTTATGGTCAGGTCGGGAACGTTCACGAGCATGAGGTCGGGAATTCCGCCGATGGCGTTGAGGACTTTACTCTTGGCGGTCATGGACGGCCCTCTTTCCTTACCGCGTCGTAGGTATCTTTCGTGACGCCCAGGGCCTCGAGCTCACGCTTTATCACACGGTGGGTCTCGGTCTTGGGAAGTGCGTCGATTACCCGGTAGTACCTTGGGATAGCGAACTTCGCGAGTTTGTCCGCCAGGAACTCCGACATGGCGGCGGGTTCGATGGTCTTACTTTCGAGCGGGACCAGGGTCGCCATGATGTCGTCCTCGGCGAGCTCCGAGGGGACGGCATAGACCGCGCACTCCAGCACGTCCGGGCTCTTGAGGATAGCCTGTTCGACCTCGTACGCGGAGACGTTCTCCCCCTTGCAGCGCATCGACTCGGTGTTGCGCCCCAGGAAGTAGACGTACCCCTTGTCATCGGTATAGACGAGGTCGCCGGTGTACAGCCAGCCGTCACGGACCTTGTCGCTCGTCGCCTCCGCGTTCTTGTAGTACTCGACGGAACTGCCGCGGTTGCCGACGTAGCTGATGAGCTCACCCGGCTCCCCGACGGGGACGTCCCTTCCCTCGCTGTCTATGAACCTGCACTTGGAGCCCAGGGGCTTCCCCATCGAGCCGACTGGCGCGGTCCCCAGGTTGATGAGGACCACCCCCGCCCCGTCCACGGCGCCGTACGCCTCGTAGATGCGGACGCCGAACCGCTCCTCGAACGCTTCCCACATATCGGTGGGGCATCCGGCCGAGAGCACGGAGCGGACCTGGTTGTCGCCGTCATCAGGCCTGGCCGGCTGCTTCATGAGGATGGGCATCACCGCGCCGAGGCCGTTGAAGATAGTCACGCCTCCCCGCCGCAGGTCGTCCCAGAACCGGCTGGCGCTGAACCTCTCACCCAGCACCACCCTGCATCCGGCGTGCAGGGAAGGGGTGACCGTCAGGAACAGCGCGTTGGCGTGGAAAAGCGGATAGCACGTGTAGTAGGCATCATCCCTGTTCAGGAAGAACCTGCTCATGACGGAGATGGTCTTCACCGTCGAGGTCTTGTACCTGTAGACGACCCCCTTCGGCAGTCCGGTGGTACCGGAGGTGTACATAATGGCTATCATGTCGTCCGGGTCGTAGCTGACCGGGGGCTTGGAGGCATCCGAGCCGGGAACGTACGCCTGGCCCAGGTCTTCCATGCCAACGGGGATAGCGTCCTGTGAATTGACGATGACTTTCTCGATGCGCTCCAGCTTGTCCGCAACGGCCTGGTAATAGGGCAGCATATCTTGATCTGTCACAACGAAGCGTGCATCGGAGTTGTTGATGACATGCGCGAGTTGGTCACCTCGCAGCGCCACGTTGACAGGGACAGCGTACATGCCCAGCTTCTCGAGGCCGAAGAAGACATCGAGCCAGCGGGGGGAGTTATTCATGATGATTGCCAACCCCAAGCCGGGACCGCCTCCCCTGGATCTCAGGAAGTTGGCAACCCGGTTGGCATTGAGGTCCATGTCCCGATAACTGAGGACCTGGTCCTTGAAAAGGAGAAAAGGACGGCCGCCGAGCTTTTCCGCTCTTTCCTCCAGCAGTTCGGCGTGAGACATGTCGGCTGAGATCGAAAGGCCGCGCGCCTTCGCGATGCTCCCCAGGTTTTCCAGCACGGTCCCGCGCCGAAGCTCGTCGGCCAGGAACAGTGCCGCGCTGCGCAGACCTCTCCAGGCTACAAAGAGCATCTGCCGGAACATCTTCATTCTTTCCGGATTCATGCGGTACCTCTTTTCGGCCGTCCTGTGAGCGCTTCAGCTTCCGGCTTTCTCGCGCAGGCATTGTCGCAGCCGGCGGGCGATGTCCCCTGCTAAAGCCTCTGCGCGGGCATGACCGTTGAGGTTATCCGCGATAACGTCGAGGCTTGCCCGAACCTCGTCGTTGGGGCCGGGGAGGCATACGATGAGTGCGCCCCGGTACCGGGCGACAGCGATACGGACGCCGTCCTTGACGTGTCGTCCGGTGCCCACGTGGTAGTGGGTGATGTACGGAGTAGCGGCCTGGGGGTCGAGGGCAAGGACAGCTTCGACTGTGTGGTCTTTGTCCTCGGCGCCGACACCGCCGGTTGTGATCACCGTGCCATAGCCACCGTCAAGGATGGCACCCCTTATTCTGCCCGCGATAGTATCGCGGTCATCCGGCAGCACTCCCCCCCTGAAAACCTCATAACCTTCGGCGCCGAGCCGCTCGGCGATGGCGGGTGCGTTGGTGTCCTCGATCTGTCCGGAGGCGACCTCAGCCCCCGTTGAGAAGACCACCACCCGCCGTCCGATGCGCTCCAGGATCTCCGCGGACATCCGCTCCGAGCGCTCCAGGGCTTCTCTTGTCTCACCCTCGTCGTACGCTATCCAGCCGAGCATTCCGGCGGAAGATGTCGAGGTACCCTCGAGCACCTCTACACCTTTAAGATCTCCCAGACAACGCAGGAGCTCTTCCTGCTTTCCGGCGATGGCGTTGACGTCGATGCTCTCTCGGAGGATATCGACCGTCAGCGCCTGACCTCTCACGTCCACGACCCAGACCTCGTCACGCCCCATCGAAAGAACTTCGGCAACGACAGCCGCGATATCGTTGAGGTTGGCGCCCTCGAGCACGATGGGTTGGATCGTGAGCTCTGTCTTGCCCAGAAGGTCGTAGTCGCCGTGCTCCGCGCCAATTTTCTTACCGGCCATCGACCCCGAGCACCTCCATGCGCATGTCCAGCAGTGGCGCGTCCACAATCTCGCGCCCGACGTCCAAGATGTCGACGTCCAGGGCTTTCAAGCTTTCTATATCATCAAGCCGGATGCCCCCGGCGAAGGCGATGCGCACCCTGTCGCGCATCCCCCGGGCGGCCAGGGCGCCCGCCACAAGTTCCACGTCCGATGGGCGGCCGGTGTCCAGGGAGAGGATCGCCGCCCCCGCCTCCACGGCTTCGCACGCTTCTTCGTCGATTCCCTTGTACAGTCCCTTCAACTGGACGACTCTCAGATAGCCGTTCAAGCCGGCCACGGCCTCGAGGCTAGGGCGTATCCCACCGAGCATCTGCACATAGTTCTTGTCGAGATAAATGAAAGGCTCATCACAGATGCGAAAGCGGGCTCCGCCGGTTACTATGGCGCGACGGATAGAGTCCTTCTGCCAGGGCGGCATCTTCTTCCATGCCCCGCATACGACAGCGGGCCTGGCGCCTGCGATCTCGACGAACCGCCGGACGGCCGTGGCTATGCCGGAGGGCTTTGCCATCAGCCCCAGCAGCACCTCCTCGGCCATCGCGACCTGTATTGGGTTACCGCTGAACTCGATCACGCGGTCTGTCGCATCGGCCCTGGCGCCTTCGTCGAGGACGAAGTCGACAGACAGGCCAAGGTTCTCGGCCTCCTCAGCAGCGGCTCCGGTCTCAGCGATTATGCCGGGCTCGTCGGCGATGATACAGGCGGTAACGCGAGCGTTGGAAATGCTCGAGAGTATTTCCTTCCTGAGATCGGACATGGTTTCCTATACTCCGGCCGGTTCGATGCCCCGCTGCTTGAGCCACATCGGCAGGTACTCCTCATCGACCTTCTTCCTTATGGCCGGCGCCTTTCGCAGCATTTCCTCTGCCAGCGGCTCGGTAAGCGTGAAGTAGCCGAAACTGCCGTCGAACGCAAGGGCCTTGTCGGTGCCGCCCACACGCCTGGCGAAATCGAAAGCGGCTGGCAGGGTCTCGGCCGTCACGGCGTAGTCCATGAAATAGGGGTTTGCGGGGTCACGGCGCCAGAGCTCCGCGTTCTCCTGGCCCACCAGGATAGTGGGAGCGAGCTTTGGCACGTCGGATATGACGATGCCCGGCCATGACTGGTTGATGACGACCGCCTTTATGGCCTTGTTCATGTCCATGATGTACTCTGGGTCCCTGTTGCGGATGAGGTCGTCGAGGCCGCTCAGCGCGGCGGGCTGCTCGAGGTCGAAGGCGTCGAAGCCGCAGTTCATGACCACCCCGAAGCACACGCCCCCGGCGTGGATGTAGTAGCCCCACCTTCCCCCGTCCCAGATGGCGACGAACTCGTCGAGGTCGGCCATCAGCCTGACCACCTTGCCGTACGTCTGCAGGTGACTGATGGTGATGCGCCTGTCGATGGCGTAGAGATCGTTGTCGGCGTCGATGCCGGTGAGGCCGTTCGGCGTCGTCCTCATGAAGCAGCTGAACGCGTGCTTGCCCTGGATGAACTGCGAGTTGAAGATCGCCCTGGGCAGCACCGCGCCGCCCCGGTTGAGGAAGCTGAAGTGGAACGCGGAGCGCGTCTCGACCCTGGCGTACGCCATTGTGAACGCCTTCAACCCCCGGTTGAGCATCCGGTGGAAGTATATCTCGCGAGGGTCGTCGTAGTAAGCGTGGATGAACCAGTCGGCGTCAAACAGCTTCTTCACCACGTAGACCGGGCCGATCTCGGTGTCGATCTCGAGGCCCTTGTCCCACGGCCCCGCCCCTGCGACCCTGCCCTCGAAGAGCTCCTCGAGCCCGAAGTGCTCGATGACCTCGTCGGCCTCCTTGAACCCGCGGTACATGGCAAGCCGCAGCCTCACCTTGCAGCCGGTGCGCTCCTCGACGACCCTCTTGATGGTCTTGAGCATCTCGACGTAGGCGGCGCCCCCGAACATGTAGAAGCCGTGCTCGCAGCTGAGCACGTTCACCTTGTGCCCGGGCTTTATCATGCTCATGTCGACACTCCCCAGCGTGTCCCGGGTGGCCTTCGCGACCGCGGCGAGGTCGCCGGAGTGGTGGCTGTAGATCTCGGCCGGGAATTCGGGAAACAGCTCCCTCACGGCGAGAGAGCCCATGCCCGGAAGATCGGCGGCGCGCATCTCGGCCCTGGGGCCGTACTTCGATGGCATGACCGCCGGTGGCGCAACAGCAGGGGATATCATGTATGCCTCCCTCACTCGAAAAGAGCCTGCTTGTCCTCTAAAAGGTGGTACTCCGGGTACTTCTCCTCCACCTCGCCGGGCACGTCCCACATGGAGATGGTCGAGTCGACCCAGAGCTGGCTGGCCGGCGGGTGCAGCTCGCCCCAGTGCGCCTTCAGCAGCTTGAGGACGGAGCCGACGCAGTAGATGCCGCACCCTGTGCACACCCCCGTCTTCCGAATGACTTCCTCCGGGGTCTTAGCGCCCTGCATTATGGCTGTGGTGGCTTCCTTTGCAAGCGTCCAGGTGCAGAAGCACATCGGGATGTCGGCCTTCAAACCGGCCTCGAGGCAGATGGCGTTGAGCTCGGTGACGTCCATTTTCTCGATCTCGGAGATGTCTACACCCACGAAACGGGGCCCGGGGAGCTTCACCATGGCCACGGCCTCGTGCGGGCAGATGTCCTCGCAGCGCAGGCACGCCATGCACCTGTCAGGGTCGACCTTCGCCAACTTGTCGACCACGGTGATGGCGCCGGCGGGGCACATCCTCTCGCACAGCTTATCCCCCGTACACCTGGACTCGTCCACCTCGGCCCGGTATCGCACTATCTTCATGGTGAGAACCCCCTATTCACCGAGGTATTCCGAGTCGATGCTGGCGAGGACCCGCGCGAGCGCGGCGACGTACTTCGCGTTTTTCACCACGCGAGACATGTCACCTTTTACCTTGAAGTCGCCCTTCATGGCGGCGCCGATGAAGTCCTTCTCGCCTTTGACGACCGCCTTGAAATCGGCGTAGGAGCCGTAGCCGTAGAACCCGGCCTCGACCTCGGAGGGGTCGCCGATGATGCGGCAGTCAGAGCACTTGCCGCCCTTCATCTCCATGTAAAGGAACGCGGGCTGCTCGAGGCCGGCGCCCGGCTGCGCCTCGAACACCCAGTTCCCGTTGAAGTCGATGCCCCAGTTCTTGCCGGTGGTCGCGACCGCCTCGCTCTCGTTGAGCTTCTTCATGCAATCGGCGCACCACTCTGGTGATGGAAATAAGAACGCCATCCTGTACCCCTCCTGTCTGGAACCGTTATCGCACACGTCGTGTATCAGAAAAATGATCGGTCGCGGTTTGAAGTTCGCTGGTTGAAGCTCGAGCCGGAGAGTCCTCCTCCTCCCACTACGTACCGGCCGGCACCGCATGCCGAGGCCAAGCGGATACTAACACCGCGGCTCCAGCGATTCAAGCTGTTCACCTGTTCGCCGGCCGGCCGCTATTTGAACAGGTTGACGTAAGGCTCGAACCTGAAGCGCGTGTTCTTTCGCATGCCTGTGGTCTCGACGACAATTCCGAGGCTTTCGAATTTGTCTATGACTTTCCTGGCTGTCGGATAACTGCAGCCCGACTTCCTGGCCAGGTCGGTTATTGAAATCACCGGCTTGCTGAAAAGCAGGTCCAGGGCCTGGAGGTCTCTCGGCGAATAGTCGCTTCTCTCCTCCAGTTTTTCGCGAAGACCGGCTCTCAATTCAGATATGCTCTCCGCGGTCCTCGCGGCCGATCCACTCACTTCCCATACGCCGTTGAGAAAGAAACTCACCCAGCTCTCCCAATCACCGTCATCCCTGATCGCCATGAGCCGTGCATAGTACTCTGCTCTGTTTTCAAGGAGGTAGTGGCTCAGATACAGGAGTGGCGCACCCAGAATCCCTCTCGCGCACAGTTGAAGAGTGATAAGCAGTCTGCCAATCCTCCCGTTTCCATCGCTGAAGGGATGGATCGTCTCGAACTGAGCGTGGACGATTCCGCAGTGCACCAGGTCTGAATAGCTGTCGTCGGCAATCATAAAAGACTGGAGATCATCGAGCAGTTCCGGCAGTCTTTCGGCCGGTGGGGGATAATACAAGCCGCCCACGCGCGCCTGTCCGCTTCGGAGCTTGCCGGGATTTCTGTCTCCTCCCCCGGCACCTGTCATAAGCCTTTCGTGCGTCTTCATGATCAGCTTCAGACTCAGCGGCAGTGTCGGCAAACGGTTGAGCGCGTAGTCCATCGCCCTTACATGGTCAAGCACTTCCTTCGCGCTTTCCCGAGACATGTCACCAGCCTCGAACTCGAGCAGGTCCTCGAGCGTACTCTGCGTTCCTTCGATCTTCGAGCTCAGCAAAGCCTCTTTCCTGAAGTACATGGATGTGAACAGGCCCTGATTGGGAATGTCCCTGGAGAACTTATCAAGCCTACCCACCTCAAGCCCCGTTCTTTCAAGAAGCCGCGCGTGCTCCGCGTCAATTTTAAAGCAATATGCCGATCGCTTTAATATGGTGCCAGTATTAACAACTATTTTATCCGTCTACGGAGATATTATGGCAAGAGGAGCAAAATCCACTTACGGATTTTTGCCATCCCGCGCACAGGGTCACATCTGCTCCGGTTACTTGTATACTTACGCTGGAAACCAGAGCTCGGGGGATAGGAAATGAACCTTTCCGATTTTCTCAGGGACACTGCCACCCGTGCGCCGGACACCCCGGCGATACGCTTCGATGGGCGCAGCGTGACGTACGCGGAGTTGGACCGCGGGGCGGACGCGCTGGTGCACGGGTTCGGGGTGCTGGGCATCAAGCCGGCCGACAGGTGCGTGCTCATGATGCCGAACTCCATCGACTGGGTGCATGCCTATTACGCGCTCGCGCGGCTGGGCGCGGTGATCATCCCGGTGAACCCCACCTACCGCAAGGGCGAGCTCCAGCATATCTTCCGCGACTCGGGGGCGCGGGCGTTCCTTGGTCACAGTGACTTTCTCACAGAAGCGATCCCGGTGATCGAGTCTCTTCCCGGGCTGAACATACGCCTGGTGGAAGGGAGTGATGTCCCGCCCGGGTTCCTGCCGCTCGACGACTTCTTCCGTGACGCAGGTGGGCCCGCGAAAGCCGGCGCCTCCGAGAGCGACCCGTTCGCCATCATCTATACGAGCGGCACCACCGGCCTGCCGAAGGGAGCGGTGCTGACGCACGGGAACTTCATGGGAGACGTGAAGTCGGTGGCAGGCCTCCGGACGCACCAGCCCGGTGATGCCGTCTTGTGCGTCCTGCCGCTCTTCCATATCTACGGGCAGATACATCCGCTCAACCTGTCGGTTTACTCCGGGCTGACCATACGGATGTGGGACCACTTCGACGCCGGGGAAGTCATCAAGGCGATCGAGATGGAAGAGAGCACGGTGCTGTACGCGGTCCCCACCATGATAAACAGGCTGGTTGACGAGGCGTTGGCTTCTCCTCCGGAGAGGTCGTCCCTGTGGTTCTGCGTCTCGGGCGGTGCTTCCCTGCCGGTCGAGGTGCTGAAGCGGTTTGAGAAGGCGTTCGGCACCTGGATCATGGAGGGCTACGGCCTCACCGAGTGCACCTCCACCTGCCTGGAGAACCGGCCGGGCAAGACGCGGGCCGGCTCGATAGGGTTCCCGACACCGGGCTTCGAGGTCCGCATCGTCGATGAAGACGATGTCGACGTGCCCGACGGCGAGGTCGGCGAGCTCGTGGTCCGCGGGCCCGGGGTCATGAAGGAGTACCTCAACCAGCCCGAGGCCTCAGCGGCGGCGCTGCGCGGAGGCTGGCTGCACACCGGGGACCTCGCCCGGCAGGACGAGGAAGGTTACGTCTTCATCGTGGACCGCAAGAAAGAGTTGATCATCCGTGGCGGTTACAACGTCTACCCCCGCGAGGTCGAAGAGGTCCTGTATGCGCACCCGGCGGTGCTGGAGGTCGCTGTCGTAGGCGTCCCGCACCCCGACCTCGGCGAAGAGGTCGCCGCCGCGGTGGTGCTGAGGCCGGGAGCCGAGGCTGCCGCCGACGAGCTCAAGGCTTTCGTCAAGGAGAGAGTGGCGCCGTACAAGTACCCCCGCCTTATCCGGTTCGTGAGCGAGCTGCCTAAGAACTCGACCGGCAAAATACTGAAGCGGGAGATAGGGCTGGAGGGCTAACCGGCGTCATCCGGCCGGTTGCGCCCCAGGGCCTCGTGGGCGCCGGCCCATTCCTCGGATGCGATGGCGCCTACGAGCGATATCTCCCCGGCCAGCACCACCCCGGCGGCTATCTCGGCGAACTTCAGAGCCTTGCCGGCCCCCCGGCACCCGAGTATTTCGAGGCACTCGCCCTGTGTCGGCAGGCCGGTGCCGCCTCCCACCGTTCCCACGATGAGCGATGGCAGCGTGACCGCCACGTAGAGGTCGCCTTCCGCGGGCCGCACGTCCAGCAGGTCGGCGTGCGACTCGGCGACGTTCGCGGGGTCGTTTCCGCAGGCGATGAACAGCGCGGCCAGCCCGTTGGCGGCGTGGAAGCCGTTGCTGACGCAGCCAGCGTAGAGCGCGCTCAGGTTGCCGTTCAGCATGTGCTCGCATACGGCGGATGCGGTCGTCCTGAGGCGCTCCTCCAGCACCGCTTCGGGTATCTCCACCTCGGCCGTGACCTTCTTCCCCCTGCTCTTGAGCGCGTTCACAATGGAATACTTCTTGTCGGTGCAGAACTTGGACGAAAGGTTGAAGGACTCTATCTCGCCCGAGCCGGTGTACGACTTGCGGATATCCACGCATATCCGGTAGGTCGCCATGTTGACCATGTTCTGGCCGGCGGCGTCGCCGGTATGGAACCCGAACCGCACGTAGACGTTGCGCCCCAGGCTGAAGACGTCGACGTCGGTCAGCCGCCCGTGGGACGTGGTCTTGGCGGCGCTGGCCTCGAGCGAGGCGCGGTTGTCGGCGAGCCAGTGGGCGAACCTCTGCGCTCCGTCGAGCGAGTCGAAGCGGAACATCGGGGCCCTCTGCATGTGGTCGCTGAACACCCTGGCCCGGCAGCCGCCCGATTCCCTTATGACGCGCATGCCCCTGTTGTAGGAAGCGACGAGCGAGCCTTCGGTAGTGGCCAGGGGGACGTAGAAACTGCCGCGGGCGTGTTCTCCCTCGATGAGCAGGGGCCCGGCAAGCCCGACCGGCACCTTCGCGGTGCCGATGTAGTTTTCGATGTTGCCTTTCACGACGTCACCGGGATACGGCTCCCTGGAGAGCCATTCTATGCCGGTCCCCATCTCCTCTACGAAGCGCCGCCTGTCCAGGACGTCATCTTCCCCGCTGCCATGAGAGAACTGCCTCGTGCCGCCGGCTTCCATATATCCTTTCCTTTCCCGAGGGTTTCTTCGAGTCTAATTCCCTGGCCGGTCACAGCGCAACCGCGCCGGTCCCGGTCATGATCTTGGACGGGTCCACTATTACTGCCGACGCGGCGACGAGAGGATTCCTCATGGAACGGGAACGCGGTGGGCATTACAGCTACTCTCTCGGGTACGCCTGGTTGAGAGCGGTGTACGACCCGGTCGTGCGCCGGACCTGCAGAAAGACCAGGTTCAAGCACAGGCTCTCGCGTGGGGCAACGTCTCACTCGACGCTGCGGCCAGGCCTGAACTTGCGGCTTGAGCGGCGCCCCCGGGCGATGGAGCCTTCTACAGGCCGTACTCGTCCCTGATGAACGCCACCCACGGCTTGAACGCCTCGATCTCCTCCGGGGTCATGTCGTCGAGGAATACCGTGTCGACGCCCGTGACGATTTCGACCAGGCGTGTTGCGGCCTTGGAGTAGCGCACTATTGTGGGCAGGTCTCCCCTGAGCTTGATCTTCCCCTGCATCATGCCCTTGACCGCGTCCAGGTCCCCGGTCATGACCTGCTTCCACCGGTCGTAAGAGCCGGTGAGCAGGAAGTCGCCGGATTCACCGGCCTCTGTGGGCACCAGGCGCACCGAGCGGCAATCACCGTGCCACAGGTCCATGAGCAGGTACATGTCCGTGTCGAGGCCGACTTCCGGATCGGCCAGGACGTGGATGACGACGCTGCCCTCCCACGCCTTCGCAAGCCCTTTGTAAGTCGCGTCGTTCTGAATGAGCCTCTCGTAGGCCGCTATCCACGAGGGAGTGCCCATGATGTAGGGCGCGCGCTCCGAATCGACCATGTCGATCATGAGCTTCGTGAAGGAATCCTGCCACTCCAGAGTACCGTACGTGTATGACATGACCTGCCTCCCGCCTGCTGTTTGAGCCGGCAATGCAAGAACCTCGTCTGGAAGTGTAAGGTAACTAGACTGATATGTCAATCCAGCAGAATGAACAGGGCGCACGGGCGAAGAGCCAGGCTTACATCGAGCTTGCAAGACGTGAGCGCGGACGGGAGCCCGCGCTCGATCTATATGCTCTCCGGGCTCAAGCCTTACCTGAACAGGAACAGACTTGACCCCCCCTTTTTATCAAAGCTCCAGGTAGGAAGCGGCGAAGAGAGTCTCTTCGTGGAAGAGCTTCACCGTCTTTTTTATCGCGAGCTGCTGCGGGTCGCTGAGGTCGAGCTCGCCTTCCTTGAGGCCCTCCGCTATTTGCGCCCAATCGTACTCCGGGCTCTCCATACGTGCTACCGCCATCAGCTTCTCGTCGTTGGGGTCCACGATGGCCGCGTCCATTCCGTGGCCCATCAGCACAGCGAGGTAGATGCGGTTTACGAACTCGGCGTTCTCGGGGGACAGGCCGCACTTGTTGCTGACGTTGGAAAGCCCGCAGATAAGGTGTGGCTTCTCGGGAAGTTCGCTGAACATCTGGGTGGCCTTCAGCAGGTTGTGGACCTGGTCCTGCGCCACGCCGATGGGGAGCACGATGGGGTCTATCCAGTAGTCGTCGTGGCCCATGCCCGCGGCCTCGAACGCCATCATCAGGTTGTAGCCGTTGGTAACTCGCTCGCCGTCGTCGCGGGGGACGCCCGCCTCGCTTGTGCACAGGCCGACAGCCTTGGCGTTGTACTTCAGCGCGAGCGGGATAAGCCTGTCCATGCGCTCCTGTACGTTCGATATCGAGTTGACTATCTTCGGGTTCTTGCCGACCTGGAGGCCGGCCTCCATTGCGTCCATGTTCATGGTGTCGAGCGACAGGTGTAGGTCTGTGACCTCTTCGACCGTCTCGACCATCCACTGCATGAGCTCGGGGCCGTTCTTGGTCGCGGGCCCGAGGTTGATGTCTATGGCGTCCGGCCCGCCCTTGAGCTGAAGGGTCACCATGTCCTGGATGGGCCCCTTATCGCGGGCGACCATGGCGTCCTTCACCTTGGTTGTGATCACGTTGACTTTCTCTGCGACGATGTACATCCCTACCTCCTTGCCATCTCCTTACTCGAAAACTTGTTTATTCTCGTTCGCCGCCGGCGCGGGCGGTGTCAAACATCTCTTGCGCGAAATACGAGCTGCGGACCAGCGGCCCCGAGGCGACCGCTTCGAACCCCAGCGCCAGGGCCCTCTCTTTCAGCGCCTCGAACTCGGAAGGCTCCCAGTAGCGCGCCACCGGCGCTTTCTCCTCCGCCGGCCTCAGGTACTGCCCGGCCGTCAGGAGCCCGCAGCCCGCGGCCAGCAGGTCATCCATGAGCACGGCGACCTCGTCGGCGGTCTCACCCAGGCCGACCATGAAGCCGCTCTTGGTGGCGAGCCCCGCCGCCGCCGACCTCGCCAGCAACCCCAGCGACCTGTCGTATCCGGCCCCGGGCCTTACCTCGGGATACAGCCTGCGAACCGTCTCCATGTTGTGGTTGAAGACGTCCGGGCCCGCGTCTATGACCGTGTCGATGTCCGCGGCCCGCCCCTTGAAGTCAGGGACCAGCACCTCGACCGTGGCACCCGGCAAACCACTTCGTATCGCCGCCACGGTCGCGGCGAAATGCCCGGAACCCCCGTCGGGCAGGTCGTCCCTGGTCACCGAGGTGACCACCACGTGCCTCAAGCCGAACGCCGCCGCGGCCCTGGCCAGGCGTTCCGGCTCCTCCGGATCGAGCGGCGCGGCCCCTCCGGTTGGCACCGCACAGAACCCACAGCCCCTCGTGCACCGGCCGCCCATTATCATGAACGTCGCCGTGCCCGCCGAGTAGCATTCGCCCCGGTTGGGGCACCCGGCCCCCACGCATACGGTATTCAGGCGCTCGGCGGCCAGCACGCCCTCGACCATTCTGAGCTCCGGCCCACACCTCACCGGGCGGCGCATCCACCGGGGCATCCGTTCCACAGCGCGCGGCTCAACCGGCATCGCCGAAGTACCTCCCCCGCAGCAGCGCCGAGACCTCCCGCGTCATCGCGAGCGCCCGATCGGCGGCTTCGATGGTGGTCGGGCCCAGGCCGCAGGCAGGCGTGACGAGCGACTGCTTCGCCAGCGTCTCGCGGTCGAGCCCCCTCGCCTCGAGCGTGTCAAACGCTCCTTCGAGCATCGCGGCCAGCTTCTCCGCGCCCTCGGAGAGCACCCGCTCGCTGTTGGGGACCACGCCCCAGGCTATGGTCCCTCCTCTTTCAAGGTGCCCCGCAATGTCCTCGTCGTAGGCCACGAACCCGTCGAGGTAGTCGAATGCGTCGAAGTTCACCAGGTCGACGCCCGTCTCGAAAACCATCGACCAGTCCGTGTTCCCACAGCAGTGGATTCCGGTCACGTCGGCGCCGCACCCTTTAAGGACCTCGGTTATGTGACCCACCACCTGCTCCCGGCTCACCGGGATAAGCGCAGAGCCCACCGACACCAGGTACGGCTCGTCTACGAACATAACGACCTTCGAACCAGGGGCCGCCTTCCTGAGAGCCTCGGCCTGCCAGCGCGCCTTCAGGGGAAGCCCCTTGACGATGACCTCCTCGAGCGTCTCATCGTAGAGCGCGGCCCTCCCGGCCTGGTCGGTCACGGTGAGCCCGAACGATATCGGCCCGGTGACCTGGCCCTTTACGTACGGCTTCCCGCCGAGCTCGGCGGCCAGCCCGCCGGTGAACATGGCGAGCCCCGAGGCGTACGGCTCGCTCATCGCGAACCGCCCCGGGTCCTCCTCTATCACCGCCTGGTAGAACGGCTCGAGCTCGTCGTCAAAACCCGCGCCGGTGTCGAACCACACCTGCTCGGCGACGGTGTCGAGCCTGACCCCGGCAAGCCCCTCGCTGTACTGCACATACATGTTCTCGAGGAAGCTCTTCCGGACGAGCTGCGGCCAGGCCGGTATCTCCAGCTCCAGCATCAGCCGGCATGCCTCCTCCACGTTGGTATGGGGGAGGCTGCCTATCGCCGTGGCCGCGAACCGTGGCTCGAACTGCATCTCTTTCCTCACAACCTCCGGGGCGGGTCAGAGCAAGATTCTGACCTGACCCCAATGTTGCATCCAAATGTTGCATCAATGTTGCACAATTCTGGCCTGGACCGGATATGCGGTTTAGAGGGCGTTTATGTCGAGTTCGGCCTCTTCAAGTATCCGCGGGACTACGGCTTCTTTACCGATGGCCATGATGTGGACGCCGTCGGCGAGGTTCTCCTCGCGGATGCGCTTGATGTGGCGCGCCATTATCCTGATGCCGGTGTCGATGGCCTTGCCCTTCTCGGAAGCGGCCATCTCGTCGATCAGGTCCTGAGGCACCTTGACGCCGGGCACGTTGGCGTTCATGTACTTGGCCATGCCCGCGCTGGTCAGCAGCACCAGGCCCGCCTGCAGCTTCACCGGGTACTTCCTGGCCGTCTTCATGAACTCCGCGAAGTTGTCCATGTCGTAGATGGCCTGGGTCTGTATCCACTGGGCGCCGGCCTCGACCTTCTTCTCGAACTTGATGAGCTGTGGCTCTATCGGGCTGGCCTCGGGGGTTACGATGGCGCCCTTGAAAAACTTCACCGGGGCGTTCATCTCGTTGCCGCCGAGGTCGTTGCCCTCCTCCATGGTCCTCATCATGTTGAGGAGCTGAACGCTCTCGAGGTCGAACACGGATTTTGCGTCCTTGTGGTCGCCGACCGGGACCGAGTCGCCGGTCAGGCACAGCACGCTGCGCACGCCGCGGGTATAGGCGAACAGAAGCTCGTTCTCGAGCGACATGCGGTTGCGGTCGCGGCAGGTGACCTGCAGGTTGGGCTCTCCGCCCCTCTCCAGTATCATCAGCGCCGTGGCCAGCGACGGGTACCTCATCACCGAGCTCTGGTTGTCGGTGATGTTCATCGAGTGGACCTTGTCCTTCATGAGGTCGATGTGGTGGATGACCTCCTCGACGTCCGGCCCCTTCGGAGGCCCTATCTCGCCCGATACCAGGAACTTGCCGCTGGCGAGCACCTCCTCGATGGAGGGCTTGGCGTGCTTGATGTTAAGCTCTTTCCATACTGCCTCTACGCTCATGCTACTCACCGCCCTTCTCGCGCTCGAGCACGATCCTGCCCGGCTTCAGCTCCGGGTTCCAGTTCTTGGGCGGCTGGTATTCTTTCATCTTGCTGAGCTTGCCTTCCTTCTCGAGCTGCTGGTATATCAGGGTCCAGGCGCAGTCCTTGTCGGGGTCGACCTCGCACTTGCCCTCGTTGGTCCCGCCGCAGGGGCCGTTCAGGATGCCCTTGTGGCAGCGGGTCACCGGGCAGACGGCGCCGGTCATGTCGAGCACGCAATCGCCGCAGAGGCGGCACTTCTCCTCGAACTGCCCCACGCGCATGACGTTGCCCAGGAACATGGTGTCGTTCGCCGGGAACACGGGCTTCTCGGTCCCGGAACGCGCGGCCTGCGTGCCCGCGCCGCATGACATCACCATCACGGCCTCGGCCTTCTCCAGCTCGTCCTTGTGAGCCCGGAACTCCCTCTTGACATCCAGCTCCTGGCACCCGGTCTCCGGGATCACGTTCCCCGTTACCGCCTTGCCCTCGGCGGTAAGCTTCTCGGTCATCTCCTTGACCTGGTCCTCGCCGCCGGTCTGGCACACGGTGGCGCAGTCACCACAGCCAACCAGGAAGACGCTCTTGGCGTCCTCGAGCTCTTTGAGTATGGACTCAAAGGCTTTCGGTCTCGATACGATCATTTGCTCCTCCTATGCGTTTACCCAAAGGCTCCAAACTGCTTACTGCGCCGCGAAGTTGCGCAGGTAAGTCGATATGTCGGCCGCCTCGCGCGGGCCGACCATTATCTCCCAGTCGGGAAGCTCCTCGTCGAGCTCGCCGGATATCTGGGCCACGTAGCCGGGGATGATGAGCTTGCGGTGCTTCACTTTGTCGGCTATCCCCGACTTGTTGATGAACTTGGCTATGACGTCCGGCACGAACTTGCCGGCCGCCCACGCGGTAAGGACCGACTGGCCCTCCGAGTCGACGATGCCCAGCCACGAATCGACCTTGCTCGCCTCGATCTCGCCCGAGACTATGAAGTAGGTGAGCGAGAAGTTGGTGGTCACCAGCACCGGGGAGTCGGGGCCGGGGGTGCCGATCTCGTAGAACTTGCTATCGACCGCCATCGGCTTCTGCGGGTCGGTGTAGATGTTCTGTATCTCGACCTGGAGCGGGTACTGCATCCAGGCCGCGGGCTCGGAGGTCACCACTATGCCGGCGTACTTGGCGATGTATATGCCCGCCAGCGCGCCCTCGAAGTAGACATCGTCCGTCTCTTCGCAGGGGAAGACGATGGTCGGGAAGCCGAAAGGCTTGAACTTCGAGTTGAGGGCCCCGCGCCTCATGGCGACGAGGGCCTCCAGGGTCTCCTTGAGGCTGCGGGCGCCGGGGTCGAGCACCAGGTTCTTGAGCTGCATGCCCATCGCCTTCTCGGCGAGCTCAGCGAGCTCGGCGAGCCCGTCGCCCTTGATGACCAGGGGCAGGCCTTTCTCCTTGGCCAGCGCGCCCATCGCGTCGAGGTTGGCGGCGGTCGCGCAATAAAGCAGCGGGTTCCTGTCGCCCACGGCCTCGACGGCCGCTTTCATCACGTCGACGTCCTCGGTCATCGGCATCAGCGCCAGGTCACTCGTCCCGGCGATCTCCTTCAGCAGGTCGGCGAACTTGCCCCCGTCGCCGGACTCGCACTTCACCGCCAGGAGTTTCACCTCCAGCTGCTGTCCTACCCTCTCCCATGAGTCCCCGGTCGCCGTCTGGACCCTGGAGGTCAGCTCGTCGTCCGACATGGCGTCGGAGACCAGCACGGCCATCCCGGTGGGGTTGACGAACCTCTTCTCGTGACGGAACAGTACCAACTCGGCCCCCGTCTTGAACTCCCTGGCCCCCTGGCCGACGATCACCTCGGCAATGGGCGGCGCCGCCGCGTCCGCCAGAGACGCCTTCGCCTCGTCCGAGACGTAGGGGCAGTCCTCAAGCTTCGCCTGGCCTCCGGCAAGCTTCATCGCGAACGCGAGGCATGTCGGCAGCTTGCACTCACCGCAGTTCGTCTTGGGGAGCAGCTTGAAAATATCGAGACCGCTCAGTGCCATCTCCCTACTCCTTTCCTTTTCCTTCTATCACTTGGTGCATTGTGTCTCAAGCTCAACCCCACACGGTGACCCCCGGCCCGGGAGGAAACGTGCGGGTGTGAGCGTTTCTAGAACATCGGGTCCAACGCGAGGGCCGGATGGCCCTTCTCCTCGAGGAACGGAAGTATAGCTTCCTCGGAGACGCCGACGGTCTCGTCGGCTATCTTGTCGATGAAGTCGGGGGTCCCGAGGTCCTCGGCCCTCTTCTCGAGCTGGTCGCGCAGGGTCTCCTTGAGCTCTTTCGGCATCCAGACGACTCGGTGGAAACCACCGTCGGCGCTGATGAACTTCTTCGAGGTGATGTACACCTTGCCGATGCCCACGAAGCCTGGCGTGACGTTGCCACCCCCGACCGAGCCTGCGAGCGATGAGAACGACATCCCGCAGGGGGTCTCCTTGCCCGTGAACTCGCGGTTTACGATCATGACCCCGTTGCAGAGGGGAAGGAACGCCACTATGCACTCGAAGCACCCGCACGAAGTCATGGGGTCTTCCATCATCGTGTAAGCGTTAAACTTGTCCAGCTTCTGTCCGGAGTTGTTCCAGACGAACTCGTTGACGTTCTTCCACTGCCCCTTTGCCTCGTCGATGGCCTCGCCTTTCGGAATCGGCTGGTTGGGGCCGGTCGGGTCGATCTCGTAGGCCGCCTTGCAGTCGAGCCAGTTATAGGCCCCGCACAAGCCGAGGCGCTCGGGCGTGACCACGCAGACGTGGGTCGGCGCGAACGACTGGCAGAGCGTGCAGGAGTAGTAGATGTCGGTCGTCTCGTCGGTCATCCCCGCGGTGCGCTCGTCGCGGATGCTGTATTTCTCGCGGGCCTTCGCGAGCCATTCCTCGCAGTCCTCGAGATTGGTGTAGATCGTGACCTGGACCTTGTCCACGATGGCGGGGAACTCGCTCAGCAGCTTGGCGTGCAGTATCTCGCCGTAGTCGCGTATCTTGAAGCCTTTCTCCCTGGCCTTGTTGCTTATGCGCGTCCAGACGATGTCGCGCTGGCCCATGTGCCAGATGCCCTCGGCCCCGTTTATCAGGTGGTGGCACTGCCGCTCGAGAATGGACTCGAAGTCCTCCTGCATCTTGCGGCCGGCGGCGCGCACGACTAAGCCCATCGGCAGGGCGGAACCCTGCTCGACGTCGTCTATCTCCGGGCCGATGACATCGATCCTGCCGTCCTCGACCTCGTCCATCTCCTTCATCTCGACGAACTCGAACGCCGGGGTAATGTTGCCTCCGAACTGGACGTACATGTCTTCCTTGCGGATGCGCTCGCCCTCGAACGCCGGGCCGTACGCCATCGGGATGGGGACCTTGGTAACCTGGATCTTGAGCCCTCGGACCTCGATGGCCTTCTGCACTATCTGGTCGTGCGGTATGTTTGATACCACGTGCTCGTAGGTGCAGATGCCCGTGGGAAGGATCTCCGGGATGGGTGTGTCCGCTATGGTCGGGAAGCCGTAGTTTATGGCCCCCGCCGCGTTGGCGTACCACTCGTCGGTGACCTCGCCCAGCGCCAGCACGAAGGCGAAGATGCGGTTCTTGTTGTAGAGCAGGACCTTGCGGTAGTCGCCTGGCTTGGCGCCGCCGAAGCTCATGGCCGCGCGCGCCGCGAACCCAAGCGAGTAGACCGCGGAGCCGATCTCGCGCCCGTAGGGGACTATCCTGGTCTCCCAGCCTAGCTGCACATTGATACTTTCCAGCTGCTCGGCAACGGTAGTCCCGTTGAAGTTGCCGCTGGTCCATACGTACAGGTTCTTCTCCTGGAGCTCCTTGACTATGCTCTCAGCAATCTGCGGGTCGGGCGCCGAGCCGGCCAGCGCGCAGAAGCCCGGTGCCGAGCCGTCCACGAACTCGACGCCGCGCTCGCGCATTATCACGTCATCGGCCGCTCCCAGCCATATGCCATCAACGGGGTTGGGCCCGTCGATGTACTTGATCCCCTCTTCTATCTCTTCCATGAAGAGGGTGGCCATGCCCGCGTCGAGGGTCGGCCCCAGGTAAGGCGTCCAGAGGTTCTCGGCCGGCACCGGGGGGAGCAGCTCCTCGGCTATCTTCATCACCTTCGGGCAATCGGCCAGCGTCTCCACCTTCTCGCCGGTCATCGCGTAGATTATCGGCAGGTAGTAAGCGGTGTTGGGGAACCCTATCTCCTGGTTCTCCCCGTGTTTCTGAAGCGCTTCATCAAGCCTCGCGGCCACCCTGTCGTGGATGGCGTGCGCACCCCTGATCGCGGCGCTTGCGATTATCTTCGACATCCAAACTCCTCCTTGAATCGGTCAGTTGATACCGGCCGTCACGGCGCTATTGCGCGCCTGCTAGATCTCCAGCTCGCGCCTCATCGCCATGTCGTACAGGACTCTCTCGCGCTTGGCGCCGATTCCGAGGTTCTCACGCTTCATGTCTATGAGGCTCAGGATCGTGCCGACCATCTTCTCCGGGTCCGCCTCGAAGTGCCAGCTGTTGCCATACTGCTCGAATATTCCCTCGAACAGGTAGTCGGTGAACTTCTGGCTTCCGGTCGTGGGCCAGCTCACGCCGAACACGACAGCGGCGCCGGAAGCGACGAAGTACTGACCGATAGATATTGCCTTTTCGCTCATCCACTCGGGCGCGCAGCCTACCGCCGGAAGGTCGGAGATGTCGTCACCGAGACCGCCTTCCTTCACCATCGCGGTAAGGGCGATCAGTATTCGGCTATTGTCGACGCAGGAGCCCACGTGCAGGACCGGCGGTATGCCTACCGCCTCGCATATCTCGCGAAGGCCCTGCGGCATGACCCCTTCCTTGTAAGCTACCTCGGGGGTCATCAGGCCGGTCTTCGCCACCGCCTGGGCCGCGCACCCTGTCATCACCACCAGGCATCCGTTGGCCACCAGTTCTCGCACCACCCGCACGGTGACACTATCGTGCGGGACCCTCGGGTTGGAACAGCCGACCACGCCGACCACACCACGGATGCGGCCGTCGATGACGCCGTCGTTCAGGGGCCGGTACGAGGAGCGGAAACGCCCGCCCAGCATGTAGTTAATGTACTCGTGGTCGTAGCCGGCAATAAAATCACTGGTCTTAGCTGGTATGTCGACCTCGCCCCTGTTGGGGAAGTTGTCGATGGCCATCTCCACGATCTTCTTAGCCGTGGACAACCCGGTCTCCTCATGGAACTCCACGTGCTCCGCCAAAGGCATCTTTCCCTTGGGGCTGGTCGTCACGACCTTGGTATGGAAGCACTTTGAGAGCTCACCCACCGCCTGGTAGATGCACTGGACGTCCACGACCATTACATCTATAGCCCCGGTGAGGATTGCGAGCTCCTGCTGGAGAACGTTGCCCGCGACCGGGATGCCGTGCCGCGAGAGGATCTCGTTAGCGGTGCAGCAGATGCCGGCTATGTTGATGCCCTTGGCGCCCTTTTCCTCGGCCTTCTTGAGCAGCGCCTCATCCTGGCTCGCCAGCAGTATCATCTCGGAGAGCAACGGCTCGTGGCCGTGCACGATTATGTTGACCTGGTCCTTCTCCAGCACGCCCAGGTTGATCTTGGCCTTGAGCGGCGTTGGGGTCCCGAACATTATGTCCTGGAGCTCCGTCCCTATCATCGAGCCGCCCCAGCCGTCGGCCAGCGCGCAGCGTGACCCCTGGAGCATGATGTTCTCCATCTCCTGGTCGACGCCCATATGCGTGCGGTGCATCACTTCTACAACCTCGCGGTCGATACCACGTGGGAAGATGCCCAGCTTGCGCCATATCTCCTTGCGGGTCTCAGGCGCCCTCCAGCCGAAGGCGAGCTCGCCCTCCTGCTGGCCGAACATCGCCATGCACTTCTCGCCCACCTCGACGGCGATCTCCTCGACCGGCCTGTCACCGACCTCGACGCCAAGGTCCACGGCCACCTCGAGCAGCTTGATGCGATCCTTGATCTGGTAGCCCTCGGCCTCGCCCTTGGCGGCCATCACGAAGGTATGGGCTACGGCCCTGCCGTGGTCGGAGTGTGCGGCCGCCCCCGCTGCTATCATCCGCGCGAAGTTGCGCGCCGCTACCACTTCGGCGGTGGCGCCGCAGATGCCGCGCTTCTCGGGGTCCCCCTCCTTCTTCGGGGGCGTCAGCCTGCACGGTCCCATGTTGCAGTTCTTGCAGCAGATGCCGCTCGCGCCGATGGTGCAGACTTTCATGTCCTCGGTCCGGCTGAACGCGGTGGAGTGTCCCCCTGCGTCAGCCTTCTTCAGCATCTCGATGGACGCTTCGCAAGCTGTCCTGTCTTCATAATCCAACTGTACTCAACTCCTCACTCTTTCTGAGCTCCTGACAACCGGCCTTCAGGCCGGCCAGCGCGTCTGTTAGCCCATCAGCGTGTCGATTACTTTCCGAACCGTCTTTAT
Source organism: Candidatus Geothermincolia bacterium (assembly GCA_038326775.1). Taxonomy (GTDB): domain Bacteria; phylum Actinomycetota; class Geothermincolia; order Fen-727; family Anoxymicrobiaceae; genus DYIU01. Next base: position 25,821 of record JBBQKJ010000015.1, read on the forward strand.
AGCATCGGGGTGGCGCATTATCACCACGTCAGCCCCCGCCACCAGCAGCGAACTGGCGGTCAGTATCTCCCAGAGGACACCCCGCTTGTTCTCGTCGCCCCACTGCGGCTCGTCGGTCGCCGGCGCTTTGGCTTCCTTGGCCTTCCAGGCCTCCACACCCACATCGGCGATGAGGGGCATCTGGGTCATGCTGTCGTCCTGTCGCAGCGCCGCTATCTTGAACCTCTCCATGACGGAGTAGGTGTACTCGAGCCCGTAACCCAGCGCGCCGGTCGTCGGGTCGACCATGATGTTCCCGACGTCGACACCGAGGTTGGACAGAAGGATGTTCAGCTGCTTGGCCAGGTTGACGTCGATTGGCGTCTTGGCGGCAACGGTCTGTTTGTAGCCGAGTGCGGCGGCGCCAACCGTCTTGTAGTTGTCCTCGTTTGCGGGCCCGAGGACCACGTTCTTGCCCTCGGTGGCCGCGGCGACCGCCTTCAGCACGTCACCGTCCTTGTCCGCGTCTTCCGAACCGTACACTATGACAGGGATGCTAACGGCGTCGGCCACCGCCTTCGCGGTCTGCGCCGCCTCGGCGGCCGGCTTGTCATCGCCCTTAGGGTCGGTGCTCTTGAGGCGCAGCGCTATGAGGTCGGCGCCCCACTCGTCGGCAGCCTTCCTGGCCCATGCCACGGGGTCGGAGAGCACGTCCTTGATCGGCTCGCTCACGACGGGAGACCATCCCTGCGGGTTGTCGTCGTAAACCTCTACGGCTATAAGCGGGCGGTTCGGCATCTCGCCCTCGAAGAGGTAGAACGGCAACACGTTCTCCCCGCCGACCTTGAGGTCGCCGGTTCCCAGGCTCACTTCGCGTATCCTGGATTCGGTCGTCTCTTTAGGCATCTCAAACGCCATTTTGTCCCACTTCCTTTCTAGCTTTCCTTACCCAGAACCGCATTGATTTCCATCAAGGGGTGCTCTACACCCACTCAATCGAGACCCGCCTGCATCTTCGCCGCGGTAAGAGCGTTCTTGAGCAGCATCATGTTGGTCACCGCGCCGACGCCACCGGGCACCGGCGTTATCGCCTTGGTCTTGTCCTTGACGCCGTCGAAATCGACATCGCCCACAGTCCTGGTCTTAGGCTTGCCCTTTTCGTTTAAAACCGGGTTGCCCTCGTCGTCAAGGACCTTTACCCTGTTGATTCCGACGTCGATGACCACCGCTCCATCCTTGACCAGGTCGGCAGTTATGAGCCCGGCTTTGCCGGCGGCCACGATCAGGATGTCGGCACCCTGCGTGTGCTTCTCGAGGTTGCCAGCCTGGGATGTGAATATGTGGGCCACCGTGGTGGTCGCGTTGCGGTTGAGCGCGAGCAGGGCAACGGGCTTGCCCACGATGTTAGAGTGGCCCACCACCACTATCTCCGCTCCCTCGAACTCCACGCCCACCCGCTGCATGAGCTCGATGCACGCCGACGGTGTGCAGGGAGCGAGCGTCGGCTCGCCCAGCGCCAGCCGTCCCATGTTCGCCGGGTGGAAGCAGTCGATATCCTTGTCTTCCCTGATGTTCTGGATGACCGCCGAGTCCGAGATATGCTCGGGGAACGGCCTCAAGGGAAGGATGCCGCTGACCGTGGGGTCTTCATTGAGCTCCCTTACCACTTCGATGACCTGCTCCTCGGTGGTCTCGGCCGGCAGGGTCCTCTCGACGTATTTCAGACCCACCGACTCGCAGTTCTTCTCGACCTGGCCGCGGTACATCTTCGAGCCGAAGTCGTCACCCACAAGCAGGGTGGCTATTCCGGGCGTGATGCCCCTGGCCTCGAGCTTTTCTTTCTCCGCCAGGATCTCCTGTTTCATCTCGTCAGCTATCGCGTTGCCGTCAATTATCTCCGCCATTGCTACCTCCTACCCGAGCTTCTTGTACGTTACCTCTACGACTTTATCTTTTAGCTCCGACGTCCGGGACAGTATATCGGTAATGCCCGACCACTTCTCCTCGTTGAACGCGGAGTCTTTAATGGTGGTCAGGTTTATCTTCACGTTCAGGGCCGCTGACCGAGCTGCCGCGTCGGCGATCAGGGCCGCGACGCCCGCGTCGCTAACCGCGCCCACGTTGCCTATATCGGCCGCCACCTCGCTCAACCGCGCGACCTCGAGGCACTGCTCGGCGATGGCGTAAGGCACCATCGTCGCCCCCTTGCACGCCTCCTGGATCGCCTCGTCGCGACCGGCCTTCTCCTGGTCTGTCTCTCGCGGCATCTTGAATGCCCCGGCGAGCACCCCGTAAACCTCGGTATCCTCCTGCACCAGCTCCTGCAGCCTGGCGCGTACCGCCTCCGAGTCCTTGGCCAATCCGGCTACCTGGTCCTGCACGTCGGCGTACTTCGCCTTGCCCACCGTGAGGTTAGCCACCATGCTCACCAGGGCCGCCCCTATCGCCGCGGCCAGCGCGCTTGCCGACCCCCCGCCCGGTTCGGGCGAGCTCGACGCAAGCTTGTCCAGAAAGTCGATTATCCTGCCCTCGACGTACATCTAACCGTTCACCCCCTGAAAAACGTTTTCCATTATGGCCCTGACCGCTCTGCGCGCGGTGGAGTCTTCCCCGAGATCTATGAGTGGGAGGCCCTCCTGGTCAAAGCGGGCAACCTCCGGGTCGTCCGGGATGATCCCCGCGAGCTCGATGTCGAGCCCGGCGATCTCCTCCTCGAGCGGCCCGGCCAGTGCGCCCCGCAGCCTCGAGAGAACCAGGTAATACTTGCCGACCCCTATGTCCATCTCGCGGGCAAGGTCGCGGATGCGCATCGCCGTCGCCAGGCCTCGCAGCGCCGGGTCGCTCACGATAAACATCACGTCGACGCCGCGGGTGGTCCGCCTGCTCAGGTGCTCCATGCCTGCCTCGTTGTCAACCACCACGAACTGGTAACCTTTGTTCAGGCGGTCAAGGAAAACCCGCAGCATGTTGTTGATAGCGCAGTAGCACCCGGGGCCCTCCGGCCTGCCCATGCTCACGAGGTCGAACTCCGGTGTCTCAACCAGCGCCTGTTCTATCTGCATCTCCAGGATGTCCTGCTTGGCCATCCCGGCCGGCAGCGTACCTGTCCGGGTCTTTACGCTCATCTCCTCGCGGACGCTGCCGATAGTCTGGTCGAGATCGATTCCCAGCGCGATGTCGAGGTTGCTGTTGGAGTCGGCGTCGACCGCCAGGATGGGTTTGAGGCCCTCGTCGAGCAGGTACCTCACTATGAGGGATGACAGCGTCGTCTTTCCGACACCGCCTTTGCCGGCTACCGCGATCACCTTGCTCAAGCCCCGTCACCCCCGGCCTCTACGCCCAGGCGCGCGGTCTGTCTTGCTTCCTCGAGCCTGCGCTTGACTGTCGGGAATTCCTCGATGTTCGTGTGCGGCAGGAACAGCGCCGACACGTACTGGTCCATGAAGCGCGTGTTGGTCGAGAGCTCGAGGTAGGTCATCATGTTGGCTATGCGGTCTGCTTCGTTGATGAGGTTCTTGGAGAGAGCCATCAGGTAGCTCCCCAGCAGCGACCCGTTGCCGACAAATTTTATGCTCTCGGTGTCCACATCGGGGAGAAGCCCGATGATTATCGCCTTGTCGATCTCCAGGTACTGCCCGAAGGCGCCGGCTATGAGTATCTCCTCCACCATGTCGAAGGTCATGCCGACCTCCTCCAGGAGGATGTTTATCCCGGCGTATATGGCCGCCTTGGCTCTCATCAGGTTGTCGATATCGGGGTCGGTGATAACGATGTCGCGGCTGGTGCCGCTCTCGTCGGCCCAGGCCAGAACGTACTCGCCGCCCGCGTCCGACTGGCGCACCCGGGGGGTTTTGTCCGCGAGCTCCACCTTGACCTTGCCCCTCTCATCGAGGATTCCCGTAAGGAACAGCTCGGCCAGCGCGTCGATGAGCCCGGAGCCGCAGATGCCTATGGGCCTGCGGTTGCCCACCGTGATTATCATCGGCTCGAGGGTGACCTCGTTGATGCGGACCTGCTCGATTGCGCCCCTGGTGGCCCGCATCCCGTGCTTGACCCCGGCCCCCTCGAACGCCGGGCCCGCGGAGCAGGAACAGCACATCAGCCAGTCCTTGTTGCCGAGCGCCATCTCGCCGTTGGTCCCGATGTCTATATAGAGCGTGATCTTTTCCGAGTTGAACATCCCGCTCGCCAGGACGCCTGCCACTATGTCTCCCCCCACGTAGGAAGCGACCCCGGGAGTGCATCGCATATAAACGCCTGAGGCGATTCGGATGCCGATATTGCTCGCCTTTATCCAGGGGAAATACTGCGCGACGGGGATGTATGGGTCTACCCTGATATAGCGGGGGTCGATGCCCAGGAGGAGATGAGTCATGGTGGTGTTGCCGGAGACGCACAGGTGAGTGACGCTGCAGAACTCCATGTTGGTCTGCTCCACCATCTGCTGGATGAGGTTCCAGATGGTGTTGACCGCCGCAGACTGAAGCTTGGCCAGGCCGGTCGAGCGTGTCGAGTAGATGATACGGGATATTATGTCTTCGCCGTACGATATCTGCCCGTTGTAATCCGAAGCTTCGGCTATGACCCCGCCGGTCTGCAGGTCGATGAGTTGGGCGGAGATGGTGGTGGTCCCCAGGTCGACCGCGATTGCCGCCTGCCGGGGCGAGGTGTCCCACTTCTCGATGCGCACCGCGCGCAGCTCCCGCCCGCGGTCGAGCACGGTGACGGTCACGTCGAAGCTGGCCGCCCTGATGAGGCCCGGCAGGGCCTGGAGCATCGGGTAGTCTATGACCACGTCCGCCAGGCCCGCGAGCCGGGAGAGCTCGCGCTTGATGCGCTCGGCGTCGCTCAGGTTGTCATCGAGCGTCGGCTTATCGAGGACCAGGTGAAACTTGGTGGTCGGCGGGTTGAGCTCCCACTGGGGCAGCCGCTCGGCCCAGTCCTTAGCGGAAAGCGTGTAGCCCTGCAGCGGTATCGGGGGCCGCCTGGTAAGTGCGGACTTGTCGCCTATCTGGGTCTCGATAGGGACCCGGATGTCAGCGTCGCTCTCGAGGGTGGCGGAGCACGCCAGCACGTAGCCCCGTTTCATCTCCTCCTCGGAGAGCTTGACCTGGAGCTTCTGCTTCACATCGCCTTTCTCCACGATGACCCGGCACTTGCCGCAGTAGCCCTCTCCGCCGCAGGAAGCGTTGATATGGACGTCGGCCTTCATGGCCGCGCGCAGCAGGTTTTCTCCTTTGTCCACCTCTATGCACCGGTCCTCGGGATAGAAGCAGACCCTCACTTTTTCCTTTTCCATGCTCAACCCGTCTCAGGTCCCCCGGAAGCCGGCTCGAAAGCCGGCCTCCCGGTTATCCTTTAATCGCCTAGAACAGTCCGACTATCCTGCCGCCCTCGACGAGGTCCACCTTGTTACCGGCAGGCTCGCTGGGCAGGCCCGGCATGGTCCTCATCTCGCCGCACAGCGGGTAGAGAAAACCGGCGCCTATCGTCGGCCTGATGTCCCTGACGGGCAGACGCCATCCCGTGGGACGGCCCTTCAGGTTCGGGTCGTGCGAAAGCGAGAGGTGGGTCTTGGCCATGCAGAGTGGCAGCTTGTCGTAGCCCGCATCTGTGAAAGTCTTGATCGCGGCTTCCGCTACGGGCGTGTAATCGACCCCGTCCGCGCCGTATATCTTTGTCGCGATCGTCTCTATCTTCTCCTTGATGGAGGCATTCAGGTCGTACAGGTACTTGAAGTCCTTGGGCATATCACACGCCTTGACGACCGCCTCGGCGGCTTCCTTCCCGCCCTCGCCGCCCTTTGCCCAGACCTCTATCGGCTCGCAGAAGTCCGCCTTCGCCTTGAGGGCGATGTCCTGCACCATGGCGACTTCCTTGTCCGTGTCGCTGGTGCGGCGGTTGACCGTAACAACTACCGGTATTCCGAAGAGCTTCATGTTCTCGATGTGCTTGACCAGGTTCTGGCAGCCCGCCTCGAGAGCCGGCATGTTCTCCGCCGCCTGCAGCTTCTCGTCGATCTTCTTGCCGGGCTTGGCCTCGAACGCCCCGCCATGCATCTTCAGCGCACGTACGGTGCTGGTGATGACAACGCAGTCGGGCACGATGCCGTACTTCTCCATGGCGCGGACCTTGATGTCCATCATCTTCTCGGCGCCGCAGTCTGCCCCGAACCCGCTCTCCGTTACGACGTAATCTGCAAGTTTAACCGCAATAGCATCAGCCACGACCGAGTTGTTGCCATGTGCGATGTTCGCGAACGGCCCTGCGTGCATGAAGCAGGCGTTGCCCTCGAGAGACTGGATGAGGTTCGGCAAAATGGCATCCTTCAGGAGGACCGCCATCGAGCCGGCGCACTTGAGGTCTGATGTGGTCACCGGCTTGCCGTCGTAGGTGTAGGCGACCACTATCCTGGCGAGTCTCTCCTTGAGGTCGTCAAGGTCGGACGCGAGGGCCAGGATCGCCATGACCTCGGACGCGACAGCGATGTCGAAGCCGGTCTGGCGGGGATAGCCGTTCTGCTTTCCACCCAGCCCGACCACTATGTCGCGGAGCGCGCGGTCGCTGATGTCAGATACGCGACGCCAGGAGACTGTCAGCGGATCGATGTTCAGAGGGTTCTTCAGAAGGATGCTGGTGTCTATGTAGGCCGCACACAGGTTGTTGGCCGCGGTCACGGCATGGATATCACCAGTGAAGTGGAGGTTCAGGTCCTCCATGGGTACGACCTGGCTGTAGCCGCCGCCCGCGGCGCCGCCCTTGATGCCGAAAACCGGGCCCATGCTGGGCTCGCGCAGGCAGATGATGGTGTTCTTGCCGATCTTGTTCATGGCCTCGGTGAGCCCGATGCTGGTGACGGTCTTGCCCTCGCCCAGCGGGGTCGGGGTGATCGCCGTTACGTCGATGTACTTGCCGGTGGGCCTGTCTTTGAGCCGGTCGATGACGTCGAGGTGCACCTTCGCCTTGTACTTCCCGTACAGCTCGAGGTCGTCTTCCTCGAGCCCGATCTTCTTCGCGATTTCCACGATTGGCTGCATTTTCGCGGCCTGCGCGATCTCAAGGTCGCTTGGAACTGCTGCCATTGCCCCTCCTTTGTTGTTTCCTGCTTCCAAAGACCCCCTTGCGGGGCCGAAACTAAATCAGTCACCAGGTCAAGCCTCAACCGCTTGCGCATCATCCCCTTTCCGGTCCGGGTCCAGCCTGAGTACGTGTTCGCCATCCGAAAACCAAGCAAACAAAAACATAGCCTCCTTGGTACTGGAGGCACTCCCGGAAATTATATAGAAAGAAAACCCCTAATGCAAGCAAGAGCAGCGGCCGATTCCCCTTCCTCCGATGAGGCGATTTCGGACCATCCGTGGGGTGTCAGAAAATGCTAATTTTCCTCAGGTTGTGTGACCGATTCCGGTTTGACTCACCCCAAATCTATGTGAGAAAGTTGGCAGTCGGGGTCGGGCCGCTTCAGTTGCATGGACAACGCGGGTTGACCGATTGTGATTAAATGGAGTTCCGGCATGCCCAACGCGCCGCCGGACGCCTACAAAAGGAGATGGCGATGGCAGACAAGTACGACGTAGTGGTGATAGGCGCCGGTCCCGGCGGTTACCCGGCCGCCATAAGGTGCGCTCAGCGCGGCGCCAAAGTAGCCATAGTCGAGAAGGACAAGGTCGGCGGGACCTGCCTCAACTGGGGCTGCATCCCCACCAAGGCGTTGCTGGCCTCCACCGAGCTCATCGCAAAGGCCCGCGAGGCCGAGGAGTACGGGGTCAAGATAACCGGTATAGAGCCGGACTGGCCGGCCATCCAGTCGAGGAAGCAGAAGATCACCGACACCCTGGTCGGAGGCATACTGCAGCTGCTCAAGGCTAACGGCATCGACCTCGTGGCGGGTGACGCCTCCATAACCGCCGAGAAAAAGGTCGCGGTCAAGACCGCCGGCGGAGAGGTGCTGCTCGAGGCCGACAAGATAATCATCGCCACTGGCTCCGACCCGGCCGAGCTCCCGACGTTCGACTTCTCGCAGCCGGCGGTCATGACCTCGACCGACGCGCTGGCGCTGGACCACGTGCCCGGGAGCCTGATAATCGTGGGCAGCGGGGTCATCGGTAGCGAGTTCGCCTGCATTTTCTCGACGCTCGGTACGGAGATAGTGATGATCGAGCTGATGGACCGCATGCTGCCCACCGAGGACAGCCGTGTGGCCAAGCTCATGCGCAGCACCTTCCGCAAGCAGGGTATCGACATCAGGACCGAGACAACCGTGGAGGAGGTCCTCGAGTACCGCGAGGACGGCATCAAGGTCAGGCTCTCCAGCGGCGACGAGCTCGAGGCCGAGAAGCTGCTGGTGTCCATCGGCCGGAAGTTCAACTCAGCAGGGCTGGGGCTTAAGGAGCTGGCCGTGGAGATGGACGAGCGCGGCCGCATAATCGTGGACCAGGCCATGGAGACGACCGTGGACGGCATATATGCTGTCGGCGACGTGGTGGGGGGAATACTGCTCGCCCATACCGCGACCTTCGAGGGGCTTGTCGCAGCGGAGAACGTCACCGGCGGGCACGCCACCATGCAGTACCACGTGGTCCCCGCGTGCATCTTCACAACCCCGGAGATAGGCAGCGTGGGATTGAACGCCGACAAGGCTGCCGAGCAGGGCCTCGAGGTCAACGTGAGCCGGTTCTCGTTCGGAGCGCTCGGCAAGGCGCTGGCAATGGGAGAGGACTACGGGTTCGTGCAGCTGGTCATCAACGCGAAGAACGACCAGGTCATCGGCGCGCAGATAATGGGCCCGCACGCCTCTGACCTCATCCACGAGGTCGCAATGGCGATGCACATGGGGGCCACCGCCGAGGACATCGCGGCGACCATACACGCGCACCCGTCGCTCCCCGAGGCGATAATGGAAGCCGCCGAGGCCGCCCACGGCAAGGCGATACACGTAGCGCCACCAAGGAAGAAGTAGGGGCTCGGGGTGCGTTTTTCCCTTGCTACGGGAGTACCCTGAGGCGTCGGGAAAAAGCACCCCTCGCCTGGCGGTAGGAAACACCAAAGGGCGTCGGGAAAAAGCACCCCTCGCCCATAGGTTAGGAAAGAAAACCGGCGACCAGATCGATGACTTCGTGTTCGCGGCCTAAGAGGAAGTGGTCGGTGTCGGGGAGCACCATGACGTTGCGCGCATCCTCGTCGGAGACCGCCGCGGCAAACTCCATCAGCGTATCCGGCGAGCAGAACTGGTCGAACTCCCCAACGATGTAATGCCTATGTGCCCCGGAGGAAATCAAGCGCTCAGCCAGCCTACCCCAGTCGTGGAAGTCGAGCGGCGGGGCAACGGCTACGCAGGCCCGAGCGGGCAGCCCCTCGGCGAGCGCCATCAACGCCATCCAGGAGCCGAACGACCACCCGGCCACACTGAGGCTCTCCTCTGCCACATCCGGCAGTCCTTTGAGGAAGTCGAATGCGGCGAGGACGTCTTCCGGCTCCTCGATACCATCGGTAAACGACCCGCCGCTTCCTCCCACGCCTCCAAAATCGAAACGAAGGGCGGGCGATCTCCTCGCAGATAAGCCTGATGAGAGGAACGCCCATCTCTCCCCCACCCATGGGGTGCGGGTGGCAGACCACCGCGCCCCCGAACGCCCCCTCGCCGTCCGGCAGGTGCAGCCGGCCCTCGAGCTCGATGCGGCCCGACCGCCTGTCGCTGGTGAATGTCACGCGGCGCTCGCGCAAGACTCCCCCTCGCTAGAACTTGACGGTTATGAGCTGGAGCGGGCAGGCGTCCACGCAAAGGCCGCAGAGGATGCAGCGGTCCTTGTTGAGATCGAGCTCCCAATCGGGTGCTTCCATCTTGAGCGCGCGCGGCAGGCAGACCGCGGTGCAAGCCCCGCAGTCGATACAGAGCTCGTCGTCCAGCTCGATATCGGTTATGGCCTCCTCGACCTGCACGCCGAGGTCTTTGAGGTACTTCACGCCCTCTCTAACGCGCTTGCCTTCGCCTTCGAGCTCGACCAGCATGCGGCCTATCTCGCCCTCGTGTATCTCCGCGCGGAGTATGTTGGTTATGACGTCGTAGTCCCTGACCAGCAGTGCCACCACCGGCCGCTCGACCACCTCAGGCGGGAACGTGAGCACGAGCCTTCTCCTGGCCATCTAGATCCCCTCCCCGTCACGTATCTCGAGCGGCAGCACTGCCCCTTCCGCCGGAAGCGGCTCGACCGGTGCCGACAGCAGGAACCTGCCTTCCTCGATCCAGCCCTTGAGCGTTCCGGCGATCTGCCGGGCCACCTTGTAGCTCGAGAGGGGCGCGCAGGGCACCTTCCGGCCCTTCAGCTCGATGCTGCCGCTCCGGAGCTCGGCGTAACTCACCCTGCCCAGCGGGTCACGGGAGCGTGTCGGCTGGCTGTAGTCGAATATGGTCGTTTGTATCTCGGCGTCGGAAACGCCGGCGTACGCGGCCATCTCCTCGTCGAGGATTGGTATGGGGATTCCTACCCCTACGTACATGCTCACGCCGTAGCGGTGGAAACGAGCCCCGCGGATAAACCTCGAGTCCATTTCCTTCAGGTCTCCGATGAGGGCGAGCGTCCCCGCCGGCCCCAGCGGCGTGCCTCCGGGCGAACGCTCCACGGAGGGCTTGTGCTGAGTGCCTGGCCAGGCCACGTAACCGTGGGCGCCACCCAGGAACACCCGCGTGCCGAGCCCGATGGTCCGGTAGAGCGGGTCGTTGAGCAGCGGGCTCAACTGGCCTGCGCTGCAGTACGTGGCGTTGCCGTGGTTCGGCAGCAGCACTCCCATGTACGTATAGATGGTCCGCTCGGAGCCGTTCGTCGCGCATGCGTAGTTCTGGTAGGCGTTGCGCGGGTTGAACAGGAAAGCCTGGTTGAGCGTGTCCTTGTTGACCCAGGTCTCTATCTCCCGACGCGGGTAGCAGTCCGTGCCGTACGCGGTGGCCCTGAGCTTCATCCACTTTCCCTCGATCAGGTCCTGGATGACGTGGGCGCCGCCGTATGCCATCCCCTCGGTGTCCGAAAGCGCGGTGGCGCCGATGTAGGCGTCAACGGCCGCGATATCCGCGCAGACCGGCACGTCGTTGAGCCACGCTTTGCTCATCTTGATGGGAGGGTCGCTGTGGCCGAAGTTCACGAACGCCCCGGAAGAGCACATCGGCCCAAACGTCCCGGTTGTAACGACGTCCACCTTCCGGGCCGCCTTCTGTGCTCCCTCGGAGGCGACCAGTCCGGTCATCTCCTCGGCCGTGAGAACAACGGCCTCGCCCTTCCTTATACGCTGGTTTATCTCCTCGTAGGTCTTAGCCACAATCCACACCTCCTTGCTCGCTCCCGGGGCCGTGACGTGAATCGTGAATCCGCCTGCCGCCCCCCACGCAGTTTACAGGAGTTCGCGATTGACTACCTTGCCCCAAATAAAAAACCTCTCGCCCGATGGGGACGAAAGGTTGTGCCTCCGTGGTGCCACCCCACTTCGCGCTCGCCTCGCGGCGGGCGCCTCGTCGGGTACGGCCCGCGCGCCGCGGGATATACCCTGGTCCTGTTACGGGGACTACCGCCCGGTTCTACTCGCGGCTCGCTTGCGCCGCTTTCTTCCGGGAGCTCAGGGGGCATGTTCGAGAAGTCCTGCGGCTCCGGCTCTCACCGTCCCGGCTCGCTCTAATCCGCGGTATCACCCCTACTCCTCCCCTTCAACGCTTCTGCTGTATTCGCTTTTCAAGTCGTCTGCAAAATGGTGGATTGAACCCTACCAGTGTAGTCGGAAAGTGTCAAGCCAGATCCGGGCTGGTAGAATAGCCCACGGGACAGCACAGGTGGAAGAGCAAAGGTTCGCCTTGAGAAACGAAAATCCTGACATCCCGGGCCCTCGCGGCAGGCTCGTACTGCTCACCCTGGCCGGCGGGGTCATGTCCGCGGCATTCTGGGTGCTGATGTCGCTCGCGTTAAACCCCGAGCTCAACCTCGTTCACAACCTCAAGGGCGCCGGTTACGCCGGGCCTCTCACGTGGCCCGGTCGGTTGCTGCACCTCGAGGCCATGACCCCTGAAGAACGAACCTGGGCCTATATATTGATCATGGTGGTCCTGACCGCTTCATACATAGCGGCAATCTACCTCGTCAGGCGGGACAGGCGAAGAAATGTCACCTTCGTCCTCGGTGGGTTCTTCGTCCTTTTCGCCCTGCTGTTCGTCTTCGCGCCCCCGTTCCAATCGCACGACGTCTACAGCTACGCTTTTCACGGCCGGGCCATGACCGTCTACCACTCCAACCCGTACCTGCTGCTGCCCGTCGCCCGTCGCGCCGACGTCTTCTACCCGCTCATCGGCTGGAGGGATACCGCGAGCGTGTACGGCCCGGCCTTCAACTTCCTGGCCTACGTCGTTGCCCGGGTGGCCGGGAACAGTGTCGTTTCCAGCGCGCTCGGCTTCAAGGTGCTGGCAGTGGCCTTCTACGCCGCCTGCCTTCCCATCGTCTACACCCTGGCCCGCCGCGTCTCGCCGGGCAGGGAGAACTTCGCCCTGGCGGTATCGGCGTGGTGCCCGATTCTCCTCATGCATATCTGCGGAGGCGGCCACAACGACTCGATAATGGTCTTTTTTGTGTTGGCCGGCTTCCTGCTATACCGGAAGGACCACGCTTTCTGGGGGCTCCTCCTCGTGCTGCTGGCGGTCATGGTGAAGATGTCCGCGGGGCTGGCCCTCCTGCCTTACCTGGTGCTGTACGTGCGCGACAGGCGCGCGAGGCCGCTGCGGCGCCTGGCGAGCGCGGCGGCGGCGGTAGTGGTAGTCCCAACCCTGCTGTATGTCCCTTTCTGGAACGGCACGCGGATCTTTAAGGCCACCAGGGAAGTCGCAAAGCTTTACTCGTACTCCTCGGTCCCGAGACTCATCGGGTACTACGCCCAGCGCTTCCTGGTCGGCATCGGGGTCGCCGGCCCCAGGGCGGAGTCCCTGGTCAACCCGGTGGTGCAGGTCCTGTTCCTGGGGCTCTTCGCGGTCCTGACCATCTACCTGCTGAGTATGGTCAAGGATTTCCGCTCGATGATACTCGCCACCGCCGCAATCTCGCTCGCCTGGTTCTTTACGAGCCTCTACATCCTTCCATGGTACCTGGCTGTCGGGCTGATGGCCGCCGCCGTAAGTGGGTGGAACGCGTTAAGCGGGACGTACATAGCGGCCTCCGCGATCTTCTCCTTGTACCACGTTCCCGAGCTGGGCGTTACCTCGGTGCCATGGAACGGCGGGCATCTCGGGACCGACCTTCATCTCTCGCTGCCTTTCCTGCTGCTCTTCGCGGGCGTCCTGGCTTTCGGTATGCACCGCGCATGGCTTGGACGAGACAGGCAACACGGTGAGGAAGCCGCCCCTGCGGAGGTGCGCCGTGCGGCTTGAGGGCGCCCGGCCCAGGGTAGCCGTCGCCCTGAGCGGCGGCGTTGACAGCGCGGCCGCCACCGCGCTCCTGAAGAGCGAGGGCTTCGAGGTCCTCGCCCTCACCATGCGCCTTTTCCCCCCGGGTGACGGCGGTGAAGAAGTCGTCCGGTACGCCCGGGCCGTCGCGCGGGCATTGGGTGTCGAGCACGAGGTCGTCGACGTCACCGCCGAGTTCGAGCGCCTGGTGATAGAGCCTTTCCTGGACGCCTACGTCCACGGGACCACACCGAACCCGTGCGTCACCTGCAACCGTTTCATCAAGTTCGGGCTCCTGCTGGACGCCGCGGTCGAACGCGGCTGCGAGTTTTTGGCGACGGGCCATTACGCGAGGCTCGAGGGTGGCCCGGGTGGCCCGGTCAGGCTCTTCCGCGGAGCGGACGCGGCAAAAGACCAGTCGTATGTCCTGTGGACGCTCGAGCAAGAGACCCTGAAACGCCTGCTTTTCCCACTCGGGCGCCTGACAAAGGACGAGGTGAAGGCCCTGGCCCGTGAGGCCGGCGCCGGGCGCACGTCGCCGGAGAGCCAGGACATCTGCTTCCTGGCGGGCGGTTCCCTTGCGGGCCTCGTCGCGGGGCGCGCCTCCGGCCTCGTTCGTCCCGGGCCGGTGCTCGACACCTCCGGGAACATCATCGGGACCCACCGGGGCCTGCCCTTCTACACGGTCGGCCAGCGCCGGGGGCTGGGCCTGGGAGGGCCGAAGGCGATGTTCGTGCTCGAGCTCAGAGGAGATGACAACACGCTCGTCGTAGGAGGCGCCGACGCGCTGGCCTGCCTCGAGTTCCGCGTCGCCGAGCTCAACCTCATCTCCGGCGAGACCCCCGCCGGGACGTTGTCATGCCTTGTGCAGACTCGCTACCGGGGAGCGGCCCTGCCCGCAAAGCTCGAGGTCCTGGAGGGCCGCCGTTCCATCGTGCGTTACGCCGAGCCGGGGCCGGCGGCGGCGGCGGGACAGTCAGCGGCCTTCTACCAGGACGGCGAGCTTATCGGTGGTGGCGTCATCGAATGAAACAACCCTGAATTCCCCTTGACTCTACCCCCGGGGTAGGCCCCACGATGAAGGCAGGGAGGTGAGAGATGGGACGCGAACTGTTCAGCATCGGCGACTTCTCGCGCATGAGCCGGCTGAGTGTGAAAGCCCTACGGCTCTACGACCAGGAGGGCATCTTGAGGCCCGGCTACGTGGACCCGCAAAGCGGGTACCGGTACTACAGCTCGGCGCAGCTCCCTGAAGCGAACCTGGTCCTGCTGCTGCGCTCGCTCGAGTTGCCGCTGCCCGAGGTTCGCGAGTTTCTGCGCGAGCCCGGCCATCTCGAGCGAAACGCCCTGCTGGACACGCACCGCGAACGCCTGGAGAACCGCATGCGGGAGTACGGTTCCATCATCTCCTCTATCGTGCGCCTCATCGAGAGAAAGGAGAGATTAATGGAAACGGAAGTTACTGTGAAGGAGTTCGCCGAACAGGCTGTCCTGTCGGTGCGCTTCAAGACCTCGCTCGCCGCCATCGGCGATAACACCGGCCGGGCCTACGGGGCTATCTTCGGCCTGTTGGGTTCGACCGGTACCCCGCCGGCAGGCCCGCCGTTCGTGCTGTACCACGACGAAGAGTTGAAGGAAGAGGACATGGACCTCGAGGCGTGCGTGCCAGTGGAGGCCGGCGCCGTTGGGGGTGAGGGTGTCGTTGCCAGGGTGCTGCCGGGCGGAAGGTTTGCTTCCACGATGCACGCCGGGCCGTACAACGAGATCGGTGAGGCCTACCAGGCCCTTATGCTCTGGATAAGGACGAACGACCTCGAGCCCGCGGGCCCCTTCCGGGATATCTACCTTGTGGGCCCGCAGCAGGTCGCGGACCCGGCCGACTACCGCACCGAGGTGGTGTGCCCCATTACCTGAGCGGCCGGCTTGATGAACATTCGAGGAGGGCTGGCCTCTTGCCCGCCCTCCTTGCGCGTGATGGACAGTGGCGCACCTTCAGCCAGGCGGTCTTGACATTGCCCACCCGGGCTTTGCCGTTTGGCCCACCCGGTGCTCTTTAACTTTTCGGCCGGTTGCGTGTGTTACTATCTTTGTGTCGTATTCCGGGAGGGGTGCGGCCCGGCGTCGAGTTTGAAAGTAACGGCCGGGAGCTGCATGGGAGGTGCCACATGAGCGCGGATGTCTTAGTCGTGGGTGCCGGATACGGGGGCCTTACCGCGGCCGCCATACTGGCGCACAACGGTGTTGAGGTCGAAGTCCTCGAAGCCAGCGGCCACCTCGGTGGGCGGGCTGCTTTCGACCGCAAAGACGGGTTCCTGGTCGATTACGGCATCCACGCCAACCGCTTCGCGGGCGAGGGCGTGGCGGCGGCCGCGCTACGCGAGATAGGTTATGAGATCGAGTTCGTTTCCATGGGCGAGCCGCAGCTCTGGCGCGACGGCTCTTTCGTGCCTCTCCCCACCGGAGTGCCGGAGTTCCTCAAGGCCGGCTTCCTGTCGGTCGGCGACAAGATGTTCATGATCGGCGACATGCTGCGCCTGGTGCTTTCGAGTTCGCGGAAAAAGGCCGATGTCCCGCTGGAGAAATCGCTGTGGGGCACCGGCAGGCCCGAGATCGGCCCGCTGTTCAAGCTCCTCTCAGGGATCGGTCTTATATCTCCCGACATCAGCGTGACCAGCGCCGGTGAGTTCGCCGTCTTCCTCAAGAAAGCCCTTAAGGCCAAAGAAACCGTGGGATACCCTCTCGGGGGTACCAGCCAGATAATCGACGCCCTCTCGAAGAAGGTCGAAGAGAGCGGGAAGATCTCGCTGAACAGCAGGGTGAAATCCATCGAGATAAGCGGGGGCAAGGTAACGGGGGTCAAGGTCAAGGAAGACACTCTCGCGGCAAAGGCAGTGGTGGTTACCGTGCCCCTTCAAAAGCTACCCGAACTCGCAGGCGACGGCATAGGCGAAGCGCTGGCCGCCAGGTGCGCCTCGATTGTCCCTACCGCGGGTATATCCATCGACCTCTGCCTCTCCAGGAAGGTATCCGGCATCGACGGCCTGATCGTTACCCCCGACCCTGTCACAATGGGGCAGTTCACCAGCAACATAGATCCCACCACAGCGCCCGCGGGCAAGCAGCTCGCGACCTGGTACTATCCTCTCCCGGTTGGCATCATGGACGACCGCGACGCCGTCGAGGCCGAGGAGAAGCGCCTCCTCGCCCTTCTGGAGGAGATGTTCCCCGGCATAATGGACGGGGTCGAGTGGGAACGCGCACTCAAGCTCAAGATGGTCGACGGCTTCGAGCCGCGCGTGGGGCAGACCGCGAAGGACCGGCCCGCGGTGCGGGTGCCCGCCGTTCAAAACATGTTCCTGGCCGGTGACGTCGCGGCGGCCCCCGGTAACGGTGGGGACGTGGCGTTCGGCTCCGCGGTCGAGGCGGCGCACTGCGCGCTTGCCTACCTCGAGTAGGTCATCCCGGTGCCGGAACAGCCCGCCGAGCTGATGCTCACCGGCGAGCGCACCCTTCCCGGTATCTCGCGCGAGAACTACTGGTTCGCCAGGCACCTGGTGGCATACGAGCTCGCGGCGAAGATGGCCGCCGGTAAGCGCGTCATCGACATCGGCTGTGGTGAGGGCTACGGCCCCGCGCTGCTCGCGGCAGGCGCCGGTGAGGTGCTGGGCGTCGATATAGCCCCCGAGGTGGTGGCGCACGCCCGTTCGGCCTATCGGGCTCCCAACCTCTCCTTCGAGGTCATGGACGTCAACAGGCTCGATGTCCCCTCGGGCTCTTTCGACCTCGCTGTGTCGTTCCAGGTGGTGGAGCACCTCCTCGATGAGTCCGGTTACTTCTCCGAGATAGCGCGCGCGCTGGGGGACGGCGGCGCGGCCTTGCTGACCACCCCCAACCGCCTCACCATATCGCCCGGTTGCGATAAGCCGATAAACCCTTTTCACCTGCGGGAGTACACCCCGGATGAGTTCGCGGAGGCGCTTGCCGCGCACTTTGAGACGGTGGAGATACAGGGGCTCTTCCACGCCGGATGGCTGGCCGTGAACGACAGGGTGAAGCTGGTGGACTTCATAAAATTCTACGAGATGGGCAGGGCCAACCCGCGCTTCTGGACGCACCGTCTGCTCACGCCGCGGGTACGCGCCGGGGACTTCCGGCTTCGCTCCGCGGACATGGAGAAGTGCCTGGACATCGTGGCCGTGTGCCGCGGCCGGGCCGGCCGTGGAAGCGACCGGCCGTGAACGGTTACTTCTCGCTGGTCCTGCACACGCACATGCCATACGTCCGCAAGAACGGCTCCTGGCCGGTCGGCGAGGACTGGCTTTACCAGGTAATGTCCGACACGTACCTGCCGCTCCTGGGGATGCTTTCCCAGCTGGAGGACGAGGGCGTTTCCTCCTGCCTGGGCATGACCATGACGCCCGTCCTGTGCGAGCAGCTCGCCGACCCGTACGTAAGGGAGCGCTTCATCTCCCACCTCGAGATAATGGCGAAGCACACCTCGAGCGACATCCAGGATTTCATCTACTTCTCGGACGGGAAGCGCGAGGCGCTGGCGGAGGCGTACCTCGAGGAGTACCGGCGCAAGCTGCTCGCCTTCGTGAGGATGGACGGCGACCTGCTGGGAGCCCTGGCCGCCTTTGAGGGGTCCGGCCTGGTGGAGACTATCGCCTCGGCCGCCACCCACGCTTTCCTGCCCGGCCTGGAAGACTGGCGGAGCGTAAGAAACCAGGTCCAGCTCGGGATCGAGTCCCACCGGAGGCACCTCGGGGTGAACCCGGCGGGGTTCTGGATACCTGAATGCGCCTGGCGCGAGGGGCTCGAGGACCTGCTGGAAGCCGAGGGTATCCGCTACATGCTGGTCGACCCCACGGCGCTGAGGGGGCTGCCCCCCAACTACGCCTGTTACGCCGGCTCATCTCGCGTGGCCGTCCTGGCGCGGAGCGAGCGCGCCCACCGCAACGCGTGGGACGAGGACACGGGCTACCCCACCGACGGCCGTTACCTTGACTCTGTCAAGTACTACCACGGCTCGGGCCTTCATTACTGGAAGGTCACAGGTCCGGGGGTATCGATCGAGAAGAAGGAGGTCTACGAGCCCATGCCCGCCCGACAGAGGGCGCTCGAGGACGCCGGCCATTTCATCGACGAGGTGGAAAACGAGCTGGCCTCGGCGCCTCGGGCTCCGGATGGCGCAGAAGGGACACCCCTGGTCCTGGCGAGCTACGACACGGAGTTCTTCGGCCACGGATGGAAGGAGGGCATCTACTGGCTCGAGGTCACCCTGCGCTCGATGGCGGGACGCCCGGGCGTTCGCATGACCACGCCTTCGCGCTACCTCGAGGAGAACCCTCCCTCCTGCTCGACCCGGCTTCAAGAGACCACCTGGGGGACCGGCAGGGACGACTCCACGTGGCTCAACGGCGACACCGCGTGGATGTGGGAGGAGCTCGATAAGGCGCAGCGGAAGTTTTTCAAGCTCCCGGGCCCGGACGGGGAGGGAGCGCTCCGGGACCGTGCGCTCGCCCAGGCGGCGCGGGAATTACTGCTGCTCGAATCCAGCGACTGGCCTTACATGGTTGCAAAAGACAGGGCCAGCGAATATGCTATTCAGCGGTTTCGCTCTCATCTCGAGCGGTATGGCGAGCTGGCAGGTGCGCTTGAGAGTGAAGAGCTGGAACAGATCGAGTCAAGGCTTTGCGAGATCGAGGACGTGGATAACATATTCGCGAAACTCGATCTCGAAACTGTCTCTGGCTGCGGAACTGAACACGATGACGAAGGGAGATAGCGTTGCGGGTACTGCTGTTGAGCTGGGAGTATCCTCCGCGCATTATCGGCGGCCTTGGCAGGCATGTCTATCACCTGGCGACTACGCTGGCCGCCGGTGGCGCAAAGGTGCACGTGGTGACCAAGGACTTTCCCGGCGCGCCCGAGTACGAGGAGTCGGAAGGTGTTCACATCTACAGGGTCGTGAACTACCCCCCGGACATCACCCAGGAAGACTGGGTCCCCTGGACGCTCCAGTTCAACCTGGCCCTGCTCGAAAAAGCGGTCGCGCTTATAAACGATCTCAAGACCGTCAACGTCATCCACGCGCATGACTGGCTTGTCGGGCACGCCGCCGCCAGCCTGAAACATGCCTACCGCATACCGCTGGTCGCAACGATCCACGCCACCGAGTACGGTCGACACCAGGGGCACCTTCCCGGCCCCATGAACAAGCTCATTCACCAGATAGAGTGGTGGCTCACCTTCGAATCGTCGCGTACCATCTGCTGCAGCAACTACATGATGGACCAGATCACCGACATCTTCGAGCTTCCGCCCGACAAGGTGGACGTGATCCCGAACGGGATCGACTTCGAGAGTTTCAGGCGGGACGTCAAGATAGACCTGTACCGCAAGAAGTACGTGCCACCCGGCGACAAACTGGTGTTCTTCGTGGGAAGGCTGGTCTACGAGAAGGGAGTTCAGACGGTCATCGAGGCGATGCCCCTCATCATGAAGAGGATACCCAACGTCACGTTCGTGGTTGCGGGCTCCGGCCCTCACCTCAACCAGCTCAAGTCGCTTGTGAGCGCCTTCGGCCTCGACGAGAAGGTGAAGTTCGTCGGCCACATGGACACCGACGCCCTCTGCGCCTTCTACAAATGCGCGGACCTGACAGTGGTCCCCAGCCTGTACGAGCCGTTCGGGATGGTGGTGCTCGAGTCCATGGCTATGGGCACTCCGACCATCGTCGCCGACACCGGCGGCCTGTCCGAGATAGTGGTCCACGAGGAGACCGGCCTCAAGTTCGAGCCCGGCAACCCGGACTCGCTGTCCGCGGCGATGCTGCGCATCCTCCAGGACGATGGTCTGGCCGAGCGCATGACCGCCGACGCCATGGCGTACATGGGTGACGATTTTAACTGGAACCGCATCGCCAGGCGCACCATGGAGGTCTACCGCCGGGCCGAGCGCGAGTACGAGTACCGGCCCCGGACGCTGGAGCTCTGCCCTCCCCTCCCCGACGAAGCCACCGCCTAATTCATGTTGGGGTCAGGCACCTAGACATGAATTTCGTATGAGCGCTTGATTTTTGCTTGTATTGCTATTAGAATTGCTCTATTGTGAGTAGGCAACCGCGGATCGAGTTCCCAGGTGCGCATCACCACTTGATGTCACGCGGGAACGCAAAACAAGATATATTTCTCAAACGACGAGACCGGTCCGCGTTTCTCCGGATTCTTGACAGGGTCGCCTCTGAGAACGGTTGGGAATGCCATGCGTACTGCCTGATGAATAATCATTACCATCTTGTTGTAAATACACCTGCGCCCACGCTGGCCACGGGCATGAAATACCTTAACGGCGTCTATTCTCAAGGCTTCAACGTGAGGCACGACCGGGTCGGGCACCTGTTTCAGGGGCGATATTCATCAAGGCTGGTTGAAAGCGACTCACACGTGCTGGCCCTTATGAGGTACGTGGTTCAAAACCCACTGCGGGCAGGCTTGTGCGGGGACCTCGACGGGTGGGAGTGGACAAGTTTTCAAGCTACAGCCGGCTTGTCTCGGTGTCCATCGTTCCTTCATCCGGGGTTTCTACTCAGTATGTTCTCCGACAACCTCAGGTTGGCTCGTGAAGCTTACAAAGACTTCGTGAGCATACCCGCAGTGGAAGAGCCCTGGATGAAGTTCGCTCCTGTTCGCGACCGTGGCAACAACAAAGAGGAGCGTCTAGAACTGCGCTCGATCATTCAAACCATTGACGACAAAGGCAGAAGGAACCTGCAGGTCGTTGACGCTTTTCTGAACCACGGGTATACCATGGCAGAGATCGCGGCATTCCTGGGGTGTCACCCAACAAACATAAGCAAAATAGTCAAGAAGACGGTGAGAGTGGAAAATTCATGTCAAGGTGTCTGACCCCAACATGAATTGGGTGGCGCTCTCGGGGGTGGTGATGTTTATCATCATGGAGGTGCCAAGCTCGAAAGCTCCAAGGGTGGTCAGCCTGGGGGCTACCTCCAGGTGCCAGTGGTAGTAGGGGTACTCCGAGCCGTCACATGGCGCCGAATGAATGAAGTAGTTGAAGGGCGGGTTGCCGAACTTCTCTGAGTATCGGCCGAGGATATCACGCAGCATCTCCCCGAAGTCATCCAGTTGCTCCTCGTTTATCAAGTCGAACGACTCCTGGTGGGCGCGCGGAAGTATCCAGACCTCGAACGGAAACCGCGAGGCGAACGGCGCAAGCGCCACGAATGCCCTGTTCGCCGATATGACGCGCTGGCGGGCAAGCAACTCCTCCGAGATGATCCGGCAGTATATACAATCGCCCTTGCTGATTCGGTGCCAGGAAGCCCCCGCCAGCTCCTGCATCACAAGCGTGGGCACGAGGGGAACCCCGAATAGCTGCGAGTGGGAGTGCTCGAGGGAAGCGCCCGACTCGCGCCCGTGGTTCACGATTATGTGGACGTAGCGAACGTGGGGGTCCTGGCAGTTGACCCGGTAGCGGTGGCGGTAGACGCGCAGCACCAGCTCTACCTGCTCGGCAGACATGTTCGCGAGGCCCAACGAGTGGTCCGGGCTGTGCACTATCACCTCGTGGGAGCCGTCGGCCGAGCGGCGTGGCAACATGGGGGTACCGGGTTTGACCTCCTCCCCCGTCTCGAACGCCGGATACTTGTTTGGGAAGACCCTTACCTGCCATCCCGGGGTATTGGGCTCGCTGTCCTCGGGGCGGACGGCAAGCACCTCAAGCGGCGTCATCAGCTCGTGGCCCGGGCAGAACGGGCAATCCTTGACCTCGGCGGGAAGCGAGTGCATCGAGGGTCTGGTGAAGTCGGTCGGCCTCATCGCCCGCCCGGCGGCCACGACGACCCACTGACCGGTTACGATGTCCTGGCGCAGCTCCCCCATCAGTACTTCCCCTCGTCCCACGCCACGTCGAGGGGGCTCCTGCGGTACTTGATCACCCTGGCGGGCACTCCACCCACGACCGCATAGGGAGGAATATCGCAGGTAACCAGGCTCAACGACCCGATCACCGCGCCCTCTCCCACGGTAACTCCCCGGAGCACGGTCGCTTTCTCACCTATCCAGACGTTTCGCTCGATCACGACGGGCTCCTTGCGTATGCCCTGGCTGCGGATGGGCACCTGGGGGTCGATGTACCAGTGGTCGAAGTCCACCACGTAGATGTTGTCGGCCCAGAGCGCCTCGGGGCCTATCTCGACGTGCTCGTAACAGTTGATGGTGTTCTTGCCGCCGAAGGTGCACTTTTCCCCAATCCGCAGGGTACCCTCGTGCGACCTGAACGCGCAGCCCTCGCCTATCCAGCAGAACGCACCGATAACGAGCTCGGCTTTCTTTCCCTTGCTGATGTCGTAGCGCCTTGGAAGGAATATAAACCCCTCCGTCTTTATGCCGGGGTGGAACAGCTTGAACTTGAGAAAGCGGTAGCCCTGCCTGACGTACCTCGGGGAATACATGTGGTTCGCGATTACAAAGCGAGCGTTCCTCGCCAGCCAGTTGCCGGAGCGACCCCCGGGTGCGTTCAGCCCGCTCACGGACGATCACAGCTCATTGCCCGGGCTTCCTCAGGTAGAGAAGCATGTTGTAAAACCACGATGATGGCAGGTAAGGATATATCTTCTCGTCCAGCGCGTTGAGCCTGAGGTAGGTCCGGTACGACCAGTTGCGCCAGCGGAATGTGAGGTTCTCCTCGCAGAGGGTGTTCTCGATGGTGCGAGTCATCCAACCCACGAAGCTGGAGAGAAGCTCTTCGGACTCGAACCGCGCCTCTTCGAAGCCGGCCGACCGCGCGGCCCGGCAGACATCCGGAGGCCGGAAGGTGTGGATGTCCACCACCCTCTCGAACTCCTGGATCTCGTGGTCCATCTCCTCGGGTGAGCAGATTGGGCGAAGCTGCGCGCGCACGCCCCCGAAATAACCGCCGAGGCCGGCGTAGATCTTGACCGCGGTGTTGGTGCCCCTGCGCGCCACGCGGCCCAATATGTCGCCCAGGCGCGTGGGTTCGCCGGCCAGCATGCATATGCCGCCCGGCTTGAGCACGCGGAATATCTCGCAGAACGCCTTGTTGATATCGGGGATGTGGTGCAGAACGGCGTGGCCGATGACCATGTCGAACTCTCCGTCCGGGTAGTCGAGCATCTCCAGCTCCGACTGTCTCCCCGCTACCGTCACGCCGAGTTCTTCCGCGTTTCGCGTGCAGGCGTCCACCATGCCCTGGCTGATATCGCAGGCATGAAGCTCGCCGACAAGGCCGTCATACAGGCAGAGGTTCAATCCCACGTAGCCCGTGCCGCAGCCCACCTCGAGAAGCTTGTCCACGTGAGGGAACGGCCCCCTCATCAGCTTCTCGAACTTATGGCGCACGCGCCCCGCGTTCTCCATGTCGTAGCGGATGCCCCACTTGCTGTCGTACCTGTCGCTCTCCACGTCGTGAAAAAGCTCGTTCGCTTTTCTCAGATCTACTGCCATCTGCGCTCCCGGTCGGTTTTCCCAAGAATCATAACACGCGAGGTCGTTTCGTTCGTGCGCCGCAAATCGGCCGAGCCGGGGTCTTCCCGGCGCCGTGAAGTCGATTGTCCACCAATGAACCCGGAATACACGAGCGCCGGGCCTGAAATAAGCCCGGCGCAAGTGAATCTCACCAAGAGTGTGTCGTTACTGCTTTACTTCCTTGATGCCATTTAGGCTCACGGCCAGAACGTAACGCTGTATCTGGGCGGTGCCCTCGTAGATCTGCATGATCTTGGCGTCACGCATGTACTTCTCCACCGGGTAGTCCTTCATGTAGCCGTAACCACCCAGCACCTGGACAGCGTCCGTGGTGACCTTCATCGCCATGTCGCCGCAGAACGCCTTGGAGATAGAGCTCGCCACCGTCAGGCGTCGGGAGGACTTGCCGGTCTCGACCATCCTGTTGGCCAGCCAACCGGCGTAGTAGTACAGGCGCCTGCCCGCCTCTATGTTTATCAGCATGTCGGCGAGCATGAAGCTGATGGCCTGGTTGGCGATAATGGGGCTGCCGAACTGCACGCGCTCCTTGGCGTACGCGTTGGCCTCCTCGAACGCCGCCCTCGCGACGCCCACGGCAAGGGCCGCGACGCCGGCGCGGGTCTGGTCCAGCGTCTGCATGACGGTCACGAAAGCGCTGCCGGGGTCGCCCAGCATGTCTTCCTTGGGGACCTTCACGTTCTCCAGGAAGACCTCCGCGGTATGCGACGCGCGGATGCCCAGTTTGTCCTCGTGGCGGCCCATGCTTACGCCCTCGGCCTTGCCGTCTACGATGAAGCCGGACAGGCCGTTGTCGGTCTGGGCAAACACGGTGTAGACATCGGAGATGCCGCCGTTGGTGATGAAGCACTTCTGGCCGTTCAGGATGAAGTTGTCACCATCGGCCTTGGCGGTCGTCTTGATGGATGAAACGTCGCTGCCGGCCTCGGGCTCGGTCAGGCAGAAGGCCGCGAGCTTGGGGGCCTTCTCATCGCACAACCGGGGCAGCCACTTCTGCTTCTGCTCCTCGGTACCGGTGATCTGGATGGGAGCGGTGGCCAGGTTGTTGGCACCTATGCTTGTGGTAAGCCCGGCGCATCCCCATGACAGCTCCTCAAAGACCATCGCCGCCGTGAGGGGGTCGAGCCCACCTCCGCCGTACTCCTCGGGTATGCCCGCGCTGGTCAATCCAGCCTGTGCCGCTTTCGGCAGTATCAGCTCCGCCGGGAACTCGCCTTTCTTGTCCCACTCCTCCGCGATGGGGCGCAGCTCGTTAAGCGCGAAATCGTGCGCCATGTCAACAGCTGCCCTTTGCTCGTCTGTCAACTCAAAGTCAATCACTTGCTCCTCCTTTCAAACCAACATCTGAAGTCATATTGATGCTACTAAGTGCTACAGCGCGGAATTATCCTATCAGTCACCCCCTGTGCTTTCCAGCAGTGTAAGCCAGTTTTGTCGCTTTTGCTATTTTCCAGTGAACTCCGCCTGCCCCGGGCCCTTCTCGATGAACGTTTTCATGCCGATCTTCTGGTCCTCGGTTGAGAAACAGAGCGCTATCGACTGGGCCTCGATCACCAGGCCGTCAGTCATGGAACAGTTGAGCCCGCTGTTAACGGACCTCTTGGCCATCGCAAGGGCGAACGGCGGGTACTTGGTGGCGTAGCGCTTTGCCACCTTCTGCGCCTCGGCTATAACAGCCGAAGGCTCGCCCTCCACGAGTTTGTCTATGAGGCCGTAAGCCTTTGCGGTCCGGGCGTCGTAGAACCGGCCCGAGAATATCATCTCCTTCGCCCTGGCAGGGCCGATAAGGCGCGGGAGCCTCTGGGTGCCGCCGGCGCCGGGGATTATGCCCAGGAGTATCTCGGGAACGCCTATCTGGCAGGTCTCTCCGGCGAACCGCCAGTCGCAGGCGAGCGCCAACTCGCAGCCGCCACCGAGGGCGAAACCGTTGACGGCGGCGATGACCGGCTTGAGGCAGTTCTCCAGCTTGTTGAGCGCGCCCTGGGCGCCGCCGATTATCTTGGCCACCAATACGGGGGTCGCCTCCGCCATCTCCTTGATGTCGGCGCCCGCCGCGAACACTTTCTCGCCGCCGGTTACTACGACAGCGCGGACGTTGTCGTCGAGCGCGAGCTCCTCGGCGCAGCCCCCGATATCGAGGAAGACCTGCGCGTTGAGGGCATTGAGCTTGGGGCGGTCCAACCTCACTGTCGCGACGAAGTCCTCGATGTCCACTTTCAGGAACTCGTAGTTGTAAGCCATCAGCAAAACCTCCAGTCTCTAGGCACGTCCAGTCAGTCTGCAGCCTGTGGCGAATAACGCTCCGACGTGGAGCCAGGCCAAAACCCTGACAATTCTATTACAACTCGGAGCAAAACTTAAGTCAGGGCCTCGGATCTGGTTCTGCCCCCCCGGTAGAGCCCGGGCCGGGCGCCGGGCGGGACTGATGAAATCAGATCTGACCCCATTTATTAGTTTAGAGGAGCTGGATGAATGCGACGATCTCGGAGGTCGGGGTGCCGGGGGCGAAGAGCCTGGCTACGCCGGTCCTCTGGAGCTCGGCCGCGTCCTCTTCCGGGAAGATCCCGCCACCGACGACTTTGATGTCCGAGGCACCCCGCTCGCGGAGCATCTCCAGCACCCTGGGGAATACGGTCATGTGGGCGCCTGACAGGATGGACAGCCCGATCACGTCGACGTCCTCGTCGATGGCGGCCCGGACGATCTGCTCGGGCGTCTGGTGAAGCCCCAGGTAGATCACCTCCATGCCGGCGTCCCGGAGCGCGCGGGCAACCACCTTCGCGCCACGGTCGTGCCCGTCGAGGCCGGGCTTGGCCACGAGCACCCTGTGCGTTCTCAGCTTCTCTGGCATCTTCTCGCCTCTGTGTGTCTCATTTCGAAAAACCACCCGCGCCGAGCATCGGAGACTCTGCTCGTGCTCATCGGGTCATCAGTAGACAGGCTGCTCTCTGTACTCCCCGAATACGTCTTTTAAGACCTCCACCATCTCGCCCAGGGTGACGTGCGCCCGGGTGCAGTCCAGAATCGCGGGCATGAGGTTCTCCGTACCTTCGGCGCGGCGGCGCAGCTCCTCGCCGGCCGCTTCGGCAGCCGCCCCATCGCGCCCGTGCCTGACCTTCAAAACCGCCTCTACCTGCTCGCGCTCGGCGTCCGGGTCGATCTTCAGAAGCTCGATATCGGGCCTCTCTCCCTCGTTGGCGTAGCGGTTGACCCCCACGATGATGCGCTCGCCCTTCTCTATCTCCATCTGATAGCGGTACGCGGCGTCCGCGATGCGCCGTTGGAAATACCCATTCTCTATCGCCTCGAGAACGCCGCCCTCGGCCTCTATCTCGTCGAAGTACTGTTGTGCCTGCGACTCCAGGCGGCCGGTCAGGTGCTCCACGAAGTAGGAGCCCGCCAGCGGGTCGATGGTGTTCACCACACCTGTCTCGTGGGCGATTATCTGCTGGGTGCGCAAAGCTATCTCGACCGCCTTCTCGGTGGGCAGGGCGAGGACCTCGTCCATCGAGTTGGTGTGCAGCGACTGGGTCCCTCCCAGCACCGCCGCCAGGCCTTCGTAAGCGGTGCGCACGATATTGTTCTCCGGCTGTGAAGCGGTCAGCGAGCATCCCGCGGTTTGAGTGTGGAAGCGGAGCAGAAGCGATTCCTCCTTCTTCGCTCCGAAGCGCTCCTTCATCACGCGAGCCCAGATGCGGCGCGCCGCCCGGTACTTGGCGATCTCCTCGAAGAAATCTATGTGAGAGTTGAAGAAAAACGAGAGCCGCGGGGCGAAGTCATCGACGTCGAGGCCCGCATCGATGCCGGCCTGGACGTAGGCCATGCCGTCGGCCAGCGTGAAGGCGAGCTCCTGGGCCGCGGTCGAACCCGCCTCGCGGATATGGTAGCCGCTGATGCTGATGGTGTTCCAGCGCGGCACTTCCGCCAGGCAGAACGCGATGATATCGGTGATGATCCGCATGGAGGGCCTCGGCGGGAATATCCAGGACTTCTGGGCGATGTACTCCTTGAGGATATCGTTCTGGATAGTGCCGCCCATCTGGTCGAACGGCACACCTTGCCGCTCCCCGGTGACCAGGTAGAAGGCCAGCATCATGCTCGCCGGCGCGTTGGTGGTCATCGAGGTTGTGATCCTGCTCAGCGGGATCCCGTCGAAGAGCGTCTGCATGTCCACCACGCTGTCTATGGCCACCCCGCAGCGGCCGACCTCCCCCTCGCTATAGGGGTCGTCGGAATCACGGCCCATGATGGTTGGCATGTCAAAGGCGACCGACAGCCCTGTCTGGCCGCGCTCCAGCAGGAAGTGGTAGCGCCTGTTGGTCTCTCGCGCGGTCCCGAACCCGGAGAACTGACGCATGGTCCAGGGGCGCCCCCGGTACATGTTGGAGCGAATGCCGCGGGTGTAGGGAAACTCTCCGGGGAAGCCCAGGTCGCGCTCGTAGTCGAGGCCGGCGACATCACCGGGCCCGTACAGCGGGTCGACCGGCTCGCTCGATACGGTGATGAACGGACCGCCGTCCTCCGGTGAAGCCAGGTAGGTTTCCTCGAGCCAGCGGCGTTTCTCCTCCTCGTGGCGGCTGGCGTCCATCTCTAGAACTCGATCCCTTCGCGCATGGGTACGCCACGGTCGAAACAGTGCCTGACGCACTTCATCTCCGTCATCACGTCGGCCCTCTCGCAGAACTCCTCTGGGGCGTAGCGGCCCGTGAGCACGAGCTCGACCCCGCAGGGCCGTTCGTCGATCAGGGGAAGCACCTCCTCCACCGTCAGGACCCCCAGCTCTACCGCCACGTTAACCTCGTCGAGGATAACGATGTCGTACTCGCCGCCCATGATCGCCTTGCGGGCTGTCTCGAGGCCCTCATGGGCCAGGCGAAGGTCCTCTTCACCCGGTTCTCCCTTCTTCACGAAGCTGTCGAGGCCCGACTGGATTATCTGGAAGCTGTGGGAGAGACGCTTCGCCGTATCGAGCTCCCCGTACTCGCGCCCCTTGAGAAACTGCACCATCAAGACCTTCAAGCCCTTGCCGATGGCCCGCATTGCGAGGCCCAGGGCCGCCGTTGTCTTGCCCTTGCCGTCTCCCGTGTAAACCTGCACCAGCCCCTGCTCCATGAATCCTCCTGCGCGCTCGAGCTCAAGCCGGAACCGGGTCGGTCCGGCCTGGTAGAGTATATCAAAACGTAAATAAAACCGGGGCATGAAACGGGACGTCGTGCCTGCGCGTCGAACACAATAGTGGTCCGAGCCCGCATGAGGGTTGATATATCTCCTTGAAAGGAACACACGGCTTGCCCATAATGCCATGCGACCGGATAGATTGAACAGGAGTGGGAATTGCGAGCAAACGGCGTTGCCGTTAAGAACAGCATTCTTGATACACGCGGCCCCAAGCGGTTGTACCTCTACCTGAGGAGGGCCAACGGCAAGCGAGTCGTCCTGGTTCTGTCCGCCTCTTTCCTGTTGCTCGTCCTGGCGGTCCTGTTCTGCTTTCTGTTCGTACAGGACCTGGCCCTGTCTGGCCAGATATTCCCCGGTATCACCATCGAAGGAGCGGCGGTGGGCGGCATGACGAAGCCGCAGGCGACCGATCTCGTGGGAAAAACGGTTGCCACACCGATCATGGAACCGATGGTGCTCACATATGAGAAGCACGAGTTCACACTCGACCTGAAGTCGATCGACATGTCGGTAGACGTCCCGGCGATGGTTGACAAGGCCTATAACGCGGGCCGCGGCGAGCTTTTTCTCATCCGGATGTTCCGGCGGTTCCTGAACAAGCCTATCTACAGAGACATCCCGGTCATCGTCAAGTATGACCAGAACAAGCTCAACGTTTTCGTGGACACGATCGCCGAACACCTCAACGTGGCGGCCAGGAGCTCGAGCGTGGACATGTCCAAAGGTAGCCCGTCGGTCAGCTCCTCCCGATACGGCCAACGCGTGATGGAGGACGGGACCAGAAACGCGATCGTGGCGGCGCTGCCTACGGGCAATCGGAGGTTTCCGGTGATCGTGGAAAGCGTCAAGCCCGAGGTCACCGAAGCTGACATCGGCCACATCATCGTTATCAAACAAGCCGAACACAAGCTCTACCTTTACAATGGCGAGGAGTATATCGACAACTTCGCCTGCGCCGTAGGGAGCCCGCAGTATCCCACCCCGAACGGCAGGTTCACCATCGTGAAGAAGGAAAAGAACCCGACCTGGTACCCTCCCAAGAGCGCCTGGGCAAGAGACGTCAGCAGCGCCCCGATCCCCCCCGGTCCGGGCAACCCTCTCGGCCCGTACTGGATGGAGATCGGAGACGGCGTGGGGATTCATTCCACCGGAGACGAGAAGTCGCTTGGCTACTCGGTCTCGCACGGCTGCATCAGGGTCTCCGAGTGGGCGGCCCTGTACATCTTTAACCGCGTCGAAAAGGGCACCCACGTCTACATCTATCCCTGATACCCGCTAATACTCGGGGTCAGATCTGATTTCATCAGTCGCGCAGATTCAACCTCGGGTTCACCCTGGGGTCAGGCACCCAGACATGAATTTGTTTATGGGACAACCGCCCGCGGCCGCCAATTACAGGCAGGGTGGCTGACCCCCAC